>CAYHCE010000026.1:0-40717 GCA_964355015.1 uncultured bacterium | reverse complement strand
ATTCGGTCGTTGACTTCAGCGGGCGCGGCTCTATTGGCAACAAACTCCTAGGCCGGCCATCTTGGCTCCGGCGGCCAGGGGTGCCCCATGGTCACCGGCCTCGAAGGGCCCTCCTCTCCAGGCAGTTTCACAACAGGCCCTCCGATGTTGCCCTGCCCTGGGCGTTCAGCCCTGACGATCGAACAGGGGCAGCCGGTCGCGTCCCTCGATCAGCTGCCGGCGCAGGTGGGGGGGATCAGCCAGGGATCGGCCAGCAGATAGGGCACGAAATCGGCCCCGAGGGAGCCGGGAAAGCCGAGGTGGTGGATCTGGCGGATCGAGGGGGTGTAGGCATCCTCGGCCCCCAAGAGGGCACAGGCCGTGACGTGGAAACGGCTGCGGTCGTGATGCTGGAAGATCTGTTGGACGAGGGTGCCGACGGCGTGCCCGTGCGGGCGGATGCGCTGCATGCCAACCGCCCTTTTCCTCTACCTCGCCCAGCGCAACGCCGACTTCCTGATTGCGGTGAAACACAGCCGCCGCAAGGGGTTTCAGATCATCAGGGCTCGGCTGACCTACGGCCGGCGTGTGCCGTGGCGAGCCCGCAAGCTTGAGGTGGATCACGGTCGCGCCATCACCTGGACCCTGCGGGCACAGCTGGCACTGGGTTCGTGACACTCAGCGGCGGGAAGACGCCCACCGCTACCGGGAAGACAACGGCGTTCAGATCCTGGCCACGCTCAGGAGCATGGCGTAGGCCTTGCCTTCTGCGCAGCAGTTGAACGCCCTGAGGCTGGATGGCATCGGATCGATCACCGAGAGCCTCGCCGCCCTGGCTCACGACATCAGGGGCTTGCTGAAGTTGCTGGGGTGGCGCGAGCCGTCGGCGACAGAACCGACAGGATGACTTCTAATCGGCCCTGGGTGAACAGCCGCTATCTGGAGAAGTCCAGCCATGACCCTGGAGACCTCTGCTGCCAGCCACGGTTTGCCCACCACCGCCGTGGCGCAGATCCACGCCACCCTGTCCGATGCTGTTCAAGCAGGGTTGATGCGGGTTCGGCTCAACTCAGAGATCAGTAGTGTCAAGGCCATTGATACTCAAATGGATTCAACAGCTCGACATCAAAACAGCCAAAATCATTGACATTGCGGGTGACCACAGTGAGCTGATGCACCAGGGCGGTAGCCGCAATCATGGCGTCTTGATAAAGCGTGTCGGACTTGCGGTGCATCAGCTTGGCCCAACGCCGAAATGCTTGGCCGTTCATCGGCAGGATGTTGGTGCTCTGGCTGAGCAGATCGAGCCAGGATTCGATGTCGTTGGCCCTGGCGGAATCCTGTTCACGGGTGCGCTCAATGCCAGCCTGAATTTCCCCGAGGCTGACGGAGGAGAGATGAAGGCTGGCGTTGTCGACGGATTGGAGCCAGGCGATCACAGCGCCATGGGGCCTGGGCTTACGCAGCTCGGAGACGATGTTGGTGTCGAGCAGGCACAAGCGTGTCGGTTCGAGCCTCAGGGGCCATCAGCAACTCCTTGATGGAGGGACGCTCGGCTTCCTGGACACGTCGCCATTCCTCAATCGGCACCAGCACAGCCGTTTCGATGCCGCGGCGTGACACAACCTGAGGCCCCTCACGCTGACAGGCATCGAGAAGCTCACTGAAGCGCGCCTTGGCGTGCTGTACCGGCCATGCCTCCATCGCAGTCCACCCGCCTCTGACTAGTCTGATGACTAGTCAGAGGCGGGATGAAGTTCCAGCCACTGAACAGCGCAGGCGTGATCTTGCTGTGATTGCGTCGCCTCCTCGCCGGGCGGGGGATCCGTTCCGTCGACCGCTGGCTCGGCATCATGGCCTCAGCGGAGAGGACACCCTGGGCAGCACGCAGGCAGCGCGGGAAGGTGGCGTGCTGGAGGTGATCGGCACCGATGCCGGTGGTGTGGTCACCCTGGCTGCCCCGGTGCTGGCGTTGCTGCGGGCTGCGCGCCTGGTGGTGGCTCCCCGGCGCCTGCTGGCGGAGCTGGCCCCCTGGTGGCAGGGCGAACAGGCGGCCGGCCGGATCCCGGCGGCCTGCCCTTGCCCCGAGCTCCTGGCCAGCGACAGGCCTGAGCTGATCGTCGGGCGCCTGGAGGAGTCCCTGGCGGCGGGCCTGCCGGCGGTGCTGCTGGCCAGCGGCGACCCGCTCTGGTTCGGCATCGGCCGGCTGCTGCAGCAGCACTTCGCCCCGGAGCGGATGCGCTTCCATCCCGCCCCCTCCAGCCTGCAGCTGGCCTTCGCCCGGATCGGCCGTCCCTGGCAGGACGCCGCCTGGATCAGCCTGCATGGCCGCGAGCCGGAGCCCCTGGCCCGGCGGCTGCAGGAGCGGCCGCCGGCCCTGGCCGTGCTCGTCGACCCCGCCCGCGGCGGCGCCGAGCAGGTGCGGCGGATCCTGCGCGCCTCGGGGCTGGAGGCCGCCTATGCCTTCTGGATCTGCGAGCGCCTGGGCCATCCCGCCGAGCGGGTGCAGCGCCTGGCCGCCGCCGCCGCCCTGCCGCCCGACCTCGATCCGCTCCATCTGGTGCTGCTGATCGCCGAGCGACCGCCCCCGCCCGAGCCGTGCGCCCTGCCCCTGTTCGGCCTCGCGGACGGCCTCTGGCTGCAGCACGACGACCGGCCGGGACTGATGACCAAGCGGGAAGTGCGCATCCAGTTGCTGGCCGATCTGGAACTGCCCGCCGCCGGTGTGCTCTGGGACCTGGGGGCCGGAGTGGGCTCGGTGGGGCTGGAGGCGCTGCGGCTGCGGCCGGGCCTGCGGCTCTGGGCCGTGGAGCGGCGGGGGGGTTCGGCGTCCCTGATCGCCGCCAATGCCGAACGGCTGGGAGTGCGGCCGGAGGGGGTGCTGGAGGGGGAGGCGCTGGCCCTGATCGAAGCCGCTGCCGGCGGCCTGCCCGATCCCGACCGGGTGCTGGTGGGTGGCGGCGGCCGCCAGCGGGCGGCGATCGTGGCGGCGGTGCTGCGGCGGCTCAGAGCCGATGGGGTTGTGGTCATCCCGCTGGCCACCCTGGAAGCGCTCGCCGAGCTGCGGCCTCTGCTGGAGCGGGCGGGCCTGCGGCTGGAGGTGAGCCAGCACCAGGCCTGGCGTGGGGCGCCGCTGGCCGACGGCACCCGCCTGGCACCGCTCAACCCCGTGCTGGTGCTGAAGGGAAGGCGCGGGGACTGAGCCGGCTCAGCGCCGGCCGGCGGTCCAGCGGATCGGGGCCGGACTGCCGGGCACGAGCCCCAGCCGGGCCGCCTCACCGGCATCCAGCTCCACCACTCCATCGGCCGGCTGCTCCGGGCCGTAGGAGCGGCAGGGCAGACGCGGACACGGCGTGGCGTTGGCCTCGATCGCCAGGATCCGCCCCTCCCGCAGGAAGATCATGTCGAGCGGGCTGATGGTGCGATGCATCCAGAAGCTCGTCCGCTCGGGCGGATCGAAGCGGAACCACATGCCCCGCAGGGGGCCGAGCGGGGGGCGCTGCATCAGGCCCCAGGCGTACTGGCGCGGGCTGCGCGGCACCTCCAGCTGGATGCAGGCCGGGGCGGGGCGCACCGAGGCGCCGGCGGCAGCGCCGAGCGGCTGCTCCAGACACCATTCCGCCTCGATCGGCAGCCTCTGGGGCGGGCTGTTCTGCCCCTGCGCCCGCAGGGGCGCCACGGCGAACAGCAGCAGCAGCAGGACGAAAGGAGATCGCATCGGAGGGGAGTGCGTCAGGGCGGAAGGCGATCGGAGCCGGGCAGGCGCTCGCAGAGGCAGTAGCCCCGCCCCCGCAGGGTGTGGATCAGGCGGCGTTCTCCCCCCTCCTCGAGCTTCTGGCGCAGGTAGCGGACATACACCTCCACCACATTGCTGGCCACTCCCTGCTGGTCGTGCCACACCTCCTGCAGGATCCGCTCGCGGCTCAGCACCACGCCGGGATGGCGCAGCAGGGTGAGCAGCAGCTGGTATTCCCGGGCCGTGAGCGACAGCTTGCGTGGGCCGCGCCACACCTCGCGGCCGCTCGGGTCGAGCCGCAGATCGGCCAGCTGCAGGGGGGGCGTGGCGACCTGGCGGCCGCCGCGCAGCTGCAGGTGGAGCCGCAGGCGCAGCAGCAGATCGCTCGCCCCCGACGAGGAGAGCCAGAAGTCATCCGCGCCGGCGCTGAGACAGAGCGAGCGTCCTTCGACGCTGTCGCTGCCGATGTCGAGCAGCAGGGGGATCTCGCCGAGGGCCAGCCGCAGGGCCGCGATGGTGGCGCTGCCGTCGGGGCCGGACACCAGGGCCGCGGCCGGGGGATCGGGCAGCGCGCCCACCGGGGCCGTCCGGTATCCCGAGGCCTCCAGCCGGGAGGCCAGCGCCACGGCTTCCGGGCCCACCAGAAGAATCAGCGGGCCGGTCATCCGCCGCTCCGCTGGCGCGCCCTGCCCTCGGCGCTCTCCGGCTTGGCCACATGGGGCAGGCCCCAGCCCAGTTTGTTGCGCAGCACCTGGAAGAACTCGTGGTCCTGAAGGCGCACGAACCGGGCGGAGTGGTCGCTGCGGCGGATCAGCACCCGGTCCTCCGGCCAGACGTAGCAACCGGCACTGCCGTCGACGACCATCATCAGCCGTTCGGGCGTGGCGGGGAACACCGTGACCGGCTCCTGGTCGCTGAACACGAGGGCGCGCGAGGCCAGCGAATGGGGGGCGATCGGGGTGAGCTGCAACACCGGGCAGTCGGGGGTGATCACCGGCCCGCCGGCGCTGAGGGCGTAGGCGGTCGAGCCGGTGGGAGTGGAGAGGATCACCCCGTCGGCGGAGATGTCCACCGGCACGTGACGCCCGATGGCGATCTCGAAATGACACATGCTGGTGAGGGGTTCCCGGTGCAGGGCCATCTCGTTGAGACAGAGCACCTCCCAGCGCCGCTGCTCCCCCCGCATCACGCTCACCACCAGCATGGTGCGTTCCTCCACGGTCCAGAGACCCGCCTGCAACTGCTCCAGGGCCTCATCGAGCTCGTTGAGATAGGCCTCGGCCAGAAAGCCCATGTGACCGGTGTTGATCGTCAGGATCGGCACGCCGATCGGCGCCGTCTGGCGGGCGGCGGAGAGCACGGTGCCGTCGCCGCCGAGCACCACCGCCAGGGTCATGTCGCGGTGGAAGCTGGTGGGCACGCAGGCGGCGTAGCCCAGGGTGCGCAGGTGCTGGTCGGGGTTGGCGAAGCCCACCATGCCGCCGGAGCTGCTGACCCGCACGACGCTGGTGCCGGCCGCCTCGAAGCGGGCCTGGATCACATCGGCCGTCTTCACGGCCAGATCCTTGCCATCGTTGACGATCAGTCCGACGCAGGGCACCGATCGGGGGCGAGGGCCTGCTGAGTTTATGAGCCCCCTTCCGGCCCTGCCGGCCTTCCCCCCTGCGGGTCTCAGAACTGCTCGAGGAAGCGCAGGTCACTGCTGAACAGGCGGCGGATGTCGTCGATGCCGTGGCGCACCATGCAGAAGCGCTCCACCCCCAGCCCCGCCGCGAAGCCGCTCCAGCGCTCCGGATCCAGCCCCAGACCCTCCAGCACCGCCGGATCCACCATCCCGCAGCCCATCACCTCCAGCCAGCGTCCCCGCCACTGCACATCCACCTCGGCCGAGGGTTCGGTGAAGGGGAAGTAGCTGGCCCGGAACCGCACCGGCAGATCACCGAAGAACTCCTGCAGGAAGGCGGTGACGGTGCCGCGCAGATGGCTGAAGTCGAGGCCCTCGTCGATCGCCAGCACCTCCACCTGATGGAACACCGGCGAGTGGGTGGCATCCACCGCGTCGCGGCGATACACCCGTCCGGGCGCCACGATCCGCACCGGCGGCGGGTTGCCCTCCAGATGGCGGATCTGCACCGGTGAGGTGTGGGTGCGCAGCAGGGAGCCGCCGGGCAGGTAGAAGGTGTCCTGCATGTCCCGGGCCGGGTGGTGCGGCGGGATGTTGAGGGCGGTGAAGTTGTAGTGGTCGGTCTCCACCTCCGGGCCTTCCTCCACCCGGTAACCGAGCCCGGCGAAGATGTCGACGATCTCCTCGATCGTGCCGATCAGCGGATGGCGGTGGCCGGCCGGCACGTAGCGGCTGGGCGCCGTCACGTCGAGGGCCTCCCCGCTCAGCTTCGCCGCCAGCGCCGCGCCGCGGATCCCCGCCAGCCGGCGGGCCAGCAGGCTCTGCACCTGCTCCTTGAGGGCGTTGGCGCGCTGGCCCACCAGCGGCCGCTCCTCCGCCGACAGCTTGCCCATCGCTCCCAGCACACCGGAGAGGCGACCCTTCTTGCCGAGCAGCCCCAGCCGCAGCTGCTCCAGCTCGGCGGTGCCGGCGGCGGCCTCGATCGCGGCGGCGGCCTCGGCTTCCAGGGCATCGAGCTGGCCGGTGAGCTGCTGCAGGCTGATCGTGGCGCTCACGGATCGCTGGCGGTGACGATCGACTGTACGGAGCGAGCCCGCCTAGCTTGCCGCCACCAGCCCTCTCCCGTTCCGGTCCCCAGCCGATGCCCTCCTTGCGGATCCTGATCAGCAACGACGACGGGGTCTTCGCCGAGGGGATCCGGGCGCTGGCGGCCGAGGCGGCGGGCCGCGGTCACCGGGTCACGGTGGTCTGCCCCGACCAGGAGCGCTCCGCCACCGGCCATGGCCTGACGATGCAGACCCCGCTGCGGGCCGAGCGGGCCGATGCGCTGTTCAGCGGGGGGGTGACGGCCTGGGCCTGCAGCGGCACCCCGTCCGACTGCGTCAAGCTCGGCCTCGGCCGGCTGCTCGACGGCCCGCCCGATCTGGTGCTCTCGGGCATCAACCACGGCCCCAACCTGGGCAGTGACGTCTTCTATTCCGGCACCGTGTCGGCCGCCATGGAGGGCACCCTGGAGGGCCTCCGCGCCCTGGCCGTGAGCAGCGCCTGCTTCGAGTGGCGCGCGTTCGGGCCGGCCGCTGCCCTGGCGCTTGACGTGGCCGAGCGGGTCCTGGAGGACGGCTGGCCCGACGGGCTGCTGCTGAACCTCAACGTGCCGGCCCGGCCCGCCGCCGAGATCGGCGCCGTGCGCTGGTGCCGGCCGGCCGTGCGGCGCTACCTGGATCAGTTCGACCAGCGCACCGATCCCCGCGGCCGCACCTACTACTGGCTGGCCGGCGAGCTGGTGAACGATCTGGAATCGGCCACGGCCGGTCCACGCGAATGGCCCACCGATGTGGCCCAGGTGCATGCCGGCGGGGCGGCGCTGACGCCCCTGCAGCCGGAGCTGTTCTGGCGGGGAACCCTGGAGAGCCTGCCCAGCTTCGGGGCCTGAGTGTGGGGCCTCTGCCTCAGACGGGGCGGTAGACCCGCTGCAGCAGCCAGAGGCTGAAGCAGAGGCCGATCAGGTGGGCGAACAGCACCTGGGTGTTGCTCAGCACCGAGAGAATCTCGATCGAGCTGATCGGCAGCCCCACCAGTCCACCGCGGGTGCCGGGGGGGACGGCCAGCTGGGCGCCGAAGAAGCCGGGCACCTGCATCGAGGCCTGCACGAACAGGCTGCCGGCCAGGGCCTGGTAGCCCACCGCCGCCAGGCTGAGCCCGACCAGATCGGCCAGCACCCCACGTTTGACCAGTCGGCCGGTTTCGCCCCGGCTGGGCCGCGCCGGGCTGGCCAGGGCCCGGCCGCAGAGCACCACCAGCCAGCTGTGCCAGAGGCACCAGAGCAGCAGCAGGAAGGAGAGCGTCGTCAGCGAGAGGCCGGGACCCAGGCCCAGGGCCCGGCTCGAGTTGGCGGCCATGCGCCCACCGATGTTGTTGAAGATCAGCACCCCCACCACCACCACGCCGAGTGCCAGCTGGGTCCAGAACCGCACCCAGCCCACCCGGCGCAGGGCAGCGGAGACGAGCTGCAGGTCGAGGCGGTCGGCCATCTTGACGGGGACCGTGGGACGGTGGCCTCCAAACTTGCCATGGCCGGGCCCAGCGGCCGCGGCCACTCGAACCCGCGTGGAAGGATGGATTGCCTGCCGGGCAGCGTCCGAGTCCTTGATTCCCCTGCGATCCCCCCAGGACGCGCTGCGCCCCACGGCCGTCGCCCTCGGCAGTTTCGACGGCCTCCATCAGGGGCACCGCCGGGTGATCGCCGCCATCGCCGCCGCGCCCACCCCGGGTCTGGTGCCCACGGTGGTGAGCTTCTGGCCCCACCCCAGGGAGCTCCTCTACGGCGAACCGCGCCTGCGCCTCGACCTGCCCGACGAGAAGCTGGCCCTGCTCGAGCCCTACGGCATCCGCCAGCTGGTGCTGGTGCCCTTCACCCTTGAGCTGGCGGCCCTCAGTCCGGAGACCTTCGTGGAGCGGGTGCTGGTGGGACAGCTGGAGGCCCGGGAGGTGGCGGTGGGCGAGAACTTCCGCTTCGGGCAGGGCCGCAGCGGTGACACCGTCGCCCTCGAGGCGATCGGGGCCCGCCACGGCGTGCGGGTGCGGGTGCTGCCCATGCTCTGGGACGGCACGGAGCGGGTGAGCAGCAGCCGCATCCGCCGCGCCCTCGCCGCCGGTGCGATCGACGAGGCCACCCGGCTGCTGGAGCGCCCCTACCGCTTCAGTGGCCGGGTGGTGCCCGGCCGGGGGCTGGGGCGGCAGCTGGGCTGGCCCACCGCCAATCTGCAGGTGGACGGCCGCAAGTTCCTGCCCCTGGAAGGGGTGTACGCGGCGCTGGTGCGGCTTCCGGACGGATTCGGAGTCGGTGGCGGTACGGCCATGGCCGCGGTGATGAACCTGGGCCCCCAGCCCACCGTGGATCCGAGCGCCGCCTCGGCCGTGGAGGTGCACCTGCTGGATCGCCAGCTGGAACTGGCGGGGCGGGAGCTGGAGGTGGAACCGGTGCTGCTGCTGCGCCATCAGCAGCGATTCGACAGCCTGGAAGCGCTCAGCGCCCAGATCGGTGCCGATGCCGAGCGGGCCCGGCGGCGGCTGGCCCGCTCAGGCTGCCGGGTAGGCGTGGGTGAGGCCCCAGCTGATGAAGGCCGCGATGCCGCCCAGCAGCAGAATTCCTGAGATCAGCACCATCATCGGGCTGTCCCCACCTCCGAAGTCCATCGCCGGCTGCCCAGGAGTTGGCCACACCTTACCCAGTTCCCGTCCGCCTGCCCGTCCCGATGGAGCCCCTGCTTCCCACTGATGCCGATCTCACCGACACCGGTCTCACCGGTATAACCTCCGCCGCCGGCGACCTTGCCGTGCGGCGCCTGCTCGACGCCAACCTGGACCGGGCCCGGGAGGGACTGCGGGTGATCGAGGACTGGTGCCGCTTCGGCCTGGAGCGGGCGGATCTGGTCGTCCGCCTCAAGGACATGCGCCAGCGGCTCGGCCGCCTGCACCGCGATCAGTACAAGCAGGCCCGCCACACCGCCACCGATCCGGCGGCGGGCCTGGCCCATCCCGCCCAGGCAGGGCGGCTGCAGCCTTCCAGCGTGGTGGCGGCCAATGCCGGCCGGGTGCAGGAAGCGCTGCGGGTGCTGGAGGAGTTCGGCCGCCCCAGCGATCCAGGCCTGGCGGCCGAGGCCGCAGCCATCCGCTACGCCCTCTACGACCTGGAGGTGGAGGTGCTGCGGGCGGCGCCCGGCGGAGCTGACCAGCGCCGCGAGCAGCTGCGGCGCTGCCGGCTCTATCTGGTGACCAGCCCGTCCCCACGGCTGGAGGCCACGGTGGCGGCGGCCCTGGAGGCGGGGGTGCGGCTGGTGCAGTACCGCGCCAAGGAAGCCGAGGATGGGCAGCGCTTCGCCGAGGCCCTCGCCCTGCGCCGGCTCTGCGCCCGCCATGGGGCCCTGTTCCTGGTCAACGACAGGGTGGACCTGGCCCTGGCGGTGGACGCCGATGGGGTGCACCTGGGGCAGGAGGATCTGCCGCCGGCGGTGGCGCGCCGCCTGCTGGGCCCCGAGCGGCTGATCGGCCGCAGCACCCAACGCCTGGAGCAGTTGCATCAGGCGGTGGCCGCCGGCTGCGACTACGTGGGCACGGGCCCCGTGAACGCCACCCCCACCAAGCCCGGACGGGAGCCGGTAGGCCTGGCCTATGTGCGCCAGGCGGCGGCGGAGAGTCCGATTCCGTTCTTCGCGATCGGCGGCATCGACGCCACCAGCCTGCCGGCGGTGCTGGCCGCCGGCGCCCGCGGCGTGGCGGTGGTGCGGGCGATCACCGAGGCCGTCGACCCGGCCGCCGCCTGCCGTGAGCTGCTGAACCTGCTGGCGGAGGAGGCATGACGCTCCTGCTCAACGGCGAGCCACGTGACTGCCCGCCCGGCCTCACCCTGCTGCAGGCCGTGTGCCACTTCGGCTACGAGCCGCGCCTCGTGGTGGTGGAGTGCAACGGCACGATCCTGCCCCGCCGGATCTGGGCCGAGCAGGCCCTGCAGGAGGGCGATGTGCTCGAAGTCGTCACCATCGTGGGGGGTGGTTCCTAGATTCGTTGCACTCGCTTCGGGTGACCCCCCGTGTCCCCTACCCGCATTCCCTGTCCCCTGCCCGCCCTGCGCCGGCTTTCCGCCTGGGCCCTGCTGCCCGTGCTGCTGAGCGGCCTGGTGGTGCTGGTCTCCCCCCAGCCCAGCTGGGCAGCCAGCGGCGGCCGCATCGGCGGCGGCAGCTTCCGCTCGACCCCATCGATGCCGCGCAGCTACGGCGGTGGCAGTTATGGCGGCGGCGGCTACGGCGGGGGTTACCGCGGCGGCTACGGCGGGGGCGGCATCGGCTTTCCGTTCCTGATCCCGATCTTCGGCTTCGGTGGGGGCGGCCTGTTCGGCTTCCTGATCCTGATGGCGATCGTGGGTGTGCTCGTCAACACCCTGCGTGGTGGTGGTGGCGGCGGCCTGCCGGCCGGCAACGGCCGCGAACTTGCCTCAGCCAGCCGCGCCGACGGTCCGGTCACGATCGCCCAGCTCCAGGTGGGGCTGCTGGCTTCCGCCCGGGAACTGCAGCTGGATCTGCGCAAGCTGGCCGCCACGGCGGACACCTCCAGCAGCAGCGGCCTGCAGCGGGTGCTGCAGGAAACCAGCCTCGCCCTGCTGCGCCAGCCCGAGCTGTGGGTCTATGCCAACGGCGAGCTGGGCCAGGTGCCCTTCGCCCGCGCCGAATCCACCTTCAACCGGCTCTCGATGACCGAGCGCAGCAAGCTGCGCCGCGAGGTGACCGCCAATGTGAGCGGCCAGCGCTTCCAGGACAGTGCCGCTCCGGTCGGCAATGCGGACGCCACCAGCGATTTCATCGCGGTGACCCTGCTGGTGGCCAGCCGCGGGCGCATCCCGATCAAGGGTGTGGACTCGGCGGAGGAGCTGCGCGAGGCGCTGCGGCTGATCGCCTCGGTCTCCTCAACCGATCTGCTGGCCCTCGAGGTGATCTGGCAGCCGGAGGGCGAGGGGGAGGTGCTCAGCACCGAGGAACTGCTCACGGCCTATCCGCAGCTGCAGCACCTCTGAAGCTCGGCGCCTTCCCTGCCAGGGAAGGCGGGCCAGGGTTGGTCTCAGCCGGCGTTGAGGATGCGCAGGGCCGCCATGGCGGCCCCGTAGCCGTTGTCGATGTTGACCACGGTGAGCCCCGGGGCGCAGCTGGCCAGCATCCCGTGCAGGGCGGCCATCCCGCCGGCGCTCACCCCGTAACCCACCGAAACCGGCACGCCGATCACGGGTTGGGGCAGCAACCCCGCCAGCACGGTGGGCAGGGCCCCCTCCATGCCGGCGCAGGCGATCAGCACCCTTGCCCGGCGCAGTCGCGGCAGCTCGTTCAACAGCCGGTGCAGGCCGGCCACGCCCACGTCCACCAGCAGTTCGGCGGCCACTCGATGGCAGGCCAGGGCCAGCTGCGCTTCGCTGGCCACGCTGAGATCGCTGGTGCCGCCGCAGAGCACCACCACCGAGCCGAGGCCGGGATCCGGCGGCGGCGGCTCACCAGCGGTGAGACAGGCGGCGGCGGGGTGATGGCGGACCGCGGCAGCGACACCGGGCTGGCGTTCCAGCAGCTCGGTCACGGCAGCCGCCTTGGTCGGCGACACCCGGGTGACCAGGGCCAGCTCCCCGGCTGCGAGCAGGCGGCTCACGATCCGGGCAATCTGATCGGCACTCTTGTGCTCCCCCCAGATCGCCTCCACCATGCCGAGCCGCTCGCGGCGCTGCAGATCGAGCCGGGCGAGGGATTCGCCCCCGTCACCGTCAGCAGGGGGCAGGGGGCCAGCTGGCCTCACAGGGGTTCCAGCTCACCGCTGAACACCAGCGGGAACGGGTTGGCCGGGGGGTTGCCGCTGCCGGCGCGGGCCCGGGCCTCGAAGCGGGTCTGCACCCGGTCCACCAGCTCGGCGTCGATCGCCTGCCACTGATCACGGCTGGCCCAGCGGATCAGCAGCACCCCTTCCTGCCGCGCCGGATCCCAGAGCAGCTGGCGGCCCTCGAAGCCGGGCTGTTGCGCCAGCCAGGGTTCCCAGGTCTCCCGTTCGGCCTGCAGCCAGGCCTCGCGGGCGGCGGCGGGCACCTTGAGGCGCAGGTACTCCACGACGGAACCGTCACCCCCACCGCCACCGGAACCGCCGCCGGCCTGGGCGGGAGAGGGGCCGCCCAGCAGCAGCGCCATCAGCAACAGGGCCAGGATCCAGAGCCTAAGCAACGCGGCCGGCAGCCTGGAGCGCCCTTTGCGGGCAGGGGGCGTCATGGGGCCTGGAGCAGGGCGACGGCGTGGCAGGCGATCCCCTCCTCCCGGCCGGTGGGTCCGAGCCCCTCGTTGGTGGTGGCCTTGACGCCCACCCGATCGGGCTCCACCCCCAGGCGGGCCGCAAGGGCGGCGCGCATCGCCGTGATGTGAGGTTTGAGCTTCGGCCGCTCCGCCACCACCACCGCGTCCACATTCACCACGCTCCAGCCGTGCTGCCGCACCAGGTCCATCACCTGCTCGAGCAGCACCAGGCTGTCGGCCCCTTTCCAGCGGGCGTCCTCGGGCGGGAAGTGCAGCCCGATGTCCCCCAGGCTCAGCGCCCCGAGCAGGGCATCGATCAGGGCATGCACCAGCACGTCGGCGTCGCTGTGGCCATCGAGCCCCAGACCCTCCGGGTGCTCCAGGGTCATCCCCGCCAGGATCAGCGGCCGGCCCGGCACCAGACGGTGGATGTCATAGCCGTTGCCGATGCGCAGCTGCATGGGGCGGTCCGCGGGGGGCTCTCCGTTCCAGTCTCCCTGCTGCTGCTGCCAGCGGGCGTAGAGGTCGGGGCGGCGCTGGCGTGTGCGTTCCTGCTGCCGTTCGGCGCGCCAGCGGGCGATGGCGCCGTGGTCGCCGCTGCGCAGCACCTCTGGCACCGACTGGCCACGGAACTCGGCCGGCCGGGTGTAGTGGGGATGCTCCAGCAGCAGGGCACTGTGGCTTTCCTCCTCCAGCGACGCCGCCGTGCCGACGGTGCCGGGCAGCAGCCGCACCACCCCGTTGATCACCACCATGGCCGGCAGCTCGCCGCCGGTGAGCACGAAATCACCGATCGACACCTCCTCGTGCGCCAGGCAGCGGATGCGTTCATCGAATCCCTCGTAATGGCCGCAGACCAGCACCAGCTGGTCGTGCTCGCTCGCCCAGCGCTGCAGATCAGCCTGGCGCAGCGGCTGGCCCTGGGGGCTCATCAGCAGCACCCGCCGCCGTGGCAGCACCGGAATCGCCTCGACGGCGGCGAAGACCGGTTCCGGCTTGAGCACCATGCCGGCGCCGCCGCCATAGGGAACGTCGTCGACCTTGCGGTAGCGATCGACCGCGAAGGTGCGCGGGTTGTGGGTGTGCAACTCGGCGATGCCGGCCGCGAAGGCCCGGCCGATCACCCCCAGGCCCAGCAGCGGCGTGAACGCTTCCGGCGCCAGGCTGACCACATCGAGGCGCATCGCGGCTACGGCTGCGGTGCGGCCGGCCGGCTCACCCGGCGGATCTCCGAGCAGAAGCTGGCCTGACCGGCCTGGCCATCGGCCGCGTGCAGCACGGTGCTGCGCAGCCGCAGGTTGGGCTTGGTGAACCAGATCCGCTCCCGCAGCTCCTGGCCATCCCGGTGGATCTCCAGCTCGAGGCTGCCGTCGGGCCAGAGCTGCCACCGGCCCAGCGGCCGCTCGCCGTCGTGCAGGCTGCCATCGGCCAGGAAGCCGAGCCGGCTGCCACCGCCCGCCGGGGCCGTCACCGCCAGCCCCCCCAGATCGCCCTCGCTGGCGGGCCTGATCAGGGTCACCTCGATCTCGCCGCGGTCGCTGTCGTGCCAGTCAGCGTCGTCGCCGTCGGCCGGGGCCGGGGCGGCCAGGCGGCTGCGCAGTCCCATCCAGCTACCGGCGCAGAGTTCCAGGAACGCAGGCAGATCCCGGGGTGGGAAGGCAGGGCTGGAGCCGGTCACGGCAGGGGAGCGGGCGGGTGGCCCCATCCTGCAGCAGGCCGGCTCAGTCGCCGCGGTAGCCCAGCTCGGCCAGCCGCGCCGCACTGCGGCGCCAGTTAGGCACCACCTTGACGAACAGCTCCAGATAGACCGGTCCGTCGAACACCTTCTGCATCTGGGCGCGAGCCCCACTGCCGATCTCCCTGAGCATGCGGCCGCCCTTGCCGATCAGGATCCCCTTCTGGCTGGAGCGCTCCACCAGCACCGTGGCCAGCACGGCGATGCGCTTGCCGTCTTCGACGATCCGCTCGATCTGCACCGCCACCGAATGGGGCACCTCCTCGCGGGTGTGGTTGAGCACCTGCTCGCGGATCAGCTCCGCCAGCAGCAGCTGCTCCGGCTGATCGCTCACCGCGTCGGGCGGGTAGAGATGGGGTCCCGGCGGCAGCCGCTCCGAGAGGGCCGCCACCAGGGCGTCGCAGCCCGCACCGGTGCTGGCGCTGCAGGGCAGCAGGGGCCAGTCGCTGCGGCGCCGGCCGGGATCGGCCGGATCGGCCCGCTGGTCGGAGAGGGCCAGCAGCTGCCGGTAGCTGGCCTCCAGCTCCGCCGAGCGCTCCGGAGGCACCCGATCGCTCTTGTTGAGCGCCAGCAGCACGGGGGCGCGGCTATGGCGCAGCAGTTCCACGATGAAGCCGTCGCCACGGCCGGCCGGCTCGCTGCCGTCCACCATCAGCAGCACCACATCCACCTCGCCGATGGTGCGGCGGGCGCTCTGCACCAGCCGTTCCCCGAGGAGATGGTGGGGCTTGTGGATGCCGGGGGTGTCGAGCAGCACCAGCTGGGCCATGGGGGTGGTGAGGATGGCCCGCAGCCGGTTGCGGGTGGTCTGGGCGATCGGGGAGGTGATCGCCACCTTCTCGCCCACCAGTTGGTTGAGCAGGGTGGACTTGCCCACGTTCGGGCGGCCGATCAGGGCCACGAAACCGGAGCGGAACCCCGGCGGTGATCCCGCTCCCAGCGGTGCGGACATGGCGCCGGCGGCGTCGCTGGGGTCGGGGATCTCCGCGGGGCTGGGCTTGTCCATAGCCTCAACACTGCCAGTCCAGCCGCCTGCGATGTCCTCCTCCCCTTCGGCGTCCCCCAGCTTTCCCCAGGCGATCGAGATCAGCGCCGGCTGGCTCGGCCTCTGGCAGAACGGGGAGCTCAGCGATGAGGTGCTGGCCGACCGGGTGGGCGAGCTGGTGGCCAGCCGCGACGGAGCCCGGGGCTTCTTCGTGGTGGCCCTGGCGGGGGACACCCCCCTGCTGGACCGGATGCCCGAGGTGCTGGTGCTGCAACTGCGCCGGGCGGGCGAGGCGGTGGTGGACCTGACGGCCCGCAACCTGGCGATGAGCACGGCGATGGCGCTGCAGCACGGTCGTGGCGGCGACGGCGAGCAACAGGCCCGCTCGCAGCGGGTGCGCCAGCGCTGCACCGAGCTGCTGCGGTTGCTCGAGCCCGCTCTGGTGAAGAGCCGGCTGGAGACGCTGCTGGCCGCCACGGCTGGGGAGGGCGAGGACGTGGCCTTTCTGGAGCGCTGGGGCTACGACGCCGAGCAGCGCTCAGCGATCGCCGCCGCGGTGCTGGCGGTGGCCGACATCGCCGCTGGCTGAAGCCAAAGGGCGGGTGAAGCGCTTGCGGAGCACCAGCAGCGAGGCGATCGGCAGCAGCGTCAGAGCCGACAGGGGCGAGGGCACAGAACGCAGCCTTGCGTTTGAGTTGATGAGGGTCAGGTTGGTGAAATAGTTAGCTGACTGCCCGTCAAGCCCAGCGGTGCCAGCATTGTTATCGAAACTGAGGGTCTAGGGAACGCCCGTGAGCGGCCCGCTCAGGTTCAACCGCAGGCATTCCGGTCTGGCGTTGGTCGGCGGGTCAGCTGGGGACTGGGTACAGTTCGTATTGGAGCTTGTCGAGGGATTGACGAAGTAGATGTAGGAATTTACCCCGTTGTTCACAACTCCTCCCTGGGTGAAGGTCACGTCAATTGTCGTGAACTGAGTCTCGTCGAAAACGACGTTGACATCGGTGAACGTTGATGAGCCGGTATTGTAGTTAAAACTTCCAGTTATCGTGGCATCCAGGGTTCCGAAGCCTGAAATCGGAAACGAAACCTGAGTATCCGAGAAGGTGTAGACAATGGCCTGAGCTGGAGCCGCGCCTCCAGAGACCAGTGCCACAGAGAAACCAGCCGCCGCCAAAAACCCCAGGTAACCAGCCCCTCGACCGGCAAGAAAGGAGATCACGCTCGGGTACTGGGAATGAAAGAGTTCAAATGAAGCAACCGTGCCATATTGAAATCCTGAAGCAGGCTCCAGTCCCAGAACAACATTCCAGTTGGGCAGCCGTCCATCCTGTGATGCCGGCACAATCGGCCGGATGGGCCCAAGCGAGTGCGCAGGGGCATTCTCGCCAACCCTCCGCTGCCAGTTTGAACTGACCTGCTCGGAGTCCCATCACCCGCTGAGCATGGGAAGGGGCCGTTGTTCCTCCACCCCTTGAGGCCCCAGCGCCTCGTCCTGAGGTGTTGGGGCATACTCACGCACCATCGCCTGGAGCAGCCGGGTCACGCCTGCGGCATCCCCGTTGGCCAGGGCCAGTTCCATCTGATTCATCAGGTGCTGCAGCTGGTCGGGGTCGAGGCTGCACTCGCGCGCCTGGCGGATCAGCGGGTGGCGGGTGGGGCTGTCGTCCGGGCTGATCAGCAGCTCCTCGTAGAGCTTCTCTCCCGGGCGCAGCCCGGTGAACTGGATGGAAATGTCGCCTGCGGATTCGGGCGTGTCGCGCACACTGAAGCCGGAGAGCTGAATCATCTGGCGGGCCAGCTCGAGGATGCTCACCGGCTCGCCCATATCCAGCAGGAACACCTCGCCGCCCCGGGCCATCCCCGCCGCCTGCAGCACCAGTTGCGCCGCCTCGGGAATGGTCATGAAGTAGCGGGTCATCTCCGGGTGGGTCACGGTGAGCGGCCCGCCGGCGGCGATCTGCTGGCGGAACCGGGGGATCACCGAACCCGAGGAGCCCAGCACGTTGCCGAAGCGCACCATCGAGCAGATCGGCCCGCTGCCGGCGCTGGCGATCTCGAAGGCCGCCCCCTGCAGGAGCAGCTCGCAGGCCCGCTTGCTGGCCCCCATCGCGTTGGTGGGGCGCACGGCCTTGTCGGTGGAGATCAGGATGAAGCGCTCGATCCCGGCCGCGATGGCCGCCGCGAGAGCGGAGCGGGTGCCCAGCAGATTGTTGGCCACTCCGGCGCAGACGTTGACTTCCACCAGCGGCACATGCTTGTAGGCGGCGGCGTGAAACAGCACCTGAACCCCTTCCTGAACCATCAGGGCCTGAAGGAGGCGCTGATCGCCCACGTCCGCCAGCACGGAGCGCAGCGACGGCAGGATCCCCTCGGCCTCCGCCAGCAGCCTCAGCTCCTGCTCGATGGTGTACAGGGCCAGTTCATTGCGCTCCAGCAGCACCAGCCGGCTGGGCTGCAGCCGAACGATCTGGCGGCAGAGCTCACTGCCGATCGATCCCCCCGCCCCGGTCACCAGCACGGATCGTCCGCTCACCGCGGCGCCGAGCAGATCCGGATCAGCCAGGCTGGGTTCACGGCCCAGCAGGTCCTCGATCGCCACCGGCCGCAGCTCCGAGATCTGGCACTCGCCGCTGGCGAGCTGCCCCAGCGACGGCAGCACCAGCACCTTAAGCCCGAGCGAGGAGAAGCGCTCCACCAAGATCCGCCGCCGCCGGCGGGAGGCCTCGGGAATGGCCATCAACACCTGGCTGATGCCGTGGCGATCGATCAGAGCCTCGAGGTCGCCCGGACCATGGATCGGCAGGGTCTGCAGCCGGCGTCCCCAGCAGGAGGGCTCCTCGTCCACGGCGGCCACCAGCTCGAAGCGGGGGTCATGGCGAAGTTCCTCGAACAGGCGCAGGGCGGCTTCGCCGACGCCATAGATCAAGGTGGCCAGCCCATCGGACTGCCGGAACCCCTTCAGCCGCAGCCGCAGCAGATCGCGCAGCAGGATGCGGCTGGCGATGGCGCTGCCGGAGAACAGCATCCAGAACAGGATCCAGAAGGAGCGGGGGGGATGGGAACCACCCATCAGCGTGCTGATCAGCAGGAGCAGCAGCACGAACAGGCCTGAGCGGGGCAGCAGGCCGTAGAGGGAGAGGCTGCCGGAGTAGCGGGTGAGGCTGCGATACCAGCCACTCGAGGCCAGGACCGTGAGGCCGCAGACCACGGCCCAGGGCAGCAGGCGGAGATGGGGATCGAAAAAGAGGAAGGTGTCCGCCTGCACGCGCAAGGCGAACGCCCCCACGAAGGAGGCGGCGATCAGCAGCGCATCCACCAGCAGCAGCAGGGTGCGGCGGATCAGGAAGGCCCGGTTCCGGTCCCTGGCCTCGCCAGGCAACCAGAACGGGGACGCCTCGACAGTCAGTGACGTCTGCCTCACGGATCTAGGGCCGCAGCTGCAGCAGGGGAGGTTCAGCGCTGAAGGGCTCAGCCGGTGGGCCGAGGCGGCCCATCCAGAGGCAGCCATGGGGGATAAGCGGCCTGAGTCCCGCCAGCCAGCGCAGACGTTCGACTCCGCTGGGAAGCCGCCCGGCCAGGCCCTGCTGAAAGTCGGAGGCGCTGCGCACCACGATCGGCGGGCGGCCCGGTTCCGGGGTCAAGCGGCAGACCCCGCTGGCACCAGGACCGAGCACCGCTTCAGAGAAAGGTTCCAGGGGTAGAGCCACGCCGGTGCCGCTGGAAGCCAGGGTGATCCACCTTAAGTAGAAATGCTGGCCTGTCGAGGAGTGATAATCAGCCCCCTCCCGCACGGTCACCCCGGCCGGCAGGGCGGCGTGGTCGGGCCGCGTTTGAACCCGGAGGAAGCCCACTCCACCCACGCTGAGCTCGGCGGGGAAGCGGTAGGGGTTGGCGGGGCCGGGCGGACGGAACCAGCTCTCCAGGCTCAGCAGCACTGACCAGCCGGCCAGCAGCAGCAGGGCGGCGGTGCGGAACCGGGGCACCTCAGGGTCTCCGCTGCTGACGCCAGGTGGATTCGATCACGGCGAGCATCAGCGCGCAGGTGAGCCCCATCGCCAGCAGCGAAAACAGCTGGGAGCCCGCCCCCTGATGCCAGAAGTGAAAACTGCTGACCTGCGCCCTCCAACCCTCGCCGCTCTCGGGATCCATGAACCCCAGCAGGGCCACCCGCAGGGCATTGACGGCGAAGGCGACCAGCAGGGAAACACCCGCCAGCGTCAGCAGCGTGCGCCAGGGCAGCACCGGAATCAGCAGGGCGATCACCACCAGGGCGGCCAGATTGAGGCTCATGATGTTCACGCCGGTGCAGCTCAGGTCCACCACCAGCTCCTTGCCCGGCATCAGGATCGACGTCCCCAGGGCGGTGGCGGGCTGCCCCAGCAGCCAGAGCAGGAAGGCCGACCCATGGGCGGTCATCCAGGCCAGGGCCTGGGTGGGCAGGAACCGGTTGATCAGCACCTGGGCAGGCAGCAGCAGGCCGATCACCGCCAGCTGGAGGGCCAGCGGCCGGCCCGGCCCCACGCCGGCCACCAGGGCGAGCCCCAGCAATCCCGCCAGGGGGACAAGGTGGAGCAGGGGGTCGTAGAGACGGGCCGGCAGGCTGAGCACCAGCAGGCACCAGAGCAGCAGGACCAGGCCAGCCAGCAGCTGGGGCCGTGAAGGCGTGCCCAGGCCCCGTTGCTGCTGCCAGTCCCAGAGCAGCACCCCGCCTCCCACCCAGGAAAGCGCCGCCATGATCGCGAAGGCCGACACCCCGGCCCGGATCAGCAGGGTGAGCTGGGTGCTGACCAACCCCGCCAGCAAGGCCAGCCAGGCCTCAGCCGCCAGGAGCATCGGTCCGGACTTGATCAATCTCTTCCTCGGCGGCGCAGGACAGCCGGCTCTGGCGCACCCGTTCCTCCAGATCCGGGTCGGAACGGGGCCAGAGCAGGCCGGTGAGCAGGTAGAAGCCGCCGTAGGCGAGTGAGGTGAGCCCGAGCCGGATCGCCTGACTGGTGAGCCGGCCGGTCAGATCCGCCCGGCTGCGCAGATACTGCGCCTGCAGATCGACCTCGGCCCGGTCCATCAGGGCCATCGCCGCCTGACGTTGCATGCTCAGGGGTCGATCGGCGCTGCCCAGCACGGCGGTGGGGTCCTTCAGCAGGGAGCGGAAGGCGGGCTGCTCCGCCAGCACCGCCCGCAACCGCGGCACATCGGGTGTGGCGATCAGCCGGCTCCTGAAGCTGCTCACCAGGTTCTGGTTGCCCTGGCGTTGCTGGTCGAACTGACGGATGCCATCGCCTGTCACCTGCATACTCACGGCCACGATGGCCACGGCGATCAGCAGGTAGCCCAGGGCCACCAGGGGGAGCAGCAGACGCAACCCGAGGGCGAGGCGGCATTCCCACAGGGCCGGCAGGGCCCCATCGGCGAAACCCTGGTACAGGAACACCAGCGCCACCACCGGCAGGGTGGAGCGCTCCACCAGCTCCCGCAGGCCATTGAGCAGGGCCTCGCTCCGGCCGAAGGGAAGCGGCAGGAAAGCCGGCAACGCGCTGACGACGAACACCAGCAGCAACGTGTAGGCAGTGATCCGCAGGAAGCTCCGCCCCCGCCGTGCGCCGAAGCCCACTGTTCCGACGCCCACCGTTCCGACGCCATCGCTCATGGCCAGAGCCTACCGAAGCCGAATCCGATCCCAGCCTTGTCCTCGATGGGCCAATACCATGCAGGCTCCCACCATCGGATCCACCTTCCGGCGCCATGGCGAGCAGCAGCGGCAGCCCAGCTTCTCCGGGTACCGGGACGGAGCCGATTCCTTACGACCACGGCCTGCCCAGACCCGGGACCCAGGGCGAGGGCGATGGGTTCAGCATCGCCGCCCTGGTGAAGATCCTGCGGCGGCGGCGGCGGCCGTTTGTGATCACCGTGGTGGCGATCACCCTGGTGATGGGCGCCCACACGATCCTCAAGCGGGTCACAGCCCCTCTCTATGAGGGATCGTTCCTGCTGCTGATCTCCGATCCGATCAACGATCGCCCGGCCAGCAGCGGCACGGGCTCGGGCAGCGGCGAGGGCAGCACGGCGATCGAATCCCTGGCCCGCAACGACTCCAGCAACGACGTGCCCACCCTGATCCGGGTGCTCGAGAGCGCGGTGGTGCTCGATCCGGTCTTCGTCAGCCTCACCAAGCAGGGGGTGACCCAGTTGCCCCGCATCGAGGTGAGCCTGGTGCCCGTCAGCGCCGACAAGGCCACCACGATGCTGGCTGGCGGCGTGCTCGCGGTTCGGGGCTTCGGCTCCGATCCCGGCAGCGTTCAGAAAGGGCTGAAACTCACCGGCGAGGCCTATCTCCGGTGGGCGCTCAGCCAGCGGCAGGAACGGTTGAACGAGGGCCTCAAGTTCCTCGACCGTCAGGCCCCGCTGCTGCAGGCCAAGAGCGATGCGCTGCAGGCGGACCTGGAGCAGTTTCGCAAATCCAACAACCTGGTGGTTCCCAGCGAGCAGGCCAAGGCGCTGCGATCGAAACTGGAACTGCTCGAGAATCAGCTGATGGAGCAGCGGGCCGAAACCACCCGGCTCAAGCAGGTCCGCGCCGATGTGGCCAGCGGCAAGCTCGCCGCCCGGGATTTCAGTGTCGGGTCCAACAGAGGGTCGGGGACGTTCGGCCGGGACGGCCTGGCGGCGAACCTGCCCAACCAGTCGTTGCTCGATGAGCTCACACGGCTGGAGGCCCAGATCGCCCAGGCACGCTCCTTCTATCAGCCCGATGCAACGCCGTTGCGCAGCCTGATCGCCGCCCGCGACCAGCTGCGGCCGGTGCTGCAGCGCAAGGAGCTCGAGGCGATGGACGCGGCCCTGCTCCAGAACGCCAATGCCACCGCCACCACCCGCCGCCAGATCGACGAACTGGAAGGCTCCTTCCAGCTTCAGCCCGCCCTGCTGCGCAGCTACGACGCCATCAAGCAGAAACTCGACATCGCCGATGCCAATCTGGCCAACTATCTGCGCACGCGGGAGCTGTTCCAGCTGGAGATCGCCCAGCGCAGCACCCCCTGGAAAGTGATCTCGCCGGCCCAGGTCAACCCCACCCCGGTGGAGCCGAACGTTGGCAGGGGGCTGCTGCAGGGGCTGCTGCTGGGCCTGGTGGCCGGCGCCGCCGTGGCCGTGCTGCGCGACCGGCTGGATCACGTGTTCCACAGCCCGATCGAGGTGCGCGATGAGCTCAGCGATCCCCTGCTGGGCCACATGCCCTACGTGGCCTTCTTCGAGGGATTGCGGCGGAGCAAGCGCTTTCAGCTCGATCAGCTCGATGGCCTCAAGGGCGGCAGCGACGGCTACCAGCGCTTCTACTACCAGGAGGCGATGCGCAACCTGTTCACCAGCCTGCGCTTCCTCAAGACCGACCGGCCGCTGCGCTCGATCGCGATCACCAGCTCGATTCCTGCCGAGGGCAAGAGCCTGCTGATCACCCTGCTGGCCAAGACGCTCTCGGAGCTCGGCCAGCGGGTGCTGGTGGTGGATGCGGACATGCGGCAACCGCAGCTGCATCACCGCCTCGGCCTCGACAACCTGCAGGGGCTCAGCAACCTGCTCACCGAAGACGGCCTGACCTGGCGCGAGCTGGTGCATCCCGTGGAGGCCTATCCCAACTGGAGCGTGCTCACGGCGGGCCGGCGCCCGCCGGATCCGCCGCGGCTGCTCAGCTCCGCCCGCATGGGCGAGCTGGTGAAGGATCTGGCCGGCTGCGGCCAGTACGACATCGTTCTCTACGACACCCCACCGGCACTGGGTCTGGCCGACGCGATCCTGGTGGCGGAGCAGCTCGAGGGGATCATCCTGCTGGTGAGCCTCAACAAGGTGGACCGCTCCCTGCCGGCCGAGACCGCCAACCGGATCCGTGCCGCCGGCGCGCCGCTGCTGGGGGTGGTCACCAATGCCCACCGCCCCAAGGGGGAGAAGAGCGGCGCCTACGGCTACGACTACGGCTACAGCCGCTGGACGTACTCGAGCCTCGGCTACGGCTACTACGACCCCGGCACCACCTATGCCCACTACGAGGTGGCCAGAGGCGAGGGCGGCTCCGAGGCCACGGCCGCCGGCAACGCCGTCCGCAGCGGGCGTCGCTCGGGCCTGGCGCCGGGCACCAGGCGGCTGAAGCGCCTGCAGGCCAGGATCGGCCGCTGGCTGGATGGCTGAGCGAGACGCGTCGTTGACTGGAGCGTCATGCTGCCCTGAACTCGATCAGGCTGGACAGCCGCTCTGGGGGGGGTGTGAATCAGCTGATGGGCTTGCTACGGTTGACTGGTGTGAAGCGTTTTCCGGCTTCTTGATCTCCCGTTCACGAAGCTCCTGAGCCGTGCCCGCCACCGCCACTCCACCCGCCTCCCGGCGCCGGAACACGCTGCTGGGCCTTGCTGTCGGTGGGGCTGTGGCGGTGGCGGCCTCCCTGGCCCTGCCGGATCCGGTCCGGGCGGTCACCTACGTCAACGGCTTCCAGGGGCCGTTCGCTCCGGCCAACTGGACGGCTCAGCCCAATGGGGGCTCGATCAACACCAGTGGGGCGCCCACCTCGATCTCCCTGACCAGCTCCAATGACGGAGCTGGTCCTGACAACACCAATTTCTTCATCAGGTCCAGCGCCACGGGAACCTTCTCGTTCGACTGGACGTACACCACCAGCGATCGGGACGGCCCTCTCTACGATCCCTTTGGTTACACGATCAATGGAAACTTCACGCAGCTGACCAATGATTCGGGCCCCAACACCCAGTCGGGCTCAGTCACCGTAACCGTCAATGCCGGCGATGTGTTCGGCTTCCGGCAGCGCTCCACCGACAGCATCTTTGGATCGGCCACCACCACGATCCGAAACTTCAGGGCGCCCGTGCCTGGCCCCATCTCCGCCCTGGCGGTGCTTCCCCTGGCCGGCATGGCCGCCTACCGGCGGCGATACAAGGGCCTGATCAAGCTGAGTTAAGGCGCTCAGCCATCCTCGGCGGCGCCGGCCCCCAGGGCGAGCGCCAGCCCCCAGAGCGGCAGCACCGCGAGGGCCAGGCCCGGCCAGGTCGCGAGCCGCCCGGCGGCCACCAGCGCCGCCAGCGGCGTGAGCCAGAGCAGGTTGATCGCCAGCACCGCCAGGCTCACGGGCCGGTGGCCTCCCCAGCGGCGGGCTGCCCGCTGGTAGGCATGGCTGCGGTGCGCCTGCCAGACCCGCTGCCGGCGGCCGAGGCGCCGCAGCAACGTCCAGGTGGCATCCACCAGGAACACCCCCGCCAGGATCAGCCAGCTCCAGCCCAGCCGCGGCGACAACTGGCTGGCCTGCAGCGTCAGCAGCCCCAGCGTGAACCCCATGAAGCCGCTGCCCGCATCCCCCATGAACAGCCGGGCCGGTGGCCAGTTCCAGATCAGGAACCCCGCCACCGCCGCCGCCAGCAGCAGCGGCAACACGGCGGGCAGCATCCCCGCCCCGCCAGTGGCGATCAGCAGCGCCGCCCCCACCGCCGCCACGCTGATCGCCTCCAGGCTGGCGATCGCATCGATCCCGTCCATGAAGTTGAACAGGTTCACCATCCAGGCCAGATAGCCCAGCGCCAGCAGCTGAATCAGCGCCGGCGGCACCAGCCCCGGCAGCCCCGGCGCCACCCCGCCGATCCAGCTCAGCCCCCACAGCGCCGCTCCCAGATGGGCCAGCAAGCGCCAGCGGGCGGCGAGATGGCCGTGGTCGTCGAGCCAGCCGACCAGCGCCACCAGCGCTCCGCCCCCCAGCAGGCCCCAGCCCAGCCGGGGCTCCACCACTCCCGTGAGCAGCAGCGGCGGCAGCGCCGCCAGCACCACGATCACGAATGCCAGCCCCCCTCCCCGGGGAGTGGGGCTGGCGTGGGAGCTGCGGGCATTGGGCCGGTCCAGCAGCTCCCGGCTCAGGGCATAGCGGCGCAGCCTGCCGCTCAGCCAGCAGGAGAGCAGCGTGGCGGCGACCAGGGACAGGGTGAGAGGCAGGGGTCCGATCAAGGCTCAGCCTCCGGGCTGCCTCCTGGGGCCGGGCAGGCCGGGCAGGGCCGGAACGGGCGCGGCGGCCGCTGCAGCAGCTCTCCGGCCGGGCTGAAACCGGCCAGATCGGCGCTGATCCGCAGCACCGCCTCGAAGTGCTTCGGGGAGAGCAGCAGCAGGGGCGCCGCCAGGGCCTGGAACAGGCGGGTGGGGACGGGCAGCAGCCGGCAGCGGCGGGCGGCCGGGTCGCCGGCCTGCAGCCGGCGCAGCATCTCCAGGTAGCTGAGCGTCTCATCGCCCCCAAGGGGCAGCAGCCCCGACAGGTCTTCGCCGGCCAGCAGGCGGCGGGCCTGATCGAGCGCCACCGCGGCCAGCTCGGTGGCCGCGATCGGCTGACGCAGGCCGGTGGGATCGGGCAGGGGCAGCAGCGGCAGCCGGCGCAGCAGGGTACGCAGGCGCTCGAGGTTGCGGTCGCTCGCCTCGCCCAGGCGGCCATGGATCAGGGTGGGCGCCAGGATCCGGCAGGGCACCGCCAGGCGGCTGCAGCGCTCCAGCAACAGATCCTGGGCCGCCCCCAGCCGCGCCACCAGCTCCCGATCGAAGCGATTGGCGGCGAAGCGCTTGGTGATCACGCTCGAGGAGGAGCAGGCCACCACGGCGCGCAGGCGGGCGAGCGCCTGCGGCTGCTGGAGGGCGAGGGCGTCGAGGAAGGGCGCCAGCTGCCAGAGGTGGGCGAAGCCGATCCAGACCTGGGGACCCGGCGGCAGGGCGGCGGCCACCTGCTCCAGGGCCGCCGCGCCCAGGTCGGTGAGATCGCAGCGGCGCCAGCTGGCGCCGGGCGGCGCCGCGACCGGCTGGCGCGAGAGCAGCCGCAGGGCCATCCCCTCGGGCCGCTGCCCGATCAGGGCCTGGCCACAGAGGCTGGAGCCGCCGAAGAGCACCAGGGCAGGAGCGGGCGGAAGCTCGGCTGGGGGGACGGACGGGCTGGCGGTGCTCACCGAAAGGGCATCGGGGGATGGGGCCATCGCCGGATCAGCCCAGCAGACTCAGTCCCCGCTGGAGATAGCGCAGCAGGAACGGTAACCACCACACCCCGCCGAAGGCCCGGCGGTAGGCCTGCCGCACCTCCCGGAGCCGGCGGCGGTGCTGCAGCCCGCTGATCCCCCCCTCCCCCATGTGCACCAGCTCCAGGGGGAGGCGCCGCAGCCGCAGCCGCGGCGCCCGGGAGAGCTGCAGGAAGTAGTCGAGGTCGGCGGCGAGCCGGAAATCCGGGTCGAAGCGGGCCAGCACCGCCCGGGCGCCGGGGCCGATCAGGCTCGCCTGGTGGGGCGGGGTGGAGCCCAGCAGCAGCGATCGCCGATAGGTCCCCAGGCAGCGGAAGGCGGTGGGGCGGCCGGGCCTGGGCTCACCCCGGCCGTCCGGTGCCAGGCGCAGGTAGCGGCCGCGGCAGACCAGCAGATCGCAGCCGGTGTCGTCGCTGAGGGCGGCGGCCGCCCGCTCGAGCGCCTCTGGGGCGGCGGCCCAGTCGTCGCTGCCCCAGAACAGCAGCCAGTCGGCGGGAGCGGCGGCGGCGAAGCCCTGGTTCATCGCCCCGAAGATGCCGTCGCCAGTTTGATCCTGCGGCAGCCAGCGGAAGCGCCCGTCGCCGGCGCAGAGGGCCTCCAGCCAGGCGCGGTGCTGAGGTCCGCTATGCCCATCGATGAACAGCACCCGCCAGTGGGGCCAGCTTTGCTGCCGCAGCGAGCTCACCAGCCGGGGCAGCAGCGGATGCGAATCGAGGGTGGGAACGATCAGCAGGATCGCCGGGGCCGAGCCGAGCGGGGCGGTGCCGGGCGGGCCGCTCAGCGCCATCCCACCACCAGCGCCGGATTGCCGGCCACGATCGCGCCCGGCGCGATCGACCCGGAGGCCACCGCGCCGATCGACACCACTGCTGAGGCCCCCACCCGGGTGCCGGGGGCCAGCACGGCGTAGGCGCAGATCCAGGCGTCGGAGCCGACCCGGATCGGCCCCAGCCGCAGATCGAAGCCAACGGAGCGGTAATCGTGGTTGCCGCTGCAGAGATAGGCCCCCTGGGAGAGGCAGACCCGATCGCCGAGCACCACCGGGGCCGGGTTGTCGATCCAGGCGGCCTCCCCCAGCCAGCAGTGGTCGCCCACCACGAGCCGCCAGGGATATTTCACCCGGAAGCGGGGTTTGAAGGTACCCCCGGCGCCCAGCCGCGCTCCGAACAGGCGCAGCAGCTCGCGGCGCCAGCGATCGCCGGGCAGGGCGCTGGCCACCAGGGGCTGGGCCAGGCAGGCCCAGAGGGCCTGGATCGGCAGCGGAACCCCCGGACTCCACCCCGCCGGCAGGCGGTAGGCGGCCAGATCCTGCCGGGGGCGGGCCCTACCCATTCGGGAGCTTCAGCAGGGTTTTGAGCACCGTGCCCTTGGCGGCGTGGAAGAGCCGGGGGGCCCGGGCCTCGGCCAGGCGCAGCTGCCGTTTCTGGAACTGCAGCACCAGGAAGTCGTGCCGGGCGGGGATGGCGTGAAAGGTGATCGAGGAGCGGCGGCTGCTGTTGCCTGATGAGCTCTGCAGCGAGCCGTGGATGGTGCGGGAGTTCCAGATCAGCAGGTCTCCGGTCCGCAGGCAGGGGGCCGACACGGCGATCTGATGGGTCCGGATCGCCTGCACCACCAGATCGATGTAGTCCTGATTGTGGTCGACCACGTTGATGGCGGAATCCTGCTGGGCGATCGGGATCCGATGGGAGCCTGGGCAGATGAAGAACCGACCGGCGCCGGCCTGAATGTCTTCCAGGGCGATCCAGCCGGCCCACATGCCGCCGACATGCTCGGAATCGAGGTAGTAGGTGTCCTGGTGTTCCCAGGTGGCGGAGTTCCCCTCGAAATACATCGATTGCACGATCTTCGGTTTGTCGCCCAGGATCGTGGCCACACCCTTCATGATGGCGCTGTTGTTGAAGATCAGCTGCTCGGCGTTGGCCCGCAGCTGCGGAAAGCAGCTCGGATCGAGGCTCTGCAGGTTCAGCACCGGATTGAGCACCCAGCCTTCCGGGGTGAAGGCGTTGACCTCCAGCCGGGCGGTGGTCTGCCGGTAGATCTTGCCGCCGAAAGGTTTCACTTCCCGCTCCCAATCCGATCGCAGCCGGGCACAGGTGGCCTGGTTCAGAATGCCGCTGAAGATCACATAGCCCTGCTCACGGTAGTACTCCAGAGCTGCCTGGTCCATGCCGCTGAAACGGCTGGATGGATCTTCTTCGGGCGTTTCCGGTACGTTGACGGGAAGATGATTGCGCGTGAAGGCGGCTAACATCGTCTGGGCAGGCGTGAAGGCGAGATTAACAGAATAAGGTTCCCGGAATAGGGAGGCTGCCGGATTCAGATCAAGGCACGAATCAGCGCATTGAGAGGATGCTGAAGCGGCAGGAAGGTGCGCACCAGCACCAGCGGCAACGGTGGAAACACCTGCAGCACCAGGTTCGATCCGAAATACAGCACCGGTGTGACCAGCATCGCCAGGGCAATCCCGCTGGCCAGCCGGGAAGCCCGCTCAGGCGAGTGCCGGTGCAGATGAATCTGGGCCAGGATCATCGCCGGAAAGGCAAAGGACACCGATCTCCAGACATCGCCGTTGAAAAGCGACAACACCAGGATGGCGCCGGTCAGCCCCGTCGCCAGGAGCACCACAGCGGTTCCAGGCGGCAGCGGCAGGACCGCCCGGCCTGGCCTGGCCGCGGCTGAGGCCGCCAGCCCCGCCGCCAGCAGCGGCGCGATCCAGACCCACTTGAAGCTGGCCCAGACGTTGGCCAGCCACACCCACCAGCCATCGAGGGGCCGAATGGCCCCCAGGGCGATCCCAACGGCCCTGTAGTGCTCCGGACGGCTGAACCCGGCTCCGATCCAGCCGGTTTGCAGCGCGAATCGGCCGAGCAGCCAGAGCCCGATCCCGATCCCCAGCCCCATGGCCGTGACGCTGGCCCGGCGCCAGGGTGTGGCGCCAGCGGGCTTCGGGCTCACGGCGGCGGGCAGGGCAGCCAGCAGGGGCAGGTAGGCCAGGGAGAGCAGGGCCCGTTCGTCGTTGAGCAGGGCGATCGGCGCCGCCAGTGCCAGGAAGGCGCCGGTCGCTCCCGGCAGCGCCGCCAGCAGCACGAACAGATGGGAGACGCTGTCGGGCGCCATCCAGAAGGAAGTGCCCTCCACGATGAACAGGGTCATGGCCAGCGCCAGGCAGCACTGGAAGGCATAAAGCGCCGAGCCGACCGCGGTGCGGAGGATCCGGGCGGTGAGCACGAGGCAGAGGGCCGAGGCGGCGAGGCCCGGAACCGCCACGGCCAGGCCGCGCAGGCCCACCAGGTGGTTGAAGGCGGGCACGACGATGCGGTGGTACAGGATCGGTTCCTGCAGATCGCGGCGGAGCGGATCGACGGCCTGGGCCATCACGTCGACCAGGCGGCCGCTGAGCTGGGGGTCCCGGTAGAGCCACAGCGGCGGTGCCGCCAGGGCCAGCGACACCAGAATGCAGACCAGGCCGATCCTCAGATCGATCTGCCAGCCGGGCAGGGAGTCCGGCAGCCAGCGCCGCAGCAGGGAGCTCATGGTCTGGGCATCAGCGCGGCTTGCAGGGGTGGTGGCAGGGCGTCGATCAGCAGGGCCGCGCCCTCCCGGCTGAGGTGATCCCCATCGCGGTAGAGCTGACGTCCATCGACCACGGTGCTGCAGCGGGGCTGGCCGGGGGGGCAGAGCACCGTCAGGGGGTCGAGCAGCACCAGATTCGGCCGGCGGCGGGCCAGGCGGCTCAGATCGCTGCGGATGGCGCGGCTGGCGGCGATCACGCGGCTGCGCTCCACCGTTCCCCGGCAGGCAGGCGAGGGCTGGGGCCGGAACCATTCCCGGCTGCAGGCCGCCAGCGGCACGGGAACGTCGAGATCGAACTCCGGCGTCGGCAGCAGCACCACCACCGTGGCCCCCTTCCGGTCCATGGCCGCCACCAGGTCCGCCAGTTCGTCCATCCAGGCCGCCCGCGCCTGAGCCAGCGTCAGGCTCCCGCCCGCCGGGTCGAGCAGGGTGAGGCGATGGCCTTGCTCACCCTGGCGGACCGGGGCCTCGCCGAAGTAGTAGGCCAGCCGGTTGGAGAGCACCAGCACATCCCCCGGCCGGACCCGGTTCAGCATCGTCTGAGCCAGGGTCTCCTGCAGCCGCAGCAGGCCCTGGTTCTCTCCGGCCTCCCGGCGGCCCTGCGCCTGCGGCGCCTCCCGCAGGAAACTCAGCGGTGGCGTGGGCATCCAGGCCAGCCCCACCTTCTGCACCGCCACCCCGAAGCGGCGATGCAGCTCCACCGCCAGGCCGGCCAGATGGCTGCTGTGGCTGTCGCCCAGGAAGAACCAGGTGGGTCGCCCCGGTCCGCTCGCCTCCAGCGCGCAGGCGCCTGCAGCCAGGGAGCGGCCGGCAGCGGGCCCCTCGCTGCCGTCGAAGTGGCAGGTGCGGTAGTCGAACCCGGCGGCGCGGCTTGCGGTGGGGCCGAGGTAGGCCCAGGCCCCCAGGGGCCGGAGCACCCCCAGCAGCAGCGCCCCTCCAGCCAGCATCGCCCCCACTCCCCAGCCGATCGTTCCCCGCCGGCTGGCGCCCCAGCGCGCCCGCCGGAAGGGCTGCTCGATGGCGTGGTACGAAAGCAGCGCCAGGGCGAAGATCAGGGCCAGCAGCCAGGGCAGGGTGTGCAGCGACAGGCCCACGCTCCAGCGGGCGATCGACAGCACGCTCCAGTGCCAGAGGAAGAGGGAATAGGAGAGAACGCCCAGCCCCACCGCCCAGGGGTGCGCGAAACCGCGCTGCAGCCCCTGCCCCGGCCGGACCAGCCCGATCCAGGCCACCGTGCTGGCCACCGCCAGGAGGGTGGCGGCGACCCGCCAGGCCTCCGGCAGCGCCAGGCTGCCCAGCAGCCCCAGGGTGGCCAGCAGGGCGCCGGGGGCCGCCAGGGCCCTGGCGCCGGGCTCCGTCTCTCTCCGGCGCAGGGCGTGGCTTCCGCACCAGAGCAGGGCACCGGCCGCCAGTTCCCAGAGCCGGGCGGGCAGCAGAAAATAGGCCGCGGCGGGATCGCTGCGGTTCCAGAGCACGAAGGCGACCAGCGAAGGCACCGCCAGGGCGATCAGCAGCCGGGTCAGTCGCCGCACGCCCTGCCGGGGCTGGTTCTGGGGCTGGCGGCCGAAGCCGCAGAACCAGACCAGCAGGGGAAAGAGCAGGTAGAACTGTGTCTCCACCCCCAGCGACCAGGTGTGCAGGAAGGGGTTGTAGTTGGTCGCGCTGGCGAAGTAGTCGGTGCTCTGGCGGTAGAGGTAGAGATTGGAGACGCCCAGCATGCTGCCCAGCGCCGTGCGCCAGTAACGATCGCTGTCGTCGCTGCCGCCGGGGATCACCAGCATCACCGCCACACCGGTGAGCAGCACGCAGACCAGCAGGGCCGGCAGCAGACGCTTGAGCCTGCGGGCGTAGAACCCGGCCAGCAAATCCCCCAGATCCGCGGCCCGGTGATGGGCGAGGGAGCAGGTGATCACGTAGCCCGAGATCACGAAGAAGATGTCGACGCCCAGGTAGCCGCTCGGCAGCCAGTGCTTGTCGATGTGGTTGACGAGCACCGCCAGCACGGCCAGGGCCCGCAGCCCGTCGATCTCCGGCCGGTAGGCCGCCGGCGCTGTCATCGCGGCGGGTGCTCCACGAACGCCGGCGGCTCGCCCCCACCCAGCAGCCAGCCGTAGAGCGCCTGTGTCTGCCGGGCGATGCGGGGCCAGCTGAAGCGCTCAGCCACCAGGGCCCGCCCGTGGGCCCCCATGGCCGAGCGCTCCGCGTCCCCGAGGCGGAACAGCTGCCGCAGCTGGCTCTGCAGGTGTGCCTGCATGGGTTCCACCGCCAGGGCCGCCCCGGCGGCAACGGCCTCGGGCAGATGGCAGGCGGGGCTCAGCAGGGCCGGCAACGACCAGCTCATCGCCTCGAGGGCCGCCATCGGCAGGCCCTCGCTGAAGGAGGGCAGCACGAAGGCGGTCGCCTGGGCCAGGCAGGCGGCTTTCTCGTCGCCGTAGCAGGGCCCGTGCACGGAGCAGCGGGCCAGCCCCTGGTGCTCCACCTGGCGAGCGAGCGCTCCTCCATCCCCGTGCCCCACCAGGGCCAGCCACCAGCCCTGCCGTTCGGCCTCCGCCGCCAGCGACGCCCAGGCCGCCAGCAGCGGCGTGGTGCCCTTCTTCGGGTGGAAGCGGCCCAGGAACAGCAGCACCCGATCGCCCGGCGGCACCCGACCGGCCCAGGGGGCCGGCGGCAGGGGAGCAGCGGGATCGGGCAGCACCACCCCGTTCGGGATCAGGGCGATCGGGGCGGAGAGGCCGGTGGCGGCGATCGCGTCGGCTTCCGAGCGGCAGAGGGCGTGCAGCGCGCCGGCGGAGCGCAGAGCCCGCCGTTCCCAGAGCGCTTCCACCAGGCGCTTCTTCCAGCGGCTCTGGGCCAGGGCCCAGGGATCGAGCATGCCGTGGGGGGCCAGCACCAGCGGCAGACCCTCTCCGGCCAGGGCCGGGGCGAGGCGGGTGGGACTGCGCCAGAGGCCGTGCAGATGCATGAGGGCGGGCTGCCGTTCCCGCACCTCCCGCCCGAGGCGGCGGTCCCGGCACCAGGCCGGCCAGCGCTCGGCGGTGAGCCAGTCGGCAGAGCCGCCGGCAGCGCGCTGGGCGGCGATCAGATCGGCCACCGCCGCCGCCACGCCCCCATCGCGGGCCGGGGAGGCCGCGTGGGAGAGATGCAGCACCGCCCCGCCGCCGCCGCTCACGGCCAGCACCGCTGCAGCCACCGGCTCAGCCGCACTTCCAGCAGCCGCCAGCTCAGCCAGGCGGCCCCGAGGCTGACGGCCACGGTGAGGGCGATCGCCAGGCCGTTCAGCAGGGCGAAGGGAAGCTGATCGGCCGCGGGGGTGGCGCCCAGCAGAGCCCCCAGTCCCTTCATCACCGCCGGCACCGTCAGCACCTGCACCAGGTAGAGGGAATAGGAGATCTTGCCGAGCCAGAGGGGAAACGGATGGCCGAACAGGCCGGGCCGCCGCCGTTCGAGCGCCACCCCGCCCAGCAGCAGCAGCGAGGCAGCGGCGGCGGCGGGGCCGAACCCCCGGGCATAGCCATGGGGGTTGACGGCCAGCAGCGCCAGGCCCAGGCCGTAGCCCCCCAGTCCGATCGCCCAGAGCAGCGGGCGGCGCGGCCGGCCGCTCGGCCCGCCCCCCAGGATCGCGGGCAGGGCGAAGGCGCTGACGCCCGCCAGGAAGCAGGCCAGATAGGTGAGGGGCTGGCGGACTTCAGCCAGTGGCAGCAGCAGGGGCAGCAGGCTGAGCAGGGGGAAGGCCAGCAGGGAGAGGGCGAGCGGCAGCCGGCCCAGCCCCGGGGCGAAGGGCGCGGCCAGCAGGTAGAAGCTCACCTCCCAGAACAGGGTCCAGGCCACGTAGAGATAGGACCCGTCGATGCGGCCCCAGCCGAACAGCAGCGAGTCGAACGTCCTGGCCGGGGAGAGCGAGGCGGTCTGGGCCATCCCCGCCGGCAGGATCCAGAGCAGGGCGATGAACAGCAGGGTGAGGGCCAGATAGGTGGGGTAGATCCGCCAGAAGCGGCGGGCCAGGAAGCGGCCCACCGGCTGGGGCCGGGCCCGCAGGGTGCGGGCGATCACCTCGCCGCTGAGGGCGAAGAACACCGGCACCCCCATCCAGCCGGCACCGAACCAGAGCGCGGGGGCCGCCTCCGGAGCGACCAGGGCCCGCAGATGGGCGTGGGAGCCGATCTCGGCGTGGTAGAGCACCACCGCCAGGGCAGCGAGGCCCCGGATCCAGTCGAGCGACCGGAGCCGGCCCTGGCCCTGGCTCATCACGGGGTCGGTGTCTGGGTCGGCGTGGGCAGGGGCCGGGCCCAGCGGCCGTAGACAAGGAACAGGGGCAGCAGGGTGAAGGCGCTGAGGTAGGCGATCTGGGCCAGATAGCCCCGGCTCACCACCACGTAGAGGAAGCAGGCGCAGAGCAGGTAGATCACCTGGGCGAAGGGTTCGCGGCAGCGCAGCAGGAACCAGTTCCAGAGGCAGCGCAGCAGCCAGCCGAACAGCAGGCTGAGTGCCACCAGCGAGGGCCAGCCCGCCACCAGGTAGTACTCGCCGTAGTTCATCACGGCCGCCCCCACCGAGAAGGCGGGGTCGCCGAACACCGGCTGGATCGAGTTGCGCAGGTAGGCGATCGTGTCCTTCTCGGGCAGGAAGGTGCGGGGAATCGGGATCTGCAGCACCGAGAGGAACGGGGCCGGCCCCACGAAGGGAGCCCGCTCCGGCACCCGCTGGATCACGCCCCCGGTGGTGAAGAACACCGATCGGCCTTCCACCAGGCCCGATTCGATCAGTTCCTCCAGGCTGCTGCCGCGCACTGCTTCCACGTCGATGCCGCGGCCGTAATCACGGCCGATGCCGAGGGCGCCGGCCACCAGCAGGATGCCGGCGGCGCCGAAGGCCACCAGCACCCGGATCCGCGGCCGCCGGCCCCGCACCAGGTACCAGAGCAGCACCATCGGGAGCACCAGCACCACCAAGCGCCAGCGAAAGCCCAGAGTTGTGAACAGGCCGGCGGTGGCCAGCCCCCAGCCCAGCACCTGGATGCCGTGGCGGCGGCTGATCACCCAGCTGGTGAACAGCAGCAGCACCCCCGGGATCAGCAGATTCACCCCGTAGCCGATGTAACTGGCGAAGGCGCCCAGTTCGAGGCCGGTGCCGCCCTCCACCACCGCATCACGCACCGTGAGCGGGTTGAGCTGGGCCAGCAGCGCGGTGCCGGCGCTCAGTGCGTAGAGCCCCATCGCCAGCAGGCAGAAGCTGCGGCCGAGGCGATGCAGCCGTTCGGGTTCCGGCTGAAGAATGAAGCGGCGATCGAAGCGGGGGGTGGGACATTCGTGGAAGCCCACCAGCACGCTCAGATAGAAGACCAGGGCACCCCCCCAGCCATAGACCATGGCGCCGCGCAGGTTCTGGCCCCGCTCCACCCATTCCCCCAGGGCCAGGGCCCGCAGGGGGCTGAGCAGGCAGTAGTAAGTGAGGATAGCGGCCAGGAACACGGTGGGCCGGTAGAGCTGCAGCCAGGAGCGGCTGCCGTAGGCCCGGGCGATCTCGGTGACGAAGGCGGCGATCAGGCCGCCCACCAGCAGCAGCTCGGTGCCGCCGAGCTCGGAGGAATCGAACAGGGCGCTGGCGCTCATGGCCGCCCTCCGCTGGTGCCGCCGGACAGGGCCTCGGCGATGGCCTCCGCCAGGCAGGCCTGGCCGGCGGCGGTGAAGGGATGAATGCGGTCCACGACCAGATCGTCGTAGCCGTGCCCGGCCCGGCGGCTGCAGCGGCGGAAGATCGGGCCGGCCTGAACGGCGGGGATGCGCTCCTGGCGCAGCAGGGCGGCGATCGCGTCATGCTCCGCCAGCGGCACGCCGCTCACCAGCTCCCGCCGTTCCCAGAACTGCACCACGCTCACCCGGGCGCCGCTGGCGCGCGCCAGCGTCAGGAAGCGGCGCAGATCAGCCAGGCCCTGGCGCAGGGCCGCCGGCGAGGCGGGATCGGGGCTCGGTGGGGCGGCCCGGCTGGGGGAGACGGTTGGCACAGGGCCCCAGGGGAGCTGGGAGGCGATCCGGGGCCAAAGGTATCGCCCCAGCAGCTCGTCGAGAGCGGACCGCGGCGGGGCGGTGGGGTGGTCGGCGTCGAGGGGCGCGAAGCTGGGGTTGTCCCGGGCGTCGTGGCTGGAGACCACCAGCACCACGTAGGTGGCACCGAGGAAGCCGTAGGTCCGCGCCCAGGCCAGCCAGTTTCCCGGCCCCCAGCTGCCGGCGCTGACGTTGCCGATTTCGATCAGACCGCTGCTGCCCGGTTCACTGCGCCGCTTCAGCAGCGGCCCCAGGCGCTCGGTGGCAATCACCGCCTGATCCAGCTGGGAGCCGCCGAACACAACCGAATCGCCGAACACCAGGATGCGCCGCGTCCCCGGCTGCGGGCGGGCCGCCAGCGCCGGCGAGCGCATGCCGTAGGCGTTGATGGCGATCCGGTTGTGGAAGCGCCGCAGGTCCTGGTTGGCTCGGAACAGATATTCGATGCTGGGGTGACTCACGTACAGCGGCGGGGTGCCCAGCCCCAGACCCCAGCGGGCGATCGCCTCGGCCGCCAGCACCGCGCCGCCAGCGAGCAGCAGCCCCAGCCCCAGGGCGCGCAGCGCCGCCGGAGGCCTCATCGCCGCGCCAGCAGCGACGCCACCAGCCGGGCGCTGCGGGAGCGCCGGCGGGCGCCGCCGGCGTGCTGCACAGCCGCCGCCAGGCCGGCGGCGAAGGCGGCCGGATCCCAGTGCTGCAGATGCAGCTGGGCCGCGGCACCGATCGCCCGGCGGGCGGCGGGCGGGGTGTGCTCCAGCCGCCACAGGGCCTCCGGCAGGGCGCCGGGCTCGAGGGGATCGAAGCACCAGCCGGTGACCCCCTGGCGCACCAGATCCACGGCGCAGCCGCAGGCGCTGCTGACGATCAGCGGCAGGCCGGCGGCCATGGCCTCGTTCACCACCAGCCCCCACTGATCCGAGCTGCTGGCCAGCACGAAGCCGGCGGCCTCGCCATAGGCCTGAGACAGCTCCTCGAGCTGCAGGAAGGGATCGAGCCGCACCCGGCCGGGATCGGGCAGGGCGGCAATGGCGGAGCGGATCTCGGGCTCCAGCGGGCCGGCTCCGATCAGGCGCAGCCCCCAGAGGCCACCGCGCCGCTGGTAGGCGGCGTAGGCCTCCAGCAGCCCCGCATAGTTCTTCTTGGCCACGAAGCGGCTGACGCAGAGGAGGTGGGGCGGATCCGCCTGCGGCGTCCGGCCGGCGGCGGCCTGGAAGAGGGCGTTGTCGACCACGTCCCAGGGCTGGTGGATGGCCGCGGCGGGGAAACCCAGCCGCTCCAGGTAGGCCCTGCTCTCGCTGCCCGCCACCAGGGCGGCGCCGCACTGGCGCAGCAGCAGGCGCTTGCTGAGCTCCGCCGGCCAGTGCCGCCGATGATCCCGCCAGCGGCTGTCGGAGACCAGCACCAGCGGCAGCCGGCGGCGGGCGGCCTGGCGGAACAGGCGCAGGTCGGCGCGATCAGCCCAGCCGACGCTGACCAGGGCCGCCGGCCGGGTGGCGTCGAGCAGGGCGTCCAGCTGACGATCGAGGCTGGCCAGGGGCGGATCCTGCTCCGGGGAGGAGGCTCCCTCCAGCTGCATCCAGCCATAGCGCGCGCCCTCGGCGCTGAACTCCCAGGGATATTCCTGGCTGTGGGGGCGGGTTTCCAGCACCACCAGCGGCAGCCGCCCGGCGGCGGCCTGGAAGCGGGCGTGGTGGTAGGGGCCGATGCGACGCAGGGCCACCAGCACCGGGCCCGCCGGGGTGGCAGTCGGCGTGGGTGACGGCTTCACGGCAGCGCCAGGGCCGCCAGCAGGCGCTGTCCGTAGCGGGTCCAGCTGTACTCCCGGGCCCGCTCGCGGGCGGCGGCCCCCAGCCGTTGCCGCAGCGGCCGGTCGAGCAGAACCCGCTCGATCCGATCGGCCAGGGCGCCGGCATCGCGGATCGGCACCAGGAACCCTTCGCGGCCCTGCCGCACCACCGAGCCGCAGTGGGGGGTGGTGATCACGGGAACGCCGCAGGCCATCGCCTCCAGATGCACCAGGGCGAAGCTGTCGGCGAGGGTGGGCAGCACGAACAGGTCGGCGCGGCGGAACTCCTGCCGCACCTGGCTGCGGGGCACCTGGCCCAGGTAGGTGGGGCCCTCGAACAGGGGGTGGCTCAGATCCACCTGGGCCGGACCCACGACCCGGCACTCGAACGCCACCCCCCGCTCCTGAAGCCGCCGGCAGGCCGCCGCCAGCACGTGGCTGCCCTTGCGCAGACCCACCTGACCCACGAACAGCACCCGGCCCGGCTGCGGCTGCGGCGGCAGGTCGAACCAGTCTTCCGGGATGCCGTAGGGCACCAGGGCCAGCTTGGCGGGGTCGCAGCCCAGGGCCACGCAGCTCTGCCAGCAGTAGGTGGAGGGCACCAGCACCCGGTCGCAGAGGACCCACTTGCACCGGTCGCGCTCGATGCCCTCCTCCACCTCCCGCTCCGGTGCGCCCGCCACTTCGATGCCCGGATGGAGGCGGCGCTCCTCCAGCAGGATGCGGCCCACATCGGCGCCGATGATCAGCTCGTGCACCGTCCGCAGGCCCTGGTCGTTGGCGCGGCGAACGGTGTCGAGGTCGTTGTTGATGAAGTTGGTGTAGAGGGCTTCGGCGCCCCCGAAGCGCTCGCGGCAGGCCCGCTCCAGCAGCAGAGCGTCGCCGCGCTCGCCCCGGGCCCAGCTGAGGCTGGCCAGGGGTTGATCGCGCACCAGGCGGCGGGGCAGCTCCGGCGGCAGGCGGCGCCCGAACAGGCGGCGCAGGGGCCGGGGCTGCCGGGAGCGGGGCCAGAGAGCCTCCAGCAGGCGGATCGGCCGGTGGCTGGCGTGCAGGTCGGTGTAGAAGGCCGCCAGGGCCCCCTGCCGCGCCAGCAGGGCCGGCACGGCGTAGTGCATCCGGGCGCCGGCCTGCAGCACGGCATAGCGGGGGATCACGGCTCCACCCGGGGGCCGGCTCCCGCCGCGGCGTAGTGCCGCAGATAGGCCGCCGTGACCGCCGGCGCCCCGAACCGGGCCGCGAACGACTCGCGCACCCCCCGGCGATCGAGGCCGGCGAGGCGGCCGATGGCGGCCACCATCTCCGCCGCGGTGTCCACGATGAAGCCGCTGACGCCGGGCTCGACCACCTCCGGCACGGCGCCGCGGCGGAAGGCGATCACCGGCGTGCCGCAGGCCATGGCTTCGAGCATGACGATGCCGAAGGGTTCGTCCCACTCGATCGGAAACAGCAGGGCCTTTGCTCCTGCCAGCAGGCGCTGCTTGGCTTCGTCGTCGACGGGGCCGAGGAAGCGGATCAGGGGGTGGCTCCGGTAGGGGGCGATCCGCTCGGCGTCGTAGGCGCGGGAGGCGGCATCGAACGGACCGCCGGCCACCAGCAGCGGCAGGCCCGAGGCGATCGCCACGGCGATGGCGCTGTGGAGCCCCTTGCAGGGATCGAAGCGGCCCAGGAACACCAGCGGCGCCGGGGCGGCCCGATCAGCCGGGGTGGCCGCCTGCCGGTACAGATCAAGGGGAAGGGCATTGGGCACCACCGACACCAGCGAGCGCTCGCCGGGAAACCGCTGCTGCATCCAGCCGGAGGGCACCGTGAACGAGATGCGGCCGGGGAAGAGGCGCTCCAGCAGAGCGATGCTGCGGGCGGAGAGGGGGCAGGCGTAGGTCTGCACCAGCCGGGGGCGGGGGGCCAGCAGCCAGGGGAGCAGGGCCAGGCTGCGCCCGAAGCTGTGCACGAGGTCGAGATCCCGGCAGCGGGGCAGCAGGGCCACCAGCCGGGCCAGGTGACGCTTGCCGGGCCAGATCCCGGCGGGTCCGTAGCTGAGCGTGCGGGCGCCGGGCAGAGCGGAGCCATCGGCGGCGAAGAGGGTCACCCGATGGCCCTGGCGCAGCAGTTCGGCGGCGTGGATCGCCACCACCCGCTCCACGCCGCCATAGGTGGCCGGCGGGGTGGGCTGGCTGAGGGGAGCGATCAGGCCGATATGCATCAAGGGGCCAGGCAGGCGGCGAAGCGTTCGGTGTCCAGGCGGTGCTGGGCGGCGAACAGCACGTCGGCCTGGGGGATCCAGGCATCGGCGGGGGTGCCCCGGGCGCTGGAGCGTCCACCGGTGTAAGTGATCGGCTGGATGGCCACCACCAGGAAGCCCCACTGGCGCAGCTGCTCGATACAGGTGCCGATCAGGGGTGCGCCGAGGTTGTAGGGCACCAGGGAGCATTCGAGCTGGATCAGGGCGCAGCGCTCCAGCAGCGCGCCGGCACCGCGCAACACCTGCAGTTCGGCGCCCTGGGTGTCGACCTTGAGCAGATCCGGCGGCGGCAGGTGGTGCTGACGCACGAGCCCATCGAGCCGTTCGGCCTGGAGCTGCCGCGGCTCCACCCCTTCGTAGAAGCCGGTGGCTTCCCGGAAGCAGGAATCCCCGGTGCCGCCGGTGGAGTGGAACGGCACCACAGCGCTGGTGTCGGAGAGCAGGGCCTGATGGAAGGAGAGCCGGTGGTCGCCCGTGGCGAGGGGGGCGGCGTAGGTGAGCGGGTCAAACAGGCAGTAGCGGGCCCTGGGGAGCAGGGCCTGCATCTCCCGGGTCCAGCCGCCGCGGTGGCAGCCCACGTCGTAGATCGTGTGCAACTGGAGCCCGCTCGCCAGCAGGCGGCGCAGGCTGGCCTCGATCGTGGTCTGATCGAACAGCACCCGCAGGCTGGGAT
>CAYHCE010000025.1:0-41023 GCA_964355015.1 uncultured bacterium | reverse complement strand
GCAGCGACTTATGCCGCCCCTCCACCGTAGGCTTCAGCGCACGGATCACGCCCCTCGGTAGGGCCACCCGAGCTAGCCGCCCAGGAGTCGAACCCAGCCTTGAAGGCAACCCCCTGCTCGCTGCCGAACTGCAGCCCGGTCGGAACGCAGCCCTTGAGCTGGACAGACTGAGCAATCACCACGCCAGCGCCAGTCGAGGCGCCGTTGTTGGCCACCCCTACCATGGCGTTCGCCGCCGTGAGAGCTCCGATCGCCGTGTCGACCTGCGCCGCGGTACTCGTGATCGCCCCACCCGAGCCAGTGGCCAGGGAGACGACGATCTCGGACGGACTCTTGACAGCGACGGCCAGGGCCTTGCTGTTCCCAAGCGGGTCGACGAGGTGAACGGTCAGTCCGTCCCCAGGCGTGACAGCCGTGAAGGCGAGCGAGTTGTTGCTGGCAACTGCCCCGGAGACCCCGGTCGCATAGGTGATGGTCTTGCCCGCCTTCTTGTAGTTCCGCCCCTCGCAATAGGCGGTAACCGTCTTCGGACTTGAAATCGCAGTCGAACCCGTAACCTCGAGCTTGCCAGGCATTGTCACTTCCCCCGCTTCTTGGCTGGCAAACGGCCACCGCGTCCCCGTGCCTTGAGGATCCCGGTTCCGGCGTCAGCCTGGTTGAACTCCTTGGCCACGCTCGTCGGCACCCCGACGCGCTTGGCGAACTTCGGATCGTGGGCAGCCGCAGCCATGAGCCGGGCCTGCTTGCGAGTTTTCGATGGCATCAGACTTTGCTCCGGTCGACGACCAGGAAAGGAGCCCCCTCTGGGGACTTCAGGAGGCTCATGAGGGCTTTCTCGCGGATCTCCCTGTCCCTGGCCCTCAGGTCAGGGTACTTGCGGCAGAGAGCCTCCCAGGCGTTGTGAGGGATGTCGGCCACCATGCGCCCCCACTCCATCTTGCGCTGGTTCATGTTGCGCCGCTGCTTGTTGCGCTCGAGGATCAAGTCCTCGTTCGGCTGGGTCAGCTCGCGGTAAAGCCTGCCCTCGTGCGGCTGGTAGACGTACCGCGACTGGAACAACCCATCGAAGTCAATCTTGGATCTCATCCGTTGCAAGCCCCTTCTGAAACAGCCTGCTGGCCGTGTGGGGGTCTACAGTCACGACATCCCCGGGCATGGCCAGGCCAGTGTGAACCCAGGTCTTGCGCGTGATCTTCACAACCACCTGAGGATCAGCGACAGAGGCTTCCCCAAGGTCGCTCATGATCTCGACGGCAGCCGCCTTGATCCCAGGCATGGCCGCCTTGATCCCGCGCCGCGCTTTCGTGGCCCGCATTTGGTTGAGGGGGCCCGAAGGCCCCCTTCCTCCGTCAGCCAGCGATGACGGCAAGCGTCGGGTCGATGTCGGCAATCACCGCATGGGCCTTCTCGGTGTGGACGATGAGCGTCCAGTCGACAGCGATCTGACGGTTGTCAGCCAGGCCGAGCTTGGCCAGCGGCTCCGTCCGGTAGCCGTGCAGGTAGCCGATCGACAGATACTCGGGCGTGATGATGTAGACGTTGAAGCAGTCACCATCGTCAGCCGCGTACTTCTGCTGCAGCCGGTTGTCTACCAGCTCGAGCGTGCCGAAGTCGGTCACGAACACGTTGACGGAACCCAGCGCGGTTGCCTTCTCCGCACTCTTGCCCTGGTCAGACGTCAGCGTCGCGATGCGAGCGGACGACGTGAACAGGTACTCGGAGAACTTGCGGATGATCGCGGGGGACGACATCAGCACGGACGGATCGCCGCCCTCCTGATACACGCCCTGCACCATGTCGCGAACCATGACTTCCGACATGGCCCGCTTCGCCCCAACCGCAGGAGCGGCGACGATGCCATTGGCGAAGCCACCGTCCGTGCCAGTCGTACCGCGGGAGGTCGTGGTCGTCAGCCACGCGCCAAGCCCGCCAGACTTGCCAGCGTTGGTTGCGCCGTCATCAGCCAGCGAAGCCTGATGAGTGAGCATGATCGCCTCCACGTCACGCCGCAGCTCCTGCTGCCTGCGCATGACCTGGTAGGCCAGCTCGTCAGCCCGCCCGATCGTGGCGGACTCACGGGCCCGCGTGGACACGCGCACCACCTTGTCCGAGATCTGGCAGTGATTGCCGACGCGCGATCCGACAACGGTGTTGTTCCCGGAATCTGCGTTGTCACCGTCAATCACGGCATTCGTGATGTCCGGCGCAGCCAGGGAGTCCACCGTCCACTCCTTGTAGCTGTTCTTGCAGGTTTCCGTGCCGATGCGGTCGGTCAGCGGCAGCGGGATCTTGGAGATGTCCCAGATCTGCTGCATGACGTCTTCGTTGATGAGCCCCTTGTAGGCAACAGCCTTGAGGTCCGCACTGTCGAGATTTGCGGTTGACATTAGAAGATCCCCTTGAGGTTGAACAGATTAGCGACTGCTTCGCGCTGTGCCCTCGGGGTGCCAAGCGTCTTGGCACGTTGGTTGAGGATTTCCTGGTTGCGAACCCCGGCAGACTTCTTCGTTGCCGCATTGGCAATCGGCCGCAGGGTCTTGGGCGCCTTCACCACGCGCTTCTGCGCGGCATCAGCCCCCTGCACCTGCCTGGCCATCAGCATGAAGTCCCGCATCGCCCGGACGTAGCGATGATCGGTCAGCCCAAGGAGCTCGCGCGGGTGGATGCCGTAACGCTGGGCAAAGAGGTTGACGATCTCGTCGCGCTCCTTGACCGCAGTGTTCTTGTCCTTCCACTCGGGAACGAACTCGAGGAACTTGCCGATCTCCTCGTTGCGCGTCTGGAGAAACTGAGCCTGCTGCACCTGAGACGCCTGCTGCATCGCCATTTGCACGCCTGCCGTCGCTTCCGCGTAGGCATCGTTGAGCTTCTGACGATGGAGCGCCGCCTTTCCAGGATTGCGGGCCTCGAGCTGCTTCCAGTCGACACGCGCATACTCCGCTTCGATGGACTTGACCAGCGCCTGCGCGTCGGCCACAGCCTTCGGGACTTCCGTTGCCACCTGCAGCATCGCGTCAATCTGCTGAGCCCGCTGTTCCAGGTCAGCACGATGCTTTGAGAGGAGTTCGCGCTGTCTCTCGGTCTCCTGAATCGTGTCCTTGATCTGGCCGATCGTGATGGGCTCTCGCCCGTCGGCAAGGGGGACTTTCAGGTTGTAGAGCCACTCGGGCTCGACACCGATGGCAGCTGCCAGGGCACTGATGTCGTGGATCTCTCCCGCATCAGCCGCCTGTGGCGCCTCGCTAACCTCTGAAGCCTCGCCCTCCGTCTCCGAAGCGGCCTCAAGGGTCTCATCTCCACCCTGCCCGTCATCATCCTCATCGAGGACAGGGACTGCTGCCTGACCGGAGGTTCCGGACAGTAGCGCGGAGATCTGTTCCACTGCACTGCCAGTCGTCTCCGCCTGGCTTTCAATTTTCGCTTGGGGCATCGCTGTCTCCAGCCATCATTATCATTGACGCCACGACGTCGTCGAGTGCGTCCGCTTTCGCCGCCAGGAGATCCCGCTCTCGTGGGTCTGCCGTCCGGCGCCAGGACTCGTAATAGTCCCGATGCAGGGAGTCTACTATCTCCCCGAACTCTTTGCTTCTCAATACGTTTTGCAGATTATAGCTGCCCATCGTCTTCCTGGCTCCCGAAGTAGCCCAGCACGCCAGCCGTTGGGGCCAGCGTGAAGAAGGGGAACCCCTTCTCGATGATCTTCTTCCGCGTCTTCTCATCCAGGTAGACGCCGCGACTCACGAAGGGCCGCCCCTTGAACTTGCCGCCGATGTCCGGCTCGAACTCCGGGACCGGGTGCTTCGGCGTGGACTGCGTAACGGTCCCGCCCCGGATGTTCTCGGTCATGCTGAAGTCCTGCAGCGGCAGGTCGTGATACCCAAGCCCGATCGGCCCGGGACGCTGCCCAGTCAGCGACTTCGCATGTCCAGCGAGATAGCCTGGATTCGTACCAGCGAAGCTGCCGTACAGGTTGGGGAACAGCCCGGCTGAGCGCCCAGCGTTCATGATCAGCTGGGTATCCGCGTGTGGCCAGGCCAGGAAGTCCTGCCCCGTCGTCGCGGCCTCCATGAGCGCCCGCTTCATGCCCAGGGCGTAGCGATCGTCGCCAAGGGGTATCTCGGGCCACTTCCGCTTGCTGATGAGCTCCAGGAGCCCCTGAGGGCCTGAGGGAACGGACAACGGACTCAGGGCGGTAAGCGGAGACTGGGGCCGATTGCTGGCCAGCTCCGCCGCCAGATCCTCGATGTGCATCGGCCCTTGATACGGATGAATCCCGGCGTTCTCTGGGTAGTTCCAGGCCGTCTCGCCCCAGTCGGGGTAGGTATCGCCCTCCCAGCGCGGCGTCACTGGAGTCAGGAAGTCTGGCTGGTCGGGGTTCGCGACCATCTGGCTTGTGAGCGAGTTGCGGAGCGTCCCAGGGTCATAGCGAGTCGGCTCGCGAGGAACCGCCCAGCGACGCCGCTCACTGTACTGCGGGAACTCCATCCGGTAGGCAGTTGGGACGCCAGCCGCGTCCTGCACCTCCCGCAGCAACTCCATGCTGGCCTCGTTGCCGTAGGCCATGGACTCCCAGTCCGTGCCCTTGCTCTGAGCGGACTCGATGGCATCGTAGATGTCGTTCCGCCGCGCCTGCGGCAGGGACATGACGTATTCCCGGAACTCGGGAGTGTTGATCGCCCGGTTGATGGATGCCTGCATGGGGCCGAACTGGTCGGCGTTCCTGGGCCCCTGAGGAGGACGAGTACGATTCGTAAACGGGTCGTAATCCTGCCCCTCCGGGGTGTACTCGGCAGACCTGCGCATCCACTCGTTGCCACCGTTGTCACCAAGGAACGGCTGGACGTTGGAGCGCATCGCGCTTGCATTAACCTCCGACCACGAAGGCTCGACAATCTCCGTCAGCCCCGGCTGCTCGCCCTGCTGCAGCTCGCTCCTGACCTTCGTCATCATCTCGTCGCCCTGCTCCGCGAAGTAGGCCGGACGATAGGTGCGCTTCGCCTGCTGCTCGATGTCAGCCTGCGCCTCCTGCATGTAGAGCCCGCGCTTCCCGGTCTCGGGCGGCAGCTGATTAAAGCGCCCCTGATCCTGACGCTTGGCCGTCCGCCCTAGGAAATCGGTGGCCCGCTCCTCCAGAAAATCATTACGCCGCACCCCAGCCAGCCGCCCTGCGTCGACGTATTCGTAGTCGTAGAGATCATTGTTCGGGTTGAACAGATCCACCCGATACTCGCCAGCTCCGATGGGCTGCACGGTGTAGGTGTAGCCGCGCTGCAGGGCGTCGTAGCCAGTGCGAATGGGGCCCTCGCCAGGCTTCGGCGGAGCCAGCTCTACCTCCGGCTCGTTGTAGATGATGCGCTGATGCTGCGCCGGGTTCGGCGTATCGCCCCAGTGCGTCGAGTAGGTCACGTCGTTCGGACGACCGGTCTCGGCAAGCAAACGCTCGCGGACGCCCATGGCGTTCTTGAGCTTCATGTACTCCGGATGCGTCTCAGGATCGATGCCACTCTGCTGCAGCGTAGCCCGCAGCTCAGCCGCAGCCTCGTCGAGCTGCCCAAGCTCCTTCACCATGGCACCGCGCAACGTCTTCCCAGTGGGCGGCAGCTGCGAGATCAGCTCGGCATAGTTCTCCGTGAGAGGCTCGCTTGCAGCGACCTCTGAGCGCACGGTCCAGCGCGGCCAGCGAGTCTTCTCGGAAACCTCCAGACCTTCCCGCGCCGCAGTTGACGCAGCCGTCCTCTCTGACGGCGGAACCCAGTCCTCATCGAACGCTCCAATGTCCCTGGCCATCTCCTCCATGCTTCCGTAAGTGCTCTCGATGTAGTCGTCGGCGTCGAACTCCCCAATCGCGTTGTCGTAATAGCTCTGCGCCCTGGCCTCAGCGATCCTCTCGCGGGCACGCTCAGCCCCAGTCTCTGACAGCGCAATGGTGTCGTCATCGCCCGTGTCGCGCGTGTAGTACGAGACGTCCTGGCGCTCACCGTTCTCGTCGACAACCGCCCAGGCTATCGGCTCGTCATCCTCGTCGAACTCGACGGCCTCGACCGAGTAGTCGTTGCTGGCCTGCTCGTTAGCTTGCTCCCAGGCGTCATTTGAGTGCTCCTCGGCGGCCTGCCTACGCAACGCATCCCGGTCATACGGAAGGTCCGTGTCCGACGCGCTTGGCATGTTGGCCAGCACCTTCTCCGTGTAGGGCGTGCGCCGGTTCCGCACCCAGTCGGCCAGGTCTTCCGGCAGCATCGACCCAGGGTGCTCGCGAGCCAGGCGCTCAAGGTCAAGGGCCCGGATCTCCGCCTCCTTCACCTGGTTGCCACGCAGCACCTGGATGAACTGCGCAGGCGTCATGGCCTGCTTCACCTTGTCCTTCGTGACACGCTCGGCCAGCGAGTAGAACCCCTCGCGCGGCCCGAACCGCCCACCGATGTCAGGGATGGCCTCCGCAACCTTGCGTGAGACCCGCTTGGCGCCCTGGTAGACGGGCCTGATGGCCGCCCCAAGGAAAGGCACTGCCCCGAGCCCAGCGGTGCCCTGAAGGGCTCTCAGGGCGTAGGCTTGGGTGCTGCTCCCCTCACGCTCGGCAGCCTCTGCCTCGACGCCCAGCTCGCGGAAGTCCTTCATGGCCAGGGCGTAGCTCGCTGGCGTGAAGTCCCCGAGCCGCATCCCCAGCGGACCATGCTCCTCCCCGAGGAACTCACCCAGGCGAGACTGCTGCGGACGCGCCCGCATCCCAGGCTCCTCCCCGGCCCCAGAGAGCAGGTATCCGGTCAACGCCTCGGAGTCGACGTTGGGATCCCTCAAGCCCATGCGCTCGAGCATCGCCATCTGGGCTGAGAGGGTCATCTTCGGACTGGGACGCGGCATGGTCAGAACCTCCGCTGAGACTGCTGCTTCGCTTGCCCCTGTGGCCGCTGCATCGCCACGAGGTTGCGCTGGTATTCCTGCTCGGCCTGCTGACTCTGCGTCACTTCCAGCTCAGTCAGCTTCAGCGCGTTGTCCTCAGCGTGCTGCAGGCCCTCGGTCGCGAGCTTGGCCACGGCCCCCTGGTGATCGAGCCGAGCCTTCATGCGCTTCGTCTCCTCCTGGATCTGCTGCAGCTGCATCTGGACTTGGATCAGCATCTGCATCTGCTGTTGCTGCATCTGCGCTTGCTGCTGAGCCTGTTGCGCCTTCATCTGCAGGGCCTGCTGGCTCTCGGGAGACGCGGGGTCGATCCAATACTGCTCGGGGCTCAGCAAGCCGCTGGAACGCCCGAGGTCGATGAGCGCGTTGTGGATGTGGGCCAGGTCGACCATGACTCCGTCCCCGCCGTTCTGCATGGCCTGCATCTGGTAGTCGAGCACCTGGGTCAGCGCGGCAGCACTGCGCATCCGCTCCCCGAGCGTCTTGCCGATCGTGATCGTGACACGCTCCCGCTCCTGCCAGTTGCGCGGGTCGGTGACGATGAAATGGCCGTTGGGCATACGCGCAGTCAGCTCGCCCTTTCCATGCTTCAGCACGAGGGCGTGTAGCAACCGATACAGCTCGCCAACCAGGGTGTCCGCGAAGGTTCCGGCAATGCGGCTCGCCAGCTGCTCCATGGCAGTCATGACGCGCTCTGTGCCATGCGCCGTCTGCGTGTTGACAGGGATGTTCTCGGACTGCATGTCCAGCGCCGGACCACCGCCCTCCTGGCGCACCTTGTCCATGTAGGTCATGACGCTCAGCGGGCCCTGACCGATGTCAGCGATCGGGATGGGGGCGACGCTGCCGATGCGCTTCGACCTCACGACCCCGGCGGGCTTGGCCCCCAGGAAGTCGTTGAGGTTGATCATCCGCTCCTCGACCTCGTACCGCCCATAGGTGTTGGCCGTCGCGTTGTCGATCGACAGGCGCAGCATCTCGGTCTTGACGTCCTGGACGTTCTTGAGCTTCGAGTACATGCCCTCGCCGCGGACCCTGTGCGGCGTGGGGAACGGGCAGGCCAGGGCGTAGGGGACGTTGTCGGTCTCCTCAACCTCCAGGATCTCGCGGCTCGACCAGAAGACGCGCAGCAGCTCCGCAAAGCCATCGCCGTCACGGTCGATCACGATGTAGCACTCGTAGACCTCGATCGGCCGCACGGAGTCGTGCAGCTCCTCGTAGTAGCCCTCCCGCTCGCTGCGCTGCCTGGCTGTCGGCTCGTTCTCGCCGGAGTAGCTCGGCAGACCGCGCACAACCTCCTCGTCGAAGCCCATGTCCAGGAGCTCGGACTGCGTGAGGATCCTGCGCTCCGCACAGAACTGGCAGTCGGCCAGGTACAGGGAGTCATGCCGCGGGGAGTAGACGAAGTTCTCGGGAGCGACGCTCGTCACTCTCGGCTTCGACTGAGACCAGCGACGCCGGACGCGGATGCTGAACGTCTGCATGGGCTGTTGCGGCTGACCGGGAGGCATCATCCCCTGGGCCTGAGGCACCATCCCCTGCGGAGGCATCCCCTGCGCCTGGCCCGGCATGGGAACCTGCGGGCCTGGCATCGGCTGCCCCTGTCCTGGCATCGGCTGGGCTTGCATGGCCTGCCCCTGGCCTGGCATGGGCCCTGGCGCGCCTGGCATGGGCCCAGGCTGGGCTGGTTCGCCCATCTCGTAGCCAACGACCTCCACCTCCTCACCCGGGCGCTTCGGGGCCAGGGCCTGCGGCAGCTCCATCGGGGTCAGGTCGTGGTACTCGTCGTAGACGATGCGCGTGGTCTCGTCCCAGTACGCCTTCGCGATGCCCAGATCCTGGGTCAGGGCGTCCTTGAAGCAGTCGTGCAGCTTGCTCGCTCCACGGCAGTCCTGCACGAACACCCAGTTGAGGTAGTTGGATTCCTCTGCCGCCTGCTCCTCGTCCTGCTCGTTGGCTGGCTCGAACTTCGCAAGGTCGTTGCCGATGAACGCCTGCAGCGTCTGCGACAGCACGGCCTCCGTCATGTCGGCCACGTCCTTCGACACGACGCTCGAGCGGGCAATCGCCCCGGGCTTCTTCTCTTTGGCCGGAGGAGCCGGACTGCGGCCGAAGTAGTAGTCGAGAGCGGCCTCACGATCGGCGCTAACTTCGTCTTCGTATCCGACAGCATTCTGGATGGCTGCCTCGACAATCCGCCCCAGGTGATCGTCGTCGATGACGTCCGGCTCGGGCCCCAGGGCCTCCTCCTGCTCGGGAGCTCCGCTGGCATCGACGGTCAGCTGTTGGCCAGGCTGCTCACCCCAGTCCTCGTCGACGGGCTGCCCGAGGTCGTCGTTCTCCTCCTCGAGCGTCACCTCCCGGTCGATGGCCTCAGCCTCGGCGAGCGCCTCAGCAGCGCGGCGGATTGCGTCGATGTCCATCCTCAGCCCCCCATCTCAAACGGCTCTGACCAGTCGGATTGCTCACCGCCGATGAGCGCGTCGCCGCCGCCTTCGCCGATCATGGCGTACTGCAGGGCCTCGCAAGCGTGTGAGTACATATTCTTGTCCGGAACGTCCGCGTACTTCTCGTCCCCGCTGACCTTCAGGCGCCGGTAGCGATAACCGCCCATCAGGCCCTTGCGGATAATCCTCGCTTTGGGAGACAGGATAAACGCCGGGCGCCCCTTGTCCACCATGTTCATCCTGGAGGCCACTGCCTCGCGCCTCAGGGTGAAGTCGTTGGTGGGGGCGGGGATGGCATTGATGCCCAGCGCCTGGAGGATCTGGAAGGGCGTCCGCTCGTCTGTCTGCGCCCGCTGGTCGCCCGCTGGATCGCCCCAGAAGCGGATGTCCAGGCCGAAGTAGGGCGGGGCCCTGAGCTTCTGCCCAAGGAGCTGCCCGAACCGCTGAGCTCCCATGTCCTCGGTGGCCAGCTCGTCGATCGTCCGCCACTGGCCAGCGACGTCCTGGCAGATCGCGGCGGCCGGGGTCAGCCCGAAGTCGATGCCGACGATCAGCGGCTCGTACTTGACCACCTCGATCTCGGTCTTGGCGCAGTGGAACTCGTCGGCGTACTCGGGCCAGATCGGCTTGCCGTCCTGCACGAAGCCGTACTTGCCGTGAACGTAGACGTTGACCCATTCGGGGTCTTTGCCCTGCATCAGCCGCTCGTAGTATTGCGGGTGCAGGTTCTCGCGGTTCTCTGCCATCGCCGACAGGCCGCCTGGTTGGTGGTAGATCGACCAGCCAACCGGACGCTGCTCCTCGAAGACGCGGTATATCCAGTGGTCGGTGTCCGGGGGGTTGGTGTCGAGGATGATCCCTGACCAGCCTTTCCCACCGCTCGGGTAGCGGCCCACGCGGCCCTGTACCGCGTCGAAGATGGCTCGGGGTATCTCCCTGGCCTCGTTGAGCCAGGCGCCCGTCAGCTCGAGGCTGAGGAGCTTGCCGACGTCGTCAGGACTGTCGAGGGCACGGAACAGCACCTCGCACTCGACGCCGGGCCACTTGATCGTCGTGGCCATGTCGGATGCCCGCCAGGTCTGCAGCTGGGCGGGCACCCACTCGTTCCAGGTCGCCAGGGTGGTGTCCTTCAGCTCGCGGTAGGAGTTGCGCACCGCCGCCCAACGCGAACGGCGCACTCCGTCTCCCCCTGGGGCCTGGGCCGCCGCCCGCATCAGGATCTCCATGACGCAGCCGACGGACTTGCCAGAACCGAATGGACCCATGAGGGCCCGGACGAAGCCCTCGTCCCGATGGAACCGGGAGATCGTTGGCGACGCCCGGTAATTGACCTGGATCACTTCTCGGGCGGGCCAGAGAGGACGACGTTGAACATGACCTTGAGGGCCTCACCGTCCTGTCCGGTGACCTGCATGGGCAGCAGCTTGGCGTAGAGCCGGTAGAACTCGGTCTTGTTGTCTTCGGCCCACTCAGCCATTGCGGCCGTGCCCCCGAGCCTGGTGAAGACGGCGACGATGTTCTCCTTGACGTTGCCCGAGAGCTTGTTAGGCACGCCCTTCTGCCGCCCACCGCGGCGCTCTCCAGGGAGCGATCCCTTGCGCTTCGCTACTTTCGCAACGGCTGGTTTTGTTTCGCTTGACATACGCAAAGAATTGTAGCCCAAGCGCAAGTGGAGCGGAAGCCTAGCCATCGCCCAGGGCCTTGTCGATCTCCATCAGCTGCTCCTGGTACTGCTTGATCCGGTAGAACTTGGTCTGCTGGTCTGCCAGCTCCTGCACATCCGCCCTGGCGTCCCGCAGCAGGGAGGAGAGCCGACCAGCCCGTCGCGTAGCCTCCACGACCTCGGCGCGCAGCTTGGCGCGCTCCTCGTCATCTTCCGCCATCGCCTTGAAAATCACTGGGTCATTGCGCTCCAGCTCTGCGCGCAGCCGCTCGACCTCAGTCTTGTAGGCATCGAGGGCGCGCTGGTCTTCTGCATCTCGTGTAGACCCGGCGGCGCGGAACCATTCATTCTCGCTGCGCAGCCGCTCGATTTCTGCTGCCCATGTAGTGCGGTCCGTAGACTCGGGCTTGAGTGCGGAGAAGATCTTGCCGAATACGGCACGGTGTTGTTCATCTGCCTCACGCAGCCGCGCATTATCAGAAGCTAGGGCGCTATTTCGGTCAATCGTTCCATTAACAAGCTCGCGCAGCCGCTCGATCTCGGCACGAAGGTTAGGAATGACCTTTTCAGTTAAGTTGATGCAGTCCTTTCGCTCTTGCTCGTATGCGCCGCGCAGCCGCTCGATCTCCTCTGCGGCATCTTGCGTCATCGGCCAATCAAGGGCTCGCAGCCTTTCCACGATGTCACTCATGGCCCAGTGCCTCCTCAATGCGCTTCAGATAGTCCTCGTGCCACTCGTGTGTCTCTCTCCAGGTCATTGCAGCGTCTGGCCCGTCTAAATGCTCGCGCAGCAACCCGCGCAGCCGCCAGATCTCGATTGCTGCATGAGCCGGAACGTGTATCGCGGCCTCATCAACCTGGCGACGTAGCCGCTCTATCTCCGTATCCTTCGCCATTGCCAGCGTGCGCTCGTAATTGCGTTCCTTGACGGCGAGGGCGTGGAGCGTGGTGCAGATGTTGTGCTCCTGCTTCTCTTGCTCGAGCACCCCCTCTATCTTCGCGAGGTCGCGGCTTTGCTCCGCGATCGATGCCTTCAGCATGTTGGTATCGTGGTCGTAGGTCCGCTGCCAGCCAGCATTGAGGTCTGCAAGCTCCTTGCCAAGACGCTCGATCTCCTTCTGGAGCTCTGACTCGCAGTGCGCGCGGTTCGCCACCTCGATGTATTCCCTCTCCAGCTCCAGCCGCAGCCGTCCGATCTCGCCCCTGGCCTCGCCAAGCTCCAGCCGCAGCTCGTCGCAGCGCGGACAGCGTGCTCCGCTGCGAAGGCGGGCCAGATCGTCCTTGTAGGCTTGCCGCTGATCTATCATCGCCTGCTCCAGGCGGCTGATCTCCTCTAGCTGCTCGCGGCTCCGCGCCTCGTGGATCCGGGCTAGTTCGCCATAGCTGGTCAGTTCGTTCCTCATGGTGTTCTCCGTTGGTGTTGGTGAGCTTTCATGCTCCATTACTTCAGAGTATCTGTCAAGCCAGCGACCCGGTGCTGCCAGTCGTCGATGCGCTCGATCCAGACGACGATCCTGCCGTCCTTGATGCGCTCGCCGCGGGTGATCTCGAGACGGTCGATCTGGTTGTCGGACTGGAACACCCCGGCGTCCTGCAGGGCGTCGAACACGGCCTTCGCCCGGTTGTCGATGTCGATGAGCACCCTGTTCGGCGGATGCAGGGTGATCTCGACGGACAGCCTGTCCATGTCACCGAACTTGGGAAGTAGGACAGCCCTGTTCCTAACCTGCCGCTTGTACTTCCGGCCGTCGCTAGACAGCAGCACGCGAGCGAACTTGCCGATGAGGACGCAACGCCAGTAGCGGTTGACGCTGGGCGGCCAAGGCAGGACGAAGGGGCTCATGACGCCCTCCAGGGCTCGACTTCTTCAGCGTTCGGCCAGGGCATCTTGTCGCGACCTGAGCTGTAGCGAATGAACTGCTCGATCTCCTGGTTGAAGCGCAGCCCGAGCACACCCTCCCAGGAGTGGTGACGCTGCTTGGCCACGATCAGCATCGAGTCCGGCCTACCCATGGCCGCGGTCTGGGCATCAGTCCGCATCTCAGGCGGCACCTGCTTGGCCAGCTCCTTCTCGCGATTGCGCTGCAGCAATACCACGTTGTCAGCAAGGTCAGTGATCTGGCTCGCGCCGCGGATGTCGTACTTCGTGACCCGAGCTCCGTCGCGCTCCGGCTTCCGGGTATGCGCGATGAGGTGGATGTGGACAGGCAGGGACTTCGCCAGCCGCTGCAGCTTGTCGACGAAGTGGGTCTGCTTGGTCAGAGCCCCGTCACCGTCCTGGGCCACCCCGCACTTCACCATGGAGTCGATGACGACGTGATGGACGCCGAGCTTCCTCACAACCGCGTTGATCATCTTGAGGATCCGCTCAGACGCGATGGTGTCCAGCTGGTCGTAGATCCACAGCTTGCCCTCAGCCCAGTCACAGAACTTCCTGACGAAGCCGTCAGACGGCTTGACCCCGGCGCACTGCTTGATCAGCCGGGCCACCGTCTCCTCTGGCCACATCTCCATCGACGCGATGAGGGCCCTCGCTCCCTGCGGCAGCAGCCAGCCAACCACCTGACCCACGATGAGCGACTTGCCAGAGCCATTGTCCCCAGCCCAGACGGTCAGCTCCCCCGGCCTCAGGTCGAAGTTCCCGTGAAGGCTGCTCCAGGGCAGCAACACCCTCGGGATCGACTTCCGGGTCAGGATCCTGTCCGCGAGCTGACTCGTCCCGATGACCGAGTCCATCTCCGCCTGCTCCTCAGCCTGGCTGATCAGGGCGTCCAGCTGTTCCTTGGTGAGGTTCACAGGTACACCTCGAAGGGCTGGCTTTCAGAAGACCCTTTCCGCGAACGCTGCCAATTCCGAACAGCTGCCTTCCAGTCCTTCATGGGAGCCTTGCCTACCACCCACCCCTTGCTGGAGTAGAAGTCGACGAACCTCTCAGCCTCACGAAGCGTCCAGCCGTACCCGAGCTTGACGGACTCGATCTGTACCTCTGGAGCAGTTGGTGGGGTGAAGCGAGCGACAGATTTCTTCGTCGCGAGCACAGAGATTACTTCTTCCGGTTCCTTCTTCTGATTCTGGGTGAAGTGTGCTTCACCCTCGGGGGTGAACCTGGCTTCATCCTCGGGGGTGAAGTGTGGGTCTCCCCCCCGTGACGGATCCGTCGCAACAAAGATGAAGTTGTTGGTGGTCTGTCTGCCATCGGAGAACCGCGCTTCGCGACGGATGATTCCCTCGTTTTCGAGTTGCTCTATACCGCGCTGGACGTTCCTCACTGTGCAGCACAACTGATAGGCCAACTTGTCAAGCGATGGACAGCAGAGTCCTGTGTCCTTGTTGTGGTACTCGGCGAGCTCGTGTGCCAGGCCCTTCATATGGGCCTTCATGCGAGTGCCAGAGACGATGCCGTGTGCTACGAGACTCATTTCCAGTCCTCCGTTATGGGGTGCCTGACCAGCCAGTCGCGGGCTGCCTTCAGGGTTGAGATGTCCTCGCCGGTCAGCCGACGGCCACGCTCGAGGTCAGACTGAGCAATCTCGGCAACGGCTTCGTGGTACGCCCGGGCCTCGTTGGCCCTCAGGACGCGCCTGGCTTGGTGGTAGAGAGGCCCGTCCGGGTACAGGTCGGTGAGACCCAGGCCAACGGCTGCGACGACGTCAGCGGCTCCACAGCCTGCGTGGCAGTGGATCAGGATGCGGCCGTCGTTCAGCTCGCGGATGGAAAGGGATGGATCGCGGTCTTGATGAGCGGGGCAGCGCGAGATCCAGCGCCCTTCCCCGGTTTGCTTCACGGCTTCTAGCCGAGCAAGCAGAGTGTCGGATGACATGGTTCCTCCAAGGGACACCAAGATCTTGACAAGCCACGTCCTCCAGGTGTCCGATGGGAGTGCGTGGTCGGGTGTTTCACTACGTTGTCGGGCGCTTCGCCTGGTTGATTCGTCTGGTTCGTAGTGGGATAGAGCCTTGGTTCGAGGGTGTGGTGGCCCTCCTGATCCGTTCTCCGTTTGGCACAAGCCCCCATGGTCGCGAGACTCTGGGGGCTTTCTTTTCTACTCCTTCTTCCAGCGGTCTTCAACGGCTCTCCTTGTCGCTTCCGCGCAAGAGTTGCCCCACCTGCGCCGGATCATCTCCAGGGCAGCGTTCCTGCCCATCCTGCCATTCGATCCCTCGATCAGCCTGATCCTGCAAGTGAGGCACTTCCCGAGCTCATGAACCGGCGAGCCCACCGCGCACAGGGGGCAGCTCATCGAGTTTGACTCCCCACTCCTGCTCATACGCTTTCTCCTTCTCAATCAGTACCTTGCGATTCTTGCGGACGAAGTCCTCGATGATCCGCCCGATCAGCTGCGACCTCGAGAGACGCTCCACGCGGGCGTGGCGATCAAGCTCTGCGACAGCCGCAACAGCCGGGTAGCCGTAGCACTGCTGCCCGCCACTAACTTTCGATTTGCTGTAAGCCATTAACTTTCCTAGGTTGTTTGATGAGGCTAGGACTTTACTTCTCGAGATTGCACTTTGCAAGAAAAATTAGTTGACGCTGCGAATCCTGGGCGTATAGTGGCCTCCATCGCTTAGGCAACAGCCGAAAGCGACGGGGAGACGGCCCCACCAAACCGTCTCTGGGGGAGTCCCCCCGAGTCACCGGCCAGGAGCCGGGCCAGCTGAAAAGCCGGACGAAGGACAGGCCGACAGGATCGGCAGCGGTGCCAGCAAGCCAGGCACCAACCAGTGAGCAAGGGCAGGAGCCCGGAGACGCTGGCAGGAGTCCACCCCCATGCGAGGGGTGCTGATGAGGCCCAGCGGGCCGAAACTCCACAGGGGAAACCCATGCAACTGACCTTCACGAACAACGCCGATGAGCAGGTCACGCTCGACAACGTGACGATCGCTCGAGGCGACGTCGACAACGACTTCCAGGTCGAACTCGACCAGCGTCCGGAGTACGTCGGCGCCATCATCGTCAACACGGGTGGCCGATACGTCGGCTCCGTTATTCATCATGGCCCGCGAGGCGTTCGCCTCATCGGCCGCAACGCAAAGTTCATCAACTAGGAGAACACCATGGCCGCTACCGGTCTCATGCTTCACTGCGGAGCTTCCGCAATCTCCCGCGGCGAACTCGCCGCCATGCCGCTTCCGGCCCCGATGGGCCCGCGTCACGTCATCCGCCCCTACATCGAGGACGTCGAGTTGGTCTCGGACGCTCTCAACGAGTATGGGCTCGGCGTCGTCGACGAGGCGTTCGGTGCCACGCACGACGGGGCGAGATTCTTCGGCGTCTTGGAGTGCAAGCCTCTCGAGGGCGAGCTTCTGAGCCCCAAGGAATACTCCCTACTCGTAGGGATCCGAGGTTCCTATGACCAGTCGATGTCCCGCGGTATCGCCGCTGGCTCGAGGGTTTTTGTTTGTGACAATTTGAGTTTCAGCGGCGAGGTGTCGATCCAGACCAGGCAGACCACGAACATCGGCGATCGGCTTCCGGGCCTGTTGGTCGACGCAGTGGCGAAGGTGCCTGCGATGGCCCGTCACCAGCATCAGCGGTTCGAGGCGTACAAGGGCACGCGACTGACGCAGCGCCAGGGCGACGCAGCGATCATCGAACTCGTGCGCCGGGGCGTCATCAATCCGTCGATCGTCGGAAAGGTGATCCAGGAGTGGGACGAGCCCTCTCACGAGGAGCACGCCTCGGACGGCTTCACAGCCTGGAGGCTGTACAACGCAGTCACCGAAAGCCTGAAGCCCAGCAACAAGGATCGCTTCGCTGTCCCGACTCTCTGGCAGCGCACGATTCCGCTGTCGGACTTCATGGACAGCGCGGCTGGCTTCGTGACGGCGATGGCTGCCTAACAACTTGCCGGGGCTTCGGCCCCGGCGTACCTTTACCCACAGAGCACACGCTCTAGGAGAACAGCATGACCAACACTGCACCGCTTACCGCGGCCATCGCAGTTTCCGCTATTGACCCCAACCCGCACCGCCGTCTGAACCTCAACCCGGTTTCAGATGAGCAGGCTCAGCGCATCGTCGATTCCATCGGCCGCACAGGCTTCTGGGACAACATCGTCGTCCGTCCGCACCCCGAGAAGCAGGGCCGCTATCAGCTGGCCTACGGGCACACGCGCTTGCGGGCCTTGAAGCTCTCGAAGATCAAGGAAGTCTACCTGCCTGTGCGCAACCTCTCGGACTGGGAAATGTACGAGTGCATGGTCGACGAGAACGCGACCCAGAAGGATCGCACGACCGCTGCAGCGTATGAGGACGTCAAGGTTGGCCTCGAACTCGTGGAGGGCTACCTCCGCCAGTGCGAGTCCGTCGAGGAGTTCCAGACGATCACCAAAACCGCGGTCCCGCGCGGGACCACGGTCAACGGCAACACCCGCGACGAGTTCGAGAAGGCCCGCGCGAAGGTGCTGGCTGGCGAGTCGATCGGCCGCCGCTTTGTCGAGAAGGTGCTGCCGACCTCGGTGTCGAAAACGACCATTCAGACGGTTCTGCATACCGAGTACGGGCAGAAGATCACTGCCGCGAAGAAGGCCGAAGCTGAGGCGAAAGAAGCCGAAGCAAAGGCGGCGAGCAGCAAGGCCGAAGCGGCCCGGCTGCGCGAGGAAGCGGCGGCGCTTCGCAAGGAAGCCGAGAAGGCTGGCGATGGCTTCATCCCAACGGAGTTGATGCTGCAGTTCAGCTCGCCGAGCGTCATGGCGGAGTTCGCTTCTGCCGTGCGCGCACTGGAGATCCCGAAGGAGAAACACGCCGCAGCCGTGGCGCACGCCCTGACAGGCAACGTCAAGGAAGGCAAGGCTGGTCCGTTCTCGCAGCACGACCTACGTTCCGAATTGAACAAATGGTGGTTCTCTGCCAGCGGCAAAGCCGAGCGGCAACGCCAGACCGCGAAGAAGGAGTCGAAGCGGTGGCGCATGAAGGACAAGACGCTCGACGATTTCGCGTCGGACGTCGTGCATCAGTCGAGAGACTGGTTGAAGAAGATCCAGGCGTTGAATGGCTTCGCCGGGATGATAGAGAACCCGCGGCTGCGCGCTGCACTACGGAAGGCCATGCTCGATGTCGAGCTGGCTGCCAACTCTGTAGGGGCCGAGCTGCAGGACGATACCGGGGCGCTTTCCCCGGCACACACGGCGCTTCCCGCGCCGCGTCACTGACCCAAGGAGGTCTTATATGACGCATGACGATAGGATCGCTGCGCTCAGCCTCTCGACTGAACCGCGGCGCCTTAATTTGGAAACCCGCGTAAACGTCGGAGGGCTCGCTATTCGCAAGGCGAATGGCCGCGAAGCATACGGCAAGGACGTCGGCGACTTTCTCTGGAAGCTCAACGGCACCTATACCTGGGATCCGCACAGTAACGCAAACGGACTCGGCGTATTCGACAACATCTACCAGGCTCTCGCTGCAGACATCTGGGAGCCGAATGGAACGATGCGTGAGCGCATCCAGGCGAGCGAGGAGCGTGAGAACGATGCGCGCTCAGGCGTGGCCTCGCTGGCACGCTGGCTTTCCGAGGAGTTTGGCTTGCCGCTCTATCGCTGCAAGGCGCCAGGCTACGGCAACCTCGTGGGGACCATCACCATTCGCCCAGACTTCATCGTCGACGAGGCAACTGGTAAGACGGCCGCCGAGGCTCAGTTCTCCTCGGACAAGGCTGCCCTCGGCGGGCAGGCTAAGGCAGCCGTCAGGCGCGCTATTCATGACGGCGGAGACGTGGCCATAGAGGCGCTCAAGCAAACCCTGCTCGAAGCAATCATGGAGCCTGTCCCGCCGCCCAGGCGCAGCAGTTCCTGACGGCAATCAACCGCGGCCCCTTCGGGGGCCGCTTCTTTTGAGGAGACAACAGTGAGGAACCTGACGAAGACACTGGCAGGTGACGTCATCGAGCTTGGAGGGATCGCCCTGTACTGGTGGGAGACGGTTGGCAAAGAGCGGGGGCCGCAGGACATCGTGGACATGAGGATAGGCCAGATCAAGGAACAGATCTCTCGCGCGCGAAGCGTCTTCAGCAACAAGGGAAACAGCAATGGCTAGACCACGAGAAACACTTGAGCGGATGTCGATGGAGATGATCCGCCACCTTCACAAGGGCACCTGGTTCGATCCGAAGACCATGAAGTTCTTCAGGACGAAACTGTCCGACTACGGATACGTCGGCAAGGTCGACGGGTTGATCTACTTCGTGACGTCCGAGGAGTGCCTTGGATGTCCGCGATTCTGGTCTGTCCGCAGACTCAACCGCGAGACTGGATACATCGACACCTGCGGAACTTTCAACAGCTACCAAACCGCCAAAGACGCGCGCAACGCCGCTCGTCATATGGCCCTCACCGGAGAAACACCAGATGAAAGCTAGGAACCTGGTCGCGAAGCATATGCGTGACTTCGCGAAGCCGAGAACGCATAGGGACCGCAAGGCCGCTGACCGGCGCGGAGAAACCAAACACCGACGGAGATACACCCATGGATAAGCGGCTGCGCGAAACCCGAAAGATCATCAACTCTCTGGCCATCAAGTACAAGGCAGAGTCAGTCTCGTACACCATGACAGGCAGCAGTCACCACAAAGTCACCATCACGCTCCCCGGGGGCAAGTCAGTGTTCTTCGTGTTCTCGTGCTCGTCGAGCGATCGGCGTTCGACAGAGAACCTGAAGAAGGACGTAATCCATTCCCTTGAGAGCCTCACAGCGGAGAACAGAGCAAATGTCTGACCTTCTGTTCGGAGACAACATCGCCGAGATTGCTGCGGCCCTCGTGGCCGCTCAAGCGGAGTTCCGCGAGATCCAGAAAGACACCGTCGCGGGCGGAGCAAAGTACCAGTACAAATACGCGACCCTCGATCAGCTGATGGGCATGGTTCGGCCCGTTGTTGCCAAGCACGGGCTGTGCGTCATGCAAGCTGTGACGTGCAAGGAAAATCGCACGAGCGTCACGACGCTCCTGCTCCACTCGTCCGGGCAGAACATGCAGACGGGACCGATGGTCATGGACGTCGAGCCGTCCGTCGGCCTGTCTGCCGCTCAGTCCGCTGGCAAGAACATTACCTACTGCCGCAGGTATCAGCTGCAATCGCTGCTCGGTATAGCAGCAGAGGAGGACGTCGACGCGGGCCTTGGCCCGGACGCTTCCGGAAAGAAGTCCCGGCTCGAGCAGTTGCGCGAGCGGCACGCCAAGAAAGCGCAGGCCGAACCCAAGCCTGCATCCGATGACTTTGACCTGTAACGGAGGCGAACATGATCAGCCAGTACATTCACGATGCAGCAAGCATCCGCATCAAGCCCATCGAGTTCCTGGAGGGCGCCAACACCTATGCCAGGACGATCCGGGTCACTCTCGCAGACGAGAGCGTTGTCGAGTTTGTCTGCTTCTCTGAGAAGCCCAGCAACCTCGGCATCATCGAGGAGCACACCGAGAAGGAGGCAGAGCATGTCCGGTAAAGAGATCCTCTGCGAACAGAACTCCCCAGAGTGGGATGAGCTGCGCAAGACGCGCATCACAGCCAGCGAAGTCCACAAGATCCTCCGCTCGCCGAAGTCGGCGATGGTCGACCAGGTGCGCAAGCGTCTGGGCATGGGCCCGCAGTTCTTCGGCAACGCGGCAACGTCCTACGGGCACGAGGCCGAGTCTGTGGCCAGGGAGTTCTACGAGGCCATGACAGGGCAGGAAATAGCTACGGTCGGCTTCTTCGTGGCGCCTGACATGGACTGGCTCGGCTGCTCACCAGACGGAATCACCTTCGATGAGGATTCCGGAGAAATGATCCTTGAGATCAAGTGCCCCTACAGCAGGGGCATTCCGGTCTGGCCGCTGCGCGAGCATCAGGCTCAGGCGCAGGCTCAGATGGGGATCACCGGAATCCATAAAGCCGTGATCCTCTACTGGACCCCGGCAGCACTCGAAGCTGGTGACGGAGACAAGGGCTGGGCGGACTTCCCGCTGGACTTCGACAAGGAAGCCTGGGCGGCCACCCTGGAGAAGCTGAAGGCGTTCAAGGCCGAGCTCGACACCATCATGGCGGGAGACCCTGCTGCCTGGCTTGCCACGGCTGGGGCTTCCGGCCCCTCAGAGCCCCCCAGGGAGGACTATGAGTGGTGGGTGGCATCCGAGGAGTGGGTGGAGGCCAAGCTCGCCCTGGAGGAAGCCTCAGCGGCTGAGGAGCAGGCGCGCAGGTCTCTCCTGGACTTGGCGGCCGACAAGCCAAGCCACGGCAACGGGGTGAAGGTCAGCTGGGTCGACAGGATCGGCAACGTCAACTGGAAGGCCCTGCAGAAGGAGTGGGGCATCAAGGACACCGACGTCGACGCCTTCCGCAACAAGCCCGTGAGGTACGCGCGGATCGACCTGGAGGAGTAATGACCACCGAGAGAGTGGAGCGTCTCGAGCGTTGGCTCGACAGGCTCCGGTCCCTGAACGAGCAGCACGCCATGGCGGCTGCCACCTACGAGAAGCTGGAGCACCTGCGCAAGGTCGTCCTGGCTGCTCAGATGCAGGAGGCAGAAGCGCGCGGCGTGGGCTCGGTCGCGGCGCAGGAGCGGGACGCAAGGGCCTCCCCACAGTACGCCGAACACCTCGGCAAGCTGTTCGAGGCCCGCCTGGAAATGGAGCGAGCACGCTCCGCTATCGACGCCATGAAGCTCGCTGCATCGTTGCGCCAGTCAGACCTGGCCTCCGAGCGCACCGAGATGCGGGCGTACCCATCAACCTAGAGGAGAAACACGCATGGCTGGAAACTACCTGGAGCTGTTCAACGGCTTCCTGATGCGCGACGACATGAGCGAGAGCGTCGACTTCAGTGGCTCTCTCACGCTCCCAGAGAACGTCGAGATCTATGTCGACGGCAAGCTGATCACCCCGGACGAGGAGAACCCGATCCGGCTCACAGGCTGGACGAAAGAGGCAAAGAAGTCCGGCAAGAAGTACCTGTCAGTCGCTGGCTCGTTCAAGGCGACAAGCAGCGGCAAAGGAAAGCCGAAACCGTCTCAGGACATCCCTGACGACGACATCCCGTTCTAACCCAACCCAACCAACCCAAACGGAGTAACACCATGAACCTTTCCAACATCAACGTCGCCGCGATCGAGAAGGCGCTTCTCGAGGCCATCGTCGGGCAGATGGAAGTTCCCGCCAAGCCGTCCGTGGATGCGATGGCGTACAAGGAGCTCGACTCCATCGGCCAGACGATCCAGGAGTACATCGTCGCGTCCGCGCGCACCACCGATGCCCTGCGCGAGCTGTATGGTCGCGTCGATCGGCTGCTGATGCGCTTCAGCAAGGACGAGGCCGACGAGGCCGACGAGGAGGACGAGGGATGACCCAGCTGCCCGTGGCATGGCATGACGGTCACCTGATCGTCAGCCCTGTCCCAGGCAGCGACATGCGGGCCCTGGTTGACACCGGGGCCCCGAGAACCGTCACGCACCGCAAGGGCAGCGGCTACCTCGGGGCCTCGTTGTCTTCCATCGAGCGCATGGTCGGCACGAACCTGGACATGCTGCTTGGGCTCGACGCCCTCAGTGATCGCACGCTGATCACCAAGGACTTCATCGAGTTCAACGCAGCGCGTCCAGCTGGCAAGGCGTACTGGACAGGGTCGACCCCTGAGGTGCCGATCATGCTGCTGCCGTCGGATGGTGATCCCGTCCGCGGCATGGCATTCATCGACACCGGGGCGAAGCTGTCGTACATCGAGCCGCAGCACGCCGACAAGCTGCTTGGGATGAAGCGCGACTTCTATCCGCCGGTCGGGCACTACAAGGCCATGCAGTTCTCGAACCGCGTCGACATCGGCGGCAGAGAGATTGCCATTGAGCCTGTCGTGCCGATGCACGGGGACGTCAGAGTCACCAGTCGGTATCGGCCCCTGCTCATCGGGTCCGAGCTGTTCCTCTGGTTCGATCTCTGGCTGAACCTGCGGCGCGGCCAGGTGGTTCTTTCTCCAACCAAGAGGAGCAACTGACGTGGGCAAGTATTTTGACGACCTCGTGGCGATGCAGCAGCTGCGGCAAATACAGGAGGAGGTGAACCTCATCAAGTCGTGGTTCAACGAGCAGAAGACTGATGACGATGCGCCTACAAATGCTGAGAGAGAGATAGCTGCCCTGAAGTCTCTCGTGCTGGATGCCTGGAAGTGCGCGAATGAGGAGGTAACCGAAGCCTTCCGCGATCGTGTTGCAGGCGAGGTGGCCAAGCTATGCAAACTGTGACACAAGGCGAGTTGTGCAGTGAGATTCCGCTGAGCAATCAGGAGCGGAAGGTCGTCTACTGGTGCAGGCGTTTCGAGTGGGCGCTCGAGAAGTATCTCGAGAACCCAGAGACAACCGATCCCCGAGTCTGGGACACGTTATTCCTGTGCCAGCCACCGCGTAATTCCAGGAGCTGAATCCGATGGGTATCTCCATCGTTGCAATAACGCTGTCCTGGCATTATCTTCCTGTGTGTCCGGTATTTTTCCGGATCGCACCTCTACCCACAACCCCCTATGGAGGGAACCCTATGAAGTCGATCCTCTTTGCAGTGCTGAGCCTGTTCGCTGGTTCGGCCATCGCCGCTGACATCGCTGGCTATGGTGCCCTCGGCGTCGTCGGCTCCCGTTCGGCCATGGTCTCCGGATCCGGCGTGTCGTCCGGCGCGGCGATCGTTGGCATCTCCGGAGCTCGCGCTGGCGGTGCTGGCCTGACTGGCGGCGTTGCGACGTTCGGTGCCGATCACCTTGGGGCAACGTCTGCGACCGGCGCTGGCGTCGTGCAGGGCTCTGGCGTCACCAGTGGCGCTCTGGGCATCGCTGGCGCGCAGGGCAATGCGGGAACCGTCGGTGGGTCGTCCGCGACCTCTGATGGCGTCTGGGGCGCTCTGGGCCTGGGCGTGAACCCGTAACCGAGCTGGGGTACGCGGCTTCGGCGATGAGGTTAGCGTAGCCCACAACCCGCGGCCCCCTCCGGGGGGCCGCACCTTCGAGGAGACAACGTGGACAACCAGCACCGCATGATCAGCGGATACCGAGAGCTATCCGAAGTGGACGTTGACCTGATGAACGCGATCAAGGCGTTCGGACCTCAGCTGGAGGCGCTGGTAACCCGCCTGCAAGACGCTGACACCGACCGCAGGTGGATCTCGATCGGCGCGACCTCCCTGCAGCAGGGCCTGATGGCGCTTACTCGTGCCGTCACGAAGCCCACCTTTTTCTGACAACTGGAGAACGACATGACGAAGACCATCCTGACCATCGCTGTCCTGGCCGCCCTCAGCACCGCGGCGGCTGCCGACGTGAACAACGCGGCCATCTCTGGCTCTACCAGTAGCTCAGCCTCTGGGGCCGTCTCAGGGGCCTACACGGGCCAGAGCAATTCGGCCAACTCCCAGAACCTGACGATCAACCACCCGGGCGGCGTCAACTACAGCGGCGGCTACGACCTGAAGAACGTGGGCGTGGCTCCCGACATGATCTCCACACCCACTGCCCCTTGTCGGGTCGCCGTTGGTGTATCAGGTGGCATCATGGGCGGCGCCCTGGGTATCGGCGGCTCGATCCTGGACGAGGGCTGCGACGCTCGTGAGGATGCCCGGCTGCTGCACAACCTCGGCAAGACGGTGGCGTCGATCGCCAGGCTGTGCGCCAAGCCCGAGATGAAGGTTGCGCTGGGCGTCGACTGCCCGAGCGTGAATCCCACGACCGCAGGCGTCTGGAAGGACTCCCCGAAGGTCGCGGCCTCCAGCTCCGGCTTCAAGCACTGATGACGCGGAGGGACCGACTGCCGCCGGACGATGACGAGCTGATCGCCTGGATCACGTTCTTCGCCCTCGTTGCAGTCGGCTCTCTCTGCCTGCTCATCTGCCATTTCATCTGAGGAGAAGATCATGAGCGCAAGGATCAACGTCGTTTCCGGTTCCGTGGCCATCCGCATCGATGGCGAGAAGACCATCTACACCGCTGGCGTCGAAGTCAACGAAATCGAGTACCAGGCCCCGCTGCCGATCAACACGCAGGGCAGCTCGCTCAGCGAGTGGTTCGTCTCGCAGGTGGTGCCGCTGATGGAGCGCGACCTCAACTGTCCGGCGATCGGGTCCGCTTCCGAGCCGTTCCACAAGGTAGCCGGTTCCGTCCTGATCTCTGCCGATGGTGGCCCGGTCGAACTCCAGGTGTACTCGCCGAAGACCTCTGTCCATCCGGACGAGCGTGCAGCCGAGAGCTGCGAGGTCAAGCTGATCTCGCTCGACGATGGCGACATGTACGAGGTGGCCATGCACGACGACAACGCCTACACGGTCATGGTGATCAGCGCATGAACGAGAAGCAGGACAACTATGGGCCGCCCGCGTGGTTTGCCATCGGCCTCGTGCTTGGCGGAGTGATCACGACTCTCGCGCTCATGGCCTACGCGATCTACAACTGAACGGGGACACCCATGAACGAGCAACTCAACAACAAAGAGCTGATGACAGAAGAAGACAAGGTAGAAGCAGTCGCCAAGCTGATCGAGGACTCAGAGGAGCTCAACAAGCCGCACCTCGTAGCTAACATGCTCGATGAGGCGGCTGACAGCAAGCGGCGGCCCGCGAACCTTGGCCCGCTGCTGAAGACAGCCGCGAGGCTGATGAGGAACATGGTCAGCGACCTTGTGGAGTCGGACGAGCTGATCCGTGAGGAGGGAGAAATCCTGGAGTGCATAGATCCGCTGGGCCTGCCGGAAGATCTGAGCCTGGTAGAGAAGATCAGGCGCATCGTCACCGAGCTGCAGCTGTCAGCGAACGCTGGCCGGATGCTGGAGCGCGAGGGCCAACTGCTTCGCGAGCTGTGCAACGCCAAGGAGACGATCATCAACACGATGGCCGCCAGGCAGCATGAGCTCGCAGAGCGGCTGAACATCCCCAGCAGGCCGAACTAGGAACGCGGTTCTCAGGATTAGCACTAGAGCTAGACACAGGCAAAATGATGTGAAATGATGTGCCCACTGGACGCCTCCACCGGCCACTTAGTCGGTAAGCAACCGGCGTGACGGGGTCTCCCAGACCTGGCACCAGAATTGGGAACACAGCCCGGCCTAGTGCCGGGCTTTTTGTTGCCTTGCGAGTTACCTGCCTGGTCCGAGCTGTTTCAGCAGCTGCGCCAGGCTTTCCTGGTTGAGCTCGTAGCCCTCGACGGCTGCTTTCTCGCGGAGCCAGTCGACGATCGCCTGAGCGTGCTGTGGGCGCTTGAACCTGAGAGCCTCCTGTCCCAGCCCGGTCGCTACGTCCACCCCTGTATCGAAACCACGCTGACCGGTGTACATCCGGCGCTTCCCACCGACCTGAGTGCCGCCACGGCCGCCGACGAGGTCGTCGTAGTCCGTGCCCTCGTGGTGCATCCGGTTCCATGCCTTGCGCGCACCCAGCGGCACCGAGTTGCCGTGCGCGTCCCTGGCCCGCTCTGTCATCAGCTGCCGCCACAGCTTCGGCCGCGTGACCTTCGTCAGACCGCTGGCCGTATCGAGCCCCCTGGCCGTCCTGGCCCCAGGGAGAAGCCCGGACAGCGTCTGCGCGACGTTCCCCCACGTCCTGGACGATGGGTCGTTCCAGTACATCCCGGCGTCCCCTACAGCGCCGAGGAGCCCCTGCTGGGGCCCTGGAGCCATCGCCGCGAGCTGGGCCTGCTCGTACCAGGGCCGGTCGGGGATGGACTCTACGAACTGCTTCCCCTTGATGGCCGTCCGCTGAGCGAATGGCAGGCTGTTGAGCCAGGCGTCGTAATCCATCCGCGCCTGCTCCTCCGGCATGAACCACTCACCCGCCTTCGACCAGTTGTCCATTTCAGTCCTCGAGCTGTCCGATACCCATCTGCGACAGTGCTGCCATGACGGCGCGCAGCTTCGCAGGATCCCTCTGGAGCTCCTGGGGACCGTACTTGCGGATCGTCCGCATGGCCCGGTCGAGAGTGAACCCCTGGCCGCCCGACGGGGTGTTGATCACCGCGTCAGCCAGGGTGTCCATAATCTTCGCGCTACGTTGCTCGAATTGGCTGCGCAGGAACGTCTTGGAGGGCTCAAGCAAGGCAGCCGCTCCAGGAGTGGCCTGACGCTCGACCTCGCGCCGGATGGCCTGCCTAGGCTCCGTGGCTGACTGTCCCTTCAGGGCCTGGCCCGTTGCCTCCAGCGCCATCATGAGCGACTCGAGCCGCTCGAACTGATCTGGATCAAGTGCGGCCTGAAGCTGCTCACGCCGCCGTGGGTTGCCGAACACCTTCTTGCGGAACATGCCGCCGATGTTGGTGACGTCCCCGCTGGCTGGGTCCAGAACCTCCTCGAATGACCGCTGCAGATGCGACCGCACGACGTTGTTCCAGGCCCGCGGATTCGCCTGCTGAATCATGGCCCTCGCCACCTGCACCTGCGTCGGATCAGAGGTTGGTCCGAACAGCTTGGATGACAGGCGGAACGTCGGATCGTCCTGCCTGCCGATTGCCTGCCCGGCGAGCGTGCTGTCGATCTCATTGATCGGGATCGACTCCTCACGAAACACCCTCCGAGCCTCGCTGTACGCCTGCGAACCAGCATCGAGCTGGCCCAGCAATTCCTCCTGGACTCCTGTCAGCTCCCTGGCCAGGTTGTTGTCGCCAGCGCGCTTCGCCCTCTCGATCATGTCGTCCAGGTCGGTCTTGGCTGCGTGCAGCTTGCCGACGTTGGTCGACGGGATGAGGTTGTCGTCAGGATCACGCTCGAGCAGCAGCCGCCGCGCCCGATTGAGGTGCCTGGCCGTCGAGCTGGTCTCCGGATACGCGGAGATGCGCTGATCCAGACTCCCGAGCACCGGGGTCACGTCAGCTGAGTCAGCCTCCGCCTGCTGGTAGTGCGGCCTCGCCATGTTCGCGCGATCCGCGCGCAGCTTGTCCGCGTACTGGTTGACGGCAGCAACGCCGCGCCGTTCCCCGAGCTCCGGGGATCCGTAGCCGCCGAGGGAGCCGAGGTAGTCGTCGACGGCAGTGCGGATCTGATCCTCGCGCTCACCCAGGAACCGCCCAATCCGGCTCGCCGTCTGCGGACTGTCCTGCAGCCACTGCTGAGCCACCATGCCGGACCGGTCGCCAGTGATCTCCGGCGTGGTGAGGTCGATCCCCCAGTCTGCCCCCGCGCGCTGCCTGGCCGCCGCGGCTGCCGGGTCGTACCCGGGAGCGAATGGCGAGGTCTGGATCCCCAGGCCCTGCAGCATAGGACCGAACGTGGGGCCCTGTGCGGCACGCTTGAGCCCACGCCCTGCCGCGGCAAGGCCATAGCTGCCAAGCTCGCCAGCGACCCCGCCAGCCCCTGCCAGGCCCACATCCAGCGCAGACCCAGCGTCCAGCGGCTCGCCGCCAGCCTTCGCCTGCAGCATCTGCCTGGCACCCTCACCAAGCATCCCTCCAGCTACCGTCCCAGCCGGGCCAGCCAGGCTGCCGATCGTCGCCCCGAGCTCGGCAGGGATGCCCCCACCAGCCGCAGTCGCAGCGGCACCAAGCAGACCAGGTCCGACGCCAGATGGCTCCTCCAGGAACCATTCGCCAGTTCCGGGGTCGCGATAGGCAATGCCACCGGTCTCAGGGTCGATCTTGTATTCCTGACCGGGACGGTAGGACTGGAACGCCTCCATCCGCTTTTCCGGAGAGTCGTACCAGGACGCCTTCCACCGTGGCATGAACCCGGCGCCGCGCTCAGGGACGTCCTGGGCCGATGCCTGGGCAATGCCTTCCATGGGGATTCCCAGCCGCTTCGCATCCTCCTGCCACTTGCTCACAGCTCGAACTCCTGACTGATCTGCGTGAGGGCCTGCCGAACGGCTTCGTCTTCAGGCATCCCCTGAGAGAGCGCAGCCTGCTTCAGCTCGTCGTAATAGCGATCGACCAGCTTGTCGTCCACCTGCTCGAGCGGGATGTCCTGCCAGTTCAGCCCGTACTTCTGAGTGAGCCGGTTGCGGATGAGCGCCTTCTTCGTCAGCTCCATCCCGCCCCGGAGCTTCGACTCGAACTCGCGCGGCGAGTCGCCAGGATCCGTCAGGCTGGTCCCGGGATTCGGCAGCGCGCCAAGGATGCGTCCTGCCTCCCCCTCGGACATCGCTGCGCCCGTGATCCGCTTGATCTCCTCGTTGAGAGCCATGCGGGTCTGCGAACGCCACGACCAGTAGTCCTCGTACTGCTTCGCCTCGTGCGGCTTGAGCCTGCCGAACCTGTCCTTGAGGCCCGCCCAGCTGGAAGCAAGCTGGTTCCCAATCTCCTGGTACTCGGGCTTGAAACCGGACTGGATGCCGCGAAGGGCGGCCATGCGCTCAGTGAGATTGATCTGAGACTTCTGCAGCTCTGTGACGGTGGGCTTGCCCATCGCCGAAGGGTTGCCGCCCATCTGCATCAGCGGACGGCCCTGCTCGTCGTAGCCGGTGATCGCGAAGCCTGCGTTGGGGCTCCAGCGCGGCCCGCGCGCGATCTCCTTCCACGTCCCACTGGCCGGATCCCACTGCTTCGTGACCTTGTCGTTACCCTCCTCGAACTCCTTGACCTCTGACGGCTTCAGCCCGAGCAGACCACCGACGACCTCGTTGCCGAAGCCAGCGTTGATCGCCGCCGCGTACTGCGGATTCTGCTGGGCCAGCTGCTGCAGGTACGCCTGTTGCCGTGCGCGCTGCTGGAGCTCCATGCCGACCTTGAGGGACTGGAGTTGCTGCTGCTGCTGCCGGTCAGACCGCTCCTGCTTGAGCGCCTCCATCCTGGCGTAGTTGTTGCCGCCCATCATCATCCCTGTGCCGATCGCACCAGCCCAGTTCCCGTAATTTCCAGGAGCGGCCAGGATGCCCATGCCCATCTGAGTGAGGGGATTGCCGAGCCACTTCTCCATGAACCCAGGCTCCTTCTGGGCCTGCGGAGCAAGTGCGGCCAGGATGCCCTGGAGCGACGTCGGATCAGCCGCCATCTGGGCGGCCGGATTCTGCTGATAATCGACTGGCATCGCTCCACCTCCATTCATTCGCGCCGAGACTTGCTGGACGTACTGCTGCGGACTCGGATGGCCAGCTGGCACAGTGCCGGAGCCGTAGTAGGCAATCATCCGCTTCTCTGGTGTGTCTCCACCCTTGGCATACAAGCTGCTTGCGTAATCAAGCTGGTCTCCCAATGGGCCACCCACCGGGAAGTCGGGGTGGTAGTACGGCACCACCTGGAACGGCCCTTGCGCCCGGCCGCGGTTCCGGCTCAGCTCCGGGCCCTGCTTGTTCGGGTCGAGAGACTCGGTCGACTCCTGCCCCCAGATGGCACTGAACTCGCCAGGCCGCAGTCCGAGCAAACGCTCGCGCTCAGCGATCCTCCTGGCCAGCTCGTCTCTGTTCATCCGATCCCCTGCCGCTTCATCAGCTCGCGCATCAACGCCACCTGCATCGGATATGGCAGCTGGATCCCAGGGCCATAGTTGCCCTGCGCCGAGTGGGTCGAGATGCCGCCACTAGGCGCGCCTGTCAGTGGCTGCGATTGCTTGCCGAACATCTGATCACCAACGGCCCCGAGAATGCCCCCGGCATCCTTCATCGAAAAGCCACTGGGACTCGCCCAGTATTTGTTGCCCTCGAGCCCGGTCATCGTGCCCGTGCCATAGAAGTCCTGCGCGGGGTCGTAGTAGGGCTTCAGCGTCGACGGGTCGGGAGCGCCGCCGAACGCTGTCCCGGAGAACAGACTGCCAAGCCAGTCCATCATTGCCCTTGTCCCTCCTGAAATGCCCGCAACCTGTTGTTGATGCCCTTCAGGAACACACTATCGGCCCCGCTCACGCCCTCGAAGTCGTTAGGCGCCTTGCGGGGCGATGCCGGTGGAGCACTCTGCCTGGCGGCAAGAGCTGCCGCGATAGCAGCCGGATCAACCGCTGGCTGCTGCGGGGCCTGCGCATATGGCCCCTGCCCCTGCTGCTGCATGAGAGCCATGCCGACATTCGGGGCCTGCTGCCCCCACCAACCGCTCATGTCGAACCATGGAGTGTTCGCCCAGGCTGGCTGCTGCAGGCCCTGGCCAGTCCCGGGCGTGCCCATGCTGAGAGGATCCTCCGGGTAGTTGTAGCCCATGCCTCCCCAGCTCGTCGTGTCAAAGACGGTCTTCGGGACGTCCTTGATCTTCTTGTTGCCGCCACCGCCACCACTAGGACCGCTACCCATGACTGTTACCTCACCTTGCTGTAGTCGACCATCTTGAAACCGCTCGAGTGCGTCAACGTCCACTCGGCCGGAACCTCGTCAGCCATGACGCCGATACCGGGCGTGCCCCAGGTGTAGTCGAACGAGTAGATCGGATAGCCAGCGCCGGTCTTGCCGATACGCCTCACGTTGCGCTTCAGGCGCCGATCACTGAAGAACCCGGAGGCCATCGTGCCGAGCCCGATCGCGGTCTGCATCGGCGACATGTAGTTCGGATTCGGCTGGGTTCCAGAGCCCTGCCCGGAGCCGTACTCGATGCCAGTGGGGGCCAGCGCGCCCATCAGCCCGGCAATGTTCTGGGCCCGCATCCACGGCTCGTTGTACTGGTACTGGAAACGCGCCATCTGATCCTCGAGCGCCTTCTGCTGATAGCCCTCGACAGCCTGCCCGGCGCCAAGCTGGGCCATGCCAGGGGCCATCAGGTTCTGCAGCATGTTGCCGGTCTGCCCGAGAGCCTGTGTCTGCGCCCCGAGCCCCTGGCCATAGGCCGTCAGCTGGGTCTGCGCGTTCGCCGCGGAAAGCGCGTCAGCAGCGCGTCCGGAGGCCAGCCCCTGGGCGATGCCCTGCCGATCAGAGCCGAGAGCGTTCACCTGCTGCGCCCCGCGGTTGATGGCAGGCAGCCAGGACTCCGAGAGCTGGCGGTTCACGTTCTGGGCGTTCTGATTCATCATCCCCTGTACATAGGGGTTGTTCGGGATGTCGGCGGCATTCGAGAGGAAGTTGTAGTTCTGCCCCTGCTGCCCCAGGTACGGCTGCATCGCCTGAGCTCCCTGCATCATCTGCCCAACCCCCTGCTGGGTTGCCGCAGACGGGCTGACGTAACCCTGGCCAGGGAAATACTGGATGGGGGTCTGCATCAGCTGTTGGCCAAGCCCGGCCATCCAGCCGTACATGGGCTGAGCCGCCTGATTCGGTACTAGCGTCGACTGACTCTGGCTAGTGCTGTTCGACGTGACGTTCTTCGGCCCACTGCTCATAGGTCTACCTCCCAAACCAGCCGAGTGCGAGATGCGCCCAGCTTCCTGCCCCAACCAGGGCGCCCAGTGCCAACGATGGCCGCGATCCCGGACGCCTTAGCTGTAGATTTTAGTTGCTCGAAGCAACTTGCCCACTGGTCTTCGGTATGCGGATCGGTTCCGGCCAGGAGGACTTCGATCACCCGGCGTTGCGGGTAGCTGGACTCACAGGTGACGATCGCCCCGAAGACCTTCCCATCGGTGACTCCAGCAAACAGCTGGACGATGCCGTCCACGGCCTGCTGATAGACGTCCTGGAGGCCCCAGTCCTTCTCCCCACCCCCACGCTGCAGGGCCGACTCCAGATAGCCTCTCAGAGCCTCCCAGGCCCCAGGGAACCGCGGATCCACTCTCACCAGGCCAGTGTTCACAGCTTCACCCATGTCGTGCCGTCGAAGACGTACACGCCCTTCCCGCCACCGCCGGGATTCCAGTCCACCCCGTCGGCGTACCTCAGCATCCCCTCCGACGGCTTGTCAGGCTCGGCGTGCAGCACCTGCAGATTGATGGCCAGCACCTCAAGCGAAGACGCTATCGACCGAAACTCTCGCCGCAGAAACTCCAACAGGCTAGGCCCGAGCACTGACGGCATTGCTCCCGGGACGTATTGGATGCGCTTACCGGTAGGCATTCAACGCTCCCCCACGCGCTCCCAGTTGACCGTCAAGGAACCGAGGCACCAACAGCCGTTGGTGTTCGACTCGATCCGCAGCGCGATATACCTGCCGCTGACGCGCGGCGTGAACGACTCAGTGATCCCAGCCTGTACCGTGTACGGGCCGTCCCAGAAGACCTCGCCGTTGGCCGCCATCTGTCCACCGATGCTGAAATTCAGCGGGGCGGAGCCGCGGATCTCTGGCCAGACCTCAGTGATCATCGACACCCCGTCAGCACCCTCGATGGGGATCGCAATGCGCTCGGCCATGCAACTCTTTGCCGACCCGTCCGAGTTGGTGTTGACGAGAGCCATCAGCGCGGCAGACCAGGCCGTGTCCTCTGCATTGCCCTCGTAGACCAGCACGTCGGTCATCGACGGCAGGAACACTCCCTTGTTCCACGGGCTGATGTTCTGGGAGTCCCAGGTGCCCCCTACGACCCACTGAGGGGTCACGCCAAGGCCCATGGTCACCCCGGGCACAAGATCGTCCCACGTCGGCTGTCCGGTCGTCAGAGAGGCATAGACAGCGTCGAACCCATACCCGAAGGTCAGCTTGCGATGGCTCCAGGTGTCCTCCTCAAGGTTGAGCACCAGGGCGGCCGTCAGATTGCTGAACCCAGCCTCGACACCGGCCACGAGCAAAGTGGACGACTCGGGATGCACGAACAGCAGCGACCGATCCCACTTCTCCTCGCTGATCTGGCTGAAGATCCCGTTGCGCACGCGCTGGTCGACGAGCGACTTCGAGTTCATCCCATCGAAGAACAGCAGGTCACTGGTCGTGAATATCGCGAGCCCGCCAAGCATCGGCGCGAACCCGTCCTGTAGGCGAGTACCGATGTTCTCCTTGAGCCGCGACAGCTGCATGATGTAGTCGCCACCGATCCAGCGCATCTCGTAGATCGCGTCGACCTTGACGATCCACAGGGCGTCGCGAACCAGGACGCCGCCGATGATGTGGCCAGAGGTTTCGCCGATCAGATCCGCACCAGCATCGTTAGCCGGGGTGGCCACCCACTCGGTCGGCAACGCCCCCTCCGGAGCAGCACTCGACCAGCGCACCTTGTACGGGTACTCAGACGTGCCCTCGTTCACGCCAAGCGCGACGAGGTAGTAACGGAACGCCACCATCTGCCGACAGCGCCAGCTGGCATCCCAGCCAAAGTCAGCTAGGGTCTTAAGCACAGTCCCTGTGCCTGCCCAGTAGAACGGGCCATCTGGCTCGGAGTTCACTACCAGGACGGAGTTCAGGTTGGTGAAGCTGACGTACCCACCGCTGAATGGCGTTTCAGGAGTGATGTCCTCCTCCACCCCGTCCATGGTGTAGGTCTTGACGCTGACCCCGTCAGACACAACCACCAACTGCACGCCCTGGGGCGTGATGTAGGACGTGTGGTAGCGCGGCCGGATGGAAATGTCGAACAGCTTGCGCTCGCCGACGACGCTGCGCAGATCGCCGTCCTGGGTCGACACGTTGAGCATCCGCGTCCAGGCTTGCGGAGGCAGCATGTAGGGCATGACGTCGGTGTTGAGCCCAACCGAGCCGAGCTTGTCAATCCGCTGCCTGGGCATTATTTCAGCTCCCTCAGAAAGTCCTTGTCGGTGCCAGGCATACTGCGCTCAATGCAGTAGACGCTCTGCCCTGGCCTAGAGGACTGGCCCACGACCTGCAGGCAGTTGATGATGATCGTCCCGCCAGACTGTCCCTGTGATGCCTCGCTGCTCGCCTCTCCGCTGGCCTTCGCCGATACCCCCGGAGGCTGGCACCCAGCGAGCCAGACGCAAAGGATCAGCCACAGCACGCGCATCAGTCCGGCCCCGTGTTGACGATCGGCACTTCCCGCTTGACCCAGCCAGGAGCTCCAGGATCCTGCTCAGCCCAGTCTACGGCACCAGCGGCCTGCTTCGCCCATGTCCCGGCGTTGATGTCCTCCGGATCCCACTCTGCGCTCGTGATGCCGTGCTTGAACGTCGCATCCCCACCGGCCAGCGCGAAGTTCCCAGCCTCTGCCGCCAGGGTAAGCGTCTTGACGAAGGCGGCGGCCCCGCCGGTCAACGAGAACGAGCCTGCGTCGCACAACAGGAAGCGGCCCGTGCTGCGCTCGAACGTCGCAGCTCCGCCAGCCAGCGAGAAGGCACCGGCCGCAGCAGCCAGCTGACGCTGTGTCGCCCTCTCGAAGGTGGCTGTCCAGCCGAACAGGTTGAACGAGCCAGGCCCTGCGTCCAGCGTCAGGTTGCGCGACCTCTGGAACGAAGCGTCGTACCCAGTCAGCGCGAATGACCCTGCATCGGCTGGCAGGACGTAGTTGGAACCGGTTGCGAAGGTGTGCGAGAAGGTCGCATCGCCACCTGTCAGCGTGAAGGATCCGGCCGCCGCGGACAGGATCTTCGCGCCGGTCTTCTCGAAGGTTGCCGAGCCGCCAACGTAGGAGAAGGCGCCCGGGCCAGCGGCCAGGACGAGATCCCGCCGACGCTCGAAAGTCGCCGCACCACCGGTAAACGTAAAGGCGCCAGCGTTGGCAACAAGAGTACGGCTGCGCTCGAAGGTTGCTGCACCCCCAGTGAGCGAGAAGGAACCAGCGGCTGCAGCAAGCACCCGGCCGCGAACGAAGGTAGCCGCCCCACCAGCCAGCGAGAACGAGCCAGCCGCAGCAGAGAGCGAGCGACCATGCTCGAAAGCAGCCGCTCCACCAGCCAGCGAGAAAGCACCGGCAGCGGCGGCCAGAACGTAGTTGATCGGGCCGACAGCGCCGGTCCCAAAATCCTTGACTAGCTGCGCTCTGTCGCTGCTGTCAAAGTCAGGGCGGAGTTGCGGCTCGTAGGCCATCAGTCAGCGACCCAGCCGTATACCCCAGGCTCCCAGACGTTGTCGGCTACTGTGCTCGTCCAGGTCTGGCTATTGTGCGTAACCCGATCGCCGATCTGATAGGCGTCGGTAGCGCCCGTCGGCTGTATCCACGCCGGAGGAGGCGCCTCCTCGCCGGTCGGGGGCATCATTACTGCCTCGCGCCAGTTGGCGACTCCGGGCTCCCAGACATTCGCATCAACGAGCGATGACCAGCTTTTGCCGTTGTGATTGACGACGGCATCCTTGGCATAGGCGTCATGCGCACCGGTCGGCTGCAGCCAGGCAGGGATGTCCGACGTCGCATCCACCCACCCAGATACCCCTGGCTCCCAGACGTTGTCGATGATCGTCGAGCGCCAGCTCATGCCGTTGTGGCTGACAATCGCCCCAAGGGCGTAGGCATCCCCTGCTCCCGTTGGTTGCAACCAGGGAAGCGCGAAGTTTGCCTCCTCGACGTCCTCCGCGTAGTACGTCCAGCCTTCAGCCACCTGCCCGTCAGTGGTGAAATCGTCGACGTACAGCGTGTAGCCAGGAGCGGCAACTCGCGTGTAAGCGATGTACATGATCCCGTCGATCACTTTTACAAGTCGTCCGCTCATCCCGTCACCGTCCAGCCCTTAGCCGTTGCTATTGATGGATTGTCGCTTGCAACACCATAGTTTCCTGTGACGTTTATGGTCTTCGCGGTTACGGTGCCAAGATTTGTATAGATCTCGTCAAGAGCACTGCCAGATAGCTGCGGAGGGCCAGAGTTATAGTTTATGTTAACAAGAGTGCCGCTCAGCGCGGCCCGCTCTAAAGAGTAATTGTTGGTGAATATACTACCAAAATTTGTTCCCGCGCTAACATTCAACGGCGGCACATTTCGTAGTGAAGTGTCGGTAGTACACATATATGAAAAATTCGTACATGCACCAGTGTCCATAAATGGCACTGATCTCAGAGATGTCATATTGGCAAAAGCGTAGGATAATGTGGCAGCTGATCCTAAGTTAAACGCTGGAAACGATTTCAGAGCGTAGCAGTAGCTTAGTAAATAACTTGCATCTAGGCAGTTTCCTAAATCGAATAATGGGATTGATTTCAGAGAATAGCAGCCACTAAAAGCACCACTAAAACTGGTCCCATTACTGGTATCAAACAATGGAGCTGACAAGAGAGAGAAACAGTTAAAAAATATGCCCGTAAAGTCTGTGCCTGCGCTGGTGTCTGGAAGCGACACGGATTGCAGAGAGCTGCATCCATTGAACATATATCCCCAGTTTGTTATCGCTCCAAGCTCTAAAGCCTGGAATCTTTCCATCGCCCTGTGAGCCACCACCACTGTGCCAGTTCCGCACACATCCAACGTCGTCATGCTTGGGGCATTTAGATATACGTCAAGCCAACCAGTGGCGTAAGTACCTAAACTCGCAGACGTATGGCGTAAGTGCATGTCAAGCGCAGTGAACTCCTTGCCGCTTGTCGTCGGAACAACCGTAATCAACGCCTGCCTGTGGCCTGGAAGATAAACCGCGCCAGTGCCATTGTTTGTCAGAGCAAGCGCGGTTCCGCCTTTCGTGGCAGCAACTTTGAACGTATCTCCAGAAACGTCGCGCACCCAGTACCTGGTATATGCGCTAATGCCGGTCGTCGTCGTGACGTTGCTGAAGCTGATTTCTGTGCCATTTTGAAAGCCGTACCCGGCTAGCGTTACGGTGTCTCCTGTGTCCTGGAATGTGCAGGCCCTGGCTGCGGCGATACCGGTCTCACTGCTTGCCGCGCAGTTGTCGTAATTGAACGAATGCTGGACAGTCGTCCCGGAGTTGATGTTCTCGTTTGCTGTGCCATCGCCCCAAGACACTGTGTACTGCGAAGCGTCAGAGCAGGTGAACTTGAAGGCACACCAGTTTGGGCCTCCTTTCCAAACTGCATACAGGCCGATGAATTTGTTCTCGCCAGAGGCGGGGAGCGTTCCTAGGTCAAGCCAGTCTACGGGGCGTACCCAGCCTGACTGATATTCGAGCTTCGTTCCCCCGGTGACAGTGGAGGTCTGGACGCGGCCCTGGAAGACGAGGCTGTCGCGATGATCAGTCCCGTCCTCCTTGCGAACGAGCAGATAGCCAACACCACCGACGGAGTGCCCGGACACCCCGGACAGATCGAGGACCAGGTCTCCGTCAGCGTCTGTCGCTGCAACCTCTGTGCGCCCCTGTGGGGCCGCGAAGTCATAGACCTCAGAGGCATCCCACCATAGGCACGTCAGGCCCGTCTTGGACGCCTGAGGGGTCGTGCCGTCGTACAGCCTGATCTCGATCCCAAGGGGCATGATCCCCTCCTCACTGCAGCGTGATGATGCCAGCGTCGGCCAGGTTCACCTTGTAGGTGTCGTTCACCGCGAGGTTAACTACGCTCGCCTCGCTCCACGCGCCGATCAGGTTCTTGTTGGCCGCCGTGTTGTTGTACAGGACAGCGTGCTGGAACGGGCCGATAGCCCCTGTGGCCGTCCAGGTTGCAGGGTCGGCCAAGACCAGCGTATAGACCCCGCTGACCTGCGCTGACGACGTCTGACTGGCCTGGTTGCCACCAGCGGTGTAGCCGTTACCGGCAGAGATCTCAGTGAGGTCGGCCTTCACCGCATGGGTGGCCGGGTTCGGGGCGGTGTTGGTCAGATAGACCCGCAGGTCGGCGGTGGCGAGATTGCCATGGACGCCCTCGGCAACGGCCTCTACGAAAGCATGGAACTTGGTGAACGTGGCCATCTTCCCTCCAGTCAGTCAGTGTAAGCAGGCCGAACCACTGGCACGGCCGATATGGTGCGACCCCAGCCCTCGGCAGCCACGGCATCGAGCCTGCCGTCACGCAGCGTCGTCATGGCCGCGATGCGCGCGTCGTCCTTCAACCAGACCGCGGCCTCAGCGAGCGTCGCGTACAGGTACACGTCAGGGAACACGCGCGAGACCCAGTTGTTGTCCTCGTCATAGACCAGCGGCTTCAGCGCGGCCACATAGTCCATCGTGTACTCCATGTCCGGCTCGGTCACCGTGGCACTGAGCTGGATGGCCTGGCCGACGATGATGAAGCCAGCCGGATCCTCCATCGCCACCTCCCGCTCCGTCGGCATGTACTGCGTCAGCACGAGGTCTTTGTAGCGGAGCTCGAGCAGCTGCAGCATGTCCTCCGGGAGGGGGATCGTCGTCGAGTCGATGGCCGGGGTGAAGGTCGCCGTCACCTGGTTCCGCGAGTGCTCGCGCAATGCCCTGTTGAGAATACCCTCGGCCATGGTGATCCAGATGCCGACGGTAGTGGCCGACAGGTTCGGCCTGTTCAGGTAGTCCCGGACAGCCGTGACAAGCTCGCTGCGGATCATTGCGTCAGCCTCTTGTTGGCGGCAGAGTGCATCAGCATCCCGAGCACCTCGTTGCCGTTGACCATCTCATTGCGGAAGGACTCCACCGCAGCCGCGGTGCCTCTCTGAAGGCCCGCATTCTCGATGAGCAGCATTGGGAGCCAGGCGATCGCGCACTGCTCTGTGTCGATCTCCTGGCCCGTCTGGGGGTTCTGGCCGCGGAGCTTCACCTGCCAGTGGCAGCGATGACACTCATGACCGAGCGGGCAGGTTCTGTTCATGACTTCTCGCAGACGATCACGTCGAGGTAGCGCGGCGCCCAACTGGCGGACGCCCCAGCCGGGGCCGGGGTTGTCACCGTCACGGTATGCGTGTGGTTGGCGCTCTGGTTTCCGATGCCCGTGAGAGTGTGGGTATGGTCGGCAACAGCCTGGATTGCAGCGACACCCGCTCCAGGAAAGGTTGCGTGGTAGCTGTAGGTAAACCCGCTGCTGTCATTCGCACCGAAGCCCTGTGCCGTGGCGACGTTGGAACCCCAGCAGGCCGCCTGATTTGCCCCAGAACCAGCGCCACGAATATTGTGGCCATGCCCGCCAGCCTGGCCGATCGTTCCGCCAGTGTGAGTGTGATCCGCGCTCTGATTCCCTGCCGTCGCAGTCGATGGGTGGGTGTGCGTGATCACCTTGTTGTTCAGCACCGGGTCGTCAGTGCCGCCATTGCCGCCACCGACGGCAGCGGAGTCGACCACGCGCAACGCCTTCGTGTCACCGATCCCAGCGACGCGCACCCAGCCGGTAGGCGCGTTGCTCATGTAGAAGATCATGCGGGCACCGGTCGGGATGCCGCCGCCGTTGAGCTGGGCAGCGGTCGCCGTCACGGCTGCAGAGCCAAGGTTCGGGAACTGCTTCTTCAGGACGTTCTTGATGCCGCGGATGTGGTTGTCACCGGCGTCCGGATAGTCAGTCCCGAGCGGCCACGCCTCGTTCAGATTCGTGATGTATTTGTCGCCTGTGAGGTCTTCAAGAGGCATGATCTTCTCCGCTCTACTGGTTACCGAGGCACCACTACATCGGCGACGCCATCGCCGTTGGTGTCGATGTTGATCGAGTCGTCGTCAATCGTCACTGACCCACCTCCAGGCAGGTTGGCCAGCAGCGTGTCTGGCAGGCTGTCTCCGTCAGTGTTGAGTCCGATCTGAGTCCCTGGCGATGGCGCTGCCTCTGCGAAGCGCGCCCTGACCCGGTACTCGCCATTGGCAAGCCCGGTCCAGGACACCATCGGGAGCTGCCAGACCCCGGTGTTGACGCCCGGGGGCGAGGCCAGAATACCCTCCACAGTGCCGACGATGAAAATGTCGCCAGCCTGCATGATCGAGAACACCTGGCCCCAGTTCTTGTCCTTCTTGTCGATCTCGTGGATCTTGATCCACAAGCCAGCCGTGTTCCAGTACACCTGCCCGATTGTCGGGGTGATGGCAGCCGTGCCCTGGGCGTAGTCGTACATAGCGCCCTTCTCACCAAGCCCGGCCAGCCAGGCATAGTGCGCGTTCTTGATCCAGTAGCGTCCGCCGATGGGCCTGCTGATCCCGTGAACCACTGGCTGACGATGACGGAGGAGGACTCGCATCAGGGCACCTGCACATAGAAGGCCACGACACTCTCAACGCCAGAGTAGCACTGGTCTGAAGCCGTGATCGTGATGTTGTACGGAGACCCGAGGCTGGTTCCTGGCTCCGGAGTTCCGCTGTAGACGCCATTCGAGAAAGTGATGCCGAGCGGCAGAACACCGGACGTCAGGTAAGTACAGGGGCAGACCTCGTTGAGGAAGAACTCACCAGCATCAATGCTGGCCGGAACTCCCTCCTCAAGAAACCATTGCGCGTCACCGAATGCCTCTAGCGGCGGGCCACTGCAATCCACCTCAGGCAACGTCAGCCGCGCCCGCTTCAGCCAGCGACGATTGCCCTGGTTCGGCGTGATGTTGTGGATCACGGGCTGGCG
>CAYHCE010000024.1:0-42594 GCA_964355015.1 uncultured bacterium | reverse complement strand
GGGGATCGAGATTCTCGAGTTTCTTATCCCGAAGCTCGGCCTGTCTGGCCAGCACAGCCTCCTTCGTTTCTGCCAGCACGCAATCCAGCCGGCGCAGCACCGTGAGCGGCAGGATCACGTCCTGGTACCTGCCGCGCTTGAAGGTGTCGCGGATCAGGTCGGCGACGCCCCAGAGGAAGCTGACGATCTCGTTGTGGTTCACAGAGTCAGCTCCTCGCCCAGGCGGAATCCATCCATCGCTGAAGACTATCGATCACCAGCCGGTTGCCGCTGGCCCATCACGATCAGCACCAGCGCCAGACCCACGCCCCCGCCCAGCACCACCAGCACGAACCGATCGAGCCCGATGCCCAGCCCCTCGCCCCCGGCCGCCGCCGTGAGCACGATCAGGGCGCAACGGCTGGTGAACGCCGCGCGGTAATTGCGCAAAGCCACCAGAGTCAGCAGGGTGAGCGGGATCCCCAGGGCATGGAGAGCGGCGCTGCGGGGCAGCCGCAGGGACAGCAGCGCCCCCGCCGGCAGGCCCACCAGAGCGCCGAAGGTTCGGTCGAGGCCCTTCTGGCGGGCGGCGGTGAGTTCACCGGTGGCCACGCTCGCCGACGACCAGATCACCCACTGCCCGAAGGGCGGCTGCCACAGGCTCACCGCCACGGCCGTGACCAGCACCGCCAGGGCGCGCACCAGGGCCTGGCGCCCCAGCCTTTGCCGCTGGGCGGGCTCCAGGGGCCAGCGGTGCCAGCCGAGGCGCCAGCCCCTGGGCGGCAGGGCCACGGAGGCCAGCAGCACGGACCCCACCGCCAGGGGCAGGCCCAGGGCCAGCAACCGCAGCCCTTGGGCCAGGCTGAAGCCAGCGGCGTGCGCTTCGATCGAGAGGTAGAGGGCGGGGATGAAGGTGAAGCTGCCCACGGAGGTCCAGCGGGCCCCGAGGCGGGCGATCCAGAGGCTCAGGAAGCCGTAGAGGCCGCACAGCAGCACGAACAACGGTGCCGAAGCCTCCACCGCGAAGAACGCCGCGATCGACAGCCCCAGCAGCAGCGCATGGACCAGCAGCAACAGCAGGGAGCGCTGGCAGCGCTCGACGCCGATCAGCAGGGCGATCGTCAGCAGACCACCCGGGAGCAACAGCTCCTGACCGGTCCACCCATAAAGGAGCAGACCGGGCAGCAGGGCGACGGTGCTCCGCAGCAGGGCGGGGCCGTCGAGCCAGGCCGGGACCTTCAGCATGGCGCCGCCGGATCCACCAACTGGGCCCGATCAGCGGAGCGCACCAGCCGGGCCAGGCGGGAGAGCTGCTCGATACCACCGGCTGAGCCCCTTCCAGGGCGTCGTTCCAGCTCGGCGGCACAGGTGGGGATCGCTCCCTCGGGGTGGATGAGGTCGTTGATCCGATCGATCAGCACCAGAGCTGTGCGCATGGCCTGGCACCTCGGCCGCAGGGCCCATCATCGACCGTTCAGCCCCGAGCGAAACCGCCATCAACCCCCAGCGCCGCCATACATTCAGGCCATGGCCTTCAGCGCAACCCCCACCGAAACCTTCGAGCTGATCGTGGTCGGCGGCGGCCACGCCGGCTGCGAGGCGGCGCTCACGGCGGCCCGGCTGGGCATCCACACGGCCCTGTTCAGCCTCAACATCGATCGGATCGCCTGGCAGCCCTGCAACCCGGCCGTCGGCGGTCCGGCCAAGAGCCAGCTGGTGCACGAGGTGGACGCCCTGGGTGGCGTGATCGGCCGGCTGGCCGACGCCACAGCCCTGCAGAAGCGGGTGCTCAACGCCAGCCGCGGCCCGGCGGTCTGGGCCCTGCGCGCCCAGACGGACAAGCGCCAGTACGCCCGCCAGATGCTGCAGCTGTTGCAGCACACCCCGAATCTCCAACTCCGCGAGGCGATGGTGACGGATCTGGAGCTGGAGGGGGACGGCCGGGTGAGCGGGGTTCGCACCTACTTCGGCAGCGTGTACGCCGCCGGCGCCGTGATCCTCACCACCGGCACCTTTCTGGGCGGGCGGATCTGGGTGGGCAACCAGTCGATGCCGGCCGGCAGGGCCGGTGAGGCTCCCGCCGAGGGCCTCACCGAAGCCCTGCAGGCCCTCGGCTTCGCCACCGACCGCCTCAAGACCGGCACCCCCGCCCGGGTGGACCGGCGCAGCGTGGCGCTCGACCAGCTGGAGGAGCAGCCCAGCGACGCGGCCGATCGCTTCTTCTCCTTCGATCCGGCCGCCTGGGTCAGTGGCGAGCAGATGGCCTGCCACCTCACCCGCACCACGGCGGCCACCCATCGGCTGATCCGCGACAACCTCCACCTGACGCCGATCTACGGCGGCTTCATCGACAGCAAGGGCCCGCGCTACTGCCCCTCGATCGAGGACAAGATCGTGCGGTTCGCCGACAAGGAGAGCCACCAGATCTTCCTGGAGCCCGAGGGGCGCGACACGCCGGAGCTCTACATCCAGGGTTTCTCCACGGGGCTGCCGGAGCGTCTGCAGCTCGAACTGCTGCGCACCCTGCCGGGGCTGCAGACCTGCGTGATGCTTCGGCCGGCCTACGCCGTGGAGTACGACTACCTGCCCGCCACCCAGTGCCTGCCCTCGCTGATGACCAAGCGGGTGCGGGGCCTGTTCTCCGCCGGCCAGCTCAACGGCACCACCGGCTACGAGGAGGCCGCCGCCCAGGGTTTGGTGGCCGGCCTCAACGCTGCCCGGCTGCTGCGCGGCCAGGAGCCCGTGCACTTCCCCCGCGAGGGCAGCTACATCGGCACCCTGATCGACGATCTGGTGACCAAGGATCTGCGCGAGCCCTACCGGGTGCTCACCAGCCGCAGCGAGTACCGCCTGGTGCTGCGGGGCGACAACGCCGACCGGCGGCTCACCCCCCTGGGCCGCGAGCTCGGCCTGATCGACGACCGCCGCTGGGCTCTCTTTCAGCGCAAGCAGGAGGCGATCGAGGCGGAGAAACGGCGGCTCGACACCGTGCGCCTGAGGGGCAGCGATCCGGCGGCGGCGGCGGTGGAGCGCAGCACGGGCGCCCCGATCAGGGGTTCGATCACCCTGGCCGACCTGCTGCGCCGCTCCGGCTTCCACAGCGCCGATCTGGTGGCCCATGGCCTGGCCGATCCGGCCCTGCCCGTCGAGGTGCGCGAGGGGGCGGAGATCGACGTGAAGTACAGCGGATACCTGGCCCGTCAGCAGCAGCAGATCGATCGGGTCCGCCAGCAGGAGCACCGCCCCATCCCCACCGACCTGGACTACTCCTCCATCGGCACCCTCTCCAGGGAGGCGCGCGAGAAGCTCGCCGCGGTGCAGCCGCTCGATCTGGGCCAGGCTTCCCGCATCCCCGGCGTCAGCCCCGCAGACGTGACGGCCCTGCTGCTCTGGCTGGAGCTGCGGCGGCGCCGCGGGCTTTCCCACGGAACATCCTCTGTCGGGACGGCCTCTGTCGGGACGGCCGAGACGCAGTCCGGTTCGGCAACGCCCTTAACGGCGGCGGCATCCCTGGTTACCGTTACGCCAGCCGATCCCCACGCCTGAAGGCCATGGGTTCCACCCACCGCATCTCTGCCTCCAGGGCCTTCTGGGAGCTCAAGGCCGACCAGGTGATGGACCGGGTCTTTCCCTCCGCCCTGCCGGCAATCCATCCAGCCGGGCAGCCTGGGGACGGCGATCACTCGCCGATCGATGTGATCGTGCGGGAAGAGCCGCCGCGACGGCCTGCTGCCGCCGCCGGCGCGGCCTGGTGGGCCGGAGCCGCCACCGCCGTGCCCCCCCGGCTGGGGGGGCGGCCGCTGCTGGTGCTGCTGGCGCTGTTCTCCCTGGTGGGCATGGGCAGCACCCTGCTGGTGTGGCGCGGCTGGAACCAGGCGAGCCTGGCTCTGCAGCAGGAGCGCACCCTGCAGCTGCTGGAGCGGCTGCGCTCGCTGGCGCCCCTGGGCAGCGTCGACCCCGAACCGGCAACAGTGGCCACGGTCACGGCCAACGGCACATCGGCATCTGCCGGAGATGGACTGCCACCGCCACCACCGGAGGAAGCCTGGATCGAGGAACTGGAGCCCCTCAGCAGCGCCACCCAGGCCGCGGCGGCGCCGCCGCTGCGGGTGCCGCTCAGCGGCACCATCACCAGGCGCGCCCCTGCCGCGCCGGCCATCGGCAGCTGGGTCGGGGACAGCGCCGGCCCGTCCTCCGGCCGGGCCGCGCCGTCCGGCGGCGGGACCCCCGAGCTGGTGGGAGTGGTGCAGGTGCCTGGCCAGAGCGGCTCGGCCATCTTCCAGATGGGCGGCAGCTCCACCAGTGCCTCGGTCGGAGAGCCGATCGGCAACAGCGGCTGGCGGCTGCACTCGGCCTCCGGCGATTCGGTGGTGATCGAACGCGACGGCCGACAGCAGCGGGTCAGCATCAGCGGCGGCTTCTGAAGCCCTGCCCGAACCCGGCCCCTCCGGCTTTCCGGCCGGCCCGGCGCAGCGATCGCCGAGCCGATCTGCGTAGCCTGATCATCCCCTGACGCATCCCCCATGGTGGCCACGGTCTTCGCCACACCGGAGCGTGGCCCGGCCGGCGACACCCCTCCGGACGGACGCCTGCTGGCCTCGCCCACGCCCCTGTGGCAGGCGGCCTTCGCTGAGGTGGTGGAGGCCCGGGCCGGCCGCGAGCTGAGCGGGGCCTGGCAGCTGCTGCTGCTCGGGGACGGCAGTCCCACCCGCCACCTGCAGCTGCTCACCGGCGCCCCGGTGACGGTGGATCTGATCAGCATGGCGCCCGACCCCGCTGACGTCGGCCAGTGGCCGCCGGAAGTGGCAGAACTGGCGCCGCCGCTGCTGCGGCGCCAGGTGTGGCTCCGCTGCGGCGGCCAGGCACTGGCCTGGGCCGAGAGCTGGTGGAACCAGGCCGAGGCGGAGGAGCACCTGCGCGATCGCCGCCAGCCGATCTGGCGCAGCCTCACGGCGGAGCGGGCGGAGCTGTTCCGGGAGGTGGACGGGCTGGCCCGGGTGACGGCGCCCTGGCTGGAGCAGGGCTTCGGGCAACGGGGGCCGTTCTGGAGCCGTCACTACCGTTTCTTCCGCAGCGGCCGGGAACTCACGGTGATCCGCGAAGTGTTCTCGCCGGCCCTGGAACGCTGGCTGGGCCCGAGCACCTGCCTTGAAGTTTCATGAAGCCGGTCCCCGGTGTGCCGTTTTCCACTTGACAACTTGCGCCTTCCTCTGAATTGGACAGGATGGCCACACGTTGCATCCAGCTGATCGATGGCCCTGTCCACGCCTGAGTCCCCATCCGAGCAGTGGCTTTCCCTCACGGATCTGGGCCGCCTCTTCGGCATCTCCGCCGTGTCCTGCGGCCGCAGGCTGATCCAGGCGGGCCTGCGTGAGCCCAGTGGTCGCCCCAGCGACCAGGCGCTCCGTCTCGGCCTGGCCCGGCCCGCCACCGCCCCGCACCGGGGCCGTGCCACCCTCTGGCAGCAGGCCGGCTGCCAGGCCGCCCTGGAACGGGAGGGCCTGGCACCCCTGGCGAACAGCAGCCTGGCGAACAGCAGCCTGGTGGAGCAGTGGGCCGAACTGCTCTGGGCTCTCAAGCAGGGCTCACCCTCGATCAGCACCTCGGCCGAGCAGATGGCGGAAGATCTGCCCCGCGAACTGGTAGGCGCCGTGAATCGTCAGCTGCAGGACAAAGGCTGGAGTTTCCAGGTGGGCAGTCGCCCCGCCCGGACCCCCGCCGCGGCCAGCCAGCGCAGCAAGCCAGCCGCCACCCATGGCGGCCGCAACGAGACCCGAGCCCGAGCCGGCAGCGGCCACTGAAGGCCCGGCAGGACAGCCCTCAGCCCAGCCGCAGGGCTTCGGCCTGCTTGCGGCTCTGCTCAAACAGCTCGCGCAGCTTCTCCTCGTCGGTGTGGCTGAGGCTGGTGCGCAGCAGCTTGGCGTGGGGGGAGTGGCTGCGCAGGCGCTCCAGCACCCGGTCCGGAGTGGCGTCGCGCACCAGCAGGCAGAGGGCCGCGCTGGCCTTGGGCAGGGTTTCGCCGACCTCGCGCAGGAAGCCGTCGTTGATGCCGAGATCACTGAGGGCGCCGGAGGCCGCGCCCACCCCGGCCCCCAGGGCCGCGCCCAGCAGCGGGTTGAGGAAGAGCAGGCCCACCAGTGATCCCCAGAAACCACCGCCGAGCGCGCCGGCGGTGGTGAGGTTGATGGCCTGGCGCAGATGCACCTGGCCCTCGGCGTCGCGTTCCACCACCACCGCGTCCTCGAGGGAGATCAGGTGCTCCTGCTGGATGTCCACCAGTGCCTTGCGCACCTCTTCCGCTTCTTCCACCTTGGGGAAGCCCACCACGATGAGGTTGCTCATGGGCCGTGTGTCCTGGCTGGGGATGACCTTCCAAAGCTAGTGGCTTGACCCGGATGGGGCTCGGCTCAGCGGGGCCGGCGGCTGGAGCGGGGCAGGGGGCGATTGCCGGTCGCCGCCGGCGGCGTGACCCGGGAGGGATCGACGCGGCTCTCCGGCGCCGGTGGCAGCAGCGGCGCGGCGCGGCGGGAGATCGCCTCCAGCGACCGCCGCGGCCGCTGCTCCGGACTGCCCTGAGCCCCGGCCTGGGGGAGCGGCGCTGCGCTGGGCTGCGGGGCTTGCGGCGAGCGGCGGCCGCTCGGCAACGGCCCAGGCCCGTTCTCCGGCCGATCCTGCCGTTTCGAACGCTGCTGGCGCTCCTGCCAGGGCTCGGGCCAGTCGTCCTCTCCTTCCAGGAACCAGTCGATCCGGTTCTCCACCCAGCGGCCCAGACCCTCCAGGCCCGGGCGGCCTCCGGCGCGACCCCCGGTGGGGCGCCCCTGCGGACGCGAGCCCGGGCGAGCCCCGGCCACCCCATCCACCAGCTGTCGTCCCGCCGTCATCCATTGATCCAGGGACCCGCCCGTACGGCGCCGCCCTCGGCGCGGAGGATCACCCGGATCGTTCATGGCCCTGTCCTGCGTCTGCTGTTGAGCCGTTCTGCCCAGACGTTAACGGCCGGCTCCCAGCGGGCCGCGGGGCGTGAGCCCGCTCAGCCGGCGCATCCGCAGCCAGCGCTCCCGCCCCATCCCCACCACGGCGATCGAGAGCCCCCCCGCCTGCAACACCCACAGAAACAGATCCACGGGCCGCGGCGACAGCACCCGAACCTAGGCCGGGTTCGGCTCGAACACCAGCTGGCAGCTGGCGTGCCAGCGCCCACCGTGCAGCCGCTCACAGCAGAGGCGGCAGGCCACCCCCCGCACCCGCCGCCGGTAGGGCGCGCTGACGCCACAGCAGGGGCAGCGCGCCAGCCAGCGGGCGCTGCTGAGCGGCAAGGGATAGCGGTGGCGCAGGCCCACCTGGAACTCCTGCTGGGCGGCGTTGATCCGCTCCATGCGGGCCCGGAAGCGGGGACCGTGCACCTCGTTCAGCTGCAGCACCCGGTCGATCCAGGCGTGGATCATCTCGTGGCAGAGCGTGCCGAGCGTGGCGCTGCCGGGAAGGGGGGCCAGCACCGGCCGGGAGAGCACGATCTCGCACAGCGCCGTGCCGTCGCGCTGGCGGCCGCGGCGGTAGAGACCGGCGGTGCGGCTCATGCGGCCGTCGCTCCAGCGCACCTCCACCAGCGGGCGGCCAGCGGGAGCCAGGGTTCCGTCGAAATGCTCGCGGTCGAGGCGATGGAACAGGGGCAGCAGGGGCTCGAGGGGCATGCCGCTGGAGCATCGGTCCGGTGACGGGCCCAGTCTGGCGGGGTCGTCGGTCAGACTCTGCGGCTGAACGCGCACACGCACACGATGGACTGGGGTCTGGCCCAAACGATCGGCAGCAAGGCCCTGCTGGCCGGAGCCGGGTCTCTTCTCCTCTACTGGACCTACACGGCGGTGCGGCTGGTGATCAGCGCCCGCGGCATCAACCCGCTGCTGAAGCAGTTCTTCACCCAGGTGGCTTCGGGCCAGATCGATGGCGCCTATCTGCTCACCACCAAGAACTACCGCTCCCACGTGAACCGGCAGCAGTTCCTCCGCTTCCTGGCGGGGCTGCAGCTCAACAAGTACCGCAACCTCAAGTCGGGCCGGCCGCGGTTGCAGGAGGGCCAGATCATCCTCACGGTGAAGCTGAAATCGGAAGCGAAGGAGGAACTGCCGCTCGATTTCACCTTCGTGAAGGTGGAGAAGGCCTGGAGGGTGGATCGCATCACGCGGCTGGCCGCGGCCTGAAGGCCGCAGCGCGCTCCCCTCAGCCCGTGGCAGCCATGCCCCTCAGCGACGACGTGCGGGCCGCGGCGACGCCCGCAGAGCGGGCGAGGACCGAGGAACTGCGGCGCCTGGTGGGTCGTGCCGCCCACGCTTATTACGTGCTGGATGCACCGGAGCTGGAGGATCCCGTCTACGACCGGCTCTACCGCGAGCTGGAGCAGCTGGAGCGGCTCCATCCCGAGCTGCGCAGCCCCGACAGCCCCACCCTGCGGGTGGGGGGGGCACCGGCAGGCGGGTTCACGAGCGTGCGGCACCGCATCGGCCTGCTCAGCCTCGACAACGCCTTCAGCGCCGAGGAGCTGGAGGCCTGGTATGGCCGGCTGCTGAAGGTGCTCGACCGCCTGCCTGCAGCCGGCGAGCCGCTGCCGGCACTGCCGATGGTGGGCGAGCTCAAGATCGACGGCAACGCCCTGGCGCTCAGCTACGAGCGGGGTCTGCTGGTGCGGGCCGCCACCCGCGGCGACGGCGAGCAGGGGGAGGAGATCACCGCCAACGTGCGCACGATCCGGAGCGTGCCGCTGCGGCTGCAGCTCGACGATCCACCGGCGTGGGTGGAGGTGCGGGGCGAGGCCCTGATCCCCGACGGCAGCTTCGCGGCGATCAACGCCGAGCGGGCGGAGCAGGGCGAGCCCCTGTTCGCCAATCCACGCAACGCCTGCGCCGGCACCCTGCGCCAGCTCGACCCGAAGGTGGTGGCGGCGAGGCGGCTCGATTTCTTCGCCTACACCCTGCATCTGCCCGACGACTGGACGGCCGCCGCCGGTGGAGCGGATCCGGGCCGCCCCCGCAGCCAGTGGGAGAGCCTGCGCTGGCTGGCGGCCGTCGGCTTCCGGGTGAACCCCAACGCCGCCCTCTGCCCCGATCTGGCCGCGGTGGAGGCGTTCTTCACCGACTGGGAGGAGAAGCGCAGGCAGCTCCCCTACGCCACCGACGGGGTGGTGGTGAAGCTCGACGACCTGCGCCTGCAGGCAGACGCCGGCTTCACCCAGAAGGCGCCGCGCTGGGCGATCGCGCTCAAGTACGCCGCCGAGGAGGCGCCCACCCTGCTGCTGCGCCTGGTGGCCCAGGTGGGCCGCACCGGCGCGGTGACGCCGGTGGCCGAGTTCGAGCCCGTGCCCCTGGCCGGCACCACGGTGAGCCGCGCCACCCTTCACAACGCCGACCGACTCGATGAGCTCGACCTGCACGCCGGCGACACGATCGTGGTGCGCAAGGCCGGCGAGATCATCCCGGAGGTGGTGCGGGTGCTCACCGAGCTGCGGCCGGCCGGCGCCGCGCGCCTGCAGCTGCCCCGTGACTGCCCGGTGTGCGGCTCGGAGCTGGTGCGCGAGCAGGGGGAAGCGGCGACACGCTGCGTCAACAGCAGCTGTCCGGCGATCCTGCGCGGCGCCCTGCGCCACTGGGTGAGCAAGGGGGCCCTCGATGTGGAGGGCGCCGGCGGCAAGCTGATCGAGCAGCTGGTGGACCGGGGCCTGGTGGGCTCGATCGCCGACCTCTATCGCCTCGATGCGGCTCTGCTGGCCAGCCTGGAGCGGATGGGGGAGAAGTCGGCCGAGAACCTGGTGGCGGTCCTGGCGGCCTCGAAGGCCCAGCCCTGGCACCGGCAGCTCTACGGGCTCGGCATCCACCACGTGGGGGCGGTGAACGCCAAGGCGCTGGCGCGGGCGTTCCCCTCGGTGGCGGAGCTCGCCGCCGCCGCCGCCGAGCGGCCCGAGGCGATCACCGCCGTGTTCGGCATCGGCGGCGAGATCGCCGAATCGCTGCGCCAGTGGTTCGGCACACCGGCCAACCGGGCTCTGCTGGCGGAGCTGGGCGCCCTGGGGCTGTCACTGGCGGCCACGCCGGCGGACGGCGCGGCGGCAGACGGCGCGGCTCCCGCTCTGACAGGGCAGTCCTTCGTGCTCACCGGCACTCTGCCGACCCTCAGCCGCAGCCAGGCCCAGGAGCTGATCGAGGCGGCCGGCGGCAAGGTGACGGGCTCGGTCAGCCGGAAGACCAGCTACGTGGTGGCCGGCGAGGAGGCCGGCAGCAAGCTGGCCAGGGCTGAAGCCCTCGGCGTGGCCGTGATCGACGAGGCGGGGCTGCGCGAGCTGCTGGCGGAGAAGCGGCCAGAGGCGCCCTGCCCGCCCAGACTGGAGCCTCCACCGTGATCGGAGCCGAGGCCATGGCGTTGCTGCTGACCAGTCCGGCCTTCCGGGAGGGGGAGCGGATCCCTCGTCGTCACAGCTGCGATGGGGAAGATCTCTCTCCCGCCCTGCGCTGGAGTGGGGCACCGGCCGGGACGGCAGGCTTCGCCCTGATCATGGAGGACCCCGATGCGCCCGCCGGCACCTGGGTGCACTGGGTCCTGCAGGGCCTTCCCGCCGCCGTGGACGGTCTCCCCGAGGGAGTACCCACCGAGGCCCGGCTGCCGGACGGCTCCCTCCAGGGACCCAGCTGGGGCGTACTCACCTACAGCCGCACCGGCTATCACGGCCCCTGCCCGCCGCCGGGCCCGCCGCACCGCTATGTGTTCGAGCTTCACGCCCTCGACGCGACGCTGCCCCAGGCGGCCGGACTCTGTGCCGCAGACCTGCGCCGGGCCATGGCCGGCCACGTGCTGGAACGGGCCCGGTTGATCGGCACCTACGGGCGGCAGCAGCCAGAGTGATCCGATGAGCCGTTCCTCTCCCCGGCCGTTCCTGCACAGCTGGATCAAGACCGAATGCGGCCGGGCCAAGGCCGCCGAGCTGGCCGCTCGGCCCGGGGCGGCGGCGAAGCTGCGGCTGGCCTGGTTCGTGCTGATCGCGGCCCTGCGTGACGGCCCGCTGCCACCTCAACCCTGATCGGTGCCCTCCAGCGCCTGACGGGCTGCCCGGCCCGCCAGCCAGACCGAACCCACCGTGGCCACCAGGCCCACGATCCGCAGCGCCCAGGTTCCGGGGTCCGCCTGCCCGGAGAGCACCGCTCCGAAGCGGGCCACGTCGCCGGCCAGCTGACCGAGCGCACAGAAGACGATCGTGCCGGGCAGGATCGCGATCAGGCCGATCGTGTAATCCCGGAAGCTCACCTCGCTGAGGCCGTAGGCCAGGTTGAGCAGGCTGAAGGGGAAGGCGGGCGAGAGGCGGGTGAGCACCACCAGCTTCAGGCCCTCGCGGCTCACGGCCCGCTCGATCGCCAGCAGCTTGGGCGTCGACGCCAGCCGCCGCCGGGCCCACTCCCGCAGCCGGCTGCGGCCCAGCAGGAACACCACGATCGCCCCCAGGCTTGCCCCCACGAACACCAGGGCGCTGCCGAGCACGGTGCCGTAGAGGGCGCCGGCCAGCATCGAAGCCCACACACCCGGCAGCAGCAGCGTCACCCAGAGGGCGTAAAGCGGCACGAAGGCGATGGCGCCGGCAGGGGAACGCAGGGCAGGGAGCAGCTGATCCAGGAGAGCGGACGCGTCCATGGGCCGTTGCGGTGTGAAGTCAGCGTGGCAGGGCTGCTGGCCTCCAGAAGGGGCCGGGAAACGTTGCGGAGCGTCGATGGATCCAGAATTCCGGAAGCTTCAACGGAGGGTCCATGGGCCCTCGCGCCGCTGGTGGGCCCTGACGGCCATGGAGTTCGGCAACTTCGTGGTCTACAGGCTCAGTGTGACCATCACCCTGCTGCCGGCCCGTCTGCCCCGGCCCTGCGTTTCGGCCCGAAGGACACCAGCAGCCCGGCATTGACCGCCTCGCGGTCGAAGTGTTCGCGGTCGAACCCCGCGCCGATCCACTCCCTGATCTCCCGGTGCTCCGGATGGGAGGGTTCCGCCAGCACGGCCAGGACCTCCTCATACCCCTGAAGGCCGCCGACATCTTCCGGTGGACAGGCGCGGCGGCCGGCGAGGCAGCGGGGCAGGCGGGCCACCCGCAGCGGCAGCACCAGGATCTGCTCGAGGGTGAGGCGATGGATCCAACCATCGCCGAAGTCGTATTCGTAGCGGATCCAGTCCTTCACGTTCACCAGCAGGTGGTCGATCGGCACGTGGAGATCGTCGACGAAGTGCCCCTCGCCGAGCTGCCAGAGGTCGATATCGAGAAACTGTGGATCGCCGTAGAAGCGCAGCCCCTCCTGCCGGGTGCCCACCATGAAGTGGTAAAGGTGCGCGTCCTCCCAGCCCATGGCCAGCTGGATCACGCCATGCAGGTCGGGGAGCTTCAGATCGGCCGGCACCAGCACGCGCCGCCAGATCGGTGGTTTGCTGCCTTCCAGCACGATCTTGAGCTGGAACACCTCCCGCTGGCCGCGGGGCAATCCAGCCTGCACCTGGGCGCGGCCCGAACGGCGCGCCTGGGCCTGCCACTGGGCCGCCTTCTGGTTCAGCTCCCGTTCCTCGGCGGCACTGGGCCGGTGGAAGCGCAGCATCGAGTCGGCCGACCGACAGGGCCCCTACGGTGGCAGGCCTGAGCCAGGGAGTCGAGCCCCATCGCCCGCCGCGAGCGATCCAGTCAGCGATCCACTGCCAGTGGGGCCAAGCCCGGCGCCCGCACCGTCAGCGAGCCACCGGCCAGCGCTGAGGATCAGCTCGTGGCGAAGCTGCGGCGGATCGAGGCCCTGTTCGCCAGGCCTGGCACGGACGGCGAGCGGGTGGCGGCCGAACGGGCCCGCGAGCGCATCCAGCCCTACCGGTATCGCGGCCAGCGGCGCACCACGGTGATGGCGCGGCTGAGCCGCACCTTCGTGAATGAAACCCTCTGGCCGGAATTCCAGGAGCTGCAGCAGACGTTGGCGGCCTACTTCGATGCCCTCACCGACCGGGTGATCGAGCAGGCCCTGGAGGTGAAGGCGGGCGAAGCGGAGGAGCGGGCCGAGCCGGCAAAGCTGGAGCCGATCGAGCATCAGGGGTCGTTGCTGTAGGACAGCGGCCGAAGCCGCCGCAGGGCTCAGCTTCAGGCCACCCAGTTCTCCCCGCACAGGCCTGGAAAGGCCTGGAAGTCGGCGGGATCGTTGGTCAGCAGGGTGACCCCCAGGGCCAGAGCGTGGGCGGCGATCAGCGTGACAGGACCTTCAGCAGGAATGCAGCACCTCCCTGCAGTGTATCGGCAGAGCTCAGCTCAAGGTGTTGATCGCCCTTGAGACCATGATCACGAGCAGCACCGGCATCGCAATCGAATGGATCAGCTGCAGGCCTTGGAGGGGGGGCTGCCCAGTGCCGAATGGTTTTCCGGTGGCCCCAATGTGTTGCTGGTCATCACCGTGACATAGAGGTGGTCCAGCGGGCTCGGCAGCCACTGAGGGTTCGCTTCCACCGCCTCCCGCGTAAACCAGATGGAGCAGAGGCTGCCCGGATGGGCCACGCGCCTGATCTGGGTTGGGTGGTCGTCGCTTCAGTACCAGAGCCAGTATCCGTACGGGAAATAGAAAACGAGATTCAGGGATAGGTAGATCCCAGTTGATACGCCCAGCAGAAAGAAGGGCCCTGCATGGAAGGAGTGGATGCCGAGGCTGATGACAAGGATAGCAAGAGGGAGGTCAATGCTGGTCAGCAATCCGAAAACGAAGAGCAGCTTCCTGATGTTCTGAACGTGATGCACAATCGATCGCACCAAGCCAGCACCATCACCACCAGGATGGACCCGAACAGGGGGCCGAAAGCAGGCTGAAGATCCAAGGATCCGGCGGCATCACCTGCTGCTTCGTGGCCGCAACACTTTCCCAGAAGAACTTGAAGGTGAAAGCCCGCACTGCAAGATTCACGATCGGCGCGAGGGCCAGGGCCAGGATGTAAATCGTGTGATCGCGACGACTCGGCAGATGGTGCAGTGAACCCTCAGGGGCCTTGCTCATGTCCTGTGGGCAGGAGTTGGCCAGTCTCGCGTGGCAGGGCCGAGTCCAGAAGCAGGAACCTCCACTCGCCGCAGTGGTGCGAGGCGTTCCTGTGCAACCCAACGATCAGCCGCTTCGTTCGAGATCTGGTGCGGAAGCTCAGCCGCAGCGCCTCAGCCAAGATCGGCCAAGCGCCTGCGGGCCAGATCCTTGCCCAGCCGGCCCGTGAGTGCGGCCCTATCCATCACCTCATCCTCACCCTGTCGCGCTCTGATTCAGTGGGAACGCTGATCGACATGTTCCTCGATCCCCGGTTTGACCTCAGCCCCGCTGGGATGACCGGCAGCTTGTGCCGTTCGAGCTCCTCAGGGTGGCCCTGCCACTGGGACTTGGTGGCGCCCTCCAGCTGGCTGTTCGAACGACCATCCAGGCCAGATCAGAACAGCCAGCCTCATCAACGCCGGATCGTAGCGATCGAGCAGCAGCGGGCTGATGCCGGTGGAGGTCCTGTCAGGGACATGAGGATTGAAGACGCCATTCGCCGGGTCAGCCGCGGTCGCGAGCCTGAGAGAGCCGAGGGTTCCGATCAGGCAGAGTCATGCTGCAGAATTTCACATGGCACCTATCGTGATCGAAAGCTGGAACCAGCCGAGTTGGCACAGTTCCACCCCCCGTCATTGGTTCGCTTCACATTGACGTATGCTTTATTCTTGAGCTAAGTACTTCAGCTACTGCCAAGTTTGTCAACCTCACTGAAGTATGAGCGGAACATCACAGCGACCTTCACAGCCTCGTCAATCCGCCTGGCTGGCCTCGCCTGGCTGGGTTGGGCTCTTGAGTGCATGGCTCCACATTCCAACGCCTCGGAACGATGAGATGAGTGATCTCTTTGAGAACCGAGCTCTTGAACAGAGGCACTCCCTCCACAATCACATTCGCTCAGTTCAACTGCTGAGCCCACCACTTCAGCGAACCATCGGCCTGGGTTTGACGTTGGCTGTGGCAGGAACCACCTGGGCATGCTTGGCCCACATCCCCCTGCTGGTCAACGGTACGGGCATCATTGCTCCTGTTGGAACACTGCGAAGGGTGCTGGCCCGCGCATCGGGTCATGCTGCGTTTCAATTTGACCGGGATGGCATCGTGAGCCAGCCATGGGCAGCCCAGGCTTGGAGTTTTTCACGGGATGATCGGACGTTTGATCGCCCTGCACTCATCCGTCTGGCCCGCCAATTGGTCGTCCCAGTCAACTTCGCACGAATGCCCGCTGAAACAAATGCCTACCGGGGCAAGGTTGCAGCAGGAACGCTACTGTTCCAAATTGACTCGCGATTTGAGCGGGAAGAACTGGCCAATAGCCTGCGTGCCTTGGAGAATGCACAGCGGCAGACCAGCCTGTTGAACATGCAGGAAGAAAATCAGATCCGTCTTCTTGAGCAACAAAAGAGATCTCGTAAGGCGCTTTTTGAAGCCATGGCCAAACTGGAGACTGAGGGGGGGCTTTCCAAAGAGCAGCTTCTTCAGGAAAAGGCAGAAATCGACAGCTTACAGGCGATGATCTATCAGAACAGAGCCTCGATAGAGCGCAATCAAGGCCAGCTGGATGAGGCAACCAACAGGCTGACCTCTGCTCTCGCATCTTACATTGATCATACAATGCATTTTGCCAGTGATCAGCTGTTCATCCACCAGCTCTCGGCAAAGCAGCGCACCCAGGTGACCAGCGGCCAGCCACTGATGGTGGTTGCTGACAAGGACCTGCGCAGCCCTCAGCGCGTTCCAGCATTTCTGACCAGCAAGGATGCAGCCCAGACGTTTGCAGGGATGGATGTGATCGCCACTCCCGCTGGCATTGATCGCTCCAGATACGGAGGAATCAGGGGGAAGGTCATGCATGTAGATGAGCTCCCAGCCTCAAAGGAGGATATCGCCGCCAGAACAGGAATAGACGGCTTGGCAGAGTTGATACTGAGAAGGAATCCAAGTCCTACAGAGATATCAATCGAACTAGCTAAGGATCCAGGTCAGTCTCCTAGGAGCAACAGATCTGGTTACCTCTGGACGGCCAACAGTGATCCTCCATTTCCCGTGCGTCTGGGCGACCAACTCGATGTTCAGATCACCACGGGCTACGTGCGACCTATTGAGCTGGTGATTCCGTTCTTCCGCCGCTTGCTCGGGATCACCCCACCCTCGGCCTCTCGCCCTGATGGCAAGTTCTAGTAGCCGCAGATCGCGTCGCCGCGCACTTCGACGACTGTGCCACCATCGGGTTCGTACTCGATGCACGCTTCAATACGAATCCACCGAATGTGGAGCGGCATCACTCTCCACGATCCTCATTTACTTTGGCCGCCAAGTTCCGCTCAAGGAACTACGAGAGCGTTGTGGTGTCGATCGCGATGGATCCAACGCCCGACGCCTCCTGGAGGGTGCACGTTCGCTGGGTCTGGAGGCCAGAGCATACCGCTGTTCCGGTGAAGAGCTGCGTCGCACGGGACGCTTCCCCTGTGTGATCTTCTGGGGATTCTCCCATTTCTTGGTGCTGGAGGGCTTCTCGGGAGATGATGCTTATCTCAGTGATCCGGCCCAAGGTCGTATCCGGGTGGAGGGCAATGAGTTTCTGGACCGGTTTACGGGGATCGTCCTTGAGTTTGAACCAGGCCCGACCTTTGAGCCTGGTGGTTCCGTCCTGTCGCCCCTGCAGCTTCTTCCCGGTTACCTGAAGCCGTTCAGGCATTCCGTTGCCCTGCTCTTCCTGATCGCATCAGCGAGTTGCGTGCCTGCTGTCATGTTGGCAGGTCTGTCAGCCGAGTTTATCGACTCCGCATTGACAGACGGTCGCATCTACTTCGGTATCCCCATTCTCTGGATCACTCTGCTTGCGATCGTCTGCAGTCTGTTGCTACAGTCAGGCACAGGCATGCTACTCCGTAGGTGCGAGTATATACTCAGTAAAGGATTGGCCAGCCATCTGTTTGAGAAGCTTTTCTCGGCCCCCTATGACTACTACCAGCAGCGACTTCTTGGGGAAGTAGCCACCCGTCTGACGCTTTCACTTGAGCTCTCGAAGACAGTAGTCTCTCAGCTGCTGCGCTATGTTCTGAGTCTCTGGCAAGCCGGCTTGATCCTGATCGTTTGCCTGATGATTTCTCGCAGTCTCGCATTGATGCTGCTGGTCGTGATCATTGCCAATGTGGCATTAACCATGACGCTTACGCGGCAGCGCTTTGATGATAATCGCAAGCTTGCCCTTGAGATTGGTAAGACGCTCGGGGTAGGGCTCCAGGGTATCAGCAACGTTGAGACTCTCAAGGCTTCAGGATTAGAGATCGACTTCCTTTCTGGCTGGCAAGAGCACTTTTCCGCCATGGTAGAGCAGAATCAACGTCTCGGTCAGCAGATTGCTGTCAGTTCGATCGTGGCGAATGGATCTTCCTTCCTTCTCTCGGCATTGATCATTGCCGTTGGAGGACTGCTGATCATGACGGGAGACCTCACCCTTGGCACGTTGGTGGCTTTTCAGTTCTTGAGAGGACATGTCACTACGCCCTTGACCCTGTTACCCCAACTGAACAGTTTACTTCAGCAGCTGATCGGCACTATGGGCCGGATTGAGGACCTCAGCACCGCTGATCATGACCCCCATGTTCGCAGCCTTGCTCCTCTCCACCAGGATGAACTCCCTTCTGAAACTCCAGATCTCATCGCGCCCTCGACCAACCGACTGGAGGGCAGGCTGCGGCTGCAAAAGGTGAGTTTCGGCTTTAACTCCCGGAAACCTGCTTTTATTCAGGATCTTGATTTTACTCTGCTTCCAGGCGAACACTTGGCCATCGTCGGCAGCAGTGGATCAGGCAAGAGCACCCTGATCCGTTTGATTGCTGGACTTTATCATCCCAACGCTGGATGTATCTTCTACGACGATCAGACATGGCAGGAGCTCCCTGATCTGACACTGCGTTCGTGCCTTGCCTATGTTCCTCAAGAGGTGGCTGTCTTCAATGGAAGCATCTGGGACAACCTCACTCTCTGGCAGGAGAACTACACCCGCCAGGCAGTGGAAAGAGCAGCTCGGATGGCCTGCATTCATGACACCATTATCAGCCATCCGGAGGCCTACAGGAGATGCCTCCGTGACAATGGTGCTGACTTGAGTGGTGGTCAGCGCCAGCGGATTGAACTCTGCCGTGCGCTGCTCAGAAATCCAAAAATCCTCCTGCTCGATGAAGCTACGAGTGCTCTTGACGATGCAACGGAAACCAGGGTTTTGCACAATATCCGTGCTGCTGGAATCACAACGGTCAGCGTGGCCCATCGAATGACGGCTGCACTGCAGAGTGATCTCGTGATCGTGCTCGCCGCTGGCCGTGAAGTCGAGCGTGGCGCTCCGACCTCCTTGCTGAAGACGGATAGCCACTTCGGGGCACTGGTGAAGGCCGAACGACAGGAGTCCGAGCGCTGCATGGAGGACCTGTGAGCTCTTCGAATGTGTTTGCCAGAATTCGTCGACTGCAGAGGGGCCTGCACTTCGCCATACGCGGGGAGGCAGGCGGGAATCCTGATCTGCAGCTGATCCGCTACTGCCTCGTCAAGCTCGGATTGACAGCACAGGAGCTCTCCTCCGTCCCCGGTGGCATTGAGGTCGTCCTGGATCACAACGACATCCCGTATCGCCGTATTCGCGTACCCAACAACCCTGCCGCAAGCGAGTATCCGCTCCTGATCGTCATCGACCAGGCGACGGAGGAGCCTTTGGCCCTGACCCGGCAGGGACGTCGCAACATTCTCTATTCGGCCCGTCAGGATCGGCAGTGGGTGGCTCCCGACAACCCTGTCGGCCTGCGTGTGGAGGCGTTCGAAGTCCACGCCTCGTTGCCCGTGCGTATTGGCGGACCGATGGCCGTGCTCCGCTTCGCCTTTGCTGCTGAATGGCCGGCTTGGACGGCCCTTCTGCTGACATCAGCGGTGGTGATGGCCTTCAATGTTTCGATTCCGATGTTGACCAGCTATCTGGTCAACACAATTCTTCCACAATCACAGGTCAGGCTGCTGATGGAGAGTCTGGCGATTGTTCTGCTCATTAGCATTGGCTCTGTGGCCGTTCAGTATCTTCAGAATCTGATGATGCTTCGTCTGGAAACAGTGACTGATCTGCGCCTGCAAACGGCCGTCTGGGACCGACTCCTGCGCCTGCCGTTGCCATTCCTGACACGCTACACGGCTGGTGATCTGTCGTCGAGGGCAACTGGAATCAGTCGAATCCGTCAATTGCTTGGTTCTGGAGTTCTCAGTACGCTGATCACGGCCTGCTTTGCTGTGAGTTATTTCGTGCTGATGTTCGTTTACGATCCCGGGCTGGCTTGGTGGGCAGCTGGATTCGCTCTGATCGCTTCTTTGTCTCTGCTGTGGCTGGCACGTCAGTCCATCCGCCAACAGCAGCCGCTCCAGGAGACCGGAGCCGGGATTACGAATTTCACGCTTCAAGCCCTGGCCGGAGTCGCTCAGATTCGCTCCGCAGGTGCAGAGCCGGCGGTGCTGCTGCGCTGGCTTGGGGAAGTGGACCGCTACGCTCTTTTGCAGCTTAAAGCCAATATCTATGGCGATACGCTGGACATGCTCAGTGCATTGATGCTGCCAGCTGCATATCTTGTGATGTTCAGTGTTGTGACCTGGCGTTTGCTGCATCCGGCCACAGCTGATTCGGCATGGGCGACCGTTGCCAGTTTTGTAGCGTTCAGTGCTGCCTTCTCCGCTTTCATCGCTTCGATCAATGGTGCGGTCACCCTGCTGGCGAATGTTTTTGGGCAGGTCTCCGTCCTGTGGAAACGATGTGAGCCGGTGCTGTACCAGCCTGTAGAGCCTGGATATGGCTCTCAGGCGCTCCGCCACACGCTCACAGGTGCCATCAGCCTTAGTGATGTGGTCTATCAATATCCAGATTCCTCAGCGCCGATCTTTCAGGGGCTGAGTTTCTCGATCCCTGCAGGCCAGCAAACGGCCATAACAGGTCCAAGTGGCTGTGGTAAAACTACGTTGGTTCGTTTGATCCTGGGCTTCTACGAGCCGAATGGCGGTGAGATCCTCGTTGATGGTATTCCGTTAGCCCAACTCGCCATCCGAATGTATCGTCGACAGTTGGGGGTCGTGCTTCAGAATGCCCGAGTCAGGGCCGGCAGCATCTACGACGTTGTCTGCGGTGGACTACCTCGGCCGGATGCGGCCGTGTGGGAAGCGTTGGAGTTGGCAGCCATGGCCGAAGAGGTCCGCGCCATGCCGATGCAGTTGGAGACCATTCTCAGTGAAGGGGCAGGGAACATTTCGGGAGGTCAGCGGCAACGCATTGCCATTGCGAGAGCTCTGATCAACAAGCCAAGGGTTCTGTTGCTCGATGAAGCCACCAGTGCTCTCGATGCTCGCTCTCAGGCGGTCATCACGGAAACGATTGCAGCTCTATCGATCACCCGGCTGACCATCGCCCACCGACTGTCCACGATTCGCACCGCCGACCAGATCGTGGTGATTGAAAGGGGTCAGGTGCGCGAACAGGGAAGTTGGCACCAGTTGGTTGACTCTGGGGGATACATCAGCAAGATGCTGGGGAAGCATCAAGAGAAGTAGATGCCTTGGCATCTTCGCGGCTCATGCGGACCAGCACATAGCTCTTGAGCAGGGATGGCTTTGCCTGGCGCAGGGTCACCTTCACATGACTCAGGTTTGCGATTTTGTAGTGATTCAGCAGACCATCTGATAGAGCCATGTCGCCGCTCCACTGGTGATGAGCTCCCTTCCGTCCCGTCGGGAGCCTGGCAAGAGTGTTGCGCATCTGATCCAACGCTGTTGATGAAGCACCCAATTCCGTGCAGAAGCTGGTCAATGCCTCACCGAACCGCTTTGTGACACCCCCTCCCGAAACCGGTGCCAACTCCACGCCCAGGGTGGGCTCCCACACATCCTCGCTCCCACGCCAATCGAGATTGAGCCTTGCCGAAAGCCCCTCCGGTGGCTTGGCCAGCAGCCGACTGATCCGCCCGATGGCTGGGCTTGGCAGGTTCAGATGATCTCCCCATCCACCTTCCTGCAGAAATGACTCCAGGTGACCGGATGAATAATCCCCCAATGAATTCACCACTTTCAGCCGACCGGCACGACCGACCATGAACCCCCAGTACCACGGAATTCCGAAGCTGCGGAACAAGTGCCGGAGGCAGGCACTATCCGACAGTTTCGCAGGCTGGCAGCACCCCATAGAGCCCAAGCGCTCAAGCCAATTATCCCATGCCTTCTGTGAGCGAGGCCGGTGACAAGTGACTTCCTGAAAGATCCCCGCGAGTTTCGGTATGGCTTCTGTGGAAGCATCGAACTCCAGCCAGTGAAGGCCGGACAGTGACGCCTCATCTGGCGATGGGTGTGAGCGTTCGGCTCTATCCTCGCCACCCCCCGCTCCGTTCCCCATGATCTGTCCGGCAGGCAGCGGATCTGCGGAGTTCATCAGTACGGGCCACCACGGCGGAAGCGCCAGGTCGCCAAGTGACGTGAGCCGGGATTTGCATAACACCTGTACATCCAGGCGGTGGCTGCCGTCGTGATGCAGCTCCAGTCCGCAAACGTGAGTGCGGAGTGATGGATGTTGATGCCACCCGCCCACCAACTTCAGAATTCCCTCCCTGGTGGGGGCCGGCGCGTCCGGGACAACAGCCTCCAAGGCCCAGCTCAGCAATCGCTGATGGCCGGATCCCAGGCCTGAGCTCCTGCTCACGCCGCCTCAGCCCCGGGGATGCCGCCTGGAGCCGACATGACAGTCAACAGACCTCCTGTCAGAACCTCGGCAAGGACCGCATCGCCCAGGCCGGTGCCCAGTAGCGCCAGTGCGATTCCGCTCTGGCCGCTCAGAAGCCCAGGGAGTGTGAACGTGCAGTTGGCGGGGCCGAACGATCGGAACCGGAGAGCTCCAGAGGCAACACCACTACGGTTCAACACCTTGGCCTCCAGGTCTATGGCCGCTTCACGACAGCCATCACCGGCGCCGTAACGGGCGGCGACCCTCAGGATTGCCACCAGACCCATGGCCCCACAACAGAGATGATCCAGCAGCGGTGGCTGCTGAGCCGTCGTTTGTAGAGCGGCATGGAGTTCGCCACCAAGCTCCGGGCTCCAGAGGGGTGTCCACCGCAGGCAGAGGCGGGAGAGGGCGATGCCGGGAGCGCCATGACACCACGCCACCATGACGTCAGCCCCGCCTGGGTCGCGGCGGTAGTCGGGCCAGTTGCCGCGCGTGGGATCAAAGCAGGATCGCTCATAATCCAGAGCCCGCCGGCAACCTTCCAGAAAACGAACCTCCCCGCTGAAGCCATGCAGAGCCGCCAGAGCGGTGGCGATACCCGAAGCCCCGTGGGAAAAACCGGTGAGGGGAGGATGGTTCGATCGCAGCAGGGTCCTGGGGGAGGACCATCCGCCCGAGTTCTCCTGCCGTTGCAGGAGCAGATCACCCAGCTCCCGGGCCAGTTCCAGCCCCGCAGGCTCACCAAGCTGCAGCAGGGGGCCCATCAGACCGGCTCCGCCACCGATGATGTCGAGCTGGCGATCAGCCTGGAGCCGGCTGCCCTTCAGGCCTTGGAGAAGCCTCAGAGCCAGCTGCCGATGGCTCTGCCATCCCGGAGGCGGTTCTGCTTCGAGGCGATCAAGGAGCAACAGGGTCAGCAGGACTCCACCGCCCCCAGAAAGACCGAGGGGGCGGTCTCGCCACCAGCGCGCAAGGACCCCGGGATCGTCCCGATCGGCCAGCTCGAGCAGAGGTCGCAGGATGCCTTCCATCACCTCGTCGTGTGGAACGGCGAGATGGGAGGAACGGGCGATCGCTGCACGCAGCAGGGCCACCCCCGCAGAACCTCCCCAGAGCGAAAGACCGGCAGGGCCGAAGGCGAAGGTCTCTCCATCGATCCCCATGTCGATACCGAGCCATTCCAGTGATCCATCGGGATGGGGAATCGCGCGTTGTTCGAGGTCGTCGAGCAGCTGCCGCGCCAGGGCCAGGCGCTGGCTTGCATCCGGTGGATCCGGACTGGCCGGAAGCGCTCCAACCTCCGGCTCGTCTGGCTCGGACGTTCCGGCAGGATGCCTGGTGGTCTGTCGTGCCATGACCGCTCCAGCGATCAGGCGGCACTGGAGGTCGATGTCCGCCTGGTCGAAACCTTCAAGCCGGTCGCGGGCGGACTGGAGTCCGCTCCGCTCGCAGAAACCCTGTATCGAATCGATCCCGTCCTCGAGAGGCAGGTCAAGGCCGTCGACGGGATGCACGAAAAAAGGAACATCCAGCTGCTCCATCTGGCGTACTTCGGCAGCGAACACCGGCCAGTGGCGGGGGCATCGTTCCGCCAGCAGGAAGGCGCGGGCCAGTTGCTCAAGGACAAGCCCCTGGCTCTGGGCACTGCGCAGAGCCAGGGGTTGCAGCTGTTGTTGCTGCAGGGCGCCATACACGTGCGTGTTGCGAAGCACGATGCGACGGGTCAGACCAGCGAAGGACTGCAGCAGGCCTCCCGAAGTCAGCCAGGTCTGACGATGCAGCAGCAGCGCTTCGGACTGCTCGCGAAAGCCGTCGAGCACGTCCTGAAGGTGGGCCCCAAGAGGGTTGGGCTCTCCAATCCCCACGGGAAGACTGGTGGCAACGGCAGATGGGGCTTGAACCACGCCGGCCATCATCCCGTCGCTGTTCAGAGCGATCCATCCCTGTCGCGGCTCGGTCGCACTCGCTGGCGGCGAGATGCCGAGGGCACTGATGTCCATGGCCTGTCGTCGCGCCCCAACGAACTTCCAGCGCGGAACCAGGCCGGAACGCAGAACCGACGTGGCCATGGTGCGTTGCAGCACGGATGGTGTTCCGATGACACCGGCCGTCCGATCCGCTGCGGCCACATGGTCCGGGATGTCCGGTTCGAGCAGGGTTTCTGTATCGATCAGGACCAGTTGGTCCCCACAGGCGATCAGATTCTCGTGATGGCAATCGGTGCAGCCCAGCATGTAGAGCACGGCCGTGAGCCGACCTGCGTGGCGGTAAAACCCCTTCAGTTCATCGGCGTCGCGACTCAGGCGATGGGGGATGAACTCCATGTATCCGTATCCGGAGCGAACGAGCACCTGCACCGTCCGCAGGGGCGGCAGGTCGGTTTGGTCGTTGAGGTTCTCCAGCAGCTTTTGGTAGGCCGCATCCAGACGCATGTCCTTGGGCTTGTAGACCAACCGGGCCTGCGCCTGCCCTTGCTCCGATCCGAATCGAAGGATCGCCACCGAGCGGCCGCCACGATGAACATCGCCGACACCCTGCAGGATGGCGGTCAGGGGAGCGTCCTCCGTGATTCCGAAGTGCTCCGCTAAGGGCTGCCGGTCTTGCTCCAGGCGATCCAGGAGCTCACGGGAGCTGTCGCGCCAGAGGGCAACGACCGTTCCCAGCAGACGACCGAGAACAGGGAACTCATCCAGCAGCTTCTCAAGACCGTCGCGCTGCTGTTGCCCGATGAAGCGGTTGTAGTGATCCCGAGGCCAAGGTCCGGTGGCTGAGCTGCTGATACGCAGTTGGGCCATCAACAGTGTGCCGGGCCCCCGCTCACGATTGAAACAGTCCCAGAGGACCGGATCGGTGAGCTTGCACAAACGTTCCAGCAGGCTCCTGCCGAGATCGCGCCATGCCTCAGCCGTCAGGTCAAGCCTGCGCCCTGGCCTTTCGGCTTCCCGGAGCGTCCGCAGTTCCCGGGCCACCACTGGATGCCAGAGATGTCTGAAAGCCAGTTGGGCCGTGTCACCAGAGTCGAGTTCCGCCGAGCCATCCTGCTGTCGCAAGGCAGTCCTGAGCTCATGGAGAGGCTCAAGCCAATACCACGGCCCCGCCGCAGCGGGAATGTCCATTTCCGTGACATCGATGTCCTGGAATCGATTCCAGCGGAGGCGTCGATCCAGTCGCTCGGGTGCATCGGATCCCAGTGCAGTTTCCCAGAGCTTCCGAAGAACAGGAGAGGGATCCTCGTGGCCAGAAGTGGAGCGGTGCCATGGATTCGCTGCGGAAGGATTGGAGACGTCCAAGGCTGAAACCGGGAGGATCAGAGAACGGAGTGCTGCAGTCACAGGCATACCCGATGCCCATGGCGGTCAGCCACGCCCAGGAAGCCACAGTAAGATTGCGAGCGGGTGAAAAAGCCTGTGCCACGGGTCTTCCAACGGGGCTTGCGCCACTTTTCATCCCCCTGCTTCCACCTTTACCCCGTTGACCATGTCACAAGAACAACTTGACGCCCTTCTCGCAAAGCTGAAAGACGACGCCAGCCTGCAGGAGCGTCTCCAGGCGGCCACCAGTGCCACGGAAGCCGCGGAAATCGTTGAACAAGCCGGATTCGAGGTCACGATTGAAGAACTCCTTGCCCACCGCGCCAGCTCTGCGGGCGAGCTCTCCGATGCCGAACTGGAGGGAGTGGCAGGAGGATCTGACACCGATTGCTATGGCAGCTGCCCCTCCTCTGCGCAGTGCGGATGAGCCGTGCTGAGCTGAATCGAGGCCATGCGGGCTGCATACCCCCTCAGTGAAACGGCAGCAGTCTTCAGCCGGAAACGCCCACAGCGCATCCGGCTCGCCGGGATCGCCTGCAGAAATCTGATCAGGTCGGCAGAAGCATGGGCAGGAGAAGATTCTGGCAAAGAGGGGATCCTTTCCCGCCGGCCACACCCAATGCTCGCAGCAACACCAGGCGCCCTTGTGACGGACTTTTCCTCAGCCATGCTCCCAGTCGAGTTGGGAGAACCGACGGAACTGTGCACATCTTCTCCCCCGCTGTTGATGAACAACCCCATTCCAGGCAGGAACTGGTCAATGCCCCATCCGATGGGTTGCAGCTCCCCCCGGAGCCAGTGCCATCTCCATGCCGGGAGTGGGCTCCCCGGCCAATCCAAGTTCAGGAGCTTTTCCTCCCTCATCCCTGACCAGAAGTGATGGTCAGTCGGCCTCATCGGCTTCTGCCGATCCATACTCGCTGCTCCCCAGCCTGATCATTCGTTCCGCACCCATGTGCGACAGACTGGCCATGGAGGGCATGGGTTGGCACCGCCGCTCGACAGCATCCAGGCCGCCTTCGCCGAGACCTGTGAAACAGTCCTGTGGAGCGAGGAGACCGACCCCAACAGAGCCGAGATCAAGCTGGATGCCGCCATCAACCGCGTGGAGGCTCCCCCCTTCCTCGACCCGACCGAGTGCACCAACCAGCTCAGGGGCAAGGCCCTCTTCTGCCGCTTCCTGCTTGATCTGGTCGGGACCCTGATCAGCGGCGACTCAGCCCAGATCGGCCAGGCGCCCCCGGGCCAGCTCCGCCTGGGCTTCGGCTTCGGCGAGGTTGGCGCGGCATTCGACCACCACCTCCGGCGGCGCCTTGCCTGCGAAGTTGGGATTCGCCAGGCGGCCGGCGAGCCCCTGGATCTCCTTCTCCGCCTTGGCCAGGTCTTTCTCCAGTCTCCCGCGCAGGGCGTCCAGATCCACCAGCCCCTCGATCGGCAGGAGCACCTGCAACTCGCCGCTCACCCCCGCCAGGGTGCGGGTCGCCCCCCGGTTGGCAGCGGCGGCCGGAGCGAGCACCTCGACGCTGGCAGCCCTGGTGAGAGCAGCAATGTCGCCGCTGGCTTGCGTGAGCACCGCCGCCAGCCCGGCACGACCGCTGACGAACACCACCGGGGCCGGCTGGGCCGGCTTGAGCCCCGCCACCGCCCGCAGGTTGCGCACCACCCGGATCGCTTCGATCAATTCGGCAAACTGGGCTTCCAGGGCATCATCCAGGGCGCCGTCGTTGGCGGCCGGCCAGGGCTGCAGCGCCAGGAACGTCTCCACCGGCGCACCGGTGAGCCCATGCCAGAGCTCCTCGCTCAGGTGGGGCATCAGAGGATGGAGCAGCACCAGCAGCTCCCCCAGCACCTTGGCCAGCACCGCTCGGGCGACGCGCTGGTCGGCGAGCGCCTCGGGGCTCGGGGTCTCACCAGGGTTGAGCCGCCGCTTGAGCAGCTCGATCGTCCAGTCGCACACTTCATTCCAGGTGAACTCGTAGAGCCCTTTGGCCGCCTCGCCCAGGGCGTAGCTGCCGTAGCGCTCCGCCGTTTCGCGATTCACCCGTGCCAGCCGAGACAGGATCCAGCGATCCGCCAGGGTGAGCGCCGCCGGATCGGGATCCCCCAGGCTCGCCGGGGTTTCGCCGCCGAGATTCATCAACGCGAAGCGGCTGGCGTTCCAGAGCTTGTTGGCGAAGTTGCGCGCCGCCTCCACCGTGGCCGAGCTGCCGCTGGCGCGGTCGTAGTCGAGGCGGATGTCCTGGCCGGCGCCGGCCACCTCGCGCACCAGGGCGAAGCGCAGGGCATCCGCGCCGTAGCGCTCGATCAGCGGCAGGGGGTCGATGCCGTTGCCGGCGCTCTTGCTCATCTTGCGGTTGTTCTCATCCCGCACCAGGCCGTGGATCATCACGTCGGCGAAGGGCATCCAGGCTTGTCCCGCGCCGGCGGGCTCCATCGCCCCGGCCAGCATCGTCATCCGCGCCACCCAGAAGAAGATGATGTCGAAGCCGGTCACCAGCACGCTGGTGGGATACCAGCTGGCCAGATCGGCGCTGCCCTCCTCCGGCCAGCCCAGGGTGGAGAAGGGCCAGAGGCCGCTGGAGAACCAGGTGTCGAGAACGTCGGGGTCCTGCTCCAGCTCCAGGGGCCGGCCGGCGGCGGCGGCACCAGCGCCGAACTGTGCCTCCGCCTTCTCACCGGCCTCGGACTCGTCGCGCGCCACCACGTAGGGGGTGGCGTCAGTGATCACACCGCCCGTTTCACTCACCACGAACCAGGCGGGAATGCGGTGGCCCCACCAGAGCTGGCGGCTGATGCACCAGTCGCGGATGTCGGTGAGCCAGTCGCGGTAGACCTTGCTCCAGCGCTCCGGCACGAAGTGGGGTTCGCCCCGATCGAGGGCTTCGCGGCAGCGGGCTGCCAGCGGCTCGGTGCGCGCGAACCACTGTGTGGAAAGCAGCGGCTCCACCGGCACCTTGCCCCGATCGGAGAAGGGCACGCTGTGGCGGTGGGGCTCCACCTTCACCAGGAAGCCCTCCGCCTCCATGGCGGCCACCACCGCCTGGCGGGCCTCGAAGCGGTCGAGCCCGGCGAAGCGGCCGGCGGCGGCGTTCATCGTGCCGTCCCTGGCCATCACCGTGATCAGCGGCAGGCCGTGGCGGGCGCCGATGGCGAAGTCGTTGGGGTCGTGGGCAGGGGTCACCTTGACGCAGCCGGTGCCGAAGGCCGGATCCACGTGCGCATCAGCCACGATCGGGATCGTGCGGCCCACCAGGGGAAGGGTGAGCGTTTTCCCCACCAGCGCCGCGAAGCGCTGATCGGCGGGGTTCACGGCCACGCCGGTGTCGCCCAGGAGGGTCTCGGGGCGAGTGGTGGCCACCACCAGATGGCCGCTGCCATCGGCAAGGGGATAGCGGAAGTGCCAGAGGTGCCCGTCGAGCTCCTTCATCTCCACCTCCAGATCGCTCACCGCCGATCCTGAGGCCGGGCACCAGTTCACCAGGTACTCGCCCCGGTAGATCAGCCCCTGCTCGTGCAGCCGCACGAAGGCCTCCACCACCGCCTTGTTGAGGCCGGGATCGAGTGTGAAGCGCTCCCGCCGCCAGTCCACCGAGTAGCCCAGCCGGCGCAGCTGGCCCACGATCGTGCCACCACTGCCTGCCTTCCAGCTCCAGGCGCGCTCGAGGAAAGCGTCGCGGCCCAGGTCGTCCCTGCTGCCGCCCTCGGCCTTGATCTGCTTTTCCAGGATCGTCTGCACGGCGATCGAGGCGTGGTCGGTGCCCGGCAGGCAGAGCACGTTCCTGCCCTGCAGGCGCTGGAAGCGCACGATCGTGTCGATCAGGGCCGTCTCGAAGCCGTGGCCCATGTGGAGGCTGCCGGTCACGTTCGGCGGCGGGATCACCACGGAGAAGGGTTCGCCGGGGGCGCCGGGATCCGGGTGGAAAGCACCGGCTTCCTCCCAGGCCGCCTGCCAGCGGGCCTCGGTGCCGGCCGGGTCGTAGGTCTTGGGCAGGGCGGCCTCAGTCACAGGCAGGGGTCGGGCAGTGAGCCCATGGTCTCAAAGCGGCGCCGCTGGGTCGGGGGTGCGGCGCCGCCGCTCGGGGGCGATCTGCATGGCCTTGCGCTCAACTGCCGAGGATGTTGATGGCCCTCGCCGCGATCACGGCAATGGTCAACAGGGAGATGGAGCTTTCAAGCATCATCAGCAGCATGGCCCGGGCGCTGAGCGGGATGGCCCCGGTGGGGCTGAAGGCCGTCGCCGTCGAAAAGCCCAGGAACAGGTAATCAATGAACGTGGGTCGCCAGTCTGGGCTCACGGCATCGGGCACCCCCTCCTGGGGGAAGAACCAGTCCGCGCGGAAAGGCAGACGATTGAGTCTCGCCTCGGGGCCGCCGCGATCGACATGCCAGAACGCCAGAGAGAACGTGACCACGTTGGAGACCCAGATCGCGACCCCGGAGGCAAGCAGCTCGATGGCATTGAGCTGTCCTCCACCGAACAGCATCTCCTGAATCAGAACGACCAGATTCGCCAGTGTGATGCTGCCGACGGCCCCAACGAAGAGCCAGGTGGTGACGCGCTCGATGCGCAACCACCTCCTGCTGCCGGCCGTCAGTCCGACGGCCAGCATCGGGAGCAGAACCGTTGCGAAGAGGATGAAGTCGAAGCCGTAGGGAAGGAGCCGGAACCGGTTCGGCAGCCCCCTCTCCAGCGCCCAGAGGACGACCACGGCGAGAACGGCGGACCAGCGCAGTTCAATGCGCAGGGATTTGACTGGCTTGCTCTGGATCACGCCACCTACTGCAGTGCCATGGCCAGCCGCAGCCGTTCCTCCGGGCTGATCAGATGGTCGAGATCCTCGGCGTCCTTGTCGACGGCGATCTCCACCCAGTTGACCTCGCCGCTGAACGTGCCGCCGACGCTCGGATAGTCGTCGGTCACCGGTGAGCCGACCTCGAAACCGACGTCGCAGGTCTCGTCGGCGGAGAAGACCATCGGTTCGGTCTGCTCCACCCGGCCTTCTCCCGCCTTCTGTCCATCCACATAGAGCGTCACCGTGCCCCCCTTGGCCAGGCCGCCGCCGTCGTAGGCGAACTCCATCCGCACCTGGTGAGTTCCAGGGGGAATCGCCGCTGTGCCCGCAATCGTGTAGCGGTTCACGCCATAGAAGTTGTAGCAGTACTTCGGCTTGCCCTCTCTAGCATAGAGGCTCCAGCCACCGGTGAGGCCACCCTGGGCGATGATCACGCCCTCGGCACCCGCTGCGGGCACCACCACCTCGGCGGTGATGGCGTGCGACTTGTTCTTGAAGTTGACGATCGAGCTTTCGCTCAGTCGCCCCATGCCGCCGAACAGCACTTGCCGTGTTCCCTTGATCAGCTGCGGCCGCCCGGCGATCTCGGGATTGGCCCGCTCGGCGAAGCGATCATCCAGCGGCAGCACGTTGTATCGCGTGGCTTCTATCAGCCACAGCCGCTGCAGTTCATGGAGCTTCTGGGGATGGACGCTGGCCAGATCCAGCGCCTGGGTCCAGTCGGTGCTGGTGTCATAGAGCTCCCAGACATCGTCGTCGAAGGCGGCCAGTTGGACCTGGCCGGTCTCCCAGGGCGTCCGGTGCCTGGTCACCGCCGTCCAGCCCTTGTGGTAGATGCCACGGTTGCCCGCCATCTCGAAGTACTGGGTCCGGCGCCGTTCTGCCGCTTCGGGGTCGTTGAAGGAATAGGCCATGCTCACGCCTTCGATCGGGCGCTGCTGCACACCGTTCACGAAGGTGGGCTGGGGCAGACCCGCCGCTTCCAGAATCGTGGGGGCCACGTCGATCACATGATGGAACTGGCTGCGGATTTCTCCCCTGGCGTGGATTCCCCTGGGCCAGTGGACGATGGTGCCGTTGCGGGTGCCGCCGAAGTGGGAGGCCACCTGCTTGGTCCACTGGTAGGGCGTGTCCATGGCGTGGGCCCAGCCCACCGCGTAGTGGTTGTAGGCCTCGACTCCTCCCAGCAGATCCAGCCGCTCGGCGAGGAACTCGGCGGTTTCGAGGTGGGCAAAGCCCGTGAGCGGAGCCATTTCGTTGAAGCAGCCCTGGAGGGAGCCCTCCGCTGAGGCGCCGTTGTCGCCGATGATCACGTAAATCAGCGTGTCTTCGAGAATCTCAAGGTCCTGAAGCGCATCGATCAGCCGTCCGAGATGATGATCGGTGTGCTCCAGAAAGCCCGCATACACCTCCATCTGGCGGGCGAGAATCGGCTTCATCTCGGCCGTGATCGTGTCCCAGGCGGGAATGTCGGAATGGCGTCCCGTGAGCTGACAGTCGGCAGGAATCACCCCCAACTGCTTCTGACGAGCGAAGATTTCTTCTCTCAGAGTGTCCCAGCCCTGGTCGAACTGACCTTTGTACTTGTCGGCCCATTCCCTGGGCACATGGTGTGGGGCATGGGTGGCGCCAGGGGCGAAATAGGTGAAGAACGGCTTGTCGACCATCAGCGCCTTCTGCTGGCGGATCCATTGGATCGCCTTGGTGGTCAGATCTTCGCTGAGGTGATAGCCCTGTTCGGGAGTCTTCTGGGGTTCTACCGGCGTGGTGCCTTCGTAGAGCGCCGGATACCACTGGTTGGTTTCACCGCCGATGAAGCCGTAGAAGTATTCGAAGCCGCCGCCGCCGCTGGGCCAGGCATCGAAGGGCCCCATCGGGCTCGTCTGCCAGACGGGCACCTCATGGCACTTGCCGAACTGCGCGGTGGAGTAGCCGTTGAGCTTCAGGGTGCGCGCCAGGGGAGCGCAGCTGTTCGGCAGGATCGAGTTGTAACCGGGCGCTGCCGTGGCGATCTCGGTGATGCCGCCCATGCCCACCGAATGGTGGTTGCGCCCGGTGAGCAGGGCCTGCCGGGTGGGGGAACAGAGGGCGGTGGTGTGGAAGCGGTTGTACTTGAGGCCGCCTGCGGCCAGCTTCTCGATGTTCGGCGTCTGGCAGGGTCCACCGAAGGCGCTGGAAGCACCGAACCCCACATCATCCAGCAGGATGACCAGCACATTGGGCGCTCCCGCCGGCGGCCGCAGATCACGGATCGGCGGATACGTCGTATCTGGATCCCTGGCGTCGTAGGTGGTGAGGCCCACATGGGGTTGATCGGGGATCGGCAGGATCTGGCGTTGCACGGGATCGGCTGAGATCATGATGGAGTTCCTGGTGGGGATCGAGCAACTGGGGAAGAATGGGTTGGATCGCAGCGACTGATTCCGCTGGCACCTGTGCGAAACACAACTACTGGCGCGCCAGAATCATCCGCATCTTCTCTTCCTGCGATTCCACCGATGTGCCGGTCACATCCACCAGCGCCCGCTTCACCGTGCCGGTGAAGGCGAAGGGTGGCTTGTAATCAGGCATGGTGGGTGAGCCAGGATCGGCCCCCACCGCCGCACCCGCTGCCAGGCCCAGGCTCAGGGGAATCGTGACCGGCAGATGCCCCTCACCCACGGGCTCGCCATCCACGAACAGCTTGATGGCCGCCGGGGTGCCCTTGCCGTTGGCGATGTCGGCCTGACCTGTGGGGGTGAACTCCACGCTGAAGATGTGATGGCCGCTGGGGACCGGCGCTGTGGACGTGATCCGGAAGTGGCTCTCGGCTACATAGTTGTAGCCGTAGGTGAGGAGTCCGTTCTGCACGTAGAACGCAAAACCGCCGTCGTTGCCGCCCATGCTGAACAGCACCCCATCCGCACCGCCTTCGGGCACCACGGCCTCCACCGAGATCGAGTGGGGCCGGTTCATCACCCTGGGGGCCGCGTTGGTGGGCACCACCTGGGTGCCGGGGTAGTAGACGTAGCGCTGTCGGTCCACGGCGATCTGAGGGCGCTCAACCCCGAAACGCTGAGTGCCGCGGCTGTCGATCGGCAGCACCTTGTACTTGCCGGCCTCCACATACCACATGCCGATCATGGCGATGAGGCGGTCGCGCTCGCTGGCGGCGAGGTCGTTGGTTTCGGCGAAGTCCTGCTCGAGGTTGTAGAGCTCCCAGCCGTGGGCATCCAGCTGGATCAGCTGGTCGTAGCTGATCGGATCACCGAAGCGCCGACCCGATTCGGCAAAGGAGGTGCCTGGCCAGGGGCAGACTGCTCGCCAGCCCTGGTGATACAGGGAGCGATGGCCGAACATCTCGAAGTACTGGGTGAGGTGCAGACTCGGCGCGGCCGGGTTGTCGAAGCAGGAGGCCAGCGAGAAGCCCTCGAGCGGGCTCTGAGTCACCCCCTTGATCGTGGCAGGGGCCTCGATCCCCAGGGCGTCGAGCACGGTGGGCACCATGTCGATCGCATGGGCGTACTGGCTGCGGATCTCCCCCCTGGCGTTGATGCCTTTCGGCCAGCTCACGATGAAGGGATCGCTGGTGCCGCCCCGGTAGGTTTCCCGCTTCCAGCGACGGAACGGAGTGTTGCCGGCGTGGGTCCAGCCCCAGGGGTAGTGGTTGAAATACTTCGGCCCGCCGATGTCGTCGATGGCCGCAAGGTTCTGCTCCAGATTCTCGGGAACGTTGTTGAAGAACTTGCCCTCGTTCACGGATCCGGTGGGTCCGCCCTCGGAGCTGGCGCCGTTGTCGGAAATCACCATGATCAGGGTGTTCTCGTATTCGCCCAGATCCTTGAGGAACGCGATGAGCTCGCCGATGTGGTGGTCGGTGTGCTCCAGGAAGCCGGCGAATACCTCCATCATGCGCGCATAGAGGCGCTTCTCCTCAGCGGAGAGGCCGTTCCAGTCAGGCACGTCGGGATCGTGGCGGGAGAGGGTGGTGTTCGGGGGAATGATGCCCAGCTCCTTCTGGCGGGCGAAGGTGTGCTCGCGGTAGGCGTCCCAGCCGCCATCAAACTTGCCCTTGTATTTGTCGGCCCACTCCTTCGGCACGTGGTGGGGCGCATGCATGGCGCCGGTGCAGAAGTACATGAAGAAGGGTTTGTTGGGCGCCACCTGCTTGGCATCGGCGATCATCGCCTTCGCCTTCTCCACCAGATCCGGCGTGAGGTGATAGCCCTGCTCAGGAGTTTTCTCAGGTTCCACCTGGGTGTTGTCGCGCACCAGCTCGGGGTAGTACTGGTGCGTGTCACCCCCCAGGAAGCCGTAGAAGCGCTCGAAACCCCTTCCCAGGGGCCAGCGGTCGTAGGGTCCGGCGGCGGAGGTGGCCTCCGCAGGGGTGAGGTGCCACTTGCCCACGGCGTAGGTGTTGTAACCCTTCTGCAAAAGGATTTCGGAGAGGAAGCCGTTCTCGAAGGGGATGTAGCCGTTGGAGCCGGGATAGCCCATCGAGCCTTCGGTGATGCAGGCCAGTCCGTTGGAATGGTGGTTCCGGCCCGTGAGCATGCAGGAGCGCGACGGCGAGCAGAGCGCCGTGGTGTGCATGTTGCTGAAGCGCAGCCCCTCGGCCGCCAGGGCATCGATGTTCGGCGTGGCGATCGGACTGCCGTAGCAGCCGAGCTGGCCGAAGCCCATGTCATCGAACACGATGTACAGCACATTGGGGCTGCCCTCCGGGGCGCGGTTCGGCTCGGGCCAGGCCGGGGTGGACACATCGGCGGTGCGGCCGATCACGCCGGGGAAGGCCGCCCCTGGCCGGTACTCGTTGAGCGGCATGGATCAGGGGCGGAGGGTTGCCCGAAACTTAGTAAGAACGGCCACGCCGGGCTTCAGCGCCATGGAGGTTCTACACAGCCCTCCTCCCAGCGCTGCGCCAGCAGGCGAGGTCCCAGCTGGCGGGCCACCTCCAGCCCGAAACGAACGCTGTCCCAGAGGGCCGGGTTCTGCTGCGGTTCGGCGAGGGTGTGGAAGATCCAGGCCGCGAGGATGGCGGCGGAACTTGGCTGGCGCAGGGCTTACAGGGGCGAGATGGGGATGTGGGCCCATCGATGGAAAAGGTTCAGTCGCAATCTAGGTCTAATAGAGATGTGTCCCATAGCAAGAATGTGTCGTTTCGCTGATCCAGTCGCCTGGCTTAACAAATATTTGGGCTCCGCGACTGGAATCCTTGCTATTCTCCGGACACCGCAAGATTGTTGGTCATGACAGCTACCGCGAGCCCGAAAGTATCCGTTCCACTCGACATCAAGTTGACTGCAGTCCAGAACCGCCTGTTCGAACAGGCTCACTCAGAGCCGATGGAATTGAAATTCCTGGCTATAGCTCTGAGCAATCAGGGAATCGTTGGCGACGCACTATTCGCAAACCCCCATATCATGCCGATGCCGATGCAGAGGTGTGAGTATCTCAAGTCACTGAGCCCGCGCCAGATCGCAATCCTGACTGCCTGCTATTTTGCCAACTTCTACAAACTGATCGTAAACAGTGAATCTCAGACGTTGATTTCCAATATGGCGAGTGCCGAAAAGTCCTTTGAGCCCTTTTCCGATGAATACATGATTCTTCATCAGGAAACAAATGAGGAGATGGATCACATATGGACATTCCGCACCGTTTACGAGATGGTCTGTCGGGAAACAACCTCCGTGGCACCGTTAGAGGCACCCGGCTTCTTCCGCGGCATGATTGGATTCATGCCTAAGGCCGATTTCGAGGCGATGGATATCGAATTCAATATGACAGACGAATTCGAACATGTACTTTCCCTTCTGCTTGAGCCCGGTGGCCTCCAGAAGTTGCTGGCAGAAATGAAGACGAAGGATCGTGGCTATCGCTACCGCATCCTGCACTTCTTGATGGGGGATGCGCCCAGGCAGCTCAGTGCTTCAGAAGTTCAGGCATTGGGTCTCGGTGGCCTCTGGCTGCTGATCCGCTTCGTGGGCAACGTGGATCTCAAGCAGGCAGAGTCTTACATGTTTGAGTATCCTGAAAAGTTCAACTATGAACCTCTTGCCTACAAGATCAACCAGGGACACCTCCACGATGAGGCCCGCCACTACACCACCTCGTTCGACATTGGCTTGGCGCTCTATAAAGCAGCCAGCCCCGAGGCGCAGGTGTTCATCCGCGAAATGGTGCGAATGGCCATGGAGGATTACATCAAAGGGAGCTTCCTCCACTTTCCAGAAATGCTGGAACTGAACAGGAAGGGCGATGTGTGCACTGTGCTCGTGCTCGGCCGCCAAACCCTGGAGATGGCCCTGTGCCATCCGGAGTTCGCCGATAAGCAGGTGAACATCGATGACCTATTCACGTCCTGGGAGGAAATGGAATGGCGCTATGTGCTGCCTCCTTTCGGCGGCGGCCTGCTCACGCAGAAGCGTTGGAGCTACATCGCCCAGCAATTTGAGCGTATCAGGCAGGAGATGGGCTTCGACTATGACGCAGCCAACCTCGGCAATCTGTTGCAGCGCTATCAGGACATTCTCGCTCTCGAGGACCTTAACGAGGTGTTCACCCTCGCCTGAACTCGATTGTGAACACTGCATCGCCATGACGCCACTCATCTCCCTCTCCTTCGAAGACAGCGGTCTGCTGGTGACCACAGCGGCAGGTCGCTCCTTCATCGACATCTGCGATGAATTCAATACGCCCGTACTGATGGGCTGCCGCTCCGCCTCCTGCGGCACCTGCCTGGTGCGGATCACCTCCGGCGGTGAGAATCTCTCCCCGGTCACGCAGAGTGAAGCGATCCTGCTTGACGTTCTGGCCGATGGCGATCCTCAGGCTCGCCTAGCCTGCCAGTGCAGCGTGCACGGACCGATCTCGGTGCGGATCTTCTGAGCGGTGGTCCAAGGGATCTATCTCCAAGCATAGCGAGACGCACGCTCATGGCCATCGACCAAGGGCGTGCGTTCGGCGCTGAGCAAGATGAGCCCTTCGCAGCGGGCCTGGGCCACCACCAGCTGGCCAAACGGGTCGCGGTGCACCCAGCCCAGCTGCTGCAGGGCCAGCCCATGGGCAGCAGTGATCGTTGGCTCGATATCGATCTTCAGCGCACGGCGTAGGGGGCTAGATGGCGATGGGGCCCATCGATTGAAAGGCTCCGTCGCAGTCTAAGTCTAAAAGAGATGTGTCTCGTGACAAGAATGTGCCGCTCAGTCGATCCAGCTGTCCGGCTTAACAAATATTAAGCGCCGCAGCTGGAATCCTTGCTACTGTAGAGGAAGCGCAAAATTTTTGGTCATGACAGCTACCGCGAGCCCGAAGGTATACGTTCCACTCGACTCCAAGCTGACCGCGATTCAGAACCGCCTCTTCGAGAAAGCTCATGCAGAACCGCTGGAGCTGAAGTTTCTGGGGATTGCGCTGAATACTCAGGGAATCGTAGGCGAAGCTCTATATGCGAACCCATACATCATGCCCTTGCCTTTGGGGCGCTGTGCCTACCTGAAGTCGCTGAGCCCACGCCAGACTGCGATTCTCACAGCATGCTATTTCGTGAATTTCTATAAGCTAGTGGCGAACAGTGAATCGCAGACACTGGTTTCGAACATGGCGGCTGCGGAGAAATCATTTGAGCCCTACTCCGATGAATACATGATCCTCCATCAGGAAACTAGCGAGGAGATGGACCATATCTGGACCTTTCGCACCGTCTACAGCATGGTCTGCCGGGAAACGGGTTCAAAAGAACCCTTTGACGCCCCTGGTTTTTTCCGTGGCAAGGTGGGCTTCATTCCCCAGGAAGACGAGGATGCGATCAACACCCAATTCAACCTCACTGAGGAATATAGCCATATTCTCGATCTTGTCCGCAAACCAGCAGGTCTACAGATACTTCTGGAGGAGATGAAGCAGAGAGGTCGTGGCTACCGCTACCGCGCCTTGCATTTCCTGATGGGGGAGGCACCCAAGTTGCTCAGTCCTTCAGAGGTTCAGACCCTGGGGCTCGGTGGGCTCTGGCTGCTTATCCGCTTCGTATCCAACGTGGAACTTAAGCAGGCAGAAGCTTACCTGTTTGAGAATCCAGATGAGTTCAACTACGAGCCACTGGCCTACAAGATCAATCAGGGGCACCTCCACGATGAGGCTCGCCACTACACTACCTCATTCGACATCGGCCTGGCCCTCTATCATGCGGCCAGCCCAGAAGCGCAGACATTCATCCGCGAAATGGTGCGGATGGCCATGGAGGATTACATCAAAGGCACCTTGCTACATTTTCCGGAAATGCTGGAGCTGTCCAGGCAAGGCGATATGTGCACGGTGATAAGTCTCGGTCGGCAAACGCTGCAGATGGCCCTCTGCCATCCGGAGTTTGCCGACAAGCAGGTGAGTATCGATGAACTCTTCGCGTCCTGGCAGCAGATGGAATGGAATTATGTTTTGCCCCCGTTCGGCCCCGGCCTGCTGACACAGAAGCGCTGGCGCTACATCGCCCAGCAATTTGAGAGAGCAAGGCAAGAGATGAGCTTCGAGTATGATGCCGCCAACCTCGGTAATCTGTTGCAGCGCTATAAGGATATCCTAGCCTTGGAGAATCTCAACGAAGTGTTTGCCCTTGCCTGAACTCGACGCCATGATTCCATCGCCGTGGTGGAAGTAATCACCATCAGCTTCGAAGACACCGGCTTGGTAGTCACCAGCAGTGCCGGTCGCCCCTTCATGGAAATCTGCGATGAATTCAACACCCCCGTGCTGATGGGCTGCCGCTCGGCCTCCTGCGGCACCTGCCTGGTGAGGATCACCGCCGGCGGAGACCATCTCTCCCCGATAACAGAGAGCGAAGCGATCCTGCTTGACGTTCTGGCCGATGGCGATCCCCAGGCCCGCCTGGCCTGCCAGTGCAGCGTGCACGGACCGATCTCGGTGCGGATCTTCTGAGCGGTGGTCCAAGGGATCTATCTCCAAGCATAGCGAGACGCACGCTCATGGCCATCGACCAAGGGCGTGCGTTCGGCGCTGAGCAAGATGAGCCCTTCGCAGCGGACCCTGCCTGAGCGCCCTGAGCAGCCGTTGCGGTTCGACGGCCCACCAGACCAGCCGCTGGGTGTCAAGCAGCAATCGACCCAACGGCTCCATCCACTGAACATCCCGTCGAGATCGGCGTTCACCCCATCGCCAACCGCGTCACATAGTCGTCGAGGCGGCCCGCGATGATCCAGCCGGTGGCGATCGTCTTGGCGTGCTGGTGGCTCACCCTGCCGCGGTGGATCAGCTCGGTGGCCTCCTCGCTGGTGGTCCAGTCGCAGTGCCAGGCGTGGAAGGCTTCGCCGGGGCCATAGCGCTGCAGGTTGAAGATCGGCAGCACGAACAGCATCTGTTCATCAGGGTTCAGACGCGCTGCTGCTGCTGTTGGCGCTGGCACTGGTGGCCCAGGGCACGGCCACCATCCCCTCCAGCTGCCGCCAGTCGGCGCGATCGCCCACCACCCGCTCGCCCAGGCCCACCTGGGCCAGGGCCTCGGCCACCCGCTCGGGCGGCAGGGGTAGCGAGGGGTGCAGCGGCAGCACCACCACCTCCGGCTCGGCCGGGTCGGCCAGCAGGCGCAGCTCCAGATCCTCCAGCGTGCGCTCGAAGAAGGTCTGCCGCAGCGTGCGCGCCAGCGCCGGCCCCAGCGCCGCCGCGAACCGCCGCAGGCCGTCGTCGTCGCCGCTGCAGCCGCAGTTCAGTGCCAGCCAGATCAGCAGCTTCGCCCAGCTCTCGCTGGTCCACAGCGGCGGGAAACTGGCGCGGTGCTGACGCACGAGCTCGGTGATGGCGAAGTGAAACAGCGCCGCCTGAAGCGCCTGGGGATCGGATTCCGTGGGAGGGGCTGCCATTGCGTGCGCTCAGAGGCCCTGGGGCAACACGGGCAGCGGCAGCAGCCCTGCCCCGCCCGCGCGCTCGATCGCCGCAGGCGTCAGTGGTCGGGCCACGGTGCGATACACCTCCTGGCCGAAGACGTTCTGCACCACGAACAGCAGCACGAAGCCGATCACCGCCGCGATCAGGGGCGTGGTGACCCAGCCGGAGGCGATGCCCCCCAGCACCCCCCACCTGATCTGGCGCACCCCCTTGAGGCCCTGCAGCAGCCCGATGCCCAGCACCGAGCCGATCACCGCCTGGGATCCCGAGACGGGCAGCAGCGGAATCGTGGGCAGGCCCCAGCTCGCCAGCAGGCTCTCGAGGGCCGTGGAGGAGAAGATGAACAGCACCAGCGAATGGGACACCACCACCACGAAGGCGCCCAGCGGCGAGAGGGTCAGCAGGCCGTCGCCCACGGTCATCATCACGCGGCGGGAATAGGTGTAGACCCCCACGGCCACGGCGATCCCACCGATCAGGAACAGCTGCTCCACCGACGAGACGCTGAAGCGCCCCAGGCTCAGATCGCGAAACGGTGAGGCCTCCACGAAGAAACCCATCACGTTGCCGATGCCGTTGGCACCGATCGCATAGGAGCCGAAGATGCCCGCCAGGATCAGGCCGCTGCGGGTGTTGCGATCGAGCGAGAGCAGGTGCGGCTGCGTCAGGCGGACCCACTCCACCAACAACTTGTAGAGCAGCATCGCGAAGAGTGCCCCCAGCACCGGCGAGATCATCCAGGTGGAGACGATCCGGCGCAGCGTGCCCAGATCGGTGGGGGAGCCGCTGAACAGGTTCCAGCCGATGATCGAGCCCACCACCGCCTGGCTGGTGGAGGCGGGCAGGCCCAGCTGGCTCATCCAGGCCACCGTGAGCGCGGCGGCCAGGGCGGCGGTGAAAGCCCCCGGCAGGGCGTTGATCGCCCCCAGCTGGCCCAGGCCCTCAGCCGCACCGCTGCCGCTGGTGACGGCGCCGAGGATCACGAACACGCTGCAGAGGAAGGCGGCCGTGGAGAAGCGGATCATCCGCGTGGCCACGGCGGTGCCGAAGGCATTGGAGGCGTCGTTGGCCCCCATCGACCAGCCGAGGAACAGGCCGCTGGAGAGAAAGATCAGCGTGACGATCAGGGACAAGGTGGAGGCTCCGTCTCAGAGCGAGCGTTTGATGGCGAAGATCGAGAGGTCGTCGCCGATGTTCTCCGCCTTGTCGGCCAGGGCATCGATCATGGCCGCGGCCTCGCGCAGCTGGGTCCGCTGCTCGAAGCTGAGATCGGCGGCGAAGATCCTGCGCTTGATGCGCCAGGCGAGTTTGTCGGTTTCATCTTCGAACACCCGCACCTCGTTGATGTGGTCGCGCACCGCCGCCGGCGTGCGGAAGAAGGTGCGGGCCGCCAGAACCACGGCCTGCACGCAGCGGATCGCCATGCTGGTGAGATCGGCGAAATCCTGGCCGAATTCCGGCAGCCCCCGCGGCTGCACGATCATCAGCTCCTGGTAGTTGTCACCCATTTCGTCGAGCAGTTCAAACAGGCTGCCGAGCAGCCGCAGCACGTCACCGCGGGCATCGGGCAACAGCATCTCGGTGTAGAGCATGGTGACGATCGTGCGGCGCAGTTCACTGCAGCGCCGTTTGATCTCGATGATCTGATTCAGTTTCTCCAGGCAGATCTGTGGATCGTCATCGGTGGAGAGATAGGCCTTGATCCCCATCTCCACGACGATCACGCCCTCCGAGATCTTGTCGAGAAATTCATCGATCAGGCCTTCGAGGAATCTGGTTTTTCCGAAGACCGGCGGGGTTTCGCTGGACACCTTCCTCCCGCTCGCTCTCGCACCCGTCTCAGCATGGTAACCGGGGCAGATCTCCTTGAGATCGCGTCCTGAGGCTTCCCATCCGCTGCCTGGTCTGCCGATCGGGCGGCCGGCGAGTGGCTCCATTCAGCCACGAGTCCACCCCTCGGCAGGGCCCGAACAGCGCGCGCAGAGCGCCCTCCCTCATGCCCGGCCTCCGGCCCATCGAGCCGCTGCGGTTTCCGTTCGCCCCGGCTCAGCTCAGCAGGGCCAGCTCCTCGGGGAAGGGGCTCTCCGCCAGCAACTCCGTCAAACCGAGCCGCTGACGCCACAGGCTGATCGGCTCCTCCCAGCCCTCCTCCCAGCGCTGCGCCAGCAGGCGGGGTCCGAGCCGGCGGGCCACCTCCAGCCCGAAACGAACGCCGTCCCAGAGGGCCGGGTTCTGCTGCGGCTCGGCGAGGGTGTGGAAGATCCAGGCCGTGAGGATGGCGGCGGAACCTGGCTGGCGCAGGGCGGAGGCGTAGTAGGCCGAACCCGCCGCCTCCCCCGGCACGTCCACCGGGATCGCCAGCACGGTGTGATGGAGGTCGTGGGTGGCGCGCAACCGCTGCTGCAGGTAGGCGCCGGGACCCTTCAGGCGGCTGGTCTCGGGCGGGGGAACGGCGTGAAGCCCCAGCCGATCGAAGCGGGCCTGGTAGAGCCGGCCGAGGCTGCCCGCCGGCAGCGCCCGGAACGCCTCGGCCGAGGGCCAGGCTCCCCAGTACTGATCGGCGGCCAGGGTCCGCAGCCCGGGATCCTCCAGCAGCTGGGCCCGGCCCAGCTCGCCGAGTGGCGAGTTGACGAGGGCATCCAGCAGCGGGACCGCATGGGGAAAGACGTGCTCGGGATCGTTCGCGGTTTCCAGCAGCCCCACGGCCGCCCGCAGGGTGCGGCGGCGCAGCTCGGGATCGATCTTCATGGTGCGAAAGAGGCTGAGGAGGAGAACGCGGCCGGGCGGCCGATGTAGGGCCTCCTGAGAAACGTAGGCGGTGCCTCACTGATAACTCCGGGGAA
>CAYHCE010000023.1:0-45502 GCA_964355015.1 uncultured bacterium | reverse complement strand
GCAGCTCCTGGTTCGCGTCGATGCGGTAGCCACCCCGGGCGGCGAAGGCGCGGGCCGTGAGCACGTTGTCGGAGTAGCCCACCAGGGCGATGCCCACGGCTGTGGAGATCAGGTACTTGAGCTTTTCGGGCGCGATGCCGCTGGGCAGAGCAAAGCTGGGCAATCCGGCCGGGATCGTCCCGATCACGGCGACGCCGGCCTGATCGAGCTGAAAGAGCGAAACGACGGCCACAGCCAGCAACACCGCCAGCAGTGGCCCAGGGGCTGTGGGAAACCTCCGCTGGATCAGCAGCAGGAAGACCAGCACCCCGAGCGCCAGCAACAGGGTGGGCCGATGGATCTCGCCGCTGCGGCCTGCCAGCTCCATCAGCTGACCGGCCAGCGAATCCGCCTCCAGTTTCAAGCCGCTGATCTTACCGATCTGGCCGCTGATCATGATCACGGCCACCCCCGCCATGTAGCCCACCAGGATCGGCTTCGAGAGCAGATCGGCGAGGAACCCCAACCGGGCCCAGCCCCCCAGAAAACACACGAGGCCCACCAACAGGGCCAGCAGGCTGGCGAAGCCGGCATAGGCCAGCGGATCCCCCGCGGCGATCGGAGCGATCGCCGCCGCCGTCATCACGGCCGTGGTGGATTCGGGGCCTACCGAGAGCTGGGGTGAGGAGCCGATCAGGGCATAGAGCAGCATCGGCGGCAGGATCGCCCACAGCCCGGCCACCGGCTCCACCCCGGCCAGCTCCGCATAGGCCATGCACTGGGGCACCAGATAGGCCGCCACTGTGACGCCTGCCAGCAGATCGCCCCTGAGCCAGGCAGGTTGATAGGAGCGAAGGCGCCTCAGACCCGGCAGGAGTGATCCGTATGTGCCGTTGGCCTGGTGCCCCATCAATGGCTCCCTGCTTCTGCACTGCACCTACAAATGAGCTTGGCATCAGGAGGGAGCTTCGGCAGCGCCAGGGTGGGAACTGTCAGGTTGCCGCTGCGCGAGCAGGATGAATCCGATTCGGCCGGGTCCATTCCCTGTTCTTCAGGCTTCGGAGCGTGTCTTCCCCGCCGCCTGCCTGCTCCTGGGGCTTCTGATTGCCCAACCGGAGCACATCGGCCAGCAGACCCAGCGCCTCACCGCTTGTGGCAGATGCTCAAGAACGGCGACAGGGATGGAGCGGCGGACGGCCCCGTCATCATTTGACACGATCCAGTCCGTAGCCGTAACGGTTGCGTTTGCAAGTGGGCCTCTAGACTTGATGAGTATTTTCCTGTGCTTCAGAAATGCTTGTCTTTGTACTCCGTTCAGCGTACCAACGCTATCGTTCTGAATTGAGGCCTCTGGTTTTCCTTCTTCCTCTCTCTTTGGCAGGCCTCCTGGCTCCATCCACTGCCTACGCTTTCGATAGCGGCAGGGTCATGGGATTGTGCATCGCAGGATTCGATGCGGCGATGTCGGCGGCCCGAAAGACGGCGCCGGCTGGAATGGCTCAGTTCACCTGCCAATGCTTCGTCGACAAGGTCGAGAAGGGTGAAAGCATCGATCAGGCGAGACTCGCCTGCCGTCAACAGGCGGCCTCCCGTTTCACCGTGAAGTAGATACAACAGCACTTCTGCCAGAACCATGGCATTGAATCCTGAGCACCATCTGGGCAAAGAGCGGACTCTGGACCGGCTCGACACCCGGCTCGACACCGGCCTCGATCCCTTGGAAGCCGGGGAGCGCCTGGCGAAGGGCGGGCCCAATGCCCTGAGTCTGAAAGGAGGCCATGAGCCGTCTCACGATCTTCCTCGAGCAGTTCAGTCAGCCACGCGTTCAGATCCTGATGGCGGCCGGCGTACTGACACGCCTGCACAGGGAGCGCCCCTCGGCTCAGAATGAAAGGCTGGAGATGATCCGAGAATGCTGAAGCCTTGCTTATGGCAGCCCTCTGCGCAATCTTTCTTCACTGCATTTTGGCTGTCTGATCCCACCAGAAGCGCTAGGCATTGAAGAGAGCATCTCCTCAGGCACAGCTGCCATGGTCGCCACCCCGGAAACAGCCCTACGTTCTGTTCCACAGGCCCAGTTCTGCTCCCGCGACGAGCGAATTGCCCGTGGCAAAGCCCTGCGTGATCGCTGCCCCCGCGAAGCCCATGCCCACTGGGAGGCTCCAGCAAGCCGTCGTGATCCCATCGATATCCTTGAGGAATCGAATGCGGACAGGCTGCCTGAGCTGATTCCCATCCGTTACGGAAGGATGCTGCGCAGCCCGTTCACCTTCCTGCGAGGTTCGGCTGCGCTGATGGCATCCGACCTGGCGTCTACGCCGACCATCGGCATTCAGGTGCAGGCCTGTGGAGATTGCCATGTTTTGAATTTTGGCTTGTTTGCCACACCTGAGCGCAATCTGGTCTTCGATCTGAATGATTTTGACGAAACGCATCCGGCCCCCTGGGAATGGGATCTCAAGCGACTTGTCGCAAGCATTGTAGTGGCAGCTCGTGACAACAATGTCGCAGATAGAGATTCCAAGGAAGCAGCCGTTGCTTGCGTGAGTTCCTATCGCAAACATTTAAGGGAGTATTCCCGGTGGAGCCCACTGGAGGTCTGGTACAACCGCCTGGATGTGGAGGATATCATCGCCATGGCTCCCGATGCCAAAACGAAGAAGTTACGGGAAGAGCTTGCTGAAAAGGCGCGCAAACGCATCGCGGAAAATATCTTCCCGAAGATTGTCAACACGGTGGGCGGGCAGCCTCGCTTCGTTGATCAACCGCCCATTCTGTTTCATGTTGCTGGTTCAGAACTGGAAGAGCGGATGCAGGCAGGCCTGGAGGACTACCGCCTGAGCCTTTCTGATGAACGCCGGGTGTTGCTGGATCGCTACCGCATGGTGGACTATGCCATGAAAGTTGTCGGCATTGGCAGTGTGGGGACGCGTTGCTCCATTCTGCTTCTTTTCTCCGAAGAGAATCATGCCCTGATTCTGCAAAGCAAGGAAGCTCGCCCCTCCGGTCTCGAACCCTATACCCAGCCGAGCCACTATCAGAATCACGGTCAGCGTGTAGTCATGGGTCAGCGCTTGATGCAGTCCTCAAGTGACATTTTTCTTGGCTGGGTGCGGGGGCGGCTGGGGAATAGTTTTTTCGTGCGCCAGTTGCGGGACATGAAGTTCTCCATGCCCATTGAAGGAATCTCAGGTGCTCAACTGCAACGCTACGGTGAATTCTGCGGCTGGACCCTCGCCCGTGCTCACGCCAAGTCGGGGGATTCCGCCACGATCAGCGGCTATCTCGGCAAGGGCGATCAGTTCGACATGGCGATGGGAGACTATGCTATCGCCTATGCAGATCAGACGGAGCGGGATCACGCCGCCTTGGTGGAGGCGGTCCAGAGTGGACGCGTGGAGGCGCTGGTGGAAGACGACCTCTGATGCTGAAGCTCTCCTCAATCTTCTTCCTGCTCTTCATCACCCTCGGACCGATCAAGACCATTGTCCCCTTCGTGGCACTGACCGCAGGTGCTGAGGTTGGCCTTGTTCGAATGGTGGCGTTGAGGGCCAGTGTGGCGTCCACCGTCGTGGTGTTACTGCTCTGCCTTGTGGGCACGCTTATTCTGGAGAATTGGGGTGTTTCGTTCTCCGCTGTTGCCCTCACCGGAGGACTCACGCTTTTCCTCGCTTCCTTGCAGGTGATGATGGCTTCCTCTGAGGCAGCTGCCGTGAAACCTGAGAAGCAGGAGGCTCTTGCAATGTCGATGCTGATTTCACGATTGGTGATTCCCACGATTGTCACTCCTCCAGGCATTGCGACGATCCTGGTACTTATGGTGTTGAGCGAGCGGAATCAGCAATTGTGGCTACAGACGATAGGCTTTATCCTGGCTGTAATGGTATTGAACTTCATGGCGATGCTGTCAGCGCGAAGGTTGTTGGCCGTCCTGACCATTGCGGGAATGCGTGTGATCGGTTGGGTGTTTGCCGTATTGCAGGCTGCTTTAGGCGTTCAGATCATCATTAACTCCCTGCGAAGGCTGGGTGCATTGCCCATCCAGTGAAGCCAGCCCCAACACGGATTCCAACCCTGAGTTGCATGCCACTGGACTGACCATCAAATGGGCTCTGCGATCGCTCATGGCTGGGTCCGTGAAGGCTCTGCTCCAGGTTTGAGGGCGTGCTCCAGTTCTGCCTCAATCCGCTGCAGCCGGTCACCGCGCAGCCGCCGTTGCAGGGTGCGCGGCTGGCGTTTGCTGTACCGCTCCGGGATAGGGATGATCAGCCTGTGCGTCAGCACCGGTGCGGAACTGATCAGCTCGGCCTCAAGCATGGCCCCGATCAGCATCACCGCCACCGCGGCCATGCAGCCCACCAGCATCTACTGGGAGAGCAGAACGGCGAGAAACCTGACCCCGAAGGTGCCTGGCTCAGGTCTGCACCGATCGCATCAGGCGCTGCAGCTGGCGGCTCTCCAGCTCCAGCACGCGCCGGGCGAAATCCTGGTCGTGATCAAGCATGGCATCGAAGCCGTCGACCGGAACCGCCAGCAGGCGCGTGTCGTCACGCAGGGCCACGATCGTGTTCTGCGTGGCGCTGTGGCTGAGCACCTCGAGCTCATCGAGCACCTGGCCCGGCCGGAGCTGCTCCAGCCGGGTTCGCTCGCCCTCCTCGAAGCGCACGACCGCCTCCCCTTCGATCAGCAACAGCAGCTCGCGGCAGGTGTCCCCGGTTTCGGTGATCAGTTCGCCCTCGGCGAAGCGGCGCAGCTCGGACGCCTCCGCCAGGGCATCGAGCGTGTCGCTGTGGGTGCGGTGGAAGAAATCGCTGGTGGCGAGAAACACCCGCTTCTCCAGATCAGGGAACGCGACCAGCTCTGGTTCGGTTGTTCCCTGGCTCAGCAACCTTCCCGCCGTCTGCCGCAGCAGCGCCGGCACCGAGGGACCCTGCAGGCCCTCGGCCCGGAGCCGGGCGCGGGCGCCGTCCAGTTGTGCCAGCAGGAAGAGGGCGGCGGCCGCGATGGTGGGGGCGCGGTCCTGCAGCAGGGCCTCGAGGTGGCCGAGGCTGGCCGCCAGGGGGATCTCCAGGGAGCAGGCGGCGGGAACAGCGCCGGGGCGGATCAGGGCTGCTACCAGCTCCGGGGCCAGGCGCTGACTCCAGCTCTGCCGCTCCAGCAGCTCCAGCAACACCAGGGGGGACAGGCGCTGCAGCCGCTCCACCAACGGCGGCAGTGCCGGATCGCCCTCAAGGGTGACGAGGGCCTCGAGGATCGCGGCCACACTCAGTTCCTGCCGATGGCGCAGGTGATCGGCGAGCAGAGCGCGCACGAACGGATGCTGCGGCAGGGCGGGTTGATGCAGGGCGCGCCAGGCCTCGATCAGATCGGGCAGGCGCTGCAGCAGCACATCGGCCTTCTGGGCGGCGCTGGCCGTGGGCGTGAGCTCGCCCAGGATGCTCTCCTGTTCCCGGGCGGAAATGGCGTACTGGCGTTCCAGGGAACGCAGCGCTGCCGGGCCGCCCGGGGCGGATGGGCGGCTCTGCAGCAGCACCAGCCGCTCCAGGGACTTGCGGTAGCCACTCAGGCGGATCTGATCTTCGAGGCTGCGACGGCCATCGGGATCGAGCAGATCGGGATCCTCGACTCCAAGCTCCTCGAGCAGCTGCTCATGCTCCGCGTCGGAGAGGCCGAGCTCACGGCGCATCTGCTGCAGCACATCGAGGCTGCTGGCCACGTTCACGTAGCCCTCCTCCAGGGCCTCGCGCACCACGCCCTTGTAGGCCTCGTGCCGCTTCTGGCGGTCGAAGCCCGGCAGCACCTTGGCCAGCACGTACACCTCGTGGGCGTCGAGATCAGCGAGGCTGCGGCCGTCCAGGCAGCGGCCCAGATCGAGCTGCAGTTTCTCCAGCTGCTTGCGGAAGCGGCCGGCCAGGTTCTCGCGGCCGTAGATGGCGGGGTTGCGGTGCCAGGAGTGGTAGAGCCAGAGCGTGCTCGTGGCCACCAGCGACACGTCGAAGAGGTACTGCACCCAGGCCGGCAGCATCAGCAGCAGCGGGCGGCCGGCGAACAGGAAGAAGACGTTGAAGACCAGAAAGGTGGCGACGACGAACACCCTGTGGCGGAGGAGATCCGCTGGCGGCGGCTCCTTGCCGAGGCGGCCCGCACGGCGGTGCGCGGCGGAACGCGCCCAGGCCTCACTCCAGCGCCCCAGCCGCACCCCCAGCCAGGTGAAGAGGCCGAGCACCAGCGGCACGGCCACCAGGCGTGGGATGTCGATCGGCTGGCCGAACAGGTAGAGGCCCGGTCGCAGCAGGGTGGCGAGCTGATCGCTCTGCCGGGCCCAGGCACCGGAGAAGTAGTAGGTCCAGTTGCCGGCATAGAGGTAGTAGTAGAGGAAGTAACCCACCACCAGGCCCACGTAGCCGTAGCGCTCGAAGGCGAAATCGGGGTCGCCGATGCGGGCCCAGTACAGGCGTTCGGCGTCGATGTCGATGCAGGGCTGCTGGCAGGCCACGCAGGCGCTCTGCTCGGAGCCGTCGCTCAGGGTCGTGCGGCACATCGACTGGGTGATCGGTTGCTCGCTCAGGTGGGCCTTGCTGCCCAGCAAGCCGCTCGGGGTGGAATAGACGCCCTGCACCGGCGCCATCGGGCAGAAGTACTGGCACCAGGCCTTGCCGCCGTAGAGCCAGCCCACGCTGATCGCCGCCGCGATCGTGCCCAGCAGCCAGCCGGCCAGTACGAGCCGATCGGCGTTGAAGAAGAGGATGCGCCCGCAGAGCCCCACGAACAGCCAGCCGAACTGAATCCGCCCGTGGTTCCGGGCCAGCCACGAGTCGGGCGGCAGCTTGGCGAGCTGGCGGCGGCGCTCGCCCGTCTTCGGATTCAGCCGCTCGATCTGCCGCTGCCGCCCCAGGGCACGGGGGATCTGGGAGAGGAAGGAGAGGGGGCAGATGCGGCGCCAGAGCTCATGGCCGAACACGAGCAGGAGGAAGATCGCCGCGGGCACCACAGCGCCCCAGAAGATGGTGGTGCCGAGGGGATAGGGCTGCTCGGCCAGGCAGACCCCCTGCACCGGAATGCAGCCGCCCGACAGCCGCAACGGGCTCCAGGGATGGTCGGCTGCGGTGAAACGCGGGCTCCAGGGGTCGAAGAAGAGCGAGGCGATGATCAGCAGCCACGCCGTGGTCAGAATCCAGCGGATGACATGCATCCGTGATTCCGACACCTGGGACGCCATCCGGTGGAAGTCAGCGGCGCAGACGCTAGCGAGCCGCCGCCGATCCGGCTCGGCCCAGCCCTGTGGGCCTGCCCGTCGATCGCCTCCAGGCCGGCGGAGGTCGAGACGGCGAGATTTGTTGATCCCTGCCGGCTGACCTTTACGGCTTGAAGATAATGACATATGTCATTCCATGCTTGAATGAGTAAGCCTCTCGGTTCATAAGTTCAACGTGCCCTCGATTGTGCTTGAGAGCCTGGTGATACTCCTGCTTATTCTTGCCAATGGAGTGTTCTCGGGGGCCGAGATCGCTGTGGTCTCCTCGCGCAAGATTCGCCTTCAGCATCTTGCCGACAAGGGCAACCGCCAGGCGCAGATGGCCCTGCGGTTGGTCAACGCCCCGAACGACTTTCTCTCCACCGTGCAGATCGGCATCACCCTGATCGGTGTGCTCAGCGGGGCGGTGGCCGGCGCCACGATCGCCCAGCGCCTGCAGCCGCTGCTTCAGCGCCTTCCACCCCTGCGGTCCTGGAGCGAGGGGCTGAGCGTGGCGATCGTGGTCACGATCATCACCTACCTGTCGCTGGTGATCGGTGAGCTGGTCCCCAAGCGGATCGCCCTCAACGCTCCGGAGCAGATCGCCTGCTCCGTGGCCAGGCCGATGCAATGGCTCTCCCGTCTGGCGGCGCCGCTGGTTCACCTGCTCGGGATGTCCACCGATGCCCTGCTCAGGCTGCTGGGCGTCAGAGCCTCCACCGAGCCGGGCCTCACGGAGGAGGAGATCCGGGCCCTGGTGCGGCAGGGAGCGGAGGCCGGCGTGCTGGAGCCGTCGGAGCATCAGATGCTGCAGCGTGTGTTCCGGCTGGGGGATCGCTCGATCAGGGCGATCATGACGCCGCGCACCGAGATCTCCTGGCTCGACAGTGAATCCCCGCTGCAGGCAAGCATCGGGACTGTGATCCAGAGCAATCACTCCCGCTTTCCGGTGGGCCGCGGCAGCCTCGACGACTGCCTGGGCATCGTCCGCGGCAGCAGCCTGCTCGCCGCGCAGCTCTCCGGTTCGGCCGTTCGGCTGGAGGATCTGATCCAGCCACCGCTGGTTGTCACCGAAGGGGACCGCGCCCTCAACGTGATCGAGCAGTTCAGGACCACCGGCATTCACATCGCCCTGGTCACCGATGAATACGGCGGCATCGAAGGCCTGCTCACCCTCAACGATCTGATGGAGGCGATCGTGGGTGATCTGCCCTCGGCGGAGGAGCTGGAGGAACCGCTGATCATCCGGCGGGAGGATGGCTCCTGGCTGCTGGATGGCTCCCTCGACATCGGTGACTTCAAGGAACTCGTCCGCAGGGGACCCCTGCCACAGGAAGCCGAAGGCATCTTCCACACGCTGGGCGGCTTCGTGATGCATCACCTCGGGCGCATCCCCCGTACCGGTGAGCAGTTCCAGTGGGAGGGTCTGCGCCTCGAAGTGGTCGACATGGACGGCAAACGGGTCGACAAGGTACTGGTCAGCCTGCCGGCTCAGGCCCCTTCGCCCGCCGGCGAGGATCCCCCCTGAAGCCAGGCGTCCGCGGGCAGGTGTGGGTCGGGCACGAGGATCACTCCGCGGCGGCTCCGAGGAAAATCTCCCGAGCCGTGCCCGCCTCGAAACGCACGATCAGTCCGCCGTAGATCGAGCCCGCCACGAACGTTCCGGCCAGGCGACTCTCCTGCCGGTTCCAGGCGTCGGCGTAGAGGCGGCGCACGCTGGCTTCCGGGCTGCCGATGCCAATCCCCCGGGCGGTGCGCAGGCTGCTGGGCGCCGTGATCCGGATCGAGGCCACGGTTTTCGGTCCGTCCGCGCGCTCCGACACCATGTCGAGCTGGATGCCGCAGGCGGGAGCGTCCCAGCTCTGGTGCCAGGCGCCGTCGGCGGCCCAGAGGCGATCGGGGCCCCGCCGGATCGGGCAGGTCACGACCGAGAACACCCGCGCCGCTTCGCTGCCGATCTGCAGACCACCGATCCGCTCGGACCGCAGCAGCGCAAAGGGATCGCTGCCCGCACCGGCCGCCAGCACCGCCGCCGCGATCGCCACCCCTGCTGCCTGCACTCTCCCCACGCTCGATCCGATCCACGCTGTCTCCATCCTCCGCCCTGGCGGTGGCCCCTGGCCTGGTTCAGGGGGCTCGACTGATCAGATGCCGGCCCATCACGATCAGGCCCAGATTCCGCACACTGCTGCCGACGATCTGCATCAGCTCCGGCACGGGCAGAAGGGCGATCACAAGGTTGCAGCCAAGGCCGCCGACAAACAGCCCGGCCCCGAGCCGTGGGAAGACGGCTGATCGCCACGTCGCCCATCCGAACAGCAGACCGCCCAGGATCATGGCCACGCCATGGGCGCTGTAGAGGCCTCCCAGCCGTGTCCAGAGGGCCGCATAGTCGGGGACCGACTCGGTGAGGGCGAACAGCGCCGTGTGGGAGAAGTAAACGAAGGATCCGCCGTAGAGCAGGGCTCCCCAGAGGCCGGCAGGGCCTATGCGCGGCCGCTGCATGGCATAGAGACCCACCATCAGCGCCGGCATCGGCAGGAACGCGGCGTAGTTCAGCCAGAGCTGGAGATCACTGAACCCTCCCTGGGCCCATTCCATTCCATCGGTGATCACGTGAAGCGTGGGCAGAAGGATGGCGGCCCAGCCAACGACCCCGCGCGTTGAGTTGACAGAAGATGCCGGCATGGAGCCCCGTTATCCCTTCATGCTGCCACTCCTGCAGCGACGAGCTGCCCATGGCGCGATGGCGAAAAGAAGCACGAGGAGGTAGTAGACCGTGCCGGCCACCGGATCACGGCTGAACACCGATTCTGCCAGCGACAAGCCACGCAGCTGGACGCCGACGAGCAGATCCGCTGCGATCACGATCCCTGCCGCCACGAAGCCAATCAGGAACAGCGTGCGATCGGCGCCGTTGAAGCGCTGGGCCAGCCAGCGCCCGGCGGTGAGGATCACCACCGCCATGAAGGGCGCCTCCAGAAGTTCTGCCCAGCGATCACCAAGGTTCGGAACCAGAAGCATCACGCGAATCGATCCCAGCAGAAACCCCGCCCCGAAGACAATCCCGACATAGGCAAGGATCGAGGGCAGGACGTGCATCGGGTGACTACCGGCGAACGCAGCTGATTCAAACCTACTTCTCGTTGTCATGCTCAACAGCGCTTCCGTCAGTCATCCCTCAGGCACATGAACGCAGGCAACGGCTGAGATCTCAGGGCTCACGCCGCTCCTGAACGCCGAAGCCGGCCGAATCCGGAATGGCCGATTGGCTTCATTCCAGGAATGCGATCCTTCGTTTGCTGGTTAGACTCCATTCCATTCTCCAGGCAACGACCCAACCGGACAGTCTTCTGGCTGGCTTTGCCGCGATGGCTTGTTGTGCCGTCGAGGCGATTCGGGCCATTCCCCCGCACTCGTGGAGAATCCGCCGCTGCTCCCATGCACCGCCTGATCCCCGCCCTCTGCCTGGCCGTTGCGCTCTTCGGCTGTGGTTGCGGCCCGGTGACCCGTGACCTGGCGGACGTCAGTCGCCCGCAAACCCTGATCCTGCGCAAGCAGCCTGGCCAGGGCCAGATCCAGGCTCTGAGCCTCAGCGGCGAAGGCTCGATCAGGGGTACCGCCCGGATCGAGCTGATCCTGAACGGGAAGCCCAGCGAGGTGGAGGCCCTCTCCGGTCCGGTTCGCTTCTCCTGGGGCGGCGACTGGTACGCCGATCAGGCCGAGGTCCGCTACACGCCCATGGCGGTGACCGGCGGCCGGCTGCGGCTCCGGTATCGCTTCAGCGATTGATCCGGCCGGCGACCGTTCTCTCCTGAGCAGTACAGATCTACTAAGCTGCTGGCCCCGTTCCGGGTGCCCATGCCCGCCGATCCCCCCTCCCTGTCGACCTTCCCGTCCGATCCCCTGCCGCTGCGCGAGCGGCGCTCACCGCTGCTGCTGCCGCTAGCCGGCGGCACCGTCGCCGCCGGTTTTCCCAGCCCCGCCGACGACTACGTGGAGGTGGGGATCGACCTCAACGAGCAGCTGATCCGCCACCCCAGCAGCACCTTCTTCCTGCGCGTCAGCGGCGATTCGATGATCGGCGCCGGCATTCACCACGGCGATCTGCTGATCGTCGACCGCAGCCTCGAACCCCGCCCCGGCCGCATCGTGGTGGCGGCGGTTGAGGGGGCCTTCACGCTCAAACGCCTGGCACGCCACCAGGGCCGGTTGCGGCTGGAGGCGGCCCACCCGGCCTATCCGCCCCTGGAGCTCAGCGATGCCGACGACACCCGCCTCTGGGGGGTGGCCATCCACGTGATCCACTCGCTCTGAACCGTTTCCACGCCATCCTCCCCATCAAGCTTCATGTTCGCCCCAGCCCTCCTCCCGTCATGAGCCCCTCGCCTCCCGCATCAGGCCCTGATGACCCTTCCTTTGAGTATCGCTTTCTGCACCGCGTTCATGCGGCTTCGTTGGACCGCTTTCTCGCCATTGAAGAGCGGCTCAAGGCAGCCGTGAAAAACTACTCCGGCTACCTCTCTGAAGCAGGGCCGACCTTTTTAGAGTCCATTGAAGCGGGACGGATCCTTCTGTATGAATCTGTCATTCGGTTTGATTCGATTCAGAGTTTTCTTGGCTGGATGGACAGCCAGGAACGCCGTTTCATTCTCAACCCGGCTGAACGTGAGGGCTACCGGTTTGAGGGATCTGCCGATTGGGATGGATACGCGCAGTGGCTGAGCCAGAGTGTGAGGAAGCGGGTTCCTGTGTGGAAAATGAATCTGCTGGTGCTGCTGGTTCTCTATCCCACCGTGATGATTCTCAATGCCCTGCTGAGGCCTGTCCCCTGGGACTTTCCTGCAGCGCTGCTGCTGGGTAACTTCTGCAGCGTGGCGATCACAGGCTGGCTGCTGGTGCCATGGGCAAGCCGGGTGTATCGCGCCTGGGCCGAAGGTACCGGATCAAGACGCAGCCAATGGCTGGCCCTGGCCTCGATTGTTGGCTTGCTGTTTATGATGCTGCAGATCTTCCGGGCCCTGCCAGCAGCGATCTGGTAGCGATGAGCCGTGCGTTCGTTCCCGCCCCGGAACTTGACCTTTCTTGGCTCTTGCTATGGCTATGGGAAGCTGATGATGACGGACTGATTTCTTTGTCTATCTCCAGCCTGATCTGTTGATGATTGCCGAGCAGAGCTGAAGGGCTTGCCATCCGATAGCGATTCTCCTAGGGAACCCCTGGAAAACCCAGACGATGATGACAGGGGCGGAATCTCCCCGATTGAAACCCAGGTTAGAGGCGCCGGTTGATACGGATCGGTGCTGCTGGGGCGGGCGCAGGACAGGGACTGAAAGCTTGATTGCAGATGCTGCAGAAATGCGGCGTTTCAGCCGCAGTGATCAGCTGGGTAACCCCATGTATCCAGCATGACAGCTGGAAACGCTATGCGTGATTCATTTGACAGATCTGGTCGGCCACCCAGACCCACCTAATTTTGGCACGTGGGAGCCTCCAGCTGGAGGAAGCCCTTGGGCCACTGCAGCATGACGATTCTTCGCCATAGGCAAACATTGATTACGGTTGTGTTGCCAACATTTTGACCGTAGTTATCTTTACAGAAATTCACAATCTCAGGAATTATGGCAGTTGTCAGGCCAAGCGATCCGGCGAACCTCGCTAAGTTCAGGTTCACAAGTAAATCCGATGTGGCCACGTCAAATACTGGATGGGTGGTGAATCTTGGTATCGAGGTCAACACCTTAGGTGGCAACGACAGCATCACAGGCAGCAGCAGCAAAAACGGCTCCCCCTGCATCAACAACAACGGCACAATCAATACCGGCGACGGCAACGACAGCATCACGGGCAACACCAGCAGCAGCACCACCCGCACCGGCATCCTCAACAACGGCACAATCAATACCGGCGCCGGTGACGACAGCATCAATGGCACCAACAACGCATTTAACAGCAGCTCTACCTATAGTGGCATCGTGAACAGGGGCACGATCAATACCGGCATCGGCAAGGACAGCATCACAGGCATCGGAAGTCAAGAAGGCATCTATAACAATGCCGGCACGATCAATACCGGCGACGGCAGCGACAGCATCAAGGGCACAAGCAACACCAACGGCTTCGGCATCTTCAACAACAACGGCACAATCAATACCGGCGACGGCAACGACAGCATCACGGGCCTCAGCGGCGGCAATGGCATACGGAGCGTCGGCGCCGGCATCATCGATACCGGCGCCGACGCCATCACGGGCCGCGTCAACCCAGGCGGCGTTGGCATCTACAACTCTAGCACGATCAATACCGGCGACGGAAACGACATCATCACCGGCAGCAGCATCTCCGGCTTCGGCATAGGGAACGATGGCACGATCGATACCGGCAGCGGCGACGACACCGTTGATGCTCTTGTTGGTACCTTTTTCGGAGGTGGCAACACGTACCTTGGTGCCGGTAACGACAACCTGAAAGGCTTCGGAACTGGGACATTTAATGGTGGCGATAATGTTGATACGTTGACTTTTAATTCAGGTACCTACACCATTGCAGACAATGGGGACGGCACCTATCTGATTGGAGGATTGATGACCGTATCGGGATTCGAAAAATTCGGAGCAGGTGCTAATCAGACTGATTTCCTGGTGGCCGCAGCGGCTGGATCGGTGATCTTCACCTAGCCGAGATCAGATTGATCTCACAGCGGGGGGCGGATCTCAGCCGCTCTCCTGTGCTGCACCAACCCGAGCCGATGCCTTGGCTTGCGCCGATCTAGTGCTCGGCGAGACCCTTACCCTTCTCGATGAGCTGGAGGCTGGGCGATGACAACAACAACACACCAATAGGCTACAGCGACAGTCAGCTATATCTATCTATCCCTACTCCCACCCCTTGGGGGTGGCCGAGTGCTAGGGAAGGTCTGGATAATCCCGCATATGCTGAACACAAGGCCATGAGACTTATGCCATAACATCAACGCATATCTACTCCAGAGCAGTTGTCCAGACCTTCCCTAGGGTCTAGGGTCCGCTTGAATACGATGTATCCCACCCCCGATGGCCACCGAACAGGATCTGCTGTATATGCGTGAAGCGATCAGGCTGCAGCGTGAGGCTGGTGTGATCAACAAGACCGGCGGGGCCTTCGGCGCCGTTATTGTTAAAGACGGACAAGTAATTGCCGCATCGGGTAACAGCGTGATTCGGGATAATGACCCCACAGCTCACGCAGAGGTGAATGCTATCCGGGCAGCCTGTCGCACGCTGAACAGCTTCGATCTCTCTGGAGCCGTGCTTTACAGCAGCTGTGAATGCTGCCCGATGTGCTACGCCACGGCCTATTGGGCGCGGATCTCGAAGATCTATTACGCCGCTGGCTGGAACGATTACGATGATCTCTTCGATGATTCCAGGATCAGCGCCGATATCCGCCTGCCCTATGCGGAGCGCTTGCTGGCCCCCGAGCAGATCCTCCAGGCAGAGGCTCAGGCGGTCTGGAAGGAGTTCAGGGATCTGCCCGACGGCGCCCGTTACTGAATCCCTGACGCGGATCGCCCCGGATCATGGCTTGCACGCAGGCCCGCATGGGTCACCCTTCGCCTGCGAGCCATCTCTTGCGGCCTGGGCCGACTAGAACTCATGTACTAATCGCCAGCTCGGTTGCCATGGCCAGGGCCACGCCGGCGCAGCCGGCCCGAACCACTGCATCGGTGCGGCCGGGCCGCACTGCCACCGTGCTGATCGACGGCAACAACTTCTACGCCTCCTGCGAGGCGGCCCTCGATCCCGCTCTGCTGGGCCGGCCGCTGGTGGTGCTCTCCAACAACGACGGCTGTATCGTGGCCCGCAGCGCCGAGGCCCGTGCCCTCGGCATTCCGATGGGCAAGCCCTACTTCCAGGTGCGCCGCGAGCTGGAGCGCCTCGGCGTGGTGGTGCGCAGCTCCAACTACGCCCTCTACGCCGACATGAGCCAGCGCCTGATGCTCACGCTCGAGCCCTGGGTGGAGGATCTGGAGGTGTATTCGATCGACGAGGCCTTCGGCCGGCTGCACCGCCCTGCCGGCGCTGGAACCGGTGGCGGCGATCTCAGCGCCTGGGGCCAGGCGCTGCGGGCTCAGGTGCGGCGGCACCTGGGGCTGCCGATCGCTATCGGCATCGCCCCCTCCAAGGCGCTGGCCAAGCTGGCCAACAAGCTGGCCAAGGGCGACCCGGCCCACCGGGGCGTCTTCGATCTGGGGGCCGTGGTCGATCCCGATCCCTGGCTGGAGCGGGTCCCGGTGGAGGAGGTCTGGGGGATCGGCCGCAAGCTCTCGCGCTGGTGCCGCCTGCGCGGCGTGGCCGATGCCCGCCAGCTGCGCGACATGGCCAGCGGCGAGTTGCGCGCCAGGGCGGGGGTGGTGGGGCTGCGGCTGCAGCAGGAGCTGCGGGGTCACAGTTGCCTGCCGCTGGTATCGCTGCCGCCGGCCAAGCGCGAAACCTGCGTCAGCCGCAGCTTCAGCGAGCCGATCCGGGAGCTGGGCCCACTGCGCGAGGCGATCGCCACCTACCTCAGCCGCGCCGCCGAGAAGCTGCGCCGCCAGCGCCAGCGCACGGACACGATCACCGTGTTCGTGCGCAGCAGTCCGTTCAACGGCACGCGCTTCTACGCCAACGCCGCCACCGTCACCCTGCCGCTGGCCAGCAGCGACACCGCCGTGCTGCTGGCCGCCGCCCTGCCCCTGGCCGAACGCCTGTTCAGGCCCCACAAGCCGCTGCAGAAGGCCGGCGTGCTGCTGCAGAACCTGCAGCCGCTCGAGCAGCTGCAGCACCACCTGCTCGCCCCCCTGCCACCGGAACAGCAGCAGCGGCGCGAGGCACTGATGGCCACCATCGACGGCCTCAACCGCCGCTATGGCCGCGGCACCGTGCAGTGGGCCGCCTGCGGCCTGCACCCGGCCTGGGCGATGAAGCGCGAACGGCTCTCGCGCGCCGCCACCACCCGCCTGGCCGACATTCCCGTGGTGCACTCCGGCTGAGCGCGGCGCCACGGCCGCCACCACTCAGCCGCCACCACTCAGCTGCGGTTGCGGGGTGGCTGGTCGCTGCCCGCCAGCAGCAGGTGCTCCCACTGGCCCAGCTTCCAGAAGCCGGCGCCAGCCGCCAGCGCGACTGCCAGGCCGGCGCCCAGGGCCGAGGGCGTGTGGAACCAGGCGATCGCCAGCAGGGCCAGCCAGGCCACGGGCGGCAGCAGCGGCCGCCAGCGGCGGAGGGCCCGCAGCGCACCCGAGCAGCTGCGGCAGTGGCGGGTGTGGCTCTCGTAACGCTCCAGCAGCCGTTTCCGGCCGAGCCGCTGCGGCAGGCGCTCGGCCGGGAACGGTTCGCCCGCGTGGCTGGTCACCCACTGGTGCAGCGCCTGAACGTAGCCGTCGGCGGCGGTGGCGAGGTGGAAGGCGCGGCTGACCGCCGGGCTGCCGCCCCGCTCTTCCAGCACCCGCTCCTGCCGGTGCAGGAAGATCTGATCGTCCTCGAGCACCACGTGGTTGGCGATGTGCTGCAGCCATTCGGGGCGCAGCCGCAGCAGCCGCGCCGGCCAGGGGGACTCGAAGCGGAAGGGGAAGCGGGCGAAGAGGCGGCACTCGCCCCTGCGGATCGGCGTGGCGTACACCACCGTCAGGATCCGGGCGAAGCCCCTGGCGCTGAGATCGTGCCACATCAGGCACGGGGCGGCGAAGCGCGTGAACTGGCTGCCGAGCTTCCCCCGCCGCGGCCCTTCCTCCCAGACGCCGCTGAAGCCTTCCGGCCCGAAGGCGGTGAGCTCCACGTTCACGGGCCCGGCGTTCTCGCGCCGGCCCACCGTGGCGTGGTGGGTGAACGGCACGTGGCTCACGTCGAGCACGTTCTCCAGCAGCGTCAGGGCGTCGTAGGGCAGATCGCGGAAGGTGTCCTGCACCAGCCAGCGCTGCGGCTCCTCCTCGATCGCCGGCACCAGCGGCAGCGGTACGTCCGCCGCGCCGGCCGCCTCCCCGGCGAACACGAACAGCATTCCCTGCCCCTCGGCGGTGGCGTAGGCCCTGCAGCGGCTGCGCTGCTCGCTGGGGTGGCTGCCCTCCGCCGCCTGGGGGATGGCGGTGCAGTGCCCCGTGCCGTCGAAGCTCCAGCCGTGATAGGGGCATTCCAGTTCCCCGGCCGCGTTGAGGCGCCCTTCGGAGAGGGGTACGAGCCGGTGGGGGCAGACATCGGCGAAAGCACACCACTGGCCGCCCCGGCGGTCGAACCAGAGCACCAGGTCTTCGCCGAGCAGGGTGAACGGGGCTGGCCGGGCGCGATCGAGATCCTTGAGGTAGGCGACCGGATACCAGCTGCGGTGCCAGAGGGAAGCCTGCGCGGCCAGAGGTTCGCTGCTGAAACGTTCGGTGGCGGAGGTCATCACCGGGACCGGGCTGATCGGCAGATGCTGGCAGGCGCCCCTGCTCGGTGGGAGACCCCAGGAGGCGGAGCGAAGGCTGCGCGGCGATGGGCTCCAGCGCAGCCTCAGGGAACCGCGGCCTGTCAGGTTCTGGAGGGTGTGCAGGCGGCAGGCCTGGGCCCGATCATGAAGATCGTGGAGAGAACGATTCGTGTCGATGTCTGCAGGAAAGCCCGGAAGATGTTCGGGCTGGCCCACTCGGCGGGCCTGGCGTAATGGATCGAAGTGTTCGAAGATGGGCTGTGGTGGACTAGCCGTCTTCTCCCAGTAATCCCAGATCGATGAACTGAGGAACGAGCCAGTTCGGTATGCCATCCAGGTCCCAGTTCCAGAAGGCTCCTCGCCCCAGATAGACGGCTTCCCCTGTCGTGTAGGCCTGCACAAGGCGGCTGAGCTCAACTTCCTGCAGGGCGTCCTGCCGGTTGATCTGCCGAAGCCTGGCAGCGGCGGAACCCTTGGCGACAGCCTTGGTGAAACGCCTCGTGAACATCTTGCCTGTACAGGGGAGGTTCACGTTACCGGCGGCAAACGATGGGCGTCAGATCTTGTCATTCCGAGTCATCCGATCCCGGGACCAGGCGCGGATTCAGCTGGCGCTGCCCAGGGTTTCGGCCAGGCCGGCGCAGCGCTGCCGGTCGAGATGGCCGATGTGCTTCCGCTCGCTGTAGTACAGCTCCTGGAAGCGCAGAGCGTCGCGGTTGAGGTCGGCGAACAGGGCCTCGATCCGGCTTTCCATGTCCAGCCTGGCGGGCGGGTTGCCGCTCGTCGCCGCGTTCGGGCCGGGTTCGCCGCTGCGTTCCTGTTCCAGCAGCCGGGCGATGCAGCGCTCCAGGGTCTCGAGCCGCTGCGATCCCCAGGCGTCCAGCAGGTGGCGGCAGCGTTTGAGGCTGCGCTGCCGCTCCAGGGCGGCTGTGGTGCCGCGCAGTTGCAGCAGCGGCTGGGCCAGGGACATGCGCTGCAGTTCGTTCGGCTCCAGCAGCGGCGTGAGGCGATCGAGCAGCTCGCTCTGCTCGACCATCAGCCGGTCTGCCAGCAGCCGCGGCAGGTCGAGATCGGCCAGATCATCGCCGGGATCGCTGCCCCGGTTGATCGCCTCCAGCCGACCCACGCCCAGGTTGTCCTCCTCCAGCTCGCTGAGCGTGGCCCAGAGCAGTCGGTGGTGGGAGAGGGCGAAGTCGTCGAGTTCGCGCTGGCGCAGCTCCCGACGGATCGCGCCGCGATGGCGGCCGGTGTGGAGGTAGAGGCGCAGCAGCTCCGCCTCGGCCCGCTCCCGCAGGCCGATCTCGCCGGGTTGTTCCCAGCGGCTGGCGCGGCCGTGCCAGCGCTCGCCCTTGACCTGCTGACGCAGGTCTTCCTCCAGCTTCTGGGACATGCCGGCCTGGCCGCCGGCGAGGCGTTCGGCCACCTGCTGGATGTAGTGCGTTCGAAGCTCCGACTGGGGCAGCTTGCCCAGCAGCGCCACCAGGGCCGCCACCGCCTGCTGGAACTGATCGGCCTTCTTCAGATCCCGGCCCGCCAGGGCCTGCTCGATCTGCCAGTCGAGCCAGAGCGGCGCCTGATCCAGCAGGGCGCGGTACTCGCCGGCACCGTGCTCCTTGAGGAACTCGTCGGGATCCTTGCCGGCCGGCAGATGCAGCACCCGGAGAATGAGCTGGCCCTGCAGCGCCAGCTGTTCCACCTCGCCGATCGCCCGCTGGGCGGCCCGGACGCCGGCGCCATCGGTGTCGAAATTCAGCACGAGGCGTTTGCTCTCGCAGCAGCGGCAGAGCTGGGTGATCTGCTGGCTGCTGAGCGCCGTGCCCAGGGAGGCCACCGCATTGGTGATGCCGGCGGCGTGCAGGGCGATCACATCGAAGTAGCCCTCCACCACCACCGCCTGGTCGCCGCTGCGGATCGCCTGGCTGGCGCGATCGAGGCCGAACAGGTGCTTGCCCTTCTCGAACACCTCCGTTTCCGGGGAGTTGAGGTACTTCGGTTCGCCGCCATCCAGGCTGCGGCCGCCGAAGCCGATCACCCTCCCCTGCCGGTCCTTGATCGGCACCATCACCCGGTGGCGGAAGCGGTCGTAGACCCCCTCACCCCCCTTGCGTGGCACCACCAGACCGGCGGCCTCCAGCAGCTCGGGCGCCAGACCCTCCACCTGGCCGAGGTACTTCAGCAGAGCCTCCCACTGGTTGGGGGCGTAGCCGAGCTCGAAGCCCTCGATCGTGCTCTCGCTCAGTCCCCGCTCCCCCTTCAGGTAGGCCAGGGCGGCGGCGCCCTCCGGAGCGCGCAGCTGGCTGCGGAACCAGCCGGCCGCCAGCGCAAGGGCCCGCAGCAGCGCCTCGCGGCGTGAGAGCTGCTGGCGCAGCCGCTCCTGCTGCGGCCCGTCCACCGTCTCCACCGGCAGCTGGTACTTGCGGGCCAGGTCCAGCACCACCTCGCTGAAGCTGGTGCGCTGCAGCTCCATCAGGAACTTGATGGCATTGCCGCCGGCGCCGCAGGAGAAGCAGTAGTAGAACTGCTTCGCCGGTGACACCGTCATCGACGGCGACTTGTCGTCGTGGAAGGGGCAGATCCCGACGAACTCCCGCCCCTTTTTCTTGAGCACCACGTGCTCACCCACCACATCGACGATGTCCGCACGCTCCTTGACGGCCTCGATCGTGCGCGGGTGGAGACGGGCCTGGATCAAGGGCTGGCGCTACCGGTGGGGTTTTGGACCTGCCCATTCTGCCGGAGAACACCAGAACTGGGGAGTGCTGTGGATGCTGGCCAGCGCCCTGGCCTTCAGCCTGATGGGTGTCTGCGTCAAGGCGGTCGGCACTCGGCTGTCGGTGGACATGGTGGTCCTGGCCCGGGCGGTGGTGAGCCTGGCGCTCAGTGCCGCGCTGCTGGCCCACGCCGGCCTCTCCCCCTGGGGCCGGCGCCGCGGCCTGCTGATGCTGCGCGGGCTGCTGGGCACCGCCGGGCTCTACTGCGTCTACCTCGCCCTCGCCGGACTGCCCCTGGCGGTGGCCACGGTGCTGCAGTACCTGCACCCCACCTTCACGGCGCTGCTGGCCTGGCCGCTGCTGGGCGAGCGGCTGAGCGGCCGGGTGCTGCTGGCCGCCGGGCTGGGCTGGCTGGGCGTGGCGCTGCTCACCGATCCCGCTCTGCTGGGTGGGGCGCAGGGCTCGCTGCCGGACCTGCCGGTGCTGTTCGGACTCGCCGGGGCCCTGCTCTCCGCCCTGGCCTACGTGAGTGTGCGGGCCCTCGGGCGCAGCGAGCACCCACTGGTGATCGTCTTCTATTTCCCGCTGATGGCCCTGCCCCTGAGCCTGCCGCCGGTGCTGCTCCATCCGGTGCTGCCCACCCCTGGTGAACTGGGCTGGCTGGTGGGGGTGGGGCTGTTCACCCAGCTGGGCCAGCTGGCGCTGACCCAGGGACTGCTGGGGCTGCCGGCCGGCCGGGCCACGGCGGTGAGCTACGTGCAGGTGCCGCTGGCGGCTCTGTGGGGGCTGCTGGTGTTCGGCGAAGCGCTCGATCCCGACACGGCGCTGGCCGCGGGTCTGGTGCTGGGGGCCACCCTGCTCAGCCTGAACGCTCGCCCTTCAGCGGCAGGGGATCGACCAGCCACTCCTGGCTGAGCGGGTCCGACGCGGCCGGTCCGATCGGGCGCGCCAGCCGCCAGCTCTCGCCCCGTTCGCCGCGCAGCAGATAGAGCTCGAAGGGGCTGTCCACCCGGTAGGGATCGTTCGCCAGGCGCCAGTCGAACTGGCCGGTGAGGTGCAGGCCCTTGCCGTCGCCGATGCGCACCCCCTGCTGCCGCTCCACCCTCACCCGGCTCACCTCGGGGCGGCCGCCGGCCGCTTCCAGGGCCAGGGCGTCGGCGATCGCGCGCTGCGTCAGTTCGATCTGCAGCCCCAGAGCCTGCAGCAGCACGGCGCGGGGCGGCTGGCCGGCGGCCTGGCAGCCGCCGAGCATCAGCGGGGCGAGCATGAGCAGGGCGGAGAGAACGGTGGCCAGCAACCGGCTGGCGGGGATGGGCAGACCGGGCACCATGGGTCGTATTGGCAGGGTCTCCATGATCGGCTGGCTGCAGGGCCACGTGGCTGAGCCTTGGCAGCAGGGCACTCGCTGCGGCCTCCTTCTCGCCTGCCAGGGAGTGGGCTACGAGGTGCAGCTCACCCGCCGCCACTGGGAGGTGCTGCCGCCGGCGGGCAGTCCGCTCAGTCTCTACACCCACCAGGCGATCCGGGAGGACAGCTGGACACTGTTCGGTTTCGGCGCCCGCCATGAGCGCGACCTGTTCCGTCTGCTGGTGGCGGTCAGCGGGGTGGGCCCCCAGCTGGCACTTGCCCTGCTGGGGGCCATGCCCACCGAGGAGCTGGTGCGGGCGATCGTGCAGGCCGATCTGCGCCGGCTCACTCAGGCGCCGGGTGTGGGCAAGCGCACGGCTGAACGCCTGGCGGTGGAGCTGCGCGGCAAGCTGGCGGAGGCCCTCGGTGCCGCGGCCGCAGCCCTCGACCCTGACGACGACGACCGGAGCGGGAGCGGCCCTGGCGGCGAGGGGGATCCCGGGCCGGAGCCGTCCACCCGCGACGAAGTGCAGCTCACGCTGGCGGCCCTGGGCTACGAGCCTCTGGAGATCAGCCGCGCCTTGCGGGCGCTGGGCCGGCAGGGTCTGGAGCCGGCCCTCGGGCCCGACGCCTGGCTGCGGGAAAGCCTGCGCTGGCTGTCGCGCGAGGTGGCCTGAGGTGAGGGGCACCCCGAGGCGGTAAGTTGTCTGTTTGCACCGTCAGGGCCCGACGCCGGCATGCCGCTCGACACCACCAAGAAGCAGGAACTGATCAACACCCATCAGACCCACGGCACCGATACCGGTTCGGTCGAGGTTCAGGTGGCGATGCTGAGCGAGCGGATCTCCCAGCTCACCGGTCATCTGCAGCAGAACAAGCACGACTTCTCCTCCCGCCAGGGGCTGCTCAAGATGATCGGCCGCCGCAAGCGGCTGCTGGGTTACCTGCGCGGCCTGAGCGAGGAGCGTTACGCCAAGCTGATCGCCCGACTCGGTATCCGGGGCTGAGCGGAACTGCCATGGCGGCCAAGCGCAAGCCCCTGCCGTTCGAACCGGAGCGTCCCGCCGGCGGCAGGACCAAGGGCAGGCCCCGTGGTCAGCAGTCCAGGGGTTCCCAGGTGATTCCGCCTGCGGTGGCCAACCGCATGGCCCGCCGGGTCGCCGTGGCCACCGGTGTTCCCTCCCTGCTGGGCATGGGCGTATTCGTGGGCAGCTACCTGCTGGTGAGCCGCGGTGTGCTGGACATCGCCCCGGTCGTCACCCTGGCCAGCTCCGGCGCCCTGTTCCTGCTCGGGGTGCTGGGCCTGAGCTATGGGGTGCTCTCGGCCAGCTGGGAAACGCAGCCCGGCAGCCTGCTGGGATTCGAGCAGATCGGCGTCAACATCGGCCGGGTACGCGGCTCGATCCGGGCCATGCGCCAGGGCGGCGACACCACCGGCTGAGCCGGAAGCAGCCTGGCTGAGCTGCGGCCTGCCGCTACGCAGCCGGCAGCGCCGAGCGCAGCCGGGCCTTGAAGGCCGCCTCGGTGAGGGTGCTCACGGCGGCGGCGCCATCGCGTACGCAGAACTGGTGGCCCAGCCGCACGTAGCGGGCCTCGCTCTGCTGGCGCACCATCGCCACCACCGGTACCCGCACGCCGGTCTCTTCCTGCTCCGGCCGGTGCCGTGTCAGGCACTCGCGCAACCGGTGCTGCACGGCGATGTCGCTGGCCTGTTCGGCCAGCAGCTCCACCATCAGCACCTCCAGGTCGTCGATGGCGCGGCAATCGTCCACGATCAGCTGCACCCGGTCGTCACGCCGGTCCACCGACGCCCAGATCAGCAGGCGTGCATCCACCACCAGGTGATCGCTCAGGCGGGCGTAGGTCTTCGGGAACACCACCGCCTCGGCGCTGCCGGTGAGGTCCTCCACCTGCAGCACCGCCATGCGGTCCCCCTTGCGGGTGGTCACCTGGCGCAGCTCCGGCACCATCGCCACCACGCTGATCCGGGCTTTGTCGGCCTGCTCCTCCAGGCTGGCCAGGCCAATCGGCGAGAGCAGCCGGATCGGCCGCGCCAGCTGCCGCAGCGGGTGATCGGAGAGGTAGAAACCCACCAGCTCCTTTTCGAGCCGCAGCTTCTCCTTGGGGGCATAGTCGGCCACCGGGGCCGCCTTGGGGGCGGTGGAGAGATCTCCCCGGCCCGCCCCGGCGGCCTCGGGGCCTGTGGCGCCGAACAGGTCGAACAGGTTGCCCTGGCCGCTGGCCCGGTCCTTCGCCCGGGAGCTGGCCCAGTCGAGCACCAGGTCCAGGTCGGCCATCAGCTGGGCCCGGTTGGCCGCTGGATCGAGCGCATCGAGCGCGCCGGAGTGGATCAGCGATTCCAGCGCCCGGCGGTTCATCAGGTGGCCCGGGATCCGGTCGCAGAGATCGGCGAGCGAGGCGAAGGGGCCGTCCGCGGTCCGGGCCTCCAGCAGCTGGCGGATCGCCCCGTCGCCGAGGTTCCGCACCGCCGAGAGGCCGAACAGGATGCGATCGCCGGTAGGGGTGAAGTCGATGCCGGAGGCGTTGACGTCCGGCGGCATCACCTCGATCGCCATCGCCTGGCAGTTGGCGATGTAGCGCTGCACCTTGTCGGTGCTGCCGGCGTTCACCGTCAGCAGGGCGGCCATGTAGGCCACCGGGTAGTGGGCCTTGAGGTAGGCCGTCTGGTACGTCACTGCGCCATAGGCAGTGGAATGGCTTTTGTTGAAGCAGTATTCGGCGAACAGCACCATCTGCTCGAACAGCCCCTCGGCCACCTTCGGATCGATGCCCCGCTCGGTGGCACCGCGCACGAACAGGCTCTGGTGCTCCTGCATCTCTGACACCTTCTTCTTGCCCATCGCCCGCCGCAGCAGATCGGCCTCGCCGAGCGAATAGCCGGCCAGATCCTGTGCGATCCGCATGATCTGTTCCTGATACACCATGATCCCGTAGGTTTCCTTCAGGATCGGCTCGAGCGGAGCGCAGGCGAACTCGATCGCCTCACGGCCGTGCTTGCGGTTGATGAACTTGGGGATCAGACCGGCATCGAGCGGGCCCGGCCGGTAGAGGGCCAGGATCGAGGAGATGTCCTCCAGCGAAGAGGGTTTGAGATCGCGCACGATCTGACGCATGCCGCTGGATTCCAGCTGGAAGATGCCCTCCAGATCGCCGCGGCCGAGCAGGGCATAGGTGGCGGCATCGCCTTGGGGCAGGCAATCGGGATCCACCCGCACGCCCGTGTTCTGCTCGACCAGATCGACGGTCTTGTCGATCATCGTGAGGTTCTTGAGGCCGAGGAAGTCCATCTTCAGCAGCCCCATCGACTCCACGTCCTCCATGAAGTACTGGGTGATCACCTGGCCGTCGTTGTTGCGCTGCAGCGGCACCAGCTGATCGAGCGGTTCGGCGGCGATCACCACGCCGGCGGCATGCACGCCGAAGGTCTTGTTGGTGCCCTCGATGCGTCGGGCCATGTCCACCCAGCGACGCACGTCGGGATCCTTCTCGTACTTCTCGCGGAACTCCGGCGCCGGGGAGTCGGGCCCGATCATCTGGGCCAGCTTGGCTGGCTTGCCCCGCACGACCGGGATCAGCTTGGCCAGCCGGTCGGCGTCGCCGTAGGGAATGTCGAGCACGCGGGCCACGTCCTTCAGCACAGCCTTGGAGGTCATGCGGTTGAAGGTGATGATCTGGGCGACCTTGTCCTCGCCGTAGCGCCGGGTGACGTACTCGATCACCTCACCGCGACGGTCGATGCAGAAGTCGGTGTCGATGTCCGGCATCGACAGGCGCTCCGGGTTGAGGAAGCGTTCGAACAGCAGGCCGTTCCGCACCGGGTCGATGGCGGTGATGCCCAGGGCGTAGGCCACCAGCGAGCCGGCGGCCGAGCCCCGCCCAGGCCCCACCGGGATGCCGTTCTCGCGGGCGAAGCGGATGTAGTCCCACACCACCAGGAAGTAGGTGGGGAAGCCCATCTGCTCCATCACCTGCAGCTCGAAGTGGAGCCGCTCGCCGTAGGTGGGATCGATCGGGTCGGTGCTGGAGAGTTGCAGTCGGCCGCGCAGACCCTGCTCGGCCACCTCGGTGAGGTAGCTCACCGCCGAGTGGCCCTCGGGAATCGGGAAGCGCGGCATCTGGTAGCGGCCGAGGATGTCGTACGCCTCCACCCTGTCCGCCACCTTCGCCGTGTTGGCGATCGCTTCGCGGACCACCTCCGGCTCCAGGTGATCGGCGAACAGGCGGCCCATCTCCGCCTCGCTCTTGATGTATTCGGTGCCGGTGTAGCGCAGCCGCTTCTCGTCGCTGACGAGCTTGCCGGTGAGCACGCAGAGCAGGGCGTCGTGGGCTTCCACATCGGCGCTGCTGAGATAGTGGGCGTCGTTGGTGGCGATCAGCGTGATGCCCAGCTCGCGGGCGAGCCGCACGATCTCCACGTTGACGATGCGGTCTTCAGGCGAGCCGTGGTCCTGGATCTCCAGGTGAAAGTCGTCTGCGAACACCTCCTGATACCAGCGGGCCACGTCGCGGGCCACGTCGGGCCGGCCGCGCAGGATCGCCTGGGGGATCTCGCCGCCCAGGCAGGCGGTGGCCACGATCAGCCCTTCGCTGTGCTGCTTCAGAAGCTCCTTGTCGATGCAGGCCCGGGCGAAGATGCCGCGACCGCGCATCCCGCGCAGATGGCTGATGCTGGTGAGCTTCACCAGGTTGCGGTAGCCGGTGGCGTTCCTTGCCAGCACCACCAGGTGGTAGCGGCGCTCCTTCTTCGGCTGCGGATCGTCGATCGAGCCGTTGATCACGTACATCTCGTTGCCGATGATCGGCTTGATGCCGGCCTTCGCGGCGAGCTTGAGCAGCTCGATGGCGCCATACATGACGCCGTGATCGGTGAGCGCCAGGGCGGGCATGCCCAGCTCCACGGCCCGCTCCACCATCGCCGGCAGCTGGCTGGCTCCGTCCAGCAGGCTGTAGTCGCTGTGGTTGTGAAGGGGGACGAAGACCAAGGGCTTGGGCGCCTGACGCCACCACGGGGTGGGCTCAGGTTACCGGCACACCAGATGTGGTGGCCCGATCCGGATCGGTTCAGGGCACCAGAGCCGCTGCGGGGCGCTTCTGCATCACCCGGGCCGCCTGCTCGTAGTGATGGGCCACCTGCAGCAGCCGCGGTTCCTCCAGCACGCCGGTGATCAGCTGCACGCCGATCGGCAGGCCCCGGCCGTCGAAACCGCAGGGCAGGCTGATCGCCGGCAGGCCGGCCATGTTGGCCGGGATCGTGAGCAGATCGGCCAGGTACATGGCCAGCGGATCCTCGGCGTGGGCGCCGAAGCCGAAGGCGGTGGTGGGCGAGGTGGGCGTCAGCAGCACGTCGACCGCGCCGAAGGCGGCATCGAAGTCGCGGCGGATCAGGGTGCGTACCTGCTGGGCCTTCCTGTAGTAGGCGTCCACGTAGCCGGCCGAGAGGGCGTAGGTGCCGATCAGGATGCGCCGCTGGACCTCGTCGCCGAAGCCCTCGGCGCGGCTGCGGGCCGTCATCTCCGCCAGGCTGCCGGCCTGCTCGGAGCGATACCCGTATTTCACGCCGTCGTAACGGGCCAGGTTGGCCGAGGCCTCCGACGGGGCGATCACGTAATAGGTGGCGATGCCGTCGTTGAAGCGGGGGCAGCTCACGTCCAACAGCTCACAGCCGAGAGCCTGCAGCTGATCGGCGGCCGCCAGCACCGAGGCCTTCACCTCCGGATCGAGGCCCTCGGCCTCGAAGCATTCCTTGACCAGGCCCACCCGCAGGCCCTTCACCGGCTGGCTCAGGGCGGCTCGGTAGTCGGGCACGGGGGCCCTGAGGCAGGTGCCGTCGCGGCGATCCTCGCCGGCGATCACCTGCAGCAGCTCGGCCGCGTCGGCCACACTGGAACTGAAGGGTCCCACCTGATCGAGCGAGCTGGCGAAGGCCACCAGGCCCCAGCGGCTGACGCGGCCATAGGTGGGTTTGAGGCCCACCACGCCGCAGAAGGCGGCCGGCTGGCGGATCGAGCCGCCGGTGTCGGAGCCGAGAGCGGCGATGCATTCGCCGGCGGCCACGGCGGCGGCGCTGCCGCCCGAACTGCCGCCCGGCACCCTCTCTGGGTTCCAGGGATTGCGGCTGGGCCCGAAGGCCGAGGTCTCGGTGGAGCTGCCCATGGCGAACTCGTCGAGATTCGTCTTGCCGATCAGCACGCCGCCGGCCTGCCAGAGGCGCGCGGTGACGGTGGATTCATAGGGGGGGACGAAGTTCTCCAGCATGCGGCTGGAGCAGGTGGTGCGGATCCCCTTGGTGCAGAGGTTGTCCTTGATCGCCAGGGGGATGCCGGCCAGGGGCGGCAGCGGCTCGCCGGCGGCGCGGGCCACGTCGATGCGGTCCGCGTCGGACCGGGCCCGCGCCGCGGTGACCTCCAGGAAGGCATGGACCGTGCCGTCGACGGCCTCGATGCGGGCGAGATGCTGGTCGGTGAGCTCCCGTGCCGACACCTCGCCGCGCTCCAGTCGCTCACGCCACTCGGCGATCCCCATCAGCCCCTGCCTGTGCTGGAGCGACGCTATCAGCCAGGCCCCAGGTCCTCGGTGAGCGGCTCGCCGCGACGGACGCGCAGCAGCTCGTGCCCGAGGGAGCCCGGAGCTTCGCTCCGCACGTCGGCGAGGAAGACGGGCAGGGCCGCTTCCAGTTCGTGGCGCCGCAGGAAGGGCCCGAACCAGTAGACGACGTGGGGGGAATGGGTTTCGACACGCGCCCACCAGGCCAACCCAAGACCGTTGGCCAGGTTGCGCAGGAGCCGGAGCAGGGCGTTCATCGAGCCGTGGCGTACCGCCCCATTGTGCCGATCGGTCGGGGCCCCCTGCCCGCGCCCGGCCTCAGAGCAGGATGTCCCCCTGGAAGGAGGAGGGAGCCGTGGGCAGGAAGCCAAGCTCCAGCGCCCCCGGCAGTGCCACCTCCAGCTCCACGGCCAGCTCCGCCTCCAGTTCCACCGCCAGCTCGGCTGCCGCTGCGTCGGGCTCGTCGCCTGACGAGGTGAAGGCGGCGGGCTCCTCCTCGGCCGGGGAAGCCGCAGCCTGTGGTTCCTCACCCACGATCACCGCTGCCGCTTGCGGAACCAGGAGCTCCTCGGCGGCGGGCCCGGCCTCCTCCGGGAGAGGAGCTGCGGGCGCCCGCAGCGATTCGGCCACGACCGATGGGCCCGAGGGGGCCGCGGTGGTGGGCACCTGGGGTCGCACGATGCGGGGGGCGGGGGAAGTGCCGGTGATCGTCTTCATCCAGCCCCGCCGGGCGATCTCGTAGAGCAGCAGGGCGGTGGCCACCGAGGCGTTCAGGCTTGGTGTGGCGCCCCGCAGCGGGATGCGGATCAGCTGGTCGCAATGCTTGCGGGTGAGCATGGAGAGCCCCTGACTCTCCGAGCCGGTGACGATCACCAGAGGGCCGTCGAGATCGGCTTCGATCAGGCTCACCGTGCCCTCCTCGGCCAGGCCCACCACGCGGTAGCCCTCCTCCTTGAGCTGCTCCAGGGAGCGGTTCAGGTTGACCACCTTCGCCACCGGCAGATGTTCGAGCGCGCCGGCGGCCACCTTGGCCACCGAGCCCGTCAGCCCGGCGCTGCGTCGCTGGGGCAGCACCAGGCCGTGGGCGCCGAGGGCCTCGGCGCTGCGCACGATCGCCCCCAGGTTGTGGGGGTCGGTGAGGCCGTCCACCGCCATCAGCAGTGGGGGCTCGCCGATGCCGCGGCAGCCCTCGATCAGGCTCTCCAGATCCAGGGTTTCCGCCGCCGCGGCCTGCAGCACGATTCCCTGGTGCACGGCACCGCCGGTGAGCTGGCCCAGCCTCGCCCAGGTGACCTCCTCCACCAGCACGCCGCCCGCCTTCGCTTCCCGCAGCAACTGCAGGAAGCGGGGTGCGAAGCGCAGTTCGGGGGTACACCAGATGCGGTGGATCGGCCGGTCGCCCTCCAGGGCGGCCTGGGCCGGATGGCGGCCCCAGATCAGGTCGTCGGCGGGCTCGGCCCCGAACCGTTCCGAGCTGCCGGCGGGTTCGACGGACGGCTCCCGTTCGCTGAAGCTGCGTCCGGGCGCGGTGGGGCGCGCCGCCCCGAAGCGCGGCTTGTCGAACGAGGGCTTGCCGAAACGGGGCTTGCCGAAGGAGGGCCGGCCTGCGGCCGCAGCACCGAAGGAGGGCCTGCCGCCGGAGGGGCGCCGCTCCGGGCGGCGATCCGTGGGGCCCCGATCGTCGAAGCGGCGCTCCTCGCCTGCGCCGGGGCGTCCTTCGGGCGCGAAGCGGCGACCGGTGGGTCGGGCGCCGATCACCCGGGCCGGGCGGCCCTCGCCCTGGGGCCGCTGGAAGCCCTCCCGCCTGGCGCCCTCCGGCTTGTAGGTACCGCGGCGGTCGTCGGGACGTCCCTCGCGTCCCTCGCGCCGGCCCTCCCGCTCGCCAGCGCCGGCTCCACGCCAGTCGGGGCGCGGGGCGCCGAAGCGGGCCGGTTTGCCGCCCCGCGCTCCCCCGGAGGGGCGATCACCCGACCCCGAGCCCTTGGAGGGGCGGCGCTCGAAACGTGGGCTCATGGGTCTGCAGGCGATGGGTCAGGGGTCGGTCTCGTCCAGATGATCCAGGAGCTGGGCAAGCCGCTCGGGATTCCGCAAAAAGAGCCAGCCCACCATTGTCTCAAATCCCGTCGCCCGGCCATAGACGGCCGGGTCGGCATGGCGGGGTCCACGTCCGGCGCGGTTGCGGCCACGCCGGACCAGATCCCGCTCCCGCTCGTCAAGCCAGGGCTCGAGGCGCTCCAGAGCCCGCGCCTGGGCATCGGCCCGCACCTCCTCCACCACCGCCCGGTGCAGCACGTCGCTGCGTCCCGGCAGGCGGCAGCGGCGCAACCGCTGGTGCAGTTCCCAGACGGCGTCGCCCAGCCAGGCGAGCTGGAGAGGTCCGAGGCTTTCGGGATCCTGGGCCGGTCGGGAAGCGGGAAGGATCTGGCGGAGCCAGGCCGCCGTGCCCGGTTCAGGCGGCGGCGAGGGCACCGAGCGCCGTGTCCAGATCAGGTTGGAGATGCAGGAACTCCTCCAGGCGCACCAGCTTCACCGTCTGCACGACGCGGGCGTTGCCCACCAGCAGGAATCGGATGCCGGTGTCGGTGCAGTGCTTGGCCAGCTGCACCAGCACTCCCAGTCCGGAGGAGTCGATGAAGTCGATATGGGTGAGATCGAGCAGCAGGGGGAGCGTGCTCGTTCCCTGATGCTCGCTCACATAATCGCGGAACTGCTTGTCGGAGTAGGCATCCAGCTGACCGGTGAACCGGAACAGCAGACAGGTTTCGCGTCGCTCGACACCGCCGCGCAGGGACACGGTCAGTCGCTGCAGATCAGGAATCGTTCCAGTCCTCGTGGCGTGACAAGCGGCAGAAGTGTAGGCAGCAGCGGGGGAAAAGCATTCCGCACCGTAAAAAGCGGAACGGCGGCTGGCCCTGCCGGCAGAACGCTCAGGTCCGACGCTCGGCCATCAGGGCCACGAATCGGGCGAAGTGATGGTCGGCGTCATGGGGACCGGGGCTGGCTTCCGGGTGGTACTGCACCCCGAAGACGGGGCGACGGCGATGGCGCAGGGCTGCCACGGTCCGGTCGTTGAGGTTGAGGTGGGTGACCTCCACCCGCTCCGCTGGCAGGGAGGTGGCCTCGAGGGCGAAGCCGTGGTTCTGGCTGGTGATCTCCACAACGCCATGGCCGCCGCAGGGATGGTTCAGGCCGCGGTGGCCGTAGCCCAGCTTGAAGGTGGAGCCCCCCAGGGCCAGGCCCAGGATCTGGTGGCCCAGGCAGATCCCGAACACCGGCAGATCGGGCTGCAGGATCAGCCCCCGGGCCAGCGCGATGCCACCGTGCACCGCCGCTGGATCGCCCGGCCCGTTGGAGAGGAACACCCCCTCGGGAGCCAGGGCCAGCACCTGGGCAAGGTTGGTGCTGGCCGGCAGCACCGTCACGGCGCAGCCATGGGCGACGAGCCGCTCCAGGATCGCCCGCTTGATGCCGAAATCGATCGCCACCACCGCGTAGGGTCGCTCGGGCCGTGGCTGCAGCCGCTGGTCGAAGCCGGCGGCGGAGAGCCTGTCCCAGGGGTAGGGGCTGGCCGTGCTGACGGCCTCGGCCAGATTGAGACCCTCCATCGAGGGGCTGCTGCGCACCCGCTCCAGCAGGCTGAGGGCGTCGCTGCCGTCGCTGCTGATTGCTCCGTTCATCGCGCCGCACTCGCGCAGATGGCGCACGAGGGCGCGGGTATCGACGCCCTCGATGCCCACCACTCCGTGGCGGGCCAGCCAGGTGGGCAGATCCTCGCGGCTGCGCCAGCTGCTGGGGTGCGGCGCCAGCTGGCGGGCGATGACGCCGCGCACATGGGGCGCGTCCGACTCCTGGTCCTCAGGATTGACGCCGGTGTTGCCCAGTTCCGGGTAGGTGAAGGTGACGAGCTGGCCGGAGTAGCTGGGGTCGGTCATCACCTCCTGGTAGCCCGTCATGCCGGTGTTGAAGACCACCTCACCGATGGCAGTGCCGCGAGCGCCGAAGGCCCGGCCGCGCAGCAGGGTGCCGTCGGCCAGCACCAGCAGCGCTTCGGCGGAGTCCCCTGGCCGGTCGGCCGGGGTCGTTCGGGTGGCGGCAGCCGTGGCAGCAGCGCTCAAGTGAGGCAGTCCGACTGGTGCGATCATCTCCCAGAACCGGATCAGACCACGGTGGCGATGGGGGCGAGCGCCTCGCGCAGGCGCAGCAGCCGTTGCCAGGCGGCATCCGTTGCCAGGGCCGCGCGGGCCTGCTCCAACCCTTCCGCGATCGAGCCGGCGGAGCCGGCGGCCCAGAGCACCAGCGCCGTGTTCAGGGCCACCACGTTGCGCTGGGGGGTGGTGCCACCCCCCTGCAGCACGGCCTCGAGGATGCTGCGATTGGTCTCGACGTCACCGCCTGCGAGCGCCGCCAGCGGTGCCACTTCGAGGCCGAGCGCTCCCGGATCGATCTCCAGGGTGCGGATCGCTCCCCCCTCCACGAGCCGCAGCTGGCTGGGACCCGAGAGGGATGCCTCATCGAGGCCGCCATGGCCGTGCACCACCACGGCCCGCTCCAGACCCAGGCGGGCCAGGGCATCGGCCATCGGCTCGAGCAGCTCCGGCCGGGCGACCCCGAGCACCTGGGCCTCGGGCCGCAGCGGATTCACCAGCGGCCCCAGCAGGTTGAACACCGTGCGCACCCCCAGGCGACGGCGCAGAGGCGCCAGCCCCACCAGGGCGGGATGCCAGCCCGGGGCGAACAGGAAGGTGACGCCGCTGCGGGGCAGGGCCGCCACCACCACGGCCGCCGGAGCCTGCAGGTTGAGGCCGAGCGCTTCCAGCACGTCGGCGGAGCCCACCCTGCCGCTGGCGCTGCGGTTGCCGTGCTTCGCCACGCTGGCGCCGCAGGCAGCGGCCACGAAGGCCACGGCCGTGGAGATGTTGAAGCTGTCGGCCCCATCACCGCCGGTGCCGCAGGTGTCCACCAGGGGGAGGGCCGGCCGCTCGCAGGGAAGGGCGGTGGCCTCGCGCAGGATGCGCGCCATGGCGGCCAGTTCCTCGCCGCTGACCCCCTTGCTGCGCAGCGCCGCCAGCAGCGCACCGGTGAGCTCCGGCTCGATGCCGCCGCCGAGCCAGCCCTGCATCAGGGTCGCCGCCTCGCTCTCGGAGAGGGAGCGGCCCTGCAGCAGATGCTCCAGCAGGGCAGGCCAGGACGGGGATGGGGCCATCGGCGCGGGAGGGTGGGTCAGAAAAAAGCCCGGGTGCAGGGCACACCGGGCCGGGTGATGGGGACCTTTCCACTATCACCCCCGCTGGGCGGATCTGGCGAACACAGGCCCGCGTGGCATCGTTCTTCACCCTTCCTGGGCGGAGGTGTCGAAGCCGCTGCCCACCGGATCGGCCTGGACGACGGCGCCGGGCCGGTAGCCCGCCGCCCAGAGGGCGCGGGTGCGCTGGTGCAGCTCCTCGCGGTCCAGCCCCCAGAGGCGCAGGGTCCTGGCCAGATCGTCGTGCAGGTCGTCGGCGCCGGGGAAACCGTCGTAGCGGATCAGCAGGCGGGCCAGATCCACCAGCTGCCCGTCGGTGGGGGTCTCCGCCGCCAGCAGCCCGTCGACCACCTCGCGATCCGTGGCATACAAAGGATGGGCCTGGGGGTCGGGCTGGGGGGCGGCGGACGGCGCCATGGGACGGATCCTTAGGTTGGGGACATCCTGCTCCGTGTCATGGCCGCCATCCGCCTGGGCCTGATCTGGCGCTATCTCCGCCCGCACCGTCGGGAGGTGCTGCTCGGCGTCGTCGCCCTGGTGGTGGTGAACCTGCTCAGCGTCAGGATTCCCCTCCTGGTCGGCCGCGTCATCAACGACCTGCACGGCGGCTTCGCCGTGGGCTATGCGCTGCGCCAGGCCGGCTGGATCGTTCTGCTCGCCACCGTGATGGGCGCGGCGCGCCTCGTCTCGCGCATGCTCGTGTTCGGCGTGGGGCGCCAGGTGGAGGCCAGCCTGCGCCAGCGCCTGTTCGATCACATGCTGCGCCAGGAGCCGGGCTGGGTGCAGACCACCGGCAGCGGCGAGGTGATCAGCCGCTCCACCAGCGACGTGGAGAACGTGCGGCGGCTGCTGGGCTTCGCGGTGCTCAGCCTCACCAACACAGTGCTGGCCTACGCCCTCACCCTGCCGGCCATGCTGGCGATCGATCCTCTGCTGAGCCTGGCGGCGGTGGGGCTCTACCCCGTGATGCTGCTGGTGGTGCGGCTGTTCGGCAGCCGCATGATGCGACAGCAGCGGAGCCAGCAGGAGGCCCTCGGCAGCCTCAGCGACCTGATCCAGGAGGACCTCTCCGGCATCAGCGCCATCAAGATCTACGGCCAGGAGGAGCACGAACGGGAGGCGTTCGCCCAGCGCAACGGGGTCTACCGCGACGCGGCCCTGTCCCTGGCCCGCACCCGCAGCACCCTCTTCCCCCTGCTGGAGGGCATCTCCTCGATCAGTCTGCTGCTGCTGCTGGCCCTGGGCAGCGGCCAGCTGGAGAGCGGCCGCCTCAGCATCGGCAATCTGGTGGCCCTGATCCTGTTCGTGGAGAGGCTGGTCTTCCCCACGGCCCTGCTGGGCTTCACCCTCAACACCTTCCAGACGGGCCAGGTGAGCCTGGAGCGTGTGGAGGAGCTGCTCTCCCGCCAGCCCCGGGTGGTCTCGGCGCCGATTCCGGTGTCGCCTCCCGCCGGTGGGCGGGGGGTGGTGGAGGCCCGCGGCCTCAGCGTCCGCTACGACGGGGCTCGGCGTGACGCCCTGCGGGACGTGAGCTTCCAGCTGCGGCCCGGCGAGCTGGTGGCGGTGGTGGGGCCGGTGGGCTGCGGCAAGACGACCCTGGCACGGGCGCTGGGCCGCATGGTGGAGGTGCCAGGCGGTCAGCTGTTCATCGACGGCGTCGACGTCACCGCCCTGACGCTCGACGACCTGCGCCGTCAGGTGGCGCTGGTGCCGCAGGAGGGCTACCTGTTCACCGCCACCCTGGCCGACAACCTGCGCTACGGCGACCCCGAGGCCTCCCAGGAACGGGTGGAGCAGGCGGCCCGCCAGGCCCGGCTGGAGGGCGACATCCGCGGCTTCCCCGACGGCTACCAGACCCTGGTGGGGGAGCGCGGCATCACCCTCAGCGGCGGCCAGCGCCAGCGGGCGGCCCTGGGCCGGGCCCTGCTGGTGGACGCTCCGCTGCTGGTGCTCGACGACGCCCTGGCCAGCGTGGACAACAACACCGCCGCCGCGATCCTGGCCTCGATCCGCGAGCAGCAGGGCCGCACCATCCTGATGATCAGCCACCAGCTCTCTGCCGCCGCCGCCTGCGACCGGGTGCTGGTGCTGGAGGACGGCCGTCTGGTGCAGCAGGGGCACCACCAGGAACTGCTGACCGTGCCCGGCCCCTACCGGCGCCTGTGGGAACGGGAGCGGGCGGAGGAGCAGCTCCAGGCCGCCTGAGCCCCAGGCCGGCTGGGGCGGGCCCGGGGCGGCCGGCTGGGGCGGGCCCGGGGCGGCCGGCCCTAATCCCACGAGTTGTTGATCTCGGCAGACAAGCCGGCCCGCCGCGGCTTAGCTGAGGCCATCCGTGCGTCAACGATGGAGAACCCCAAGGGCTACAACCTGCGCTGCACCCTCACCTTCGGGGACATCTACGGCCAGGTGCTGATCTGGATGGTGGTGATCTTCGTGAGCCTGGCGGCCGGGCTGGCGCTGATGGGGTCGAGCAAACCGATCTTCGCCCTGGTGGGCGTGGGGGTGATCCTGGTGCTGTCGCTGCCCTTCCTGCTGTTCGCCTTCACAACCACTCTGCTGAACCACATCGCCCTGGAGCCGGCGGCGGCACCCGACCGCGTTGCCTAGGCTCGCGGCAGCAGCCATCCCGCGGTGTTCGGACTCTTCAATCAGGCGGCCGGCCCCCCCGGGACCCGGATCGTGACGGCCGCCGAGGCCCTGCCCGGACGCCCCACGCCGATTCCCACTGCCGAACGCCATGCGGTGCTCGGCTCGCCGCTGCAGGCAGCACTGCAGCCGGGGCAGGAGGAGGCATTCTTCGGCTGCGGCTGCTTCTGGGGGGCCGAGAAGGGCTTCTGGCGTCTGCCCGGCGTGGTGACCACCGCCGTCGGCTACAGCGGCGGCCACACCCCCAACCCCACCTACGAGGAGGTCTGCTCCGGCCGCACCGGCCACACCGAAGCGGTACGGGTGGTGTGGGACACGGCGCGGCTGAGCTTCAGCGATCTGCTCAAGCTGTTCTGGGAATGCCATGATCCCACCCAGGGTCTGGCCCAGGGGAACGACACCGGCAGCCAGTACCGCTCCGCCATCGTGACCACCACCGGGGCCCAGCGGACCCTCGCCGAGGCCAGCCGCGACCACTACCAGCAGCAGCTGGCCCAGGCGGGCTTCGGAGCGATCACCACCGAGCTCCTGGAAGGGCGGCCCTTCTTCCACGCCGAAGCCCATCATCAGCAGTACCTGGCCCGTCCCGGCAGTCGCCCCTACTGTTCGGCCAGACCGAGCGGTGTGCGGCTCACAGCCTTTCCCGGCAGCAGTTTCCTGTTGCCGCCGGAGGTCTGGCAGCAGTACGACTGGTCGATCCAACACTGCGTCCTGCGCAGCACCAACGATCCGATCCGGCTCTGACCCCAGCCATGACGTCCCGGCCCCGATGGATTTCCGGCCTGCGGCGGCACCTTCCGGCCGTGCCGCCGCTGCTGACCCTGCTGCTGGGAGCTCCGCTGGCCCCGGCAGCCCTGGCGATGAGTTCCCCCTGGTGGGAGAACTACGAGATCAGGGAGCAGTTCCTCTGCAACGACAGCAACCAGGTGGTGGTCGAGCGCAATGACGCTCAGGCCTCGCTGATCGCAGGCCGCTACCGCACCACCCTTTTCCGCGAGGATTCGCCCCTGCCGGGTCTGCGCTACGGCACCGATCGACTGCGGCTGATCCTGCGGGGCGACGAGCTCACCCTGGAACGGTTGCCGCAGCGGATTCAATGCCTGCGCACCGACCAGGTCTGATCGGCATGAACCCCCTCTCCAACCGCAGCGTCCTGGTTCTGCTCACGGCCACCCTCGGCCTGGTGTTCGCTCTGGTGTTCTGGTTCGTCAGGCTCCATCCAGCGCCGGAGACTCCCATGCTCTGGAAGGAGGCCCCCGGCCGCAGCGCACCCCAGGCGCGTCCGGCAGCGCCGAACGGCTCTCTGCTCTGAACCGCCTTGGACCCTTCCGACGGCCTTGCCGGCAAACGCCGGCTCCACCCCCTGCCCAAGGGACTGGTGGAGCTGTACGGCCTGCTGGCGGTGCTGTTCGTGCTGGTGCCGGAATGGATGGCCGGTGGCGCGCTGCAGACTCTGCCGGGGGCGGGGCAGGGCGACGAACTGCCGGTCACGGCCAGTGCCTGGCGGCGGCAGCCGGAGCTGCGGCTGGCGGCCCTGAGCCTGGCCCAGCTGCGGCTGCTGGCGCGGCGGCTGCGGTTGTGGGGCTACGGCTCCGACAGCCGCGACCGTCTCACCGCCCGGATCCTGAAACGGCTGCGGCGGTTGCGGGGCTGGGAATCCTGGCTGCCGCAGAGGCTGTGATAGCTTCCATTCCGCCGGGGCGTAGCGCAGCTTGGTAGCGCACCACTTTGGGGTAGTGGGGGTCGTGGGTTCAAATCCCGCCGCTCCGATCGGTCCAGCTTCTCTCTCTCTTTCACCGGCTTCCCCAGCCGGTTTTTTTGTACGGTTGATGCAGCGCTTCAGGCCGGAGCCGCGAGCAGGCTGGCGTAGAGGGCTCGGCGGCTGGGATCGGAGCGCAGGGAGGCGCCGTGCTCCTGCCATTCCCGCCAGAGCTCGTCGGAGCGCCGGCCGATCTCCAGGCGCAGGCAGGGCAGGGCCGTGTCCAGATCGCCCTCCAACTGGTCATCGAGAGCATCGCCAAGCACCTGAAGGTCGTGGAGGTCGCCCAGGTCATCCTGGGCCCGCTTCAGGTCGAGGATCCAGGCGGCCAGCGTGCTGCCGCCGAACGGCTCCAGATGCTCCAGGGCGTAGCGCACCCCCTTGATCCGCTTGCGCAGGTCGTGCAGGACCGCGGCCTGGGGATCGGGGGCGAACCAGCCCGGATGCAGGAACAGCCCAGCGGCTGTCTGGGCCTGCCATTCGAACAGCCAGGGCCGCAGCGGCAGCTCGCCCAGTGGGGTGTACCGAGGCTCGTTCTGCCAGCGGTGGAGGCGGGCCAGCAGTTTCAGGTAGGGGCCGCTGCGCAGGGCCTCCACCAGCCCCTCGAACGCCTGGCGCCGGTCCCGGCTCAGCTGCTTCAGAACCGGCCGCAGCGCCTTGCGTTCGGCCTCCGGCAGCGCCGGGATCAGCTCGTGGTCGAGCCGCTGCCGCAGCACGTCGAGATCGCGGCAGAGGCCGGTGCGGCGAGCCACCCGGGCGATGCGGCGATCACTGATGCCATCGGGCAGCACCAGGGCAGGCCCGAACTGGCCCAGGGCCGTGCGCAACCGCCGCAGGCTCACCCGCAGCTGATGCAGCGGTTCGGGATCCTCGTCCGCGAGCACCTCGGGCTGCAGCTTGCCGAGTCGGCGGGTCTGCCTCTGGATCAGCTCGGCGGCATAGGCGCCGCAGCTCGGCGTGGCGTGGGTCGTCGGGTCATCCATGCCGTTTCTGGGGGGGGGGCAGCGACGGGGCGGCGCCGATTCCACCACTAGCGCGCCGGCCGGCCGGCGATCCATCAGCGGAACTCAGGCCGCCTGATCGCATCGAAGCTGCGCGCCAGGGCCTGGCCGATGGTGAGTCCGATCGGCAGATCGCCGCCGAAGGAAGTCCCCAGCACGTGGCGATAGAGCTTGGCTTCCACCAGCCGGTAGGTGGAAGCGGGCAGTGGAATGAACCCTGCAGCGGTGACGAACTCCTGCCCTTTCCGCACAGAGTACGTCGCGAAACGTTGCACCTCGGGACGGCTGAGCATGGCCTGATTGTTGATGTAGAGAAACAAAGGTCTCGACAGCGGTGTGTAGCGCCCGTTCTGCACGGACGCCAGGGAGGGCTCCACCGGCCCCTTCGCTCCAACCACCGCCAGGGCCCTGAGCCGCGTTCGATTGGCGCTGTACCAACCGAAGCCGAAATAGCCCAGAGCCTGGGGATCGTTGGCCACGCACTTCACCAGCTCGGCATCGTCTTCGCTGGTGGTGACATCCGAACGGCTGTTGTCTGGGTCCCCGTTGATCGCCTTGTTGAAGTAATCGAAGCTGCCGGAATCCCTGCCGGGTCCGCACAGCCTGATCGGGCTGGCAGGCCAGTCGATGTTCACCTGGTTCCAGCGCAGCACCCTTGCCTGCGCCTGCCGGCTCCACAGACGGGAGAGCTCCTTGAGGGTGATCATTCTGGCCCAGCTGTTGCGCGTGGGCACCACCACGGTCAGGGCATCGAAGGCGATCGGCAGTTCGATGAAGTGGATGCCCCTGGCGGCACAGGCTTTCAGCTCCTGGCTGTTGATCGGGCGCGAGGCGTTGCTGATCGCAACGACTCCGGAGCAGAAATCACGAAAACCGGCGGTGGTGCCCGTCTCCTTCAGCTCGAAGCGCACCGAGCGGCCCGGGTCGCTCTGGCGGAAGCTGCGGATCGCCGCCGCCGTGATCGGGAAGACCGTGCTCGAGCCGCTGATCCGGATCGTTTCCGGCGCGCTGCCGGCCGAGGCCGCTGAAGGAACCGTTGACAGGCACAGCAACGAGGCGGCCAGAAGGGAACCTGCCCGCGCAGGAAACCGGCGTGCGGGGAACGTGGGGAGCTCGGTCTGCATGGCGGGAACGCCTGACAGGCCCACTGTGGATCGCGCCATCGAACCGTTCGGTTAACGGCGGGTTAGGGCTGGGTTGTGATCCGTGCAGCCCATAGGCTTCCGAAGCGGTACCCATGGCAGCACCGAAATGGTCGGTCAGGACGGCAGCAGCCTGCAGGGCGGCGGCTCGCTGGATCCCCGCGATCCGATCCGCTTCGATCACCCCGCCAGCCGGGTTCCACCTGAGCGCTGGCCGGAGCTGGTGCGGGAGCGCCGCCGCTGGGTCTGGAGCGAGGGGTTCCGCCTTTTCCAGCAGCTGGAGACCTTCGCGGCCGAAGCGCCCGAGCTGGCCGAGGCGCTCGGCTATGCCGATGCCGGCTCCCTGCTCCGCCAGGGCTACGGACTCGATCTTGTGATCGGCCCCCGGAGCGGGCGCTGGCTGCGGCTGCTGCGGCAGAGCCCTGCCAGCGGACCGGTGGAGCGCACCTGTGCCTGCTGCGGGACCGCCTTCACGGCCCGTCGACGTGATGCCCGCTACTGCTCCAGCAGTTGCCGCTCGAGGGTGAGCCGCTCGCGACGGCGCGGCAGGTGAGGTCCAGGATTCCCGTCTGATTCGTTCGCCGCTTCAGCGCCGCGCGGCGGTCCAGTCCTCGAACCAGCCGCGCCGCCACAGCCAGAACGTCTGCAGGAGAGCCACCAGCGACATGAAGATCAGGCAGAAGAAGTAGCCGTACGTCCAGTCCAGTTCGGGCATGTTGCGGAAGTTCATGCCGTAGATGCCGGCCAGGAAGGTGAGGGGCGCAAAGATGCTGGAAACGATCGTGAGCGTTTTCATCACCTGGTTCATGCGGTTGCCGGTGCTGGCCATGTAGGCGTCCGTCACCGCATCGCACTGGTGACGCAGCAGCTCGCCGTTCTCGAAGATCAGCGCCACATGCTGTTCCATGTCCTGGAAACCGCGCAGGGCTTCCGGCCCCAGCAGCCTCTGGTTCTGACGCAGCAGGATCAGGATCTGGTGGCGCAGCGGCCACACCTGGTTGCGGATCTGTCGCAGGCTGGCGCGGGCCTGGTAGGCCCGGTTCAGCAAGGTCGGTTTGGGATTCCGCAGCGCCGCTTCCTCCAGCCCATCGAGCAGATCGGCCAGATGCTCATGCATCGGGAACAGTTCATCGAGCAGCTCATCGATCAGGAAGTGGAGGATGTCGTCGAGATCCTCCCGGCTGGGAGGCGGGGCGAGCTGGGCGAGCCAGCGGGTCAGATCCGGAAACGGTTCCGGTTTGGGAGCCTCCTCCAGGCTGAGCAGCAGGTTGGGCATCAGCAGCAGGCCCACCTGCTCCGAGATCAGATGGGCCGGGGTGCGGGAAAAGCTCAGCCGGTGCATCACCACCAGCACCACGTCGCCGACCGAGTCGACCCGGGTGCGCTGGGGCGCTTCGATCAGCGGGGCGTGAAAGATCGCGGGCACGGCCAGCCGGCGCAGCACCGAGCGGATCCGCTCCGGTTCCGCCAGCCCCTGCAGCCGCACCCAGAGCGGCACGCCGCTGGCCAGCAGGGGGTCGAGATCCTCGGGCCTGTTCAGCTGCCGTTCCTGCAGCCCGTTCGCTGCGAAGACGAGCACGGAGAGCGTGGTGGGAGCCCGACCGCCGTGGACGAACAGATGACCAGGCAGTTGACCCGGCCGTTCTTCCAGCCGGCGGGAAACCAGAGTGCCTGGTGCAGTGCGGATCATGCCCGCGTTCTAGCGATCTCCGCTCCACTGGGTGAGGGGGTGTGGGGAACCCATCGCTCCAGACCCAGGCCCACCCCCAGCAGGCTGGCCTGGATCAGCAGGCAGCATCCGACCTGTGCGCGGTGTTCCCAGAGCAGGCTGGCCATCAGGGCGACAGTCGGTGGTCCATTTCAGCGGCAGCGGATCGGCGGCCTTGCCATCTGGACGACGCCCCCCGGCATGCCAGCGCACCCGCTCGACGGGGCCGCTCATGCCAGCCGGGTGAGAGCGCCGTAGCCGGCGAGCCAGCGGTTCACCCGTGGGCGCAGCGATGGCGGCACCTCCTGCAGCAGCTGGGCGAGTTCAAGGGCACCGAGCCGTCGCAGATCCCGCACGTTCACGTGCCAGAGGGCTTCAGCCTCGCGGATCAGTCTTGCCCAGGTGCGGGCCATCTGCCAGCGCTGCAGCTGCCGCCGCTTGGCGGCGATCGGTCCGGCACGCGGGCCCATCCGTGTCTTTCCCATTCAGCGGCTCAGGCGTACCCCTAGCTTGAGTCTGCCGAGGCGGACTGACATCTCTGCCCGCTCAGGCTTCCGCATTCGTACGGAATCTGTGGCCCGGCATGGGTTCGTCTTCGCCTCAGGCCGCGCTCAGCGCCGACGGATCCGGGTTCACCGGCGCCACGGGGAAGCCGAGGGCGGCCACCTCCCGTTCGCTCAGCCGCCGCGTCCAGGCCTTCGGCACCGGATCGTTCCAGCGGAAACCGGCTTCCCGCGCCCGATGGCGCTCCTCGTAGGGCAGCTGGGCCCGGTACAGACGGCGTGGTTCGAGCCCTGCCTTCAGCAGTGATTCGAGATCCCGGCAGCGCTCGAACACCTGGGCCAGGTAGATGCAGTCGGTGAGGGCACGGTGGGCCGCCCAGACCGGCACTCCGTAGGCCAGGGCCAGGTCACGCACCGAGGGAGTGGCGCGCAGGTTCCGCTCGGCGGGCCAGCGCAGATCCTCCATGCTGCAGAGCCAGGGCCGCTGGATGACGGGCAGTGGGTCGCGCCCGAACCACTGCCGATCGAAGGCGGCGTTGTGGGCCACCACCACGTCGCTGGCGGCCACGAGGGTCTGGAAGTAGGTCAGGGCCTGCCGCCAGGGCTGCTCCAGCCGGGTCACGTCGGCGGGAATGCCGTTCACCAGCTCGGCCGGGTTGGACTGGCAGGGCAGCAGGAAGGAGATCTGGCTGAGCACCGCGCGGCGCGGTACGTGGAACAGCACCGCCCCCACCTCGATGCACTGGTGCCGATCGGGGGCGAGCCCGGTGGTTTCGGTGTCGAGGATCAGCAGGCGTTCCGGGCAGGCGATGGCGGCCGCGATCTCGGCAGGGGCCGCGGTGGGTGCCGCGGCTGCTGAGGCGAGCGGCCCCGGCTCCAGCGCTGGCGTGGCGGAAGCCACCAGGCTCAGCAGGCTGGGTTGCTGCCAGCGGCGGTCCAGATCAGCGGCGACGGCGCCGCTCTGGTCCCGGGATCCGGACTCTGCTGCCATCGGTCGCCGCGTCCCACCCTGAGTTGCTGCTCCCATGATCCCAGCGCCCGTAACCGATCGCCCGGGCCCGGGACCTTCCTAGGGTGAGAAGACACGAATCCTGCTCACCCGTGGCCAACGCCCTCCAGGTCGGCGATCGGGCTCCCCTGATCGCTCTCACCGATCAGAACGGTGTGGAGCGTCGCAGCGATCAGCTGGCGGGCCAGCCGCTGGTGCTGTTCTTCTATCCGAAGGACGACACCCCTGGCTGCACCGCCGAGGCCTGCGCCTTCCGCGACCACCACACCCGGCTGGAGGGGCTCGGAGCCCAGGTCTGGGGGGTGAGCGGCGATGACGCCGGCAGCCACGGCCGTTTCGCCGCCCGCCACCAGCTTCCCTACCCGCTGCTGGTGGATCGGGGCAATCTCCTGCGCCAGGCCTTCGGGGTGCCGGGCGCTCTGCTGAACCTGCTGCCCGGCAGGGTCACCTACGTGATCGATGGCGAGGGGGTGGTGCGGCACGTGTTCAACAACCTGCTCGACGGTGCTGCCCACGCCCGTGAGGCCCTGGCCGCCGTGCAGCGGCTGCAGGCCTGAACCGATGAGCCGCTGGCGGCAGCAGGGCAGCCTCTGGTGTCTCACCCCCGCCGAACCCAGCGGGCTGGTGCAGTTCATCGGTGGCAGCTACCTGGCCGCCACGCCCCAGCTCAGCTACCGGCGGTTGCTGGAGGCCCTGGCGCGGCGGAATCTGGCGATCCAGGCCTGGAGCTACGTGCCCGGCTTCGATCACCAGGCCCAGGCCACCGAGGCCTGGCGCGCCTTTCGCCGCGCCCGAGAGGCAAGCACGGGCGGCGGGGACGTCGTCCCCTTGCCGGTGCTGCGGCTGGGCCACAGCCTGGGCTGCAAGCTGCATCTGCTGGCGCCGGACAGTGGCCGCGGCTGCACCGGGCTGGCGGCCATGAGCTTCAACAATTTCTCGGCCGACCGTTCGGTGCCCCTGCTGGCCGACCTGGCTCCGCGGCTGGGGGTGCGCACCGAGTTCAGCCCCTCCCCTGAGGAAACCCTGCGGCTGATCGCTCAGCTGTACCGCCAGCCCCGCAACCTGCTGCTGCGCTTCGGCGATGACCGGCTCGACCAGAGCCGCCAGCTGCTGAAGGTGCTGCAGCAGCGTCCTGCCGACGCCACCAGGCTGGAGCCGCAGCCGGGTGACCATCTCACGCCCGCCAGCGCCGGCCTGCGCCAGAACCTGCTGGGAGCCTGGGCCGATGACCCGGCAAGGCAGCGCCAGATCGACGGGCTGGCCGCCCAGCTGGCGGACTGGTGGGGCGAGTCGGGCAGCCAGGCGGTGCGCAGCTGAGCGGGCGGCGGCTCCAGCCGGGTGGCGTCGGCCATGGCGGCGAGGATCTCCGTGGCCTGCTGCCGGGTGCCGGGGATCCGCAGCGAACGGCGCTGCCGGCTCAGACCCTCAGCGCATCCAGCACCGAGCGGTCCTCCAGGGTGCTGGTGTCACCGCTCACCTCCTCGCCGGCGGCCAGGGCGCGCAGGATGCGGCGCATGATCTTGCCGCTGCGGGTCTTGGGCAGCGCCTCGCTGAAGCGGATCTCGTCGGGCCGGGCGATCGGTCCGATCTCACTGCCCACATGCTTTCTCAGTTCGGCGCCGAGGGCTGCATCGCCCGCAAGCCCGGTCTGCAACGTCACGAAGGCGACGATGCCCTCGCCCTTGAGCTCGTCGGGGCGACCCACCACGGCGGCCTCGGCCACGGCCGGATGGCTCACGAGGGCGGATTCGATCTCCATCGTGCCGAGCCGGTGGCCTGACACGTTGATCACGTCGTCGACCCGGCCCATCACCCAGAAGTAGCCGTCGGCATCTCTCCTGGCGCCATCCCCGGCGAAGTAGAGCCAGCTGCCGTCGGCCGGGCGGATCTCCTCCCAGTAGCTGCGGCGGAAGCGTTCGGGATCGCCGTGAACGGTGCGCATCATTCCCGGCCAGGGACGCCGCACGGCGAGGTAGCCCCCCTGATCGGCTGCCTGGGAGTTGCCTTCGTGGTCGACGACATCGGCCTCGATTCCGGGCAGGGGCAGGGTGCAGGAGCCGGGCTTGGTGGGGGTGGCGCCGGGCAGGGGGCTGATCATCACGCCGCCGGTCTCGGTCTGCCACCAGGTGTCCACCACCGGGCAGCGGTTATGGCCGATCACGTCGCGATACCACATCCAGGCCTCGGGATTGATCGGTTCGCCCACGCTGCCGAGGATTCGCAGCGAGCTCATGT
>CAYHCE010000022.1:13313-46047 GCA_964355015.1 uncultured bacterium | reverse complement strand
CCGCATGAAAACTTCGTCTTCCCTGAAGAGGTTCTGCCCCGTGGTAACGCTCTCTAATTCCTCTCTCGTGGCCGTCGGGGGTAAAGACCTCGGCTCCACCGGCTACGCCTGGTGGGCAGGCAATGCCCGCCTGATCAACCTCTCCGGTCGCCTGCTGGGTGCCCACGTGGCCCATGCCGGCCTGATGGTTTTCTGGGCCGGCGCCATGATGCTGTTCGAGGTGAGTCACTTCACCTTCGACAAGCCCATGTACGAACAGGGTCTGATCCTGTTCCCCCACGTCGCCACCCTGGGCTACGGCGTCGGTCCCGGCGGTGAGGTCACCGACCTCTACCCCTTCTTCGTCGTTGGCGTGCTGCATCTGATCAGCTCGGCCGTGCTTGGTCTCGGCGGTCTGTATCACGCCCTGCGGGGTCCTGAAATCCTGGAGAACTATTCCTCCTTCTTCTCCCAGGATTGGCGCGACAAGAACCAGATGACCAACATCATCGGCTACCACCTCATCCTGCTGGGTGTGGGTGCTCTGCTGCTGGTGTTCAAGGCGATGTTCTTCGGTGGTGTCTATGACACCTGGGCCCCCGGAGGCGGTGATGTGCGGGTGATCACCAACCCCACTCTCAGCCCCGGCGTGATCTTCGGCTATCTCACGGCAGCTCCCTTCGGCGGCGAAGGCTGGATCATCGGGGTGAACTCGATGGAAGACATCATCGGCGGCCATATCTGGATAGGCCTGATCTGCATCTTCGGCGGCATCTGGCATGTGATCACCAAGCCGTTCGGCTGGGTGCGCCGTGCCTTCATCTGGAACGGTGAGGCCTATCTGAGCTACAGCCTCGGCGCTCTGAGCCTGATGAGCTTCATCGCCTCCACCTTCATCTGGTTCAACAACACCGCCTACCCCTCCGAGTTCTACGGCCCCACCAACGCCGAGTCCTCCCAGGCTCAGAGCTTCACCTTCCTTGTCCGCGACCAGCGCCTCGGCGCCAACATCGGCTCCGCCATGGGTCCCACCGGTCTGGGCAAGTACCTGATGCGCTCTCCCACCGGCGAGATCATCTTCGGTGGTGAAACGATGCGCTTCTGGGACTTCCGCGGTCCCTGGCTGGAGCCTCTGCGCGGTCCCAACGGTCTGAGCCTCGACAAGCTCCAGAACGACATCCAGCCCTGGCAGGTGCGTCGCGCAGCCGAGTACATGACCCACGCTCCGAACGCCTCCCTCAACTCGGTGGGCGGCATCATCACCGAACCCAACTCGGTGAACTTCGTGAACGTGCGTCAGTGGCTGTCGGCCACCCAGTTCATCCTCGCCTTCTTCTTCCTGGTGGGCCACCTCTGGCACGCCGGCCGCGCCCGCGCCGCTGCGGCCGGTTTCGAGAAGGGCATCGACCGTCAGGCCGAGCCCACCCTGGCGATGCCGGATCTCGACTGAGTTCCGCCTTTGATCGGCTGCCGGGCCCAGCCCCTGCGGATCGCTCCCAACCCCCGCCGCGGCGGGGGTTTTTTCATGGCCGCCGCCGCATCTACCGCCGGCTGGCCAGGCCGAAAGACCTTGTCACCGATGCCGGCGGCAGGGACGAACTCCGGTTGCATTTCCTCCGGAGAGGGCTCCTAGGTTTCGGGGCGTCACGGATGCCGATGATCAGCATGGACGCCCCGAACGCTTCACGTCGAACCCTGCACCTGGCGGCGGGCCTGCTGACGCTCGTCAGCGCCACCCTGCCGCTGCCGGCCTTCGCCAGGAATGACACCCTCTATTTCCCGAGCACGGGCACCATCTGTGACCGCGGCACACGGATCTGCTACGACCGCACCGGTGTGTCGCTGACGACGACCCGCAACGAGTTCGGGAACCGGGCCGAGAACGAGCTGGTGCGCAAGCTCTCCGGACGGCCCAATCCACGCGAATTCCAGTTCAGCACCGGCGAAGTCTGCGATCTGCGGGTTCAGACCTGCTGGGACGATGGCTGGCGCCGAAGCAACGTAAGCAATCGCCTCAGCCGCCAGCTCTTCGGCAACAACGGGGGCAGGAACAGCAACAGTGGCTGGAACAACAACGGCTGGAACAACAACAGTGGCACCTGGAACGGCAGCCGCCCGCCGGGCGTCGGCTGGGGGCAGCCCAACCGCGACATGGGCTTCTGCGAGCTGAGCCAACGCAGTCGGCGCCTGTTCAACGGCCCCTGTGACCTGGTGCAGCGCCCCACGGCCAACGGCACCGCCTATCTGGTCGATTTTCGCGACGGCCGCCGTTACACCTTCTACAACCGGCAGGGTCAGCTGGTGATGACGGACGCCACCGGCACCTGGCCCGTGACCTACAGCAACACGAGCAACGGCGCGGTGCTCCGCTGGGGTGATCTGCAACTGCTGGCCCGCCAGAACGGCACTGCCGGCCCGATGCCCGGTCAGACGCCCGCCCTGAATCCGACCGGGCAGGTGCTGCAGGATCTGATCAACAGCCTGTTCCGCTGATCAGCTCCCCCTGGAGAGCCACTCCCGCAGCAACGGCAGGCTGAGGCCGATCACGTTGCTGAAGCAGCCCTCGATCCGCTCCACCAGCAGGCCGCCGCGACCCTCGAGCGCAAAGCCACCGGCACACTGCAACGGTTCTCCCGTGGCCACGTAGCTGCTGATCTCCGTCTCCGTCAGCGCAGCGAACCGCACCCGGGTGCGGACCGTGGCCAGGAGCGGCTCAGCCGGCCGGCCAGCGGCGAACGGGAGGAGCAGACAGTGACCGGTGAGCAGCTCGGCCCAGGAGCCGGCCATGCGTCGCCAGCGCGCCGCGGCTTCCTGCGGATCGCGGGGCTTGCCGAACACCTCCCCGGCGAGGGTCAGCACCGAATCACAGCCCAGCACGCTTTCGGTGCTGCCGGCCGCGCCGCCGTCCGAGACACCGCCCAGGGTCGCCGCCACCGCTTCGGCCTTGGCCCGCGCCAGGCGCTGCACCAGCAGGGTCGGATCAGTGTCAGCGAAGGAAGCCTCATCGACACCGCTCAGCCGCACACGGTGGGGAATGCCCGCCTGCTCCAGCAGGCGGCGGCGGGCCGGCGAGGCGGAGGCGAGCCACAGGGTCGGCAGCGGCACGTGAAGTCTCCCCGGCGGCGGGGATGGGGCAGCGGTGTTCCGATCCTCACCCCCCGCCGGCCCCCCGCCGGCTGTGCCCATCCGGGAGAATCAAGCGGATGGATGGCTCCCTCACCGATCCGCGTTCCCGGGCCCGTGCCGCCTCTGCTCTGCGCTGCCTGCCCTTCCGGCGTGCCTTCTTCGAGCTGCTCGACCGGGAGGCCATCAGCAGCGAGGGTCTCTGCGAACGGCCCGACCGGGGCACGTTCTGGTTCGCTCCCCTGCCCCCCCAGCGGGCAGAGGATCACTTCATCTGGCTGATCCGGCTCGGGGTGCTGCGCCGGGAAGTGGATGGGCAGGGTCTCACCGAGCGGGTGCGGCTCACCCCCATGGGCCGCGAGCTGCTGCGCAGCTGGCCCGGCGAGATCCACCGGGCCGGCCTGGGCGAGCGGATCCAGCACTGCCTGCGCCGTCATCGGCCGCGGCCATGAAGCCGCTGATGGTGCTCGGAACCAGCAGCGGTGCGGGCAAATCGCTGATGACGGCGGCCCTGTGCCGGGTGCTGCGTCGCCGCGGTGAAACCCCCCTGCCCTTCAAGGGGCAGAACATGAGCCTCAACGCCTGGGTGGACCAGCAGGGCGGCGAGATGGCCTACAGCCAGGCGCTGCAGGCCTGGGCGGCGGGGCTGGAGCCTGAAGTGGCGATGAATCCGGTGCTGCTCAAGCCCCAGGGCGACAGCAGCAGCGAGGTGATCCACCTGGGTCGGTCGGTGGGGATCGCCCGCGCCGAGCACTACTACCGCGACTGGTTCCGGCCCGGCTGGGCCGCCATCCGTCAGGGGCTGACCAGCCTGCAGGCCGGCCATCCCGGTGGCCGGCTGGTGCTGGAGGGGGCGGGCAGCCCGGTGGAGGTGAACCTGCAGCGCCGCGATCTCACCAATCTGCGGCTGGCCCAGTACCTGCGCGCCCGCTGCCTGCTGGTGGCCGACATCGAGCGGGGTGGGGTGTTCGCCCAGATCATCGGCACCCTGGCCCTGCTGCGACCCGTCGAACGGCCCCTGATCCGGGGGATCCTGATCAATCGCTTCCGGGGTCGGCGCGAGCTGTTCGACGAGGGACGCACCTGGCTGGAGCGGGAAACCGGCCTGCCGGTGCTGGGGGTGATGCCCTGGCTCGATGAGCTGTTCCCGCCCGAGGATTCGCTCGACCTGCTCGAACGCCGCGCCCGCAAGCCCGAGGCGGAGCTGGAGATCGCCGTGGTGCGGCTGGCGTCGATCAGCAATTTTTCCGACCTCGATCCGCTGGAGGCCGAGCCGAGCCTGCGCCTGCGCTGGATCCGGCCGGGGCAGCCGCTCGGACAGCCCGACGCGGTGCTCCTGCCCGGCAGCAAGCAGACCCTGCGCGACCTGGCCCTGCTGCGCGACAGCCCCCTGGCGGCGGAACTGCGGCGCTACGTGGCCGCCGGCGGCCACCTGTTCGGCCTCTGCGGCGGCCTGCAGATGCTGGGGCGGGAGCTGCAGGATCCTGATGGCCTCGAAGGAGGATCGGCTGGTGTCTGCCCCGGTCTGGACCTGCTGCCGCTGGTCACCCGTTTCGGCCGCAGCAAGGACCTGCGGCAGGTGCGGCAATCGGCCCTGTGGCCGCCGGGAGCGCCCCTCGAACTCGAGGGCTTCGAGCTGCACCGGGGCCGCACCGCCTGCCTCGATACCCAGACCTGCCGGCCCCTGGCCGCAGGCGAAGGCCTGGGCTGGTGGAGCACCGCGGCCGGCGGGGGCACGGTGGCGGGCACCTACCTGCACGGGGTGTTCGAGCCGGGTCCCTGGCGGAGGCGCTGGCTCAATCAGCTTCGCCGGCGTCGCTGTCTGGCACCCCTGAGCGAACAGGCGCCCCACCACGGCCGCCAGCGCGACTCCCTGCTCGAGCGGCTTGCCGATGCCTTCGAGGCCCATCTGGATCTGGGCCCCCTGCTGGGAGCGCCATGAGCCAGGCCCCGATCCTGATCCGCTGGCCCGATGGACACTGCAGCAGCGTCCTCGCCGGCACCGACTGGCTGGTGGCCGCCGCCGCCGCCGGCCTGGCCATACCCACCGGCTGCCTGGGCGGCAGCTGCGGGGCCTGCGAGATCGAGGTGAACGGCCAGGTGGTGCGGGCCTGCATCGCCACCGTGCCGGCTGCCGTGCCCACCACCGGCAGCGGGGTGCTGGAGGTGGAGCTGGCCACCGATCCCTACTGGTGAATCCGGCCCGGTGAGGCGGGCGCTCAGCCCGGCTCGCGCTGAATCAGGCCGCCGCCCAGCAGCACCTCACCGGCATAGAAGACCGCCGCCTGGCCCGGTGTGATCGAGAACTGCTCCTGCTCGAACTCCAGCTGGCAACGGGCCGCCCGCGCGGCAGCCTGATCGGCGGGAGTGGGATCCGCCGGCGTCAGCACGGCCCGCACCGGCGCACTGCGGTAGCGCACCTGCACCTCCAGCTCCAGCGGCGTTGCCGGTGGATCGATGGACACCCAGTTGATCGCCCCGACCACACACCCCTGGCGAGCGGCCACGGCGCGGGGCGCCACCACCACCCGGTTGAGGGCGCCATCCAGACGCACCACATGCAGCGGCTCGCTCCAGGCCACCCCCAGGCCCCTGCGCTGGCCGATCGTGAAGTGCTCGATCCCGTCGTGGCTTCCCACCACGCTGCCGTCCGTCAGCACGATCTCCCCCTGCCGCGGCGGCAGGTAGGCATCGAGGAAGGCCTTCATCGAGCCGTGATGGTCGGCCAGGCAGAGATCCTGGCTTTCGGGCTTGTTCGCGGTTCGCAGACCGAGACGCTCTGCCTCCAGCCGCGTGTCGGCTTTGGTGAGCTCCCCGAGCGGAAATACCAGCCGGCCCAGCACCGCCTGCGGAAGGTCGTAGAGGAAGTAGCTCTGGTCCTTGTGGGCATCGAGACCGCGCAGCAGCTGATGGCGTCCCGCCCCCGCCGCCGGCAGCGGCAGGACGCCGGGATCGTCCGCATGACGCACCCGGGCGTAGTGGCCCGTGGCGATCCGTTCGAGCCCGCGTTCGGAGGTGGCCCAGGCGAGCATCGGGCCGAACTTCACCTCCCGGTTGCAGCGGGAACAGGGGAGGGGGGTCACCCCGTCCTCATAGCCCTTCACCAGGAAATCAACGATCCGGTCCTGGAAATGGGCGCGGCTGTCCAGCACGTGATGGGGAACGCCCAGTTGTTCGCAGATCCCGGCGGCATCCACCAGTCCCTCGGCGCAGCAGGCTCCCTTGCCGCTCATCAGCCAGAGCGTCAGCCCCTCCACCTGCCAGCCCGCCTCCAGCAGCAGGGCGGCGCTGAGGGAGCTGTCGACACCGCCGGAGAGACCCACCGCGACGCGGTGCTCGCCGGGCCAGGCACGCAGGCGCTCGATCGCCGCGGCTCCGGCCGGAGTGGAGGCCGCGCAACGGAGCGACGCGGACGGATCGGAGCTGGGTGCGGTACGAGTCAAACCAGCGAACCCCGGAGCGGGGAGAGGACGGAACGGAGCGGTCTTCCCATCATGGAACCGAGACCTCCCGCCGGATCCCCCGTGCTGCCCTGGCCCGCCCCTGACGCCGACCATCTGCTGGTGACCGCCGGCCAGATGGCGGAACTGGAACGCCAGCTGTTCGCCGCCGGACTGCCGGTCGAGGCGCTGATGGAGAAGGCGGCGCTGCAGGTGAGCCGGCGGCTGCTGCAGAGGCCGGAGTGGCTGCGCGATGGGGTGCTGGTGCTGGTGGGACCGGGCCACAACGGCGGCGATGGCCTGGTGGTGGCCCGCGAGCTGCACCTGGCGGGCCACCCGGTTCGGATCTGGAGCCCGTTCGAGCGCCACAGGCCCCTCACCGACGCTCACCTGCGGCATGCCCTCTGGCTCGGCATCGCCAGAGAGGACAGCCAGCCGGATCCCGCCGAGGCGGCCCTCTGGATCGACGCCCTGTTCGGCATCGGCCAGAACCGGCCGCCGGGGGAGTCGATCGAGACCCTGCTGGCCCGGCGCCAGCACTGCAGGCCCGGCCGGCTGGCGGCGATCGACACCCCCACGGGCCTCTGCGCCGACAGCGGCCGGCTGCTGGGCCAGGTGGCCGCCTGCGCCAGGATCACCTGGTGCCTCGGCCTCTTGAAGCAGGGGCTGGTGCAGGACAGTGCCCTGGCCTGGGTGGGGGAGCTGGAGCGGGTCGATCTGGGACTGCCGGCCCGGCTGCTGGCAACGCTGCCGCCCGATCGCCCCCGAGGCCTGGGCGCGGCGGATCTTGCCGCTGCCCCCGCCCCGCAGCCGCCGGTGGCCGCCGCCAAGTACGCACGCGGGCGGCTGCTGGTGGTGAGCGGCAGTTCCGCCTACCGGGGCGCGGCCCTGCTCAGCCTGCTGGGGGCCAGCGCCAGCGGCTGCGGCAGCCTGAGGGCCGCACTGCCGGCGGCGGTGGCCGATGACCTTTGGACGGTGCTGCCCCAGGTGGTGATCCAGGACGCTCTGCCCTGCCACAGCACCGGAGGGCTCGATCTGGGGGGCCTGGCGCAGCACGGCAGGCTCGAGCGCCTCGACGCCGTGCTGCTCGGCCCGGGCATCGGAGCCGGGCAGGGAGGTGCGGCGATCGGGGCCGAGCGCGAGGCCTGGGAAGCCCTGCAGACCTTCCCGGGTCTGCTGTTGCTGGATGCGGACGGGCTCAACCGGCTGGCCGACGGGACGGCGCTGGAGGCGATGGCCTGGCTGCGGGGGCGCTGCGGCCCCAGCTGGCTGACCCCCCACGGCGGCGAGTTCGGCCGCCTCTTTCCCGATCTGGCCGGCCAGCCGCCGCTGGAGGCGGCGGCGGCAGCGGCCAGGCGCAGCGGTTGCTCCGTGCTGCTCAAGGGGGCCCGCAGCGTGATCGCCAGCCCGGATGGCCGCCGCTGGCAGTTGCTGGAGGCGGCTCCAGCGGCCGCGCGGGCCGGCCTGGGCGACGTGCTGGCGGGCTATGCCGCCGGCCTGGGCGCCCGAGCCCTGGCCGCGGCTGAAGACCTGGACGCGGCCGTGCTGGCGGCTGCGGCGCTCGAACATGCCCAGGCGGGCCTGGACGGCCAGCGAAGCCTGGGAAGCGGCTCCTGCACACCGCAGGCCATCGCCACCTTGCTGGGGGGAACGGGTGCATCGAAGCACACCGAATCCGCCGGATTCTGATCAGGCTGCGGCCGCCGCAATCCCAGTGCCGGCGCCGAGTGTGTCGTTTTGCTCGCACACTTCGGAATGGTTGCTGAAATCACACTGCTTTTGATGGTTTTCATAAGAGATTGGCCCTACTTTTCAGGCCTGGGCTCATGACAGCCTCCACCCTCCACGCGCGGGACAGCAACCGCCGGCGGGGGAGCGATCCGATCAGCTGGTATCTCACCACGATCGGACGGGTGCCTCTGCTCACCCCTGCCGAGGAGATCGAGCTCGGCAATCAGGTGCAGGCCATGATGCAGCTGTTGGAGTCGGGTCAGCCGGAGGACCCCACCGACCGGGAGAAGCAGATCCTGCGGATCGGCCGCCGCTCCAAGGAGCGGATGATGAAGGCCAACCTGCGGCTGGTGGTCAGTGTCGCCAAGAAGTACCAGGGCAAGGGGCTGGAGCTGCTTGACCTGATCCAGGAGGGTTCGCTCGGTCTGGAGCGGGCCGTCGAGAAATTCGATCCCACCCGCGGCTACAAGTTCTCCACCTATGCCTTCTGGTGGATCCGTCAGAGCATGACCCGGGCGATCGCCTGCCAGTCGCGCACGATCCGCCTGCCCGTGCACCTGAGCGAGCGCCTCACCGCGATCCGGCGGGTGAGCCTGGAACTGGCCCACAAGCTCGGGGCCATGCCCAGCCGCAGCGAGATCGCCGAGGCCATGGCCATTCCGATCCAGGAGCTCGACGGCCTGCTGCGCCAGGCTCTCACCACCTCCAGTCTGGATGCGCCGGTGAACGGGGAGGAGGGCCGCAGCTTCCTGGGCGACCTGATCGCCGACCCGTCTCACGAAGAACCGCTCGACCAGGTGGAGCGGGGGATCCATCATGAACAGCTGGGCCGCTGGCTCAGCCACCTCACCGAGCAGGAGAGGCAGGTGCTGGAGCTTCGCTTCGGGCTCGAGGGCAAGGAACGGCACACCCTGGCCGAGATCGGCCGGCAGCTGGAGGTGTCGCGCGAACGGGTGCGGCAGGTGGAACTGAAGGCGCTGCGCAAACTCCGCTCGATCACCCACCGGGCACCCTCCCAGCTCTGAGCTGGTGGAATCCGGGCTACGGGTTCAATCCTCGGCCCAGATGTAGCGGGTGAGCTCGCTGGCCTCGGGTTCCGGGGCTGCCAGCGCGAACGCCACCGCGTCGGCCACCTCCGCGTCGATCTCCTGCTCGATCGCCCGCAGTTCCTCGGCGCTGGCCAGAGCGTGGGAGGTGAGATGGGCGGCGAGGGCCTTGATCGGATCCCGCTGGGCCCAGAACTCCTTCTCCGCCTCGCTGCGCAGTTCGTCGGGATCGGCGAGGGAATGGCCGCGGAAGCGGTAGGTGAGGCATTCCAGCAGGGTGGGACCCTCGCCGGCCCGGCCCCGCTCGACCGCGCGCTGGGCGGCGGCGCGGACCGCCAGCACGTCCATGCCGTCGACCTCCTCGCCGGCCATGCCGAAGGCGGCCGCCTTGCGCCAGATCTCCGGATCGCTGGTGGCCCGGTCGTGGGCCATGCCGATGGCCCACTTGTTGTTCTCGACCACGAACAGGATCGGCAGCTTCCAGAGCGCCGCCATGTTCAGGCATTCGAAGAACTGGCCGTTGTTGCAGGTGCCGTCGCCGAAGAAGGCCGCCGTGACGGCGTCGCTGTCGGCATCGCCGAGGGCGTCGCGCTTGTAGCGGCTGGTGAAGGCGGCCCCCAGGGCCACCGGGATGCCCTCGCCGATGAAGGCGTAGCCGCCGAGCAGATGGTGTTCGCGCGAGAAGAGGTGCATCGAACCGCCACGACCCTTGCTGCAGCCGGTGGCCTTGCCGAACAGCTCGCTCATCACCTCCCGGGCCGGCACGCCGGCACTGAGGGCGTGGACATGGTCGCGGTAGGTGCTGCAGAACCAGTCGTGCTGGGCCCGCATCGCCTTGATCACGCCCGTGGACACTGCCTCCTGACCGTTATAGAGATGCACGAAGCCGAACATCTTGCCGCGGTAGTACATCTCGGCGCACTTGTCCTCGAAGCGGCGCCCGAGGGTCATGTCGCGGAAGAGCACCAGGCCCTCCTCCCGGTTCACCGTGGCGGGACCGGCGGGATAGAGCGCCGCCAGCCGTTCGGCATGGCTGCCGGCGGCAGCGGCGGAAGGCGGCAGCGGGGCGGCGATCTCCTGAGTCATGACAGGGGAGTCGGGCTTCAAGGAGCCGACTGTACGGGGTCTGTCCGCCTGTGGGGGGTCAAAACCGATGCCTCTGCCTACACTCGCCCCACTGCCCATCGTCACGGGCCTGCGAGTCGCCGGGGTTGGAACTGCCGATCGACCATTTCCGCCTCCTCGGCGTGAGTCCGGCCACCGATGCACAGAACGTGCTGCGTGCCCTCGAACAGCGGCTGGAGCGGGTGCCGGGTCAGGGTTTCACCCAGGAGTCGCTTCAGGCCCGCGCCGAACTGCTGCGCCAGAGCGCCGATGTGCTCTCCGATCAGGCCCGGCGGCAGGCCTACGAGGCCGATCTGATGGCCCTCGAAGCGGAGGGTGGCGAAGTGGCTCCGGGGCTCGACGTCCCCCCCTCCAAGGAAGTGGGAGGCCTGCTGCTGCTGCTGGAGGCAGGCCAGGCACTCGAAGCCTTCGAGGCCGCCCGCCGCAGCCTGCAACCGCCCCAGGCTCCTGCCCTCGGCAGCAGCCGCGAAGCCGACCTCAGCCTGCTGGCCGGTCTGGCCTGTGAGACCGCCGCCGCCGATCTGCGCCGCGAGCGCCGCTTCGAAGCCTCCGCCGGCCTGCTGCAGGAGGGGATGCAACTGCTGCAGCGGATGGGAAAGGCCCCGGAGCTGCGCCGCCGGCTCGAAGCCGAGCTCAACGCTCTGCTGCCCTTCCGCGTGCTCGACCTGCTCAGTCGCGACCTCGGCGCCGTCGCCGAGCGCAGTGAGGGTCTGCAGCTGCTCGAAACCCTGGTGCAGCGCCGCGGCGGCCTCGAGGGCGCCGATGATCCCGCCTTTCCCCAGAACGAGTTCCAGGCGTTCATCAAGCAGATCCGCCAGTTCCTCACGGTGCAGGAGCAGGTGGATCTGTTCGGTCAATGGGCCACCTTCGGCTCCCCTGCCGCCGTGTTCCTGGCCAGCTATGCCCTCACCGCCTCCGGCTTCGCCCAGCGCAAGCCGGAGCGCGTCTTGGCCGCGCGCCAGCGCCTGCAGCTGAGCGGCCAGCCCGGCCTGGAACCGATCCTGGCCTGCCTGCACCTGTTGCTGGGGCAGATCGACCCAGCCGTCAGCGCTTTCCAGAACGGCGCCGGCGAGGAGCTGAAGCAATGGGCCAGGGAGCAGCAGGGCGACGATCCCCTCGCCCAGCTCTGCGCCTACTGCCGCGACTGGCTGGCCCGCGAGGTGCTGCCGGGCTACCGCGACATCGAGGTCGATGCCGATCTGGAGGCCTACTTCGCCGATCGCGATGTGCAGGCCTACGTGGAACAGCAGGACCGGCGCCAGTCCCGAGGCGCGACCCCCGCCGGCTCCGGCACCGATCCGGCCGACTGGAGCGCGATCTGGCCGCAGGACGGGCAGGCCGGGCAGGCGGCCGCCGGCAGCTGGGCGCACCCCGGGCCTCCAGCCTTCGACCCCGTCGCGGACGAACCCGAAACCCTCCCCGCCCTCTCCAGGCCCCGGCGGCGGTCGCTGCCTGCCCTGTCCTGGCCCGAGCTGTCCTGGCCCGCCCTGCCCCCCTGGGGGCCGCCAGCGCTGCTGGCGCTGCTGGCGGCCCTCGGCCTGGGCGGGGCGGGCTGGCTGCTGCTGCGCCCGCGGCAGGCCACCCCCCCTCAGAGTGCCCCAACCAGCCGGCCCCTGCCGGCTCCAGGCCCGCCGAAAGCCGCCGCGCCGGTTCGCGCCATTCCCCTGCCAGCCATTCCCCTCACAGCCGTCGCCCCTGACCAGACCCAGATCCAGGCCCTGCTCCAGGCCTGGCTGACGGAGAAGGCGAGCCTCCTGGCGACCGGGAAGACGCAGCTGGATCTGGACGACCTGGCCCTGCCGCAACCTGTGCGGTTGCTGCGTGCCGAGGCGCGGCAGCTGGCGGCGCGGGGCCAGAAGAAACTGGTGAAGGCAACTGTCAGGGAGCTCGACCTGCGCCAGCGCGGCCCGCAGCGCATCGTGGCGGACGTGCGCCTCGACTACAGCGAGGAGCTCAGCAGCACGGGCGGCGACCTGATCCGGCGGGCCGCGCCGCGCGAGCTGCGCAACGTCTACATCTTCAGCCGTGACGGCCAGAGCTGGAAGCTGGCCGAGTTCTACTCCAGCCCCTGAGCCCGCCCGGCCGGTCCGGCCGTGTCAGGGTCTGTTTTTACGATCGGTCCACCGGCGGCCCTTTCCCTCCCCCCATGTTCGACGAGCTTTCCCAGCGGTTTGAAGACGCGGTCAAGAGCCTGAGGGGGCAGGACCGGATCACCGAAACCAACGTGGAGGGGGCGCTCAGGCAGGTGCGCCGCGCCCTGCTCGAGGCCGACGTGAGCCTGGAGGTGATCCGCGACTTCATCGCGGATGTGCGCGAGAAGGCCCTCGGTGCCGAGGTGGTGCGGGGGGTCAGCCCCGACCAGCAGTTCATCCAGCTGGTGCACCAGGCCCTGGTGGAGGTGATGGGCGGAGCGAATGCGCCGCTGGCCCGGGCCGCCGAGCCCCCCACCGTGATCCTGATGGCCGGTCTGCAGGGGGCCGGCAAGACCACCGCCACCGCCAAGCTCGGCCTGCACCTCAAGGAGCAGGGCCGTCGGGCGCTGATGGTGGCCGCCGACGTGTACCGCCCGGCGGCGATCGATCAGCTGCGCACCCTGGGCGAGCAGATCGGTGTGGAGGTGTTCAGCCTCGGCACCGACGCCAGGCCGGAGGACATCGCCGCCGCCGGGGTCGCCAGGGGCCGTGCGGAGGGCTTCGACACGGTGCTGGTGGATACGGCCGGCCGGCTCCAGATCGACACCTCGATGATGGAGGAGATGGTGCGGATCCGCACCGCCGCGGCGCCCCACGAGGTGCTGCTGGTGGTGGATTCGATGATCGGCCAGGAGGCGGCCGAGCTCACCCGAGCCTTTCACGAGCAGGTGGGCCTCACCGGCGCCGTGCTCACCAAGCTCGACGGCGACTCCCGAGGCGGCGCCGCCCTCTCGATCCGCAAGGTGAGCGGCGCGCCGATCAAGTTCATCGGCACCGGCGAGAAGGTGGAGGCGCTGCAGCCCTTCCACCCCGAGCGGATGGCCAGCCGCATCCTCGGCATGGGCGATGTGCTCACCCTGGTGGAGAAGGCCACCAAGGAAGTGGAACTGGCCGATGTGGCCCGCATGCAGCAGAAGCTGCAGGAAGCCTCCTTCGACTTCTCCGATTTCCTGCAGCAGATGCGCCTGATCAAGCGCATGGGTTCCCTGGGCGGCCTGATGAAGCTGATCCCGGGCATGAACAAGATCGACGACGGCATGCTCAAGCAGGGCGAGCAGCAGCTGAAGCGGATCGAGGCGATGATCGCCTCGATGACCGAGGCCGAGCGAACGCAGCCCCAGCTGCTGGCCGCCCAGCCCTCACGCCGTCGTCGGATCGCCGCCGGCAGCGGCCACAGCCCCGCCGACGTGGACAAGGTGCTGGCCGACTTCCAGAAGATGCGGGGCTTCATGCAGCAGATGACCCGCGGCGGCATGCCCGGCATGGGTGGGATGCCCGGAGTGCCGGGCATGGGCGGTTTTCCTGGCATGGAAGGCTTCCCAGGCCCCGGCAGGCCTGCGGCGGCCGGACGGGAGACGGCACCGCCCAGGGCGCCGCGACCGGCGAAGAAGCGCAAGGGGTTCGGCCAGCTCTGAGACCCGCGCTGGCCCGGGCGGGACGGACGGCGAGGTATCTTGTCCTTCTGCAGTCAGCACGCAAGGCCACGATGATCAAGCTCCGCCTGAAGCGGTTCGGCAAGAAGCGGGAAGCGAGCTTCCGTCTGGTGGCCACCAACAGCACGTCCCGGCGGGACGGCATTCCGCTCGAGGAACTGGGCTTCTACAACCCCCGCACCAAGGAAACCCGCCTGAAGGCGGAAGAGATCCGCGTGCGTCTCGGCCAGGGCGCCCAGCCCACCGATTCGGTCCGTTCCCTGCTTGAGAAGGGCGGCCTGATCGAGAAGACCGTGCGCCCGGCGGAAACCGTCGGCAAGGCCAGGCAGGCCAGGGAGCGCGAGGCCGCAGCCCAGAAGGCCATCAAGGAGGCCGCCGCGGCCAAAGCCGCCGAAGCCGCTGCCGCCGAGGCCAAGGCTGCTGAAGCTGCTGCCGCTGAAGCCGCTGCCGCTGCTGAAGCCGCCAAGGCCGCCGAGGCCGAGCCGGAGCCCGCCGCCGCCGGCGCCTGAGCGTTCGCCCCATGGCCGGGGCCGAAACGGTTCAATCCTTCGAGATCGATCTGCCCGATCCGGCGGCCGCCCTGGCGCTGGCCGGTGAGGCCGAATCCACCCTGCACCGGATCGAGGCCCTCACCGGCGCCTCGCTCGTGCTGCGCGGCCTGCAGCTGGTGATCCATGGCCGGCCCGCCCAGCTTGAGCGTGCCTCTGCCCTGGTGGAGCTGATGCGTCCCCTCTGGCAGGAAGGCCAGGCCGTGGGGATGGTGGATCTGCAGACCGCCCTGGTCGCCCTCGACACGGGCCGCAGCGACGAACACCGCGAACTGAGCCAGCAGGTGCTGGCCCGCAGCCAGAGCGGCAAGCTGCTGAGGCCGCGCACCGAGCGGCAGCGGGCCTACGTGGAGGCGATGGAGCGCCACGATCTCACCCTGGCCCTGGGGCCTGCCGGCACGGGCAAGACGTTCCTGGCCACGGTGCAGGCGGTGCGCATGCTCAACGAGCGGCGGGTGGAACGCCTGATCCTGACCCGCCCGGCCGTGGAGGCCGGCGAGCGACTGGGCTTCCTGCCCGGAGACCTGCAGCAGAAGGTGGATCCCTACCTCCGCCCCCTCTACGACGCCCTGCATGCCCTGCTCGGCCCGGAACGCACCACCGCCCTGCTCGAGAAGGGGGTGATCGAGGTGGCGCCCCTCGCCTACATGCGCGGCCGCACCCTGGCCGATGCCTTCGTGATCCTCGACGAGGCCCAGAACACAACGGCCGCCCAGATGCGGATGGTGCTCACCCGCCTGGGCGAACACTCGCGCATGGTGGTGACCGGCGATCCCACCCAGGTGGACCTGCCCCGCGAGCAGCTCAGCGGCCTGGTGGAGGCGGCCGAGGTGCTGGAGGGGGTGGAGGGTGTGGCGATCTGCACCCTCACCGCCGCCGACGTGGTGCGCCATCCGCTGGTGCAGAGGCTTGTGCAGGCCTATGCCCGCCGCGACGCCGCGAGCCCGCCCGGAACCAGCGCCAGAACCCGCGCCAGCTCGGGCAGGCCCAACAGATAGGGAGAACCGCACACCGTCTGCCACTCACCGCTGGCAGGATGGACAGAACCGAACCTTCTGGTGCCATGCCGGCCAGCAGCAATTTCCAGGAAGCGATCCGCGAGGCCCAGCAGGGCGCGCTGGTGGGTCCCAACGTGGTCAACAAGGCCCTGCCCTACGTGGGCGGCGGCATGGTGCTCACGGCCGCCGGCGTGATGGGGGGCCTCACCCTGATGGCCAGCAGCCCTGGGCTGTTCATGCCCCTGTTCTGGGTGGCCCTGATCGGCAACTTCATCCTCTTCTTCGTGGCCCAGAACGCGGCCACCAAGGGGAACAACGGCACGGCCCTGCCGATCCTCACGGCCTACAGCCTGATCACTGGCTTCACCCTCAGCGGGATCGTGGCCTACGCCCTCAGCGTCGCCGGGGTCGGCGCCATCGGCACCGCCAGCCTGGCCACTGGCATCACCTTCCTGATCGCCTCGGTGGTGGGACGTCGCATGAGCGACTCCATCGGTCAGGCCCTGGCCGGTGTGGTGGGCCTCGGCATCCTCGGCCTGATCATCGCCATGGTCATCCAGATCGTGGGCGGCATCTTCATCCCCGGCTTCGGAGGAAGCGGCTTCGAACTGCTGATCGCCGGCTTCGGCACCGTGCTGTTCGTGGGTGCGTCCTTCCTGGACTTCTACACGATGCCCCGCACCTACAACGACGACCAGTATCTGGCCGGCGCTCTGGGGATGTATCTCACCTACATCAACCTGTTCATCTTCATCCTGCGCCTGATCATCGCCCTGCAGGGTGGTGGTCGCAGGGACTGAAGCTATACAGAAGCGGCATTACCCGCATGACCCTGGAGATTATCTGCCGATAGATAGCTCACAGCAGAGGGTGTTAGATGAGGGGGCGCCTAGGGACTGAAAAGTCTCTAGGCATTTTTCCGATCCAGGCTGTGCCCGCGAGTTCCTTGTTGTCGGAGAAATCTCAGCGAGGATGAACTCTGTTTCCGGCTGGCAATCCACCACAGCCTGCAGGCGAGTCCTCGCTGCTCCCCCGGCACCTTCCCGTATAAGCAGGCGAGGTGCTTGAGCCCCATGCTCAGACACCCCTCGGTTGTGGGTCAGTGGAGCTGATTACCCTTACTTCGAGGATGGATTGGTGCCGCCACTGAAGGCCCCGGTGGCTGCCGCGATGCCGATCCCGACTCCAGCCGCCACAGCGAGAACCACCAGGATGGTTCCCACACCGGCGGCCGCGGGAGCCGTGACGGCCGCCACGGCCGCGGGCGCGGCGACGCTCGCCATCGTTCCGCCATCGGTGATGGTGAACAGGAAGGGGGTGGAGTTATTGGGAATCGGGCCCGACACGTTGCCGAAATCGGCTTGGTAGACGACGTTTCGATCGACTCGGATCGAATGGTTTAAAGTGATGCTGCGGCGATCGGCGGAGAAGGACACCCTTCTGAGGTCCGTGAGGTCAATCCGCTCGAGGATGGGGTTGCCCTGCTCCTGCCTGCGGATCAGCACCACCCCTTCCAGGGGGCCGATCGGGGCCAGGAAGTTGATGGTGAATGGCTCGCTGGCTCTGGAGAGGTTGACCATCTCTTCGCCCCTGTAGCTGATCACCGTGACATTGTTCGGGGCGACCTGCTCTTTGACAGGAGCCTTGTCGACAGCCTGGGCGAAGCTGGTGGGGACCGTCAGCGTGACCGTTTCGGGATCCGGGCTGAGCACAGAGGTGGCCAGGAGGGCGCGGGCCTGAGAGATTGACGGTAAGGCCTGGACTCCGTTGTCGCTGAGGGTGAACAGGGACACGCCCATCGAACCGGATGAGCGAGCGCCTGGCAGGCTCAAGGGGGAGGGGCCGGCCTCCAGCTCGATCGTTCGATCCGGCACAGGCAGGTCGGCAGGGGGGGTGTGCGCGTACACGGCCATCGGCCCCCCCAGGTCGTGGGCATCTGGCGTGGCCTGCACCGGCAGGCTGCTGGCGATGAAGGTGGACGCCATCGCCAGGGGAAGAAGGAATCGCATCTGGGTTCGGCTGATGACGACCGATGGGTGCCGGGATGCTAACCACATGCAACCAAGGCAAAGACGCCTGTGGGCTGCCGCTCACAGAAGGATTAGGCCGTGGGGACCCTGCCTTCAGAACGAGAGGGTGAGGCGTCCGTAGTAGCGGGCCTCGCAGGGATCGGTAGTGCAGAGGGAGCTGATGTAGCTGGGGTTGTTGCCGAGAAAGTCGGTGGCGTAGAGGGAGAAGGTGAGCGGCAGATCCTTGATCGGCCTGAGCGAGAGGCCTGCCCCGAATCCGTAGCCGAACCATTCAGCTCCGATCGAGAGGCGGCTGTTGAGCAGCAGGCTGACCGAGCCGATCGGGCCCCAGAAGCAATCGGTGCCGCTGGGGAAGTTGAGGCTGCTGATGTTTCTGCCGCTGAGGCAATCGGTGGCACCGAGCGTGCCGTTACCGCCGTAGCCGAAGAAGTCCGAACCGATGCCAACGGTCACGACCGCCAGCATCGGTTCGGGCCCGCGGCCGAGCGGAATGGCCTGCGAGAGCACCAGATAGAAGTTGCGGCCGAGATCTACGGTGTCATCCAGCTGGATGATGTTTTCGCCACCAAAGGCAAGGCCGGTGGTGGGGCTGAGGTTCACAGCGGCCTTGAAGCCGAGGCTCTGGCCGGCGAAGGTGGCGGTGCCGCCGTTGCGGCTGCTGAGGCTCTGGATCCCCCACTGGAAGCCGAGGCTGGCCCTCTCCGTGCGGATGGGAGTGATCTCCAGATAGGCCTGTACATCGGCGCAGTCGATCCAGCTGAAGCCGGGGGGCACACTGCAGGGGCGGGTGCGATTCACGCCGGCGAGGATGGTGGAGACGCTGAACTCGGGGTCGACGGCGAAGCCGTTGGGCACCTCCAGACCCACGTCCGGATAGGGGGCGCCGGTCACGGTGATGCCCCGGGCCAGCCCCCGCACCTTCAGGGGGGGGATCGGGGTGGGGGGAAGCAGATTCGGGTCAGGTCCGGCCAGAGCGCCGGCGAGGGCGGCGGCGGGATCGATCACCTCACCGGGCGGCACCCGCTCCCACGCCAGGGTCCGGGCGGCTGGGCGGCCGTCGTCAACGCTCTCCCCAGGGGATGCGGGGGCAAGCGGAAGCGGCGCTGGAGACGGGGGCACCAGCTCCCAGACGAGGGGTTGAGACAGACCCTGCGTGCCGAGGAAGGGCAGCAGCGATGTGATCACGGATACCCATCGGAGCCGAAGCGAACCGGACGGAAAACTCGGCAACGACGCCTGCGTCTTGAACGTGGTCGTCAATCTAGGGAGGTCGTCTCAGCCGGCATCAGCGGCGTTGATCTGAATCCCTGCCGCATCCGGCAGGGCCCTCACAATGGCCTCGATGGGCTGGCAACATGACCAGGCAACGAAACGTGTGGATGCCATTGGCGCGCCCAGGACTTGCGCACAGAAGCATCGGCGCATTCACCGGGCTGGCCATCCTCACAGGGGGCTTCCCCTCAGCGGCCCTGGCCGTGGCGAGCGAGCCCAAGGCCCCGGCGGGGCTCGAGCCGGCCCCGGCTGAACCGGCCCTGCTGCAGGAGGATGTCTACCTGCTCGGCCCCGGTGATGGCCTCCAGCTGCGCTTCCTGGCGGCGAAGGATCTCACCGATCTCTCCGGACAGGTGGAGATCCTCAACGACGGCACAGCCTCCCTGCCGTTGCTCGGCAGCGTGCGGCTCACCGGGCTGAGCCTCTCGCAGGCCACCCTCTGGCTGGAGGCGCTCTACCGCAAACAGGTGCTGCGCCCCGAACTGCAGCTCACCGTGATCCGGCCGCGGCCGCTGCGGGTGGCCCTGGTGGGAGAAGTGGAACGTCCGGGGCTCTACACGCTCACCACATCGGAAACCTCGGCCACCGAAGCGGGGGTGACGATCAGCGGCCTGCCCACCCTGGTGGATGGGATCCAGAAGGCCGGCGGCATCACCTTGAACGCCGACCTGCGCCGGGTGGTGCTGCAGCGGCGGCTGCCGGGGGACACGGTGAGCTTCAAGCGCACCCGGGTGAATCTGCTGGCGCTGCTGCGCGAGGGCGACCAGCTGCAGAACCCGCTGCTGTTCGATGGCGACACGATCCGCATTGAGAAGGCCACCGAGGAATCGGGCGAGGTGATGGAACTCTCCAGCACCACCCTGGCCCCCACCCAGATCAAGGTGAATGTGGTGGGAGAGGTGAAGGCGCCCGGGCGGATCGATCTGCCGGCCAACACGCCGCTGATGCAGGCGATCCAGGCGGCGGGCGGCACGGCGAACTGGCGGGCCAGCCGCTCGAAGCTCGAACTGGTGCGGATCAACCGCAACGGCACCGCCACCCGCCGCACCTACACGCTCGACCTGAGCCAGGGGGCCTCCAACACGAAAAATCCACCCCTGCGCGATGGCGACACGGTGATCGTGAACCGCAGCCGCTACGCGATCACCTCCGATGCGATCGGTGCCGTGAGTGGCCCGCTCACGGGCCTGGTGAACATCTTCACCCTGTTCCGGCTCCTGGACAACACCAGCAACTGATGCCAAGCCACGCGGGCTTCCGGATCCACTGGGTGCTGCAGGGTGAACTGGCCCTGGGCCCTGCGCCGCGGCACGAAAGGCATCTGCGGCAGCTGGAGGCTGAGGGAGTGCGCGCCGTGCTGAGCCTGTGCGCGGTTGCCGAATGGCCCCTGCCGGCGGCTCTGGCGGATCGCTTTCTGTGGAGCCGGCAGGTGCTGCCGGATCACCGCAGCGGGCGGCTGCCCACTGAGGCGGAGCTGGAGGGGGCACTGCTCGAACTGGCCCGGCTGCAGCAGCAGGAGGGGGCGGTGTTCGTGCACTGCGTGGCCTCGATGGAGCGCTCACCGCTGCTGTGCATCGCCTGGCTGATGCGATCGCGGCGGCTGAACCGGCTGCAGGCACTCGACTACCTGATGCAGCTGCATCCGGGCACCAATCCGCTGCCGGGCCAGCTGGCGCTGCTGCGGGGTTGAGTGCGGGGTTGAGTGCAGCCCCAGCGTCTGCATCGGAACCGACAAAGTGGCAGGGGATGCAAACCATATGCTCTCTTCATCGGTTGAGACGTTCGAGCCCCGCTCACGTCCGCCCTGACTTGACAGACATGGTGTGTCCTGAATTCTCCACACAACGCCCTTGATTCGATTTGATCAGTGGCTGAATTTCAGGGGCTGAACTGTTGATTCTTCAGCGATTCCAGCAGGGCATGGGAAAGGCGGCGGGCTCCACGGGCCGAGAAATGGCAGCCGTCATGGCGATCGCGCCAACCGGCGATGGCGTCGCTGTCGGCCCACAGAAAGGTGCGTGGCTGCTGTTGGACCACTTCGCGCTGGGCTGCGCGCAGGGGTTCCCACGGCCCCTGGTTGAAGCAGCGCGTCACCAGCGCCACGCCGAACCAGGCCCTGGGTGCGTAGGCGTGGCTGCGGGCGATGATCCGCGCCAGCGCGGCGCCATACCGTGCTGGATCGAGCGAGCGCGCATCGCTCTCGCCCTGGTGCCACAACACCAGCGCAGGGCTGAGCCCACGCCGGCCCAGCTGCTGGAACACCTGCCGCTGGCGCTCGGCAAGGTCTCCCTCCGCCCAGGAGAGCACCGAACTGCCTCCCCGGGCGAAGGGCACCACCAGCACGGGCTCGTCACTGCGGCTGGCCAGCTCCAGAAAGGCCGCTGTGAGGCTGTGGCCACCGCTGCCATCGGTGCCTGGCAGCGGCTCCCTGTAGGGGTGACAGGTGCCATGACGCCAGTCGAACACCAGCAGGTGCCCGAAACCGGGAGTGATCGCACCGCCGAGCGAGCGGTCAAAGCGGGGCTGCACACTGTTGGCCAGGTTGCTCTGGCCGAACAGCGCCACGGTGAGCGCCCTGGCCGGACAGGTCACCGCAGCAGCAGGAGGCCTGGATGGCGGGCCGGGAGACCTGAGGCCGCTGGCCCGTTGCGCCTCGAACCAGGCGGCGGCCGGACCCAACAGCTGCGCCTCGAAGCGCCACTGCTGGGCGGCAAGGCTGATCCACAGCATGGGCAGAACAGCACTGCCGAGGCCGGCTGCCAGCGCCAGCCGCCACTGCTGGGGGTTCAACCGTTGTTTCCCCATCCGGTGCTGCCATCCTCTCGTTTCTGCTGGTCAGTCAGCCCGTGGTTGCCCGCCCTGCTGATTGAGCCCACGGGTTGAGCCGTAACCGCTTGTTGCAGGTTCATCACACGAAGGGTTCAGGCCAGCTGTGCTCAACCAGTTGATGGCCAAAGGTAGCTTGAAACAACAACAGCAGTTCTGGACAATGAGAGCAGAATGAGGTCAAGTGTGATTCGGCGCGGTCCAGATCCCTCCAGGCAACTTCTGGTGCTGGAGCCCAACCGGATCGAGAAGCAGTATTTTAAGGATCTGTGGCGCTATCGCGAGCTGTTCCTGATCCTGGCCTGGCGGGATATAGCCGTGCGCTACAAGCAGACCTTCATCGGCGTGGCCTGGGCCCTGATCCGGCCTTTCCTAACCATGGTGGTGTTCACGGTGATCTTCGGCAAGCTGGCCCAGCTGCCGAGCGAAGGCAACGCGCCCTATGCGATCCTGGTGTTCGCGGCGATGCTGCCCTGGCAGTTCTTCTCCTCGGCCCTGAGCAGCTGCTCGGACAGCCTGCTGGCCAATGCCAATCTGCTCACGAAAGTGTATTTCCCCCGGCTGATCGTGCCGGCGGCGGCGGTGATCACCAGCTTCGTGGATTTCCTGATCTCGTTCGTGATCCTGGCGGGGTTGATGGTGTGGTTCCAGTGGTGGCCCAGCTGGAGGCTGCTGACGCTGCCGCTCTGGATCGCGGTCACCTTCGCGGCCTCGATGGGAGCGGGCCTGTGGCTGGCCAGCCTGAACGTGAGGTATCGCGATTTCCGCTTCGTGGTGCCTTTCCTGGTGCAGTTCGGGCTCTACATCAGCCCGGTGGGCTTCTCCAGCGCGATCGTGCCAGCCAAGTGGCAGCTGCTCTATGCGCTCAACCCGATGGTGGGGGTGATCGAAGGCTTCCGCTGGGCGATCATCGGCCGGAGTTCGGCGATCGATCCCACCGGCTTCTGGCTGTCGATGGCGATCGTGACGCTGCTGGCGATCACCGGGGTGCGGCAGTTCCGGCGCACGGAGAAGAGTTTCGCGGATGTGATCTGAGCCAGCAGTGCGCCTGGGGTCATGCACATGCAATCTGCATGAAGTCTGGGTAAAGTCAGGGTCCGTCCGAGGCTGCCATGTCCTCCCTGCAGATCCGCGACATGCCCGAGCCCTTGCATCAGCTGCTGCAGCAGCGTGCCCGGCGCCACAACCGAAGCCTGAGCCAGCAGGCCCTCTGCGATCTTGAGCAGGCCAGCGGGGGGAACCCACGCGAGCGTCGTCTGGCGGCCCTCGAACGATTGGAGGCCCTCGCCGCGGCAGGGTGCGGGCGGCCGTTCCAGCCCACACCGGAGCAGCTGATCCGAGTCGATCGTGACCGTTGACCCGCTGCCGAGCGGCGGGCAACGGCTGGTGCTCGACGCCTCAGCCGCCCTCCGCCTTCTGGAGGGATTGGAGGCGGCCGAACCCTATCGCGAGGCTGTGGCCGAAGCCGATCTCGTGCTCGCCCCGGAGCTGATGCTCACGGAAGTGGCCAACGCTCTCTGGCGGCTCCAACGCAGCGGACAACTGGAGAGACCAGACATGCTTCAACGCTTCCGAGCCGCCAGGCAGCTGGTCGATGTGATCGAACCCGACCGAACCCTTCAGGAGGAGGCCCTGGCCCTGGCGGCTCACCTCGACCACCCTTTCTATGACTGCCTTTACCTGGTGCTGGCTCGACGGCACGTGGCCCGTCTGCTGAGCGCCGATCGCCGCCTGCTGACGCTGGCCCAGAGCGTGCTGCCGTGACCGATTCCGATGTGGTGATCCGTGTGGAGGGGCTCGGCAAGCGCTACGCCCTCCACCACGAGCAACCGGAGCGGTGTCGCTCCCTGCGCGACTCAATGGCGCGCCGGGGCAAGGCCGCCAGCCGCTGGCTGAATCCGTTCACGCTGGGGGGGCAGCTGGCGCGGGCACGGCGCCAGGCCGCTACCGAGAAGCAAGGCTCCGAGGAGGAGTTCTGGGCGCTGAAGGATGTGAGCTTCGAGGTGCGGCGGGGCGAACGGCTGGGAATCATCGGGCGCAACGGCGCCGGCAAGAGCACGCTGCTGAAGATCCTCAGCCGCATCACAGAACCCACAACGGGCCGAGTGGAAATCCGCGGACGGGTGGCCAGCCTGCTGGAGGTGGGCACGGGATTCCATCCGGAACTCACCGGCCGGGAGAACATCGACCTGAACGGCGCGATCCTTGGGATGACCCGGCGGGAAATCCGCGCCAAGTTCGATGAGATCGTGGCCTTTGCGGAGGTTGAGAAATTCCTCGATACCCCGGTGAAGCGCTATTCCAGCGGCATGTACGTGCGGCTGGCGTTCGCGGTGGCGGCACACCTGGAGCCGGAGATTCTGGTGGTGGATGAGGTGCTGGCGGTTGGGGATGCCAGCTTTCAGAAGAAGTGCCTGGGGAAGATGGAGGATGTGGCGAATAGCGAAAATCGAACTGTCATATTTGTAAGCCATAACATGAAATCAGTCGCTGAGCTTTGCCCGCTGAGCATTGTTCTGGAAGACGGCAAGAAAACAGTAAGCGGGGACACAGACTCCTGTATTAATACTTATCTAAGTGGATTAAGGTCTAAGCGCAAGAGTTACTGGGAAAGGAGTTATGATAGTCGAGGCAGCATATCATCGAACATGCTGCCCAGCGTTGCGTTCACGCTGATTAAGTGCGAGCTGAGCAGTGAGCAACCTGAGCTAGTGCTATCAATTGATTCCAGGATCTTGGTTAAGTCCGAATTATCAGTATACCCATTTATAGCATTTGACATAGCCGACCACCTTGGTCAACCCCTAATGCAGGCAATTACCAATCGAATTAATGTCTCAAGTCCAAGCGAGATCGAAATTAGAACTACAATTAGACTTCCTCCTCTTATTCCTGGGATATACCTAGTATCCGCATGGATTGGAACATCAAACTCAGCCACTCTTGACTGGGTCAAGGAGATGCTGAGCATAGAGATACTGAGTTCACCGCTAACCATGAAAGGGTTCGCCCACAGCTCCAATCACGGGAATATTTCTGTGACCTGTAGGGCAGACGTTCGGATTTCTAAGGGCATTTAAGCAAAATGCTTTCTAATGTTAAAGCCTTGCTGCATACGGCAAAAGCAATTGCCAAACAAGGACGTCAAGCATTCCGACACGAGAGAGTCTACTCAAGATACAAGGACTACACAATGATTGGCCGGCAAGAATATATTTCGAATCTTGGCCTCGCTCTATCTGTTTTAAGTCATGAGGGAGCAATAGTAGAATGCGGAACATGGAAGGGTGGGATGATCGCAGGAATCGCAGATGTGCTCGGAAGTAAAAGAGACTACTATTTATTCGACAGTTTTGCAGGCCTGCCTCCTGCCAAAGAGATTGATGGCGTTGGTGCCATCCAATGGCAAATGGATGTTACATCAGATAGATATTTTAACAACTGCACCGCCAAACTGTCTGACGCTCAACGCGCAATGTCGTTAAGCTGTGCCAACACTATACATATTGTTGAAGGCTGGTTTGAGGATTCATTGCCAATTAGCCTGCCTAGCCAAAATATAGCACTTCTTCGGCTAGACTGTGATTGGTATGATTCTACAATGACATGTTTAGAATACCTCTTTCCTAAGGTTATCGTCAACGGGATCATCGTACTTGACGACTACTACACTTGGGATGGTTGCTCTAAGGCTCTGCACGACTATCTAAGCAAGTACTCAAGACTAGAGCGTATAATGCAGCACAATCAAATCTGCTACCTTGTCAAGAGGCATGATTAACTACGATCATTCTTTCAACCTGCATACATCAAAGGCGCCTCAAGCCATAGTCAAGCACATTGTCAGAAGATACGAGACTTCTTCTGTACTTGATGTAGGCTGCGGAACGGGTGAATGGCTAAATGAGTTTGCGAACTGCGATGTTAACCATATTTTTGGAATTGATGGAATCGGAATAGATAGTAGATACTTTGCTATAGATCGATCATTTTTTCAGCTCATTGACCTACGAAATGAATGGAATCTTAGGCGAAGATATGATCTAGTACTTTGCTTAGAAGTGGCTGAACATCTACCCAGTGAGTCATCCAAATGCCTTGTCAGGTCTTTATGTTCTCATGCTGATATAGTTCTATTCTCGGCAGCTTGCCCTAATCAAGGCGGTCAGGGGCACATCAATTGTCAATGGCCATCGTACTGGCAAGAGCGCTTCAATGAATGCGGATATGTCTGCGAAGATTCCCTAAGGCCTCTAATATGGAACGCCACTTTCCCCGAATACTGGTATAAGCAGAATATTTTTATAGCGAAGAGCAGCTCCGAATTGGCTGGGAGAGAACCGCGAATCCTTCCTTATGTTCATCCACAGCTTCTTGCGGGCTGGGTAAGTGCATTTGAGGATCAGAAAGCGCTCTTAGAAGGAAAGCGAGGGCTTAAATCAGCCATTGCCCAATCCCTAAGGATGAATTTAGCCGCTCTCGGTTCAGCTTTACATAGGCGAGTATTGCAACGAATTCGCAGTACCTCTTGATTCTATTACATCGCAATGCTCACAATCGCCACTGTCGCAATGAACCGCACAGAGCATCTGATCGAAAGTGCTCGTGCGGTATCGCAGCTTGATCTTCACAGCGAGCACATCATCATTGACTATGGATCATCCATCCCTATCAGTCGTGAGCAGTTTCCTTGTGATGATCGCATCAAGCTGCACCGCGTAGAAAACCCAAGCAACAAGTGGTGGCTGACACACTCCTACAACCTTGCCTTCGCACTAGCTGAGGGAGATTATATCCTGAAACTCGATGCGGATATCATCCTTTCACAGCGCTTCTCAGAGAGGCTCTTAAGGCATCTAGAAGAGACGAAGGCGCATCTGATGTGTAATCGGCTCACCCTTCAAGACTGGAGCCTTCCCTCAGACCTATACACCAGTAACGGATTTTTTCTTTGTAAGAGAGTGAGCCTCGAGCAGGTCGGAGGCTTTAACCCATACATACAAGGCTGGGGGTGGGATGAAATCGACCTTTATTCCAGGTTGTTCTTGGCTGGTTTCCCAGTAAGCAGGATTCCTCAAGATGGTTTGAACGTTATTCAACATGATGATGACAAGAGAGAGATGCCACTCCCCAAGGTGGATCAACACTTAGCATCGAATTGGGAATGGGTTTATCGGCAAGTTGGCTCGAGGAAGCTCATGATGGTTCACAACGAAAAGAACAGACAAATTGCTGTTTCTTCAATTAATAAGCGAATCTCCTGGCCCACGCCCGGTGACTATAGAAAGGCATATATGAATGCATCGACCCTTCCTGATCTTCCTAGAGTTAAACTTTTTGAAAAAAATGAGAAATGCTCACTTCTGCTTGGCCTTGCCCGACAGCTCATCAGCCCAACCGGCCCAAAGGAGGCCTGGTATCGAATACTCCGCAAGATTGGGCGAGGACCATATACATTAACTAATGCCCAAGGATTGCTAGATACTTGTGGAATTGATACGTCATTAGTCTCCTGATCTGTCAGGCCCCCTCCTGTCAGAAAAGCTGTCGCATCTCTATCCCAACCACATTCTCCACCAAGGGGGCTGGGGCTTGATGGAGGCGTTCAATTCGTTGCTACAGCATAACTGTCAAAGCTCTCGTCAAAAGGCGGATGAGTCCACCAACAGACGGAGCCTTGAAAAGGGAGGTGGTGCCGGCATCAGAGAAAGATCCGGTCGGTTGTAAGCGCTTCAGCGAATTTCACGTCACTGGAGCAACCTGCCGGCTTTTCAGATGACCCGCTCGACGGAGGGGATGATTCGTTAGGAGTTCGCTGAAATACCCAGCCACCTCTGCGAAAATGGTGCAATTGCCCCAGTCGTGATGCGAGGTCAACAGGAGCGCAGCGGCTCCCTGTTCTCCGGGAAAAGCTCGCCTTCTGAGGTGGTTTTTCCGCAAACTCTTAGGGGTCATTATGAATCAATGGAGCTGCGCAGTAAGCTTCCAGGCAGTCATCCCTTGACTGTTCCTGTGACCCTCCAGGGATGGTCACAGGACCGCCTGAGTTACACCACTCGAAGGGGTGCGACCCAGACCAACTCGCCGTTTCAAGTCTGGACTAGGAATGGATCGCGGTCAAAATCTAGGCCCAAACCATCAAGCGATGCTCCTATAGATTGTCAAGCCCCTGAGCGAGGTTTTTTGGCTGCGGTTCTGAGCCGTAGCGGCCGGCTCTGATCCATCCGATCACCCGACCGCTTGTGGTGGCGGTCGGGTGATCGGATGGGAGCCTGGGCAGCTGATCATTGGGCCGCTCATGTGGCCGTGGTTCTGCGGGGTTGTTTGCCCATCAGCAGATGGAACACCTCCCTGGCGATGAACCGTTTGAGGCAGCGCAGGATGTCCTTGTTGCTGAGCCCTTCTGCTTTGCGCCGTTCGGCGTAGGCCTTGGTCTGCTCATGCCAGCGCAGCCTCACCACAGCGATGCGATGCAGGGTGGCGTTGGCCTGGCGATTGCCGCCCCGATTCAGCCGGTGATGCCGGCTGTTGCCGGAACTTGCTTGCAGGGGGCTGGCGCCCCAGACGGCGGCGAAAGCCGCTTCCGAGCGAATGCGCTCTGGGTTGTCGCCAGCAGCCGTCAGCAGCACTGCAGCTCCATGGATGCCGATGCCATAGCTCTGGCGCAACCTGGGGCAGGCCTCCTGCGTCAGAGCATCGAGATCGGCCATCAACTCCTTGAGCTCGGCATCGAGAGCCTGGATACGCCGGGCCAGACTGCGCAACGCCCGTTTGGCGGCAGCCAGAGGACCGACCAGCTCACCGGGGCGGAAGCTTGCGCAGGTGGTGATGAGCTCGTTGCGGCTGAGGCCCGAGAGCCGCTCCCGTAACGCCAAGGGGGCAGTCACCAGCAATGAGCGCACCTGGTTCAGGGCCCTGGTCCGCCCATCGATGGCGGAGTCCTGGGCCACTTTCAGCAGGCGGATCATCTCCACCTGATCGCCGCCTCGCTTGGGGACGATGGAAGCCGTACCGGCCAGAATCGCCCTGGCTGCCGCCTCGGCGTCCACTGGGTCGTCCTTGCCTTGGCGGCGGCGGGCGGAGCTATCAGGCCGGTTCAACTCGATCACGTCGTAGGCCGCATTAAGGAGCTCACGGCAGAGCCCGGCCCCGTAGGAACCAGTGCCCTCCATGGCGAACACCGGCCTGACGCCATAACTGCTCGGTCCAGGCCTCCAGCTCCTCGTAGCCCTTGCTGGTGGCCGTAAAGGTGAGCTCGCCGAGCCTTCCTCCATTCGGAGCAAGAGCGACCGCAACTTGGAAGTCGCGGTGGGTATCGATGCCGACGACATGATCGAACTGGGCCGATTGCCCATGTCGTGGCAAGGTTGCTGATGCCAACGCAGTCTGATTGTGGTGGCACAGGCGATCAGCAGGGGGAGTCCAGGGCCGCCTAAAAGTCTGTCCTTGTAGGTCTTGGCGTAGCTGGCTGCATTGGCTTTGGTCGGCGGGTCTCACCGCTTCCAATGCCCGAAATCCGTTCCGCCGCAGTCGATCAGGCTGTCCCGGATGACCTGATCAGCTTCCTCAAGGCGATTCCGGATGGTCGCTACCGCCGCGGGGTGCGCTACCCGCAGTGGTTCCTGCTGCTGGTGGCGGTGCTGGGGATCCTCAGTGGCTGCAGGAGCTCCCGTGATCTGGAGGCGTTTGCCAAACGGCACCGTGCAGCGCTGAACCAGGCGCTGGGCCTGGATTTCAAGCGCTGGCCCTCCGATGCCACCTTTCTCTACCTCTTCAATAAGACCCATCTGCAGGAATTCGCCCAGGTGCTGCAGGCCTGGATGATCAGCCAGATCCCAGGCGGGGCCGAGGCTCTGGACCAGCTGGTGTGCGACGGCAAGACGCTGAGGGGTTCGGTGGTCGAGACCGAGGACGGCGGCCACCGCTTTGTCGCCCAGGTCACCGTCTACGCCCGGGCCCTCGGTGTTGCCCTGGCCCAGAAGACCTACGACACCGGCGAATCCAGCGAGCGCGCCGTCCTGCAGGAGCTGCTGAGCAGCCTGGATCTGGAGGGGGTGTTGATTCAGGCGGATGCCCTGCACACCACCCGGCCGTTTTTCAGTGGTGCCTGGAGCAGGGGGCCGACGTGCTCCTGAGCGTTAAATCCAACCAGAAGACCCTGTACCGCCAGATCCGCAGCCAGTTCCAGGGAAAGCGGCACATCCCTTTCACCGCAACGGATCACGACGACAAGCATGGCCGTCACACCATCTGGGAACTGCGGGCGAAAGAGGCGCCTGAGCACATCAAGGACAACTGGCCTGGCTGCAGCTGGATCATCGAGATGACCACCAGCACCCTCACCCGCAAAGGGACGCGCACCATGCGGTCGCTGACCTTCATCAGGAAGCTGCGGACGAGGCCAGAAGCGCTGCTACGCCTGATCCGGCAGCGCTGGAGTATCGAAAACGAGTGGCACTGGGTGCGGGACGCTCAGCTGGGTGAGGACGCGCACCGCTACGCCGATCGGAACGGCGCACCGGCGTTCGCCTTCCTGCGCACAGTGGTGATGAACCTGCTGCGGCGTGGCGGCTACCGGTCGATCCGCCAGGGGTACCGGGAACTGGCCTACGACATCCAAGGAATGCTGAGGCTGGGAGGCGTGGCGATGGCCCCAGGAACGGCCTGATCACACTTTTAGGCACCCCTGAGGGGGAGTCGGGCAGAGCTGTGATGGGTCCTATTGGCCAGGCTCCTGATCGAGTCACGGTTCGCTCCTGCTGGTCGGCCCCATCAGCACGGGCCGACACATCACTCCGAAAGACACAGAGGGTCATGGTGTAACCGGGTCAGCCCCGTGCTGATGGGGTAACCCGATGATCACAGGTGTGTAACTGAGTCGGAGTTCCTGGCGCGCCTGAGGCTCATGGGTGTTGTGAAGCACCCATGCACAACTGAGAAGGCGATACAGAACCAGTTGCGCGAGGGGATCCTCACAGCGACAGCCACCCAATGGCTTGCCTTGGGCCCAGGCTCGGAGCGTGAGGCACGCCACTGAATGGCAGGGCGTGCGGGAGCTGCTGGGGGATTAGTTGCTTGCGTGGTTCCTGGGGATCTCACTACCCAACCTGCGCCCGAACTTTTGCTGGCCACATCGGCCCGCCTCGGCATGGTGGCCAGCTGAGCGGCTGTGAGGGCTCCCTTTCGGATCAGCTTTCGGATGTGAGACCATCACTTTCCTCCATCTCGGAGGGTCCCGGCCGGAGGGTTGGCTGCTGGAACAGAGCTGGTGATGAACCGTTGCACAGCCTGGCCAGAACACCCTTGGTGGCGTGGGCAGTTTGGTTGCGCCATCAGGAGATCCATGATCTCGAGGATCTGACTGAATTCGCCGCTGCCCAGTGGGCGGTGCAGCAGGTCTGAAGCCCCTCATCCACTTCCTTGCATCAGAGTGATCTGGCTCTCACCTGCATCCGCCTGATACAGAGAGCGCACCGCCCGAGGTTCTGGCCACGCCGGCAGATGTAAACCAAGCCTGGCTGCCCGACTTAGCAGCCGGTCGGTTTGTGCTTCGTTCCCGAGGGGAGGCTGGAGGCCTGCACCGCATCCTCCGGCCACTTCTACCCTGAAGGTATGCCCACCCACATCCTCTCCACCTTTCAGAGGCTGCGGCAGCGTCAGCAGGAACGCTTTGAGGCGGCCCTGAAGAAGCGGCTGCAGGAAGGCCTGGCCGCCAGCGCTTTGGATTCGCAAGGGGCGTACGAGGTGTGGCTGTTCGGCTCCAGGGCCCGCGGCGATTGGGACGGCTTCTCCGACACCGATCTGCTGGTGGTGGCTGATGGCCAGGGGCTAGCCGATCAGTTGGCCGATTCGCTGCTGGATGCTGGCCTCGGGGCTGATGTGATCGCCCTCAGCCGTGCTCGCTGGGACGCCATGGCCAGCTCCGGTTTGCCGTACTGGCGAGGCATCCGCCAACAGGCCCGGCAGCTGCTGTCCGCGCCATGAACGCCCGTCCCCAGGCCTGGCTGCTCCAGGCGCATGATGATCTTGCGCTGGCTCGTCTGGCCACAGACAACGGATTTCACGCCCAGGCCTGCTACTTCGCCGCCCAGGCTGCTGAGAAGGCCCTCAAGGGCGCCTTGCTCGAACTTGGGCTCGAGCCCCCGCATACCCATGTACTTAATGATCTGGTGGAGGCGCTTGGGGCTCAGGGGGTGGAGGTGGGGGTGCTCTCCGACTTGCCGCTGAAGGCCCTCACCCGCATGACCATCACCAGTCGCTATCCGATCGATGCCACGCCGCCATCGGAGCTGTTCGACGGCAGCGATGCGGTGCAGGCCATCGATACGGCCGGCGCGGTGATCGGGGTTTTGGAGCAGCTGGATCAGCCCTGAGCCGTTCGAGCTGGTGCGCCGCCAACCCCGAGGCGGTGCTGAAGCGCGATGATGATGACCCACTGACCTGATGACCATCCGTACAGTGCGATTGGCCGAGGCCAAGGCCCAACTTTCGGCGCTGCTGGATGCGGTTGAAGCGGGCGATGAGGTGGTCATCACCCGACGGGGCCAGTCTGTGGCGCTTCCATGCGGGGCAGCCCAAACTTGCCGGCAGTGCGGTGGCGCTGGTGCGAGAGTTGCGGGAAGAGGGCTGAGCCCAGCTGTGCGCCCAGCAGTGAACGCTGCTCCTTTCTATGTCGACAGTTGCGTGGTGCTGTCGTTGTTTCTCGGAGACAGCGGGTATGGCGCTGCCGAGCAGTGGCTGTTCAACCAGGGTGAGCAGAAGCTACAGGGGCCGCCGATGCGCTGTGTCTTCCCTGCCAGTTGATCCAGTAGGGCAGGAGCTGCGCGAAGCCCTGCTGGCAATTTCCAGACAGGGCCAGCTGCAGTATCGTTTAGCTATCGCTGGCGACGATGCCATTATGCCTTCTCTCAGCTTGCGAGGAATCCCTGAAGATACCTACGAAGGCTTGCGACAGCTGGCTGCACGCAATCACCGCAGCATGCAGGAGTAGG
>CAYHCE010000022.1:0-13213 GCA_964355015.1 uncultured bacterium | reverse complement strand
TACGAAGGCTTGCGACAGCTGGCTGCACGCAATCACCGCAGCATGCAGGAGTAGGCGCGGATGATCATCGAGCGGGACGTACGCCTTTCGCGTCCTTCAGCCTTGGAAGCGCCCAGACAATGGCGCGAGCGCCTCAAGGGCAGGCAATTTCCTCAGCTGATCAGCGATCTGCGGGCCGATCGTGACCGGTGAGGACTCTTCCCGAGGAGGGATGTCTTCGTGATCGATGCATCGGCACTGCTCAGACTATTTCTGGCGGATGGGCCCTTTCCGGTTGGCCTGGAGACGGCAATGGAGCGTGGGGGACGTGGAGATGCGGTGCTGTTGAAGCAGGTGCAACGCAGCTTGCTCCGCCGAGAAGAGGCTGAGGGGTTGTTCGAAGATCTGCTGCGGTTGCCACTGAGGTCCGTTCCTGCTTCTGAACTCAGTGCTCATGCACTTGCTCTTGCGCTGGATCAGGGCCTGAGCATGTACGACTCGGCTTATCTGGCCCTGGCGCAGCGCTCGGGTGCCGCTCTGATCACCGCCGACCAACATCTCGAGCGCGCCGCACTCCGCTGCGGCTGCCCCACCCACTGATCCCCCGATCTTCCCCTTCGCCTCCCGGGGAAAGTCATCCCTTCAGACGTGAAACATCCCCGAGCCGTTGCATCAGCTGTTGCAGCGCCGGGCTCGGCAGCACAACCGCAGCCTGAGCCAACAAGCGCTGGCGAGACCTTCTTGTTGCCGCTGGCGCTATAAACGCGGCAGGTTGTGCCCTGAAGCTTCAGGTGTTGGTCGTATGGACCCTTCTGTGATCGTGAGGCCCTGGCCATGAGCTTCACCACTCCCGTACTCCTGATCGCCTGGCGCAGGCCCCACACCACCAAGCAGGTGATCGACGCGATCCGGGTGGCGGCGCCCACGCGGATCTTCGTGGCCTGCGATGGGCCCAACCCTGAACGAGCTGGGGAGGCGGAGAAGGTGGCCGCCACCCGGGCGCTGATCGGGAAGGAGATTGACTGGCCCTGCACGATGGAGCGGTTGTATTCCGATGTGAACCACGGCTGCAGGCTGGGTCCGAGCTGCGCCATCAGCTGGTTCTTTAAGCAGGTGGAGGAAGGCATCATCCTGGAGGACGACTGTGTGCCCCATCCCGACTTCTTTCCTTACTGCGCCGAACTGCTGGAGCGGTATCGGGAAGACGAGCGGATCTGGTGCATCAGTGGCAACAACTTTCAGGAGGGCCGCTGGCGTGGCGATGGCAGCTATTACTTCAGCCGCTACAACCACTGCTGGGGCTGGGCGAGCTGGCGCTGTTGCTGGAGCCATTACGATAGAGACTTGAGCCGATGGCCAGCACTGAAGGCCTCAGGGTTGCTGGAGGGGATGTTCGAGGATCCGATCGAGCGTGGCTACTGGAGTAATATCTGGTATAAAACGTATTCAGAGTCCCAACTTGTAACTTGGTGGGATTACCAGTGGACCTTCACCTGCCTGGTGAATGGAGGCCTGACGGCATTGCCGAATGCCAACCTGGTGAGCAATGTGGGATTTGGGGCCGATGGTTCGCACACCACCGCAGAGAGCGAGCACACGGCCTACGGAGAAGCGCATCTCCTGCCCCTTCGTCATCCCACGTTCCTGCTGCGGGATGCGGAAGCGGATCGGTTCTCGTTTGACCATCATTTTGGTGGTGCTGGATTCCGTGAACCTCGGAAGCTAGTCTCTCGCATAAAACTTCGCATTCGCAAAACGCTGTATTGGCTCAGCCCCGCCTGATCCATGATCGATCTTGAGCATTACGCGCTGTCATCCGACGAACATATACAGATTGAGCAGATTCTTCGCGAAACCGGCAACAACCCCACCCTGGAGCAGATCTGGGTGTTGATGGATCGGGCCTGGGCCGAGAGCGGCTGTAATCAAGCTCATTTTGATGCCGATTGCTACTCCGCATTCTATAGTCATCCGGTTTGGCTGCTGAACGGCATGTTCATCGAGCAACATGACGAATCCATGCGACACCGAGAGGCGATCGCGGAAGTGATTGCACAGAAATGCAGCAGTAGACTGCTGGATTTTGGCGGTGGATTCGGAACCCTGGCTCGCTGTATCGCCCAACGTTCAGCCCATACGAAGGTGGACATTCATGACCCTTTCCCTCCACGCCACGGCATTGAGAGCTGCGGCCCCTTCTCTAACATTCACTTCGTTTCTGAACTTCATGCCAGCACCTACGACGCTCTGGTCTGCACTGATGTACTGGAACACGTCCACGATCCGCTCTCATTGCTTGTACAAATGGTGCAAGTCGTACGCCCAGGCGGGAGTCTGGTGATCGCCAACTGCTTTTACCCCGTGATTGCCTGTCATCTTCCCTGCACGTTTCACTTCCGGCACAGCTTCGATCGTTTTTGCAAGGAACTGGGTTTAGCGGTGGAGGGAGCATCACCGGGAGGTCATGGTGTGATCTATACGCGAACGCAAGCGGTAGAACCCGACTGGCCACGGTTGCGTCGCATGGAGAAGCGATCACGGCTGGCGTTTCCGCTAAGGGAGTGGCAGCAGCGGCATCTCCGCCCCTGGAAACGGCGATTTCATCTTGCCTTCATGCAGCCTGGGCATGTTGCCCGGAAGTTGGTCGTTCTGTCAGTTCGGTCACGTTGAAGGTTCTCCACGTCAACGCCTCGGAACTCGATGGGGGTGCTGCCCGTGCCGCTCACCGGATCCATCGTGCCTTGGTGGATCACGGACCAAGCTTTGCCGTCGAATCGGTCATGCGGGTGCTGGTGAAGCGATCAGACGATCCATCTGTGATCGAAGGCCTGCCGTTGGCGATGGGCCCGATCCGTCGCCGCCTTCATCCCCGCCTGGCAGCGCGTGCCACCCGTGGCTTCATCACGGAGAACCCCGTTCTGCACTCGGTGGCGTGGCCCGACACCGGGCTCGGGCGCGAGCTGCGCGACTGCCGCGCCGATCTGTTGCACCTCCACTGGCTGGGCAGCGGCACCCTCTCGATCGAGGAAATCGGCCGCCTCAGCAAGCCCGTGGTCTGGACACTCCACGATCAGTGGGCGTTCTGCGGCGCCGAGCACTATGTGACCCCACCGCCGGCCGTGGATGAGCGTTTCGCCGAGGGCTACACCGCCACCAACCGACCGATCCACGAATCCGGCCCCGATCTCAACCGCCACACCTGGGAGCGCAAGCGGCGCGCCTGGCAGCGACCCATGCACCTCGTTTGCCCCAGCACCTGGCTGGCGGACTGCGCCCGCCGCAGCGCCCTGATGCGCAGCTGGCCGATCACGGTGATCCCCAATCCGATCGATCTCAAGGTCTGGGCGCCGTGCGATCAGGCCCAGGCCCGCAGCCTGCTCGGATTGCCGCTGGATCGACCCCTGGTGCTGTTCGGTGCCATCGGTGGCACCGGCGACCCGCGCAAGGGGGCCGATCTGCTGCAGGCGGCTCTTGGCCAACTCAAAGCCACCGCCTCCGGCACCGCGCTGGAGCAGCTTGAACTGGTGGTGTTCGGCCAGAACCGGCCCGCTGATCCGCCAGATCTCGGCTTTCCCGTGCACTACAGCGGCCACCTTCAGGACGAAATCAGCCTGCGGCTTCTCTATGCCGCTGCCGATGTGTTCGTGATCCCCTCACGCCAGGACAACCTGCCTAACACCGGCCTCGAAGCCCACGCCTGCGGTACGCCGGTGGTGGCCTTTCGCACCGGTGGACTGGTCGACATCGTTGACGACCGCATCACCGGTGCTTTGGCTGAGCCGTTTGATCCGCTCTCCCTGGCCGCTGCCGTCGGCTGGGTGCTGGAGGATCGCCAGCGCCGTCGCCAGCTTGGCGCCGCCGCCCGATCGCGCGCCGAGCGCCTTTGGGATCCGGCGCGGGTGGCGGGGCTGTATGCAGAGGTGTACCGGCAGGCGATGGGTGCGGCCTCGCCAGCATCCCTACCCTGAAGCCATCCGTCGGTGTCCGGCCATGGCCATCGCTGCCAGCCCAGCAACAACCCCTGCTGCGTTCGTCGCCCGAAGCCTGAGGCAGTGCTGGAACTGATCGCCGATGGTCAGTTGATCACGTTGACGCCAACCGGCAGCGAGACAGGGGCCCGCAACAGTGAACTGATCCACCAGCTGAAGCAGTTCGCCAGGAGAGCCGGGGGTTGGAAGGTGTTCTACAGCTCCAGTGGCTTTCGGCTGCCGGACGGCTCGGTACTCAACCCCGAGCAGCGCCGAGGCCTTGCCCCCTCTGGCCTGATCTGGTGGTCGAACTGGCCAGCCAGCCCCTGACCGGTGTATACCACGGCGGGACCATGGGCGCCACGCATGCTTTCTGCAGGCATCATGACAAGTACACGTGTATTAAGGTGTGCCTCAAGGCTTGAGGCGCCTACGATTTGTTTAACCCCTCGCCCAAGCCCTCAGAGGCGGAGCGGGCCAAGTGCCGATTTCTGGGGCTCGACCGCCAGGGCACCGTTCAGGTGTAGGCCGGTGTTGTTATTGGTCTCATTGCGCTTTTCTCGTCCTATGACCACATCACACTCCCGGGCCGGCTCCTCCCACTCCAGCAGCAATGGGGCATCTGGCTCATCGCTGTCTCCTTTGGAGTCGTTGTTATCGATGCTAAACTGGCGACCCGTGTGCGAGATCGAGCAGCGAACGAGAGAACTGAGGAACGAATCCGATCAGATCAGGAATGAAACCGAGCAGATCAGGAAAGAGACCGAGCAGCTCAAGCAAGTGAACGCCAGGCTCAGGCAGCAGAACGCCAAAGGCAGGGAATTGCTCTCCTCCGCAGTGCAGCTCTGCTCTCCGCCCGATTCCAGCTCGATCCCTCTACAGCCAACCGCTCCAAACTCAACTCCCTCCTCGCCCTGATGGCGGCCCAGGCGGCTGAAGAAGACATATAGCCAGCCCACACCTAACCGCGACGACGCTGGACGGTTGGTAGGTATTCGGCAGCTGCGAGGGGTTTCTCCTCCCCGATGGCTCCGTACTCAGCCCTGACCAGCTCCAGGGACTTGCCTCACTCCTGTGGTGCCAAGCCGACCAGCTGGTGGGTAGGCGGCCCTGAGGCCTGAGTCAGTTGGAGCTCAGCACCAGCCGCGCCGAACGGGCTCTGGATGTGGCGTTGGCCGAGGTGCGCGCTGCCCTGCAGGCCCAGCCATGAGCGTTACCGATCGCATCCTCTCGGCGCTCATCACCGTGATCCGGATGAACGACAAGGTTGAGCAGGTTGCGGGCCGGATGAAGGAGCAGCAGCACTGCATTCACGATCTCAACGGTCGGGTGATCCGGCTGGAAACGGTGCTCGAGCTTGCCCTGAGCCACACACCTGGCGCTGACTCGCGATTTCTGGATGCTGGCCCTGCTGAACACACAGCATCGCCATAGCCCGTGCTGCTGAAGCAGCGGCTGGCTTGAAGCGTGGCACCGCTAGCGTGAATCCACATGCCGTGGTGTGGCCTTGACCACTGCTGACGCCACTGCTGCTCCCTCGTCTGCTGCAGCAGCAACTGACTCGTTCGACGCACTGGCCCCTCTGCGCCTGCCTGCGGATCTGCGGCTCACGCCTGACCAGTTTGAGCAGATTTGCGCCGCCAACCCTCAGGCGGTTCTCGAACTCACGGCCGATGGCCAGCTGATCTCGATGACGCCCACCGGCAGTGAAACCGGCGCGCGTAATTCGCGGCTGGTGATGCGGCTGTTGCTCTGGGCCGATCAGCAGGGCGGCTGGAAGGTGTTTGACAGCTCATCCGGCTTCCGTCTTCCCGACGGTTCGGTGCTCAGCCCCGATGCCTCGCTGGTGCGACTGGATCGCTGGCAGGCGCTCAGCGTTGACGAGCGGCGCGGCTTTGCGCCCCTCTGTCCCAACCTAGTCGTGGAGCTGGCCAGCCCCAGCGATGAGGGGGCCCGGGGCGTCAGCGCCCTTCGTCAGAAAATGGCTGCCTATCTGGTCAACGGTGCCCGCCTCGGCTGGCTCCTGCTGCCCGACGAGCGCGCCGTGGAGATCTGGCACGCCAGCGCTGCGCCGCAACGCATCAAGCAGGCCGAGGTGCTGGAGGGAGGCTCTGAATTCCCTGGCCTCCGGCTGGATCTTAAGGAGATCTGGAACGCCTGAATAGCCGCGCAAGGCGACGATGAGCCTCTGGCTGATGCGATGATGCGGTGAAGTCGGTTAGCCCGATGTGCACCACCCTCGATATCGAAGATGATGTGCTCGCGGCAGCCAAGGAGCTGGCTCGCAGACAAGCCACTTCCGCAGGCAAGGTTGTTTCGGGTCTGCTGCGATCCGCAATGACTGGCCAGCTGGAAGCCTCTGGATCAGACCCCTTGCAGTCGCTGGATTTCGAGCCTTTCCGGCCAGCACTCAGACATTGGTCACCAACGAGCAGATCGACCAGCTTCGTGATCAGGATGGAATTTGATCCGGGCGCTGCTCGACATCAACGTGATCATCGCCCTGATTGATCGTGGCCATGTCCTGCATGGGGCGGCGCACCTGGGTGAGGCCTATCCCAGATCAACCTGATCATCATCTGGGATTCTTGAACTCTGCGAGAAGGATCGCCAAGGCCACCGTCAGTGCACGAAGTCCCGATCCAAGACTTCCCCTAACGGGCTGCAGCAAGCAACCTCTGGATCTACTGTGTTGACGTGTTGAAAATCATTCGTCCACGACAGCTATGGAGCGCAAGCCATTGAGCTAATGATGTCGATACTGCTCTTTCGCTCCAATTCATGAGTGCTGTGCCAGCTCCCCTGCTATCGATCATCACGATCAACCACAACAATGCCGAAGGGCTGCTTAGAACCGTTGCCAGCTTTCATGAATGGCGATGTCCTGCAGTGGAGTTTGTTTTTGTCGATGGGGCCTCCACCGACAATAGTTTGGCGGTGGCCCATGGCTTCTACCGGCAGGGGGAGATCCGCTCAGAACCTGACCGTGGCATCTATAATGCCATGAACAAGGGTATCCAGCGTGCCACCGGAAAATTTCTGCTGTTTCTCAACTCTGGCGACTGCCTTCTGCCGGGGAGTGCTGATCTGGTGTTGCCGGCCCTGAACCTCTCCCAGGCCGATATCGATAGCTTTGGCGTACGGATACGCTGGACCTGCCGTGATAATGCTATAGAGGACTTCAATCCAGGCCCAGCGGTGCTCCCCCAGTTCACCCTGCCGCACCTGAGCACCTTCTTTCGGCGCCAACTGGTGCTTCAGTTTGATGGCTACGACGAAACCTTCCACATCGCTGGCGACCGGGATCTGATCCTGCGCCTCCACCGCAACGGCGCCCGCATCTGTCACCATACCCAGTTGATTGCCGATTTCCATAGCGGCGGTGTGTCTTCCACAGCAGCAACCGCATACGAGAACCTTTGGATTGATGTGAAGCAGGGAAGGCGCTCCCTGCTCAGGCTGCTGATTGCCTGGCTACGGCGCCCCCCCGGCCCTGATGTTCGTCGATTTTTCAGCCTGGCCAAGCACCATCTGATCGCCCGTATCCGGCCCTCCCGCCGCCTGGGGCTTCGCCAGCCATGATCTTCTTTCTCTGCCCCGATCTCCCTTATCCCACCGGGGGGGTGAAGCAGATTCATCTCCAGGCGGCTGTCCTCCAGGAGGCTGGCCATCGGGTTGCAATCCTCTACACCGGCAGCAAGAGGCCGCGGATCTGGTTTCCCACGCCGGTGCCCTGCTGGCTGGCCCCACCCTGGCTGCAGGACCGGATCTCGTGGCGATCCATGCTGGTGGGCTTGCTCCGGCGGCTCCTCCAACGCCGCCAGGACCTCTCTCTGCCGCCGCGGCTCGCCCCCCTGGCGACCTCACCAATCGACCAGGATCTACTGGTTGTGCCCGAGATCTATGCCGCCAGGCTCGGGGAGTTGCCCGCCGCCCTGCCCAAGCTGATTCTGAACCAGGGTTGCTTTCTCACGTTCCATGCCCTCGAGTCAATTTCCCCCAGTGAACCCACTTCTTTACTTGTTGGTTATAGAGCAGCTGGTGTCATCGGACAGCTGGCCAACTCCCCCTACGGAGAGGCCTATCTGCGCTGGGCGTTTCCTGGCCTGTCGATTGGCTGCCTTGAGCTGGCGGTGAGCTCTCCCCCCAGCGTGCCTTCTCTGCAACAACGCGATGCACTCTTGGTCTTCTTCCCTCGAAAATCCACCGACGTGGTGGAGCAGGTGTTTGGCATTCTGCGCAATCGGGATGCACTGCGGGGTTGGAGGATCCGGGCTTTGGAAGGTCTGTCAGAGTCGAATGTGGAGCAGGCGTTCAAGGAGGCTCGCCTCTACGTCGCTACGAGCCTGCAGGAAGGTCTTGGCCTGACACCCCTCGAGGCCATGGCCAATGGCTGCGCGGTAGTGGGATTTCCAGCCTGGGGTGGAGACGCTTTTCTCACCGAAGCCTTCTCTAGGCCGGTTCGCACCGGCGACGTGCTGGCCCTGGCGGTGGCGGTGGAGGAGAGCCTGATCGAGCTGCTGGCCCAGCCCTCCGCCTGGCAGGAGAAAGTGGACCGGGCCAGGGCGATGGTGCAGGAGAACCATGGGCCTGAGCGTGCGGCCGCCTCAACCCGGGCCGCCTTCGGCGCTTTCCTGAACGGAGAAACAACACCTTGACTAAGCACCACCTGAACCGGCCGGTGAACAATTCCCTCGAAAGGCCCGTGGTGGTGATCCCGATCTACCGCCAGGAGCTCAACGCCTTCGAGCAGATCAGCCTGCGACGCACCTGTTCTGTTCTTGCCGGCCATCCCCTTTCCCTGCTAGTCCCCCGCTCCAGGCAGGCAGCCATCCAGCTGATGTTGAATGAGGTGCTGCCGCCGGAAGCAAGCTATCAATGGCATGTGGTGGATGATGCTTGCTTGGATTCGCACCACTCCTACAATCAATTGATGCTTGAGGAGCCATTTTATCAGCACTACGCATCCAACAGCCATCTGCTGATCTGTCAGCTTGATGCCTATGTGTTCGAGGATCAGCTCCAGTATTGGTGCTGCCAGCCCTACGACTACATCGGCGCTCCCCTTTATCTACCCAATGCAGCCCATGGGCCTGAAGGTCTGTTTTGCGTTGGCGTTGGTGGGTTCTCCCTGCGTCGGATTCAGCCGATCCTCGAGCAGCTTCAAGACAACCCGATTGTTTTTCGGAGCCGCGAGTTTCGCGAAATCATCAATCCCTTCAACAGCAAGGCCAGGGCCTTGTACCTGATCCGCTATCTTTGCTGTCGTCTGATCAATGGCTGCCGTCTGGCAGCGCCTGGCAATCAGTTAAGCCGCTGGATGGGGGTGAACGAAGATGCCGTGTTCGCCAAGTATCTCCCCCGCTATTCGAGCGGCTTTCGCCTTCCTGATGTGGATACAGGCTTGATATTCTGCATTGACAAACATATCGAACTGGAGCTGGCTGCCCTCGGCGGAGCCTTGCCATTCGCTGCCCACGCCTGGTGTACGTCCGCCGAAAACCTAAAAGCCTGGACCCCGTTCATCCCTGAGCTTGGTTCGTCGATGGCCCCTAAACAGTTGATCGCGCCATGAAACAACCTTTGGCTGATTCATCGGAGCAACTGCTGGCCAAGCTCCTTCGCCGCTCAGGGCTTGCTCCAAGGCTAAATTACACCCTGGCCCACCACACCCTCGGCGGCACGTTTCGCGTGCCACTACTTTGCGGAGCCACGGAGCAGCTGCTCTCCATCAGAGGCGGCTTCAAAGCCGACCTGCTTCAGCGGATCCACCAGCACGGCCTCTTCGGTGGTGATGTGGTTGATGTGGGGATGAACATCGGCCAGACGATCCTGGAGCTGTTTTACAGTGGCGTTGTGATTCGCCAATACCTTTGTTTTGAACCCAATCCCAGGGGCTTCGTTCTGGCTGAAGCCCTCGTTGCAGCCAATCTGGCCATGGCCTGTTGCCGGATGTTCACACATGGGCCTGTTCCGAATCGGAAGGCCCTTGGAGTTGTTCACCATTGCTGAGCTGGATACGGGAGCAACCACCGTTCCGGGCATACGCACTGATATGTATGTCAACGGCTGTGGTGCGTTGATCCCCGCCTATCCCTTGGACAGCCTGGCCATGAAGTTGTCCCTTTCTGGCCAGTTCTTCTTCAAGATTGATGTGGAAGGCGGTGAGCTGGCTTTGCTGAAGGGTGCGCGTGTCACGATCAATCGCCACGAACCCATCATTTAGTGCGAAGTGCTGCATGCCCATCGTGATTCTGAATGCCTCCATAACGATGGGCAATAACAAGCCCTCCTGAATCTGCTGGAGGAATGGAACTACGTTCCTTTTCTGTGTGTCTTCCTCACGAAGGCCCACAGAATCTATTGAGCATCGAGCGGGTGACGTCGTTCCCCAGCGCCGTTTGGGCTGATCAACCTCACACCTGCGATTATCTGTTCGTGCCCATGGCGCTCGAAACAGAGATCGCTGATCTCTGAACAACAACGGTCTTTTGCGTATTCTCCACCTCTCCAATGATCTCTATCCCCGGGTCACTGGTGGCACGGAGATCTTCGTTAGCCAGCTGATCGAGGCGCAGCAGCAGCTCAAGCCCACGCCCGCAATCCTCTGGGCCGCCCACGAGGCACCCCAGTCCTCGCCAGACCATGCTTCCCAGGCCAGGCTTTTGTCGGAACAGCGCCAGTTGCCGCCCATCCAGCCCGGCAACCGCCGCCAGCAGGTGGCCGCCACGGCGGCGGAGATTGCGGACTTCACCGAGCTGCTCAAGGAGTTCCATCCCGACGTTGTGCATCTCCATTCCTGGAGCGATCGCTGCGGCCTCAACCATGCCAGGGCCGCGAAGGCCTTCGGGGCGCGGCTGGTGATCACGGTGCATGCGCCGGGCTTCAGTTGCATCAAGGGCAATCTGATCGATGCAAGTGGCACAATCTGCGATGGCATGATGCGGCAACGGCGCTGCACCCGCTGCCGCCTTCACAATGGCGAACTGCCCCGCCCGCTGGCGGCGTTGGTGGCCCTGCAGAACGGCTGGCCCCTCAACCCTCAAACGCCCGGCCAGCTGGCCCATGTGCTCACTGCACGCCAGCTCACCGCTGCTTTTCAGGCCGCCTGGCGGCAGCTCGCGGAGCTTGCCGATGGGATCCACGTGCTGGCGGAGTGGAGTCGTGATGTGCTGCTGCGAAACGGCGTTGCGCCCGCAAAGATTCACCTGATCCGCAGCGCTGGACCCACACCCCTGTCGCCACGGAAGCGCCGGCCGATGGAGGATGGGGTGTTGCGCTTGGTGTACTGGGGTCGCTGCCACCCGGTGAAGGGGCTCCACCTGGTGGTGGATGCCATCCTGGCCTTGCCGGCCTCTATTCCAATCCAGCTGGATTTTTACGGCCCCTACTGGGACAGCGCCTACGGACGCGATCTGAAGGCCCGCATGGCCGGTGATTCGCGCTTTCGGCTCTGCGGCAGCGTGCCCAAAGACCAGTTGCTTCCTCGCCTGCAGGATTACGACCTTGCCGTGGTGCCCTCCACCTGGCTGGAAACCGGGCCGCTGACGGTGCTGGAGGCCTTCGCCGCGGGGATTCCGGTGGCGGGGAGCGATCTGGGTGGGATCAGGGAGTTGCTGATGGGACGCTCAGATGGATTTCTGCTACCTCTGGATTCTGCTCACTGGAGCAAGCTCTTCAGGGAGTTGATCCGGCAGCCAGTCCGGCTGGAAACCCCCGTTCTGCCACCGATAGGCTTTGATCGGATTGCCAGAGCCACCGGTGAGCTCTATCGAGAAATCTGCGGACTTGCTGCTTGAACGTACTTGTCATTGCCGATCCCCATATTCCTGTTCCACCAACCCACTATGGTGGGACCGAAAGGATCGTCCATCTTTACTGCCAGGAGTTTGCCAAGAGAGGACATACGGTTCACCTGCTGGCCGGGGCAGGATCCCACTCCTATGGAGGGAGGCTACTTTTTCATAAAGCCCCTACGAAGCAATACCTAAGCAGGGCAAGGCGGAAGCTGCAATTCCAGGCACTGAGCCTGTGGGCTGCCCGCGGCTGTGACGTGGTGTTCAACTTCGGAAGGTTTGACTATCTTGCGTACCTACTGCAATCCAGACTGCCAATCTTACACTGTTTTCAAAATCCCATTGATCAAGAGCAGATTGAGGCAGCAGAGCGCTTTGCCCACCCCGGCCTGCAATTCTTGATGATAAGTAATAGTCAATGGAGTCAGGCGACAGTCCACCAACCTGTGCACACGGTGGCCAATCCAGTTGATTGCTCCCTCTACACCCAAGGGCAGGGAGATGGGGATTATTTGGCGTTTCTGGGCCGCCTCACATACAACAAAGGAGTCGATACCGCCATCGCCGTTGCGAAACGCACTGGCCGGCGCCTGGTGATCGCTGGAAACATCTCCGATGAACCAGGAGGGCTTGAATTCTTTGATCAACAAGTACGTCCCCATCTGGATGGAGAGCAGATCAACTGGATTGGACCGGTTGACGATCAACAGAAGCATGCGCTGCTTGGCGGAGCATCTGCCCTTCTCTTTCCGATCCGATGGGATGAACCCTTCGGGATCGTGATGGTGGAAGCCCTGGCCTGCGGCACCCCGGTGATTGCCTTGCGGCGTGGCTCCACACCTGAAGTGATCCGGCATGCAGTAACTGGGTTTCTCTGTGATAGCGAGGATGATCTTGTTGAGGCCGTTCAGTCTCTCGCGTCGCTCGATCGCGCCAACTGTCGCGATGATGCCGAAACTCGCTTTGATGTGCAGAATCTTGCAACCAGGGTTTTGGAGGTGCTTCTAGCTCTGACCAGGGAGGATGTGCCATGATTCGTTCTTTTCTGGCTGATCGTCTTCTGGACTTTCTGGTCTCCTTCCCAGTCCAGAAAGGTAAGTACCGCATAGCTCAACTCGCATCTTTCTTTCTAGATGGTGCACCTGTGCGAAGCCGTTACGGCCCTTTACTCCATGCCCGCTTGGCCGACAGTACCTTCTGGCTGGCGGCTCGCTTTGGGAATGACGAAGTCGTTGACCTTATGGGCGACATCAACTCTGAGGATGGCTTCATCGATGTGGGAGCCAACATCGGTCTCACCACCTGCTTGGCGGCCCCTCGCTGTGCCGCCGTTATCAGCTTCGAGCCCAGCCAACGCGAGTTTGTTGATCTCCAGCGGAATTGCACCTTGCTTGAGAGTGGCTTCTCTCCGGCCCTAAGGAAGCTCTGGGCAACAAGCCCGCATAGCCAGTCTTGGTTCGCCAATTGTTC
>CAYHCE010000021.1:0-51819 GCA_964355015.1 uncultured bacterium | reverse complement strand
GCATGGCTCTGGCTATGCTGGCTTTGAATCTGCCGCGCAGCGGCTTAGTCCAACACCACGATTCACCTGAGCCGCCACCTCTGGAGGAGCATCATTGCCAATCATTCCATGCGGCCAGGTGATCGCGAGCGTTAGAGAGATGGAGGCAGGACGGCTGCGGCCAAAAGCAGGTATACTCGGCGTATAGCCGGTGTGTTCGCATGCAGACGCGTGTCCAGAAGTGGGGAAACAGCGGTACCGCTACCGTTGGCTGAGGCGGCCTGATCGGCTGCCATGGGGTGCCACCTTTCCTGACAGTCACCGCGGTGACTGCCAGGAAAGATGACGCCCCTGTCGCCGGTCAGGCGGCCATGGCCAATGTAGCTGTTTCGACGTCCGTTTCTGGTGGAGGTGGATTGATCCAGACCTCCTCAGGCTGACGCCAGCAACGAGTGGAGTGTGTCCAGCGGCGGGGATGCTGCTGACGCGCCTGCTCGTAAACACGGGCACGGTGGCGGCAGATCTCCACGGCTTGGCCGCTATGGCGTTGGTGGGGCGTCACGAACTTGATGCCGCTGTGGCGGTGTCGGTGGTTGTACCAATCCACAAACGCAGCCACCCACTCGCAGGCCTCGCCTTTGCTGGCGAATGGCCGGTTGGGGTAATCGGGCCGGTATTTGGCCGTTTTGAACAGGGATTCCGAGTAAGGATTGTCGTTGGAGACCCGGGGCCTGGAGAAGGATCTGAGGACGCCCAGCTCCTCCAGCCTTGATTCGAGCGTGGCGGCGCGCATGGCATTGCCGTTGTCGGCGTGGAGGATCAGCGGTGTGCGCTGCTGGGGCCCGAATCCCCGATGGCGAGAGATTCGCTCACGCAGGCAGGCCCTGCTCACGAGGTCGGCGGCGATTTTGGGGTCTTCCCGCTCGGCGACATCCCAGGCCACCACCTTACGGCTCCAGACGTCGATCACCAGATAGAGGTAGAGCCACACGCCTCGCACTGTGGTGGGGAGATAAGTGATGTCCCAGCTCCACACCTGCTTGGGGCCATCGGCTCGCAACCGGGGAACTGCCCTGGGTTCTTGTGGTGGCCTTGCCCGGCCACGGCGATGGGCCTGCCCATGAGCATGCAGCACTCGGTAAAAGCTGCGCTCTGAGCCGATATACAGCCCACGGTCCGCCAGGATCGGCACGATCTGCCCCGGCGGCAGCGCCGCGAATTCCGGCTGGTTGCAGGTGCGCAGGATCCTTTGGCGCTCTTCCTCACTGAGGCGGTGAGCCACATGGCGATGGCTGGCTTTGCGGCGGTCCAGGCCGTCCCCATCACCTGCGAACTGACGCCGCCAGCGCTGCAGCGTGCTCAGGGCCATGCCCAGCAGCCTGGCCAACTCGCAGGCGCGGGCGCCATCGGCGATGCCCTCATCCAGGATCTGCACGGCCTTCCGGCGATCGTCGGGAGACGTCAGTCGTCCCCGTCCTCTCCCCAGAAGGCCTGGATCTTTTTTGCCGCCAACAGCAGCGCTGCCGCCTCCGCCAGGGCTTTCTCCTTGCGGCGCAGCTCCTGCTTGAGCTGCTTGATTTCACGCTGGTCATGGGCTCGCAGCTTCTCGAGCTCCTTCTGCTCTTTCAAGGTGAGCACTGGCTTCTCGTTGGCATACTGGGATGCCTGCCGCCAGCGCTCCACCTGCTCGGGATACAAGCCCCGCTCACGGCAGTAGGCGCTGAGTTCGGTGGCATTGAGGCCAGCGGTCTCAAGAACCACCGTGAACTTGTCGGTGGCGCTCCAGCCCTCGGGATCCTTCTCGGATGCCGGCACCACCTCTCCCTGCAACCGCCAGGCCTTCCTCCATTTGTAGAGGGTGATCACGTGGATGCCCAGCTCCTCGGAAATCCGGGCCACGCTCTGTCTGTGGGGCGGGCTCATCCGCCTTCTCACGTCAGCCTTGACGTCCTCGCTGTAACGACGCATTGAATGGCTCCATCAAGCCCCCTGGTGGTAAAAGTGGTCGGGATGGAGGGGCGTCATCTTCCTAAGAAACACCCACGGCCATCAGTGATCTCTGCCACTCACCCGGTTGCGACCAGCTGGTAACCAAGCGCTCTGGCACGTCGCTCCAGCCCACGCATTTTTCGCTCCTGGGATGCCTGCTGGTAAGCCAAGGCCCCCGGCTCTTGGAATTCCATACCGCATCTGATTGTCTTGTAGTAGAGCAGGCAATCTTGCGCGCTGTTGCAATCAACGCCTTGCTTTTACCAACGCGTGTAGATAATCGCCGCTGAAATGCCCCCAAGGCAGTACTGGTTCTGCTGATTGGAACTGCTGCCATCCAAAAGGCACTGCCGGCCCTAGTTGTTCCCTACCGTGTACGTGAGGAAAGGACGTGCCCACCAGAAATCTTATTCTGAGGGCTTAACCCAAGCCAGGAGACAAAATGCTTGGCGCTTGGCCAGCGGGTCATGTCGAGCCCACACTCACTGATCAACGTGATCACCGTTGCAGGCCCAAGACCAGGCAGGCTTAACTGTGTAGTCCCACCACGTTGTTCAGCTGACGATTGGGTGTGAGGTCGCCAGGGTCGGGGTGTCACCGCCCGTCCCAAGACCTCACACACCATGCATAGCCACCCCAATGCCCGACTGACGCCGATCAGTCGGGAACGCCTGATCCGACGCCACCTCAATGAGGGCGAGCCGCTCAAGGCCCTTGCGGCGCAAGCCGGGACCAGCCTGCGCAGCGCTTACAAGTGGCTGGCGCGCTTCCGTGATGGCGGCGTAACGGCACTGGCGGATCGACGGAGTGTTCGCCGCACCCAGCGGCGAACACTCCGTCGATCCGCAGCAACTGCAGCAGGCCGTGGATCTACGGTACCAGCGCTCCACGCTCCGCCGCATCGCCAAGGCCCTCAAGGCGCCCCTCTCGACTGTTGGACGGGTGATGAACGGTCTGGGGCTGGGACGGCTGCGGAACCTTGAACCCAAGCCGCCTGTGCGGCGGTACCAGTGGGAGCGGCCGGGCGACATGATCCATGTCGACATCTAGCCGCAGGCTTCTCCGAAGGAATAGCAGCTGGCCAGGTTTGAGCGTGTCGGCCACCGGATCACAGGTGACCGCCGTCAAGGCTCCTCCCGAGGCGCCGGCTACGAGAAGGTGCACGTCGCCATCGACGACGCCACCCGCCTGGCCTACGTCGAGGTGCTCACAGGCGAGCAGAGGGCGACGACTGTTGGGTTCCTGGCCCGGGCAGTCGGCTGGTTCTCTGAGCAGGGGATCACCTGCCGACGGATCCTCTCGGACAACGGCCCCGCCTACCGCTCCGGTGACTGGCGAAAGGCCTGTCGGGCATTGGATCTGAAACCCATCCGCACCAAGCCCTATACGCCGCAAACCAACGGCAAGGCCGAGCGTTATGGCCTCCGGCCGACTTCGTCTACATCAAAACCCTCCTGGCGGAATGGGCCTACGTCATGGCGTACCAGACCTCCGAGGAGCGGAACCGCTGGCTACCTCGGTATCTGGGGATCTATAACGGCCACAGGTGCCACATGGCTCTCGGTGGCCTCACCCCTCAGCAGTCCCTGCAGCGGCTGCTGATCGCTGAATGACCTGGTGAGAAAACACACTTAGCTCACCAACGCGAGCGGACAACTTCCCTGATAGGTCCCGGCGGGCTAGCCTATTCATTGAAAACCATCGCGTTGGTGTTGCTAATCGGAATTGCTCTGCTGGTACCCATGGTCAGGGAAGACGAGCAGAGGCAGGAGCGATCCGCCCAGAAGGGGAGCTGACGGTGACCCTCCACCCCCAGCTCCAGCCGCCACCCGGGCGGCGCGAAGCCATCGGCCGCGCCGGGCTGGCCAGCCTGCTGGCGATCGCCTCCGTGGAGGGTACGCCCAGCCCGATCGCCCGCCGCACGATCACCGCGATCCGTGATCACCTCCTCCACCTGCCGATTCCCCTGGAGGAACTCACGCCCCTGCAGCCGGCCGAGCTGGCGGCAGCAGTGCCGGAGCCGGAGTGGCGCGAACGGATCCTGCGGGGCATGACGGTGCTGGCCCTGCTGGAGCGTGACCCCGGCCCCGCCCAGCTGGAGCAGCTGCAGGCCACCACCACGGCCCTTGGCATCGACGCCGCACCGGTCACAGCCTTCCGCCATGTGCTCGATGGCCAGTTCAACCTGGTGCGCCTCGACATCGCCCGCCGGGGCTTCCAGAAGGGAGCGACGCTGAGCTATCTGCGCGATGAGGGGGTGGGCGGTGCCCTGCAGATCGCCCGCTCGCTGTTGCAGCAGGAAGATCAGACCCTCGCCTCCCGCTACCGCGCCCTGGCGGCGTTCCCCACCGGCAGCCTCGGCCGCGCTTACCTCGCCTTCATCGACGCCAACGGCTTCAGTGTGCCCGGCGAACGGGGCGGTCCGCCGCCGCCTGTGGTGCGCCACGACTGTTGCCACGTGCTCGTCGACTACGGCACCAGCGCCGCCGAGGAATGTGGCGTGCTCGGCTTTCAGGCCGGTTTCGGCCGCAACGATCCCTTCTTCACGATCCTGTTCGCCCTGGCCCAGCTCCAGCTCGGCATCGGAAGCTCGCCGCTGATGGAGGCCGAAACCGATCAGGCCAGCCCCGAGGAGATCGTCCGGGGGCTGGAGCACGGCAGCACAGTGAGCCGTGATCTGATCACCGCCTGGGATCCCTGGGACGATTTCGGCCGGCCCCTTCAGGCCGTGCGGCAGTCCTACGGCATCCGGTCACGGCCCAGCGCCTGATCGTCACCATGCGGGCGTTCGCCTCCCTCTTCCAGCAGCTCGACGGCAGCGTGGGCACCAACGCCCACGTCGACGCCCTGGCGGCCTACTTCAGTGCCGCGCCTGCCGCCGACGGGGCCTGGGCCCTGGCCCTGCTGCTGGGCAAGCGGCGCAGGCGGCTGCTCACCGGCCGGCGGCTGCGCCAGATCTGCCTGGAGGCGGCGGGCCTGCCGGAATGGCTGTTCGACGCCTGCCGCGCCCAGGTGGGCGACTCGGCCGAGACCATCGCCCTGCTGCTGCCGGAATTGAACCTGCCGGCTGCCGAACCCCTGGAGCTGCCCCTGCGCCAGTGGATGGCGGAGCGGCTGCCGGCGTTGGCGGCACTGCAGCCTGAGGATCAGGCGGCCGCGGTGCTGAGGATCTGGGCCGCCCTGCCGCCGCCGCAGGTGTTCCTGTTCAACAAGCTGCTCACCGGTGGCTTCCAGGTGGGGGTGTCCGGCGGCCTGGTCACCCGCGCCCTGGCCCGCCTCGCCGGGGTGGAGGAGGCGGAGCTGGCCCACCGGTTGATGGGCGGCTTCGAGCCTTCGGCCGAGTCCTTCGAGGCCCTGCTGGCCCCCGCAACCGCTGCCGCCACCACTCCGATCAGCCGCCCCTACCCCTTCTTCCTGGCCAGTCCGCTGGAGAGCGAACGCCTGCACGACGAAGACCCGGACGCCTGGCAGGTGGAGTGGAAGTGGGACGGCATCCGCGGCCAGCTGATTCGCCGCGCTGGCACCACCTTCCTCTGGAGCCGCGGCGAGGAGCTGATCAACGAGAGCTTCCCGGACCTGGTGGCGCTCGGCGACGCCCTGCCCGATGGCACCGTGCTCGACGGCGAGGTGATCGTCTGGCACCCTCAGCAGGAGAGGCCCGAACCCTTTGCCGCCCTGCAGCGCCGCCTGGGGCGCCTCAACCCCGGCGGGGCCCTGTTGTGCGACGCCCCCGCCGCCTTCGTGGCCTACGACCTGCTGGAGCAGGACGGCCGCGACCGGCGCCCCGAGCGCCTGCGCCATGCCGCCCTGGAGGGGCTGCAGCTGGCACTCCCGGCGGCGGCGGACCCGCCCGCGGCCGGGCGCCTGCACCGTTCCACACGCCTGCCCCTGCCGGCCTGGGAAGCACTCGAACCCCTGCGCCGGCAGGCCCGCTCGGCCGGCGCCGAGGGCCTGATGCTCAAGGCGCTCGATTCGCCGTACCAGGCGGGACGCCGCCGCGGCAGCTGGTGAGCTTCGCCAAGGCCTGCTCCGGCCTCGACGACGCCGAGATCATCGAACTCGACCGCTGGATCCGCCGCCACACCACCGAGCGGTTCGGACCGGTGCGGGCGGTGGAGCCGCTGCAGGTGTTCGAGCTGGCCTTCGAAGGGCTACAGACCTCGAAACGCCACAAGAGCGGCATCGCCGTGCGCTTCCCCCGCATCGCCCGCTGGCGCCGCGACAAGCCCGCCGCCGAAGCCGACAGCCTGGCTGCCGCCCTGGCGCTGCTGGCGGACCCGTGCCGTTGAGCCGGTCCGCCGCCAGCCTCGCCCCGATCGAGGCCTGGTTCGCCCAGCAGGGCTGGCGGCCGCTGCCGTTCCAGCGCCGGTGCTGGCGGGCCTACCTGGCCGGCCGCAGCGGCCTGATCCAGGTGCCCACCGGCGCGGGGAAAACCTATGCCGCCGTGATGGGGCCGATCGCCCGGATGCTGGCCGAAACGGAGGGCGGAGCTGGCCCTCCCACCGGCCTGCGCCTGCTCTACCTCACGCCGCTGCGGGCGCTCAGCCGCGATCTGGCCCTGGCGATCCGGCTGCCGATCGAGGCGATGGGCTGGCCGCTGCGGCTGTCCATCCGCAACGGCGACACCCCCAGCACCGAGCGCGCCCGCCAATTGAAGAACCCGCCCCAGATCCTGATCACCACGCCTGAATCGCTCGCGGTGCTGCTGGCCGGCCAGGCGGCAACGGAGCTGTTCGGCTGCCTTGAGGCCGTGGTGCTCGATGAGTGGCACGAGCTGATGGGCAGCAAGCGCGGCAGCCAGAGCGAGCTCTGCCTCAGCTGGCTGCGGCGCCACCGCCCCGGCCTGCGCACCTGGGCGATCAGCGCCACGATCGGCAACCTCCAGGAGGCCGCCCGGGCTGCGGTGGGGGTGGGCGAGAGGGGGGCGGACCCCACCCCCGAACCGCTGATCCTCACCGCCAGGCTGCGCCGCGACACCACCATCCGCAGCCTGCTGCCGGACTCGATCGACGGCTTCCCCTGGGCCGGCCATCTGGGCCTGCGCATGTACGAGGAACTGGTGGCGGGCCTCGATCCGGCCATCTCCACCCTGCTGTTCACCAACACCCGCAACCAGGCCGAACGCTGGCACCAGTGCCTCCGTTACGCCTGCCCGGAGCTGGAGGAAGCTCTGGCCCTGCACCACGGCTCGATCGATCGCAGCGAGCGGGAGCGGATCGAGGCCGGGGTGAAGAGCGGAGCCGTGCGCTGGGTGGTCTGCACCAGCTCCCTCGATCTGGGTGTCGACTTCCAGCCGGTGGAGCGGGTGGTGCAGATCGGCAGCGCCAAGAACCTGGCCCGGCTGCTGCAGCGGGCTGGCCGCTCCGCCCACAGCCCCGGTGGCACCTCCCAAGTGCTGTTCATGCCCACCAATGCCCTTGAGCTGCTGGAGGTGTCGGCGATGCGGCGCGGGCTGGGGGAAGGTCTGGTGGAGCGCCGCCGTCCACCCCGGGCGCCGATCGACGTACTGCTGCAGCACCTCACCAGCCTGGCCTGCGGCCCGGGATTCGAGCCGCAACAGGAGCTCGCAACCGTGCGCAGCGCCTGGAGCTATCGCGATCTCGACGACGCCACCTGGCAGTGGTGCCTTCGCTTCCTGGAGCAGGGCGGCGACTGCCTCGGGGCCTATCCCCGCTACCGCAGGCTCCTGCGCGAACCGCCCGCGGCGGGCCGCACGTTCCGCTACAGGGTCACCGACGCCGCCATCGCCCGGCTGCACCGTCTGAACATCGGCACGATCACCTCCGACCACTCGATCACGGTGAAGGTGGTGCGCGGCTCCAGCCTCGGCCATGTGGAGGAGGCCTTCATCTCCCGGCTGAAACCAGGCGATGTGTTCTTCTTCGCCGGACGCCAGCTGGAGTTCGTGCGGCTGCGCGACATGACGGCGCTGGTGAAGGCCAGCACCAGGAAGAGCCGCACCGTGCCGGCCTGGGCCGGGGGCCAGATGGCCCTCTCGGATCTGCTCAGCGTCCACCTGCGCACCGAGGTGCACCTCTGCGCCGAAGCCCTCGCCGCGGAGGGTCGTGCCCGCCACCGGCTCGACACGGCGGAGCTGCGGGCGCTCGAACCCCTGCTGACCCGCCAGGCCGCTCTGTCAAGCCTCCCGCGCGACCACCAGTTCCTTGTGGAGGTGACCCGCAGCCGCGAAGGCAGCCATCTGTTCGCCTACCCGTTCGAGGGCCGCTTCGTGCATGAAGGCCTGGGCTTCCTCTGGGCCGGCCGGCTGACGCGATGGCAACGGGGCACGATCACTGTCTCGGTGAACGACTACGGCTTCGAGCTGCTGGCGCCGCGGGGCTATCCATTCGAGCAGCTCTTCGAATGCCACGTCGAGGAGCTGCTCAGCGACGCCACGCTCCAGGTCGACCTGGAGGCCTCGATCAACCTCTCCGAGCTCTGCCGCCGTCGTTTCCGGGCCATTGCCCAGATTTCCGGCCTGGTGGTGAACGGCTTCCCCGGCCGGTCGAAGACGGGTGGTCAGCTGCAGATCAGCGCAGCCCTGCTGTTCGATGTGTTTTCCCGCCATGAACCGGGCAACCTGCTGCTGGCCCAGGCCCGGCGAGAGGTGATCGAGGAGCAGCTTGAACTGGGCCGCCTCGAGGCGACGCTGCGGCGACTGCAAGCCAGCGAGCTGCTGCTGAAGCGCACCCCCCGCCCCGGGCCCTTCGCCTTTCCGCTGCTGGTGGAGCGGCTCAACAACCGCATGAGCAACGAATCGGTGCTGGAGCGCGTGCAGCGGCTGGTGGCCGAGGCCCAGAGACTGGAAGGGGTCTGAGGCTGGCCCACCCCACCCCCTGGCCGACCCTCCTCTGAATCCTCGCCGCTGGAGCAGGGTGGGGGTTCCCGAGCCGCGGCCATGCCGTTCCCTGCGTGGCACACCCTCGCCCTGGGCCTCGGCTGGCTGGCGGCCCTGGGGCTGCTGATCCTGCTGCTGCGCCTAGAGCTGACCATGGGCAGAGCCCCGCGGCTCACCGCCACGCCACTCAGCAGCGAGGCGGCCAGCGCCACAGGCTGCCTGCCGTGCGCCGATCTGACGGTGATCGTGCCCACCTACAACGAAGCCGCCAACATCGGCGGCTGCCTGGCGGCCCTGCTGGCCAGCGATCCGGCCGCAGCAACCTGGCGGGTGATCGTGGCCGACGACGACTCCAGCGACGCCACGGCGGAACTGGTGGAGACCATCCGGAGCAGGGCAGGAGCTCCCGCCGGACGCCTGGAACTGCTGCTCTGCGGTCCGCGGCCCGCGGCCGAGCGCTGGTGCGGCAAGAACTGGCCCTGCAGCGAAGCCGTGCGCCTTCTGCCGGCCGCCGTTTCCGGCACAGGCGAGGCGGGCGGCGATGCCTGGCTGCTGTTCCTCGACGCCGACGTGACCGTGGGCCCCGGCGCCCTGGCGGCCAGCCTGGCCGAGGCGCGCCGGACCGGGGCCGACCTGCTCACTCTGGCGCCGCGGCTGGAGTGCGGCTGCCTGGCTGAATGGCTGGTGCAACCGATCGTGGCCACTCTGCTGGGGCTCGGCTTCCCGATGGACCGGGCCAACGATCCCGCCGATCCCACCGCCTTCGCCGCCGGGCCGTTCATGCTCTTCCGCCGCTCCGCCTACGAGAAGATCGGCGGGCACCGGGCAGTGGCGGCTGAGGTGGTGGAGGACCTGGCCCTGGCCCGGGCGATCAAGCGGCAGGGGCGGCGGCTGCGCTACCTGCTCGGCGTCGACCTGATCAGCCTGCGCATGTACCGCGATCTGGAAGCCCTCTGGGAGGGCTGGACCAAGAACTGGTACCTGGGACTGCAGCGCAACGCCCTGCTCACCCTGGCCAGCGGAGCGGTGGTGCTGCTGCTGTTCAGCGTCCCCTGGCTGCTGTTGCCGCTGGCGGCCGTGCAGACGCTGCGGGATCCGTGGATCCGGCCCCCCTTGCTGGCCCCGGCGCTGGCGGGGGTGGGGTTGCAACTGGCGATCCGGCTGTGGAGCCGCTGGCGCTTCGGCACGCCGCTGCGCCACTGGTGGCTGGCCTGGCTGGGAGGGCTGCTGATCGCTGCGATCGCGCCGGTGTCGATCTGGAAGACCAGCACCGGCCGTGGCTGGACCTGGCGCGGCCGCTCCCTGGCCTGAACACCGTGGATCAGGCCTTGCCGAGTTTCTTCACGATCACGCTCATCAGCACCAGGGAGCCCACCAGGGCCAGCAGCAGAGCAAGGGTCATCGGAAGGGTGCAGGCGCCAGAGGATTATCCCTGGCCGGAGGGCAGCGAATCCCCCTGCAGCGGCCGATCGCGCAGCAGGCGCGACACCGTGAGATTGGCGAAGGGCAGATCGCCGGCTGCCTGGAGCAGCCAGTCAGCCATCTCCATCCGCAGGGCGTAGGCGTCCTCGTAGGACTCGGCCTGCTCGAGCTGATGCAGACGCCGCTCGATCCACTGGCGGGTCTCAGCGGGCAGTTGGCGCTGTTGCCGTCGTTGGCTCACGGTACCCATCAGCAATGTCTTCGAATCCTGATCGATGCAGGCACCCAGGAGGTAGCCGTTGGAACACCTCCGGCTGGACACTGGGGCACAGCCCTTGCTCAGCCCCACCTGCAACCCCCTGCCATGCACACCGGGCCAGCGGCCGATCCGGCGGGACGACCTGAGGCCGCCTCCCTGGCCCGCTGCGGTCTGCTGCTGCTGCTGGCAGCGGGACCGGCCTTGTGTCCAGAGGCGGCACAGGCCTCGGACCCGCGCCATGACTGCCGTCTGTGGGCCACCAGCCGCGGCCGGGAGCAGGTGCTGATCGCCAACCGGATCGGGGCCGAGAACCTGCTCACCAAGGAACACAACTTCGCGGTGGCCGCTCCCGGCGATCGCCGCAGCCTGTACGCCAGCTCGGACATCCGCCGCTTCTGCGCCCCCTTCTGACACCCCTCCCGTGCGCACCAGGGGAGCTTGAGGCGCCTTCAGCCGATGGCCACCAGCCAGCGGCCCCCCACTCCCAGCAGCAGGGCCGCCAGGGAACCGAGCCAGATCAGCAGGCGACTGGGCAGCAGCAACCGCCGCAGCAGCACCAGCGACCCGCCCACCCCCACCAGCAGCACCAGGCTCTGGCAGAAGGCGATCACATGGGGATCGGCGCTCCAGGCGGGGAGCGGCGCCTGGAACGTGACCGGCAGCAGCAGGCCCGCCTCGGCCATGCCGACGGGCAGGTGACGGGCCAGCAGCAGGGCCCACAGCAGGGGGAGCAGGCCATAGAGCGCCAGCCGCAGCCGGGCCACGGCCGCGGTGTGGGGAGCCAGCCGCGGGGCCAGCCACCGCAGCGCCAGGAACAGGGCCGAGGGCAGGGCAAGCGCCAGGCAGGCGAAGGCCAGGCGCGGCAGCGGCGGCCCGGACTGCAGGCTCGCCGGCGCCAGCGGCAGGAAGCCCAGCAGCCGCTCCCAGAACTTGAGGCAGACTCCGCCGGCCAGCACCAGGATCAGACCGGCCTCGCCGGCCGGTGGTGCCATGTCCCGCTGCAGATCGGCAGCGGGGGGGCGCAGGCTGAGCTGCACAGAACGGTGCGGACAGGCCTGGGCGCAGGTGAGACAGAGCACGCAGTTGCGGTTGTCGGTGAGGTGGGCCGGATGGGTGGCCAGCGGGCAGCCGGCGCTGGCCAGGCCCTCCCCGTCGGCCGGACCGCCCTTGAAGCAGGCATAGGTGCTGCAACTGCCGCTGCAGGTGCCCACCTGAGCCCGCAGTTCAAGCAGCGAGAGCTTGGCGAACAGACCGTTCATCCCCCCCACCGGGCAGAGGTAGCGGCACCAGAAGCGCTTCTCGAACAGCAGCGACCCCACCACGGCGCCGGCCGTGATCAGCAGCAACAGAGAGCTGCTCAGCCAGGCGGTGTTCTCCAGATCCGCCAGTTCCTCCCAGAGCAGGATCGCGGCGAAGCCGGCCGCCAGGAACGGGGCCGCCCAGGCGTCGATGTTGCCCCGTGGCCAGCGGGCCGGCTCCCAGCCCAGGCGGCGCGCCAGCCTCTGGCTGATCTCCCCCCAGACCATGAAGGGACAGAACGAGCACCAGAGCCTGCCCACCAGCGGATAGGTGAGCAGGATCAGCGGCCACCACCAGGCCCAGAACAGGTTGAGGCCGCCGTTGTGGGCACGGTCCTGGGGACCCGTCCACAGCCAGAGGTTCACCAGCACGAACACCCAGCTCACCAGGCCGAACAGCAGGCCGTTCCACAGCCGCGGCGAGCGCATCCACTGCCGCAGTCCCGGCTTCCAGCGCCACAGATCGAAGCGCAGCCGGGGCTGCCGCGTCGTCAGCCAGAAGACATCCTCCGGCAGCTCCAGAGGCAGCGCCGAAGGCGAGGGGATCGGCAGCTGGCGCAGGGCCCGTTCGACCAGATCCTCCAGCTCGCGCACGTTGCCGGGGAAGTCCCGGGTCTGCAGGCGGCGGATCACCTCGGCCCCCACCACCGGCGCCGTCGCCCAGCCCAGGGCCCGGCTGCGCAGGCGCAGGTCGTAGCGCAGCCAGTCGCCCAGATCCTGGCGGCGGACCCGCAGGGGGGGAACGCGGATCAGGGAGCAGAGCCGATCGAAGCCAGGCACGGCCTTCTCGGTCGTGAAGAAGACCCGGCCGGGGAAATGACGGGACGTGGCGCCCTCCCCGGGGGCCTGCCAGCGACCGCTGGCGGCCAGTTCCCGCAGGGCGGGCAACAGGACCGGATCGACCCGGTCCAGCTTGTCGATCAGCAGGGCGCCGGTCGCGAGGGTCTCGAGCAGCGAACCGTCCCCGTCGCTGCTGGCGCTGCCGAACAGATCCGAGCCGTCACCCCGCAGCAGGGCGCCGTCGAGCCGCAGCATCAGCTGGCGCCGCGCCGCCGAACCGAAGTGGATCAGGGCGACGATGTTGTCCTTCTCGAGGCCGGGCTCGCCAGCGATCAGCACCGGCCGGGCCTGCGGATCGAGCGAGGCCTGCCGCACGGCCTCGCGCAGGGAGCGGGCGTAGCGACTGTCGCCAACGATGCCGCGCCGGGCCCGGCCGACCACGAAGGGGGCCAGACGTCGAAACTTCTCGGGCAGGCCGGCGACCGCGGGCCCCTCGTTCTGCGCCACTGACGCCCCGTCCGCGCGAAGCTCCATTCTGGGCCGCCTTCTGGATCCGGACCTCTCCCCATGACCCTCACCCTCTACGGCGGGCTCCGCTCCCGCGCCTCGATGCCCCGCTGGTACCTGGCCGAGAAGGAAATCCCCTACGAGTGGCGCCTGCTCGACATGCAGGCCGGCGAGCATCGCCGCGAGCCTTTCCTCAGCCTCAACCCCTTCGCCAAGGTGCCGGCCCTGGTGGACGACGGCGCCGCCGGGCCCGGTGGCGCGCCTCTGGCCCTGTTCGAGAGCGGAGCGATCCTGCTCTACCTGGCCGACCGGTATGGCCACGAGTTCCACAGCCAGGAGCAGCGGGCCCTGGCGGAGCAGTGGGTGCTGTTCGCCAATGCCACCCTCGCCACCGCCCTGTTCGTGGAAGCGGCGCGGGAGCGGGAGTTTCCGCGGCTGATGCAGGCACTGGACGCCCTTCTGGCCGGAGGGCGTCCCCTGCTCGGGGAGGCGTGGGGTGTGGCCGACTGCGCCGTGAACGCGCACCTGGCCTACCTGCCGGTCTTCTTCCCCCAGCTCGACCTCAGCCCCTACCCGGCCGTGCAGGCGATCATCGCCGCCACCCGGGAGCGGCCCGCCTACCAGGCAGCCATGGCAACGGGTTGAGGAGGTTTCGCCATGCCGGATCGCCTCATCGATCGCAGCCCCTTCCTGTGGCGGGGGCACAGGCTGGATCTGCTGGCGGCCAGGGCCGTCTGGGATCCGGAGCAGGGCCTGCTGCTGGTGGCCGACCTGCATCTGGGCAAGGCGGAGAGCTTCCAGGCCCACGGCATCCCCCTGCCGAGCGACGGTGACGGCGCCACCCTCAACGCCCTGCTGGAGCTGGCGCAGCGCTGGCGCCCGCGGCAGGTGGTGGTGCTGGGGGATCTGATTCACAGCCGGCTGGGCCTCACCGCCGAGCTGCGCCGCCAACTGGCCGCCCTGCCCCAGCAGCTCGGTTGCCCACTGGCACTGATCGGCGGCAACCATGACCGGGGCAGCTGGATCGAGGGACTGCCCCAGCGACCCAGCGGCCGCTATGGGCCTCTCTGGCTGAGCCATGGTCCGGAACCGCTGCCGGCGGAGGCGGGCCGGCGGCTTCAGCTCTGCGGACACCTCCACCCTGTGGCGGTGGTCGGCAGCCGCACCGACCGGCTGCGCCTGCCCTGCTTCAGCTTCGATCCGCGCACCGACCGGATGGTGCTGCCGGCCTTCGGGCGCTTGACGGGAGGGCATCCCTGCGACGAGCGTACCGATCGCTGGCTCGTGGCCGAAGGGTCCATCGTTCCTTGGCACGTCGCCCCACCGCCACCCGCCGACGCCCGGCCCGGCCGCCTGCCCCAGCGTCAGCGTCAGCGCCGCGCTCCCGCGGCCTGATCCGCAAGCGCTGGCTGGTGATCGGTCTGCCGCTGGCGGGGCTGATCGGCCTGGTGGCGATCGCCCCGCCGCTGCCCAGGGGCCTCGGTGGCGGCTCCGGCACCGCCTACGACACCTCGTCCGGGGAGCCCTTCCGCACCCACACCGACGCCGAGGCCTATGCCCTCGATTTCGATCCCCGCCGGGTGCAGGTCGATCTGCTGGTGGGCTGGGACCGGGAACAGGAGGCCTTCGGCGATGGCTCCGCCCTGGCCTTCATCTCCGGCCCCATGTACGAGCGCCATGTGGACGCCGGTGGCCGGGAGATCACGGTGCCCCTGGGCGATCTGAAGCTGGGGGAGCGGGTCTGGCGGGGCCGCAACCGCACGGCCGCCCTGCAGAGAGCCTTCATCGGCATCCGCCCCGACGGCCGGGTCGACTTCGGCTACGGCGAGCTCACAGCAGAACGCGCCCGCCTGTACGACACCTTCATCGGCGGCCTGCACAGCCTCTACAACGATCTGGAGGCGCCACCCGCGGCCTACAGGGGTGCCTACGGCATCAGCATGGGCCAACAGATCCGCTACCACCTGCCCCGCATCCGCGTGGTGATGGGTCTGCGGGCTGACGGACGGGTGGAGGTGCTGATGAGCCGCGACGGGCTCACCCTTGAGCAGACGAAGGCCCTGGCGCGGCAGCGCCAGCTGCTGGCCGCCTACCTGCCCGATCACGCCTCCAAGAGCCGCTTCATCCTGCCCGGGCGCAAGGGCTTCAGTCAGGAGGACGCCAACTGGATCAGCGGCGGGGCCACGAGCTTCGTGCACGTCCCCTACATGCTGCGGCTGAGCGAGAGGCCCTATCCCCTGCGTGGCTCCCTGCTCACAGCCCTTGCGCCCCCGGTGAGCGGAGGAAACTGCGCCAGCCTGCTGGGCTGCGGTCCGAAGTTGGGAAGCCAGCTGCTCGATCGGGCGATGGCCGGCTTCAACCGGCTGATGGAACAGGGGGTGGAGCCGATCGCTCGGTTGATCTGGGCTCCCAGCGGTCCCCGCAGCCCGAAACGACAGGATCTGCGCGCCCCGCTGCGGGAACCGCCGATCACCGCCGACCCGATGGCCCTGCGGCAGCGGCAGGAACAGCCGCCCCAGGAACCGGAGGCGGACTCGAGCCAGGATCCGCCTGACCTGCCGGTGGATCTGCCTCCCCCCCTGGTGCTGCCGGAAGGGCAGACCCTGCCGGCCGAAGGCACCGCCGACGGCCAGCAGGTTCCGTCGGAGGAGACCTCGGTTCGCCCCGCCACGCCGCCACCCCCGCCGGACGGGGGCGCTCCGCCACCGCCGCTGTTGCCACCACCACCGGTTTCGCCCTGAGAGAGAACGTCCGGCGGCGCGGGGTCAGCCGGCCGCCGCCAGCGCCCGCACCACATCCCCCCGGGTCAGTACGCCCACCACCTTGTCGCCATCGAGGACGAACAGCCGCTGGGTGGAACGGTCGTGCAGCAGCCGGGCGGCCTCGGGCAGGGAGAGCCCGGAGCCGCAGCTGTGGGGGTGCCTGCTCATCACCTCTCCCACCGTGCTGCCCAGCACCTGGTGCACCTGCTTGTCCCAGTCGAGGGGATTGCGCAGATAGATCACCGCATCGAGCAGCATCACGTAGGGGCCCGCGTCGAAGCCGCTCTCGCGCACCATCAGGTCCTGCTCGGTGAGTTCGCCCACCAGGGCACCCACTTCATCCAGGACCGGCAGCCCGCTGATGTGATGCTCGCTCATCAACTTCACCGCCTCCTGCAGGGGCGTGGCGGTGGTCACGCTCAGCACGGGGCTGGACATCGCCTCGGCCACCCGCAGGGCCCGTTGGGAGTCGAGGGTCATCGGGGGCTGCGCATCGGTTCTCCATGGTTTCTAGGCCAGCGCGGGGGCTGAGGAAAAGCGGGGCGGGCGCTGCGGCGACGGCGCAGCAAGGCCCCGGGCAGACTGCGGCCGATCGGAACCGCGCTCGCCGTGACGCCCCTACCCCCGGACCTGGAGCTCGCCAACGCCGTGCGGGCACGGCTGCTGGCCGATGGGCTCACCGTGGCCCGGGCGTTGATCGGCTTGCCGCTGCTGCTGGCGCTGATGGCCGGCCAGGAGGGCCTGGCCTGGATCCTGCTGATGCTGGGCGGCGCCAGCGACTGGGCCGATGGCGCCCTGGCGCGACGAGCCGGCGGCGGCTCGGTCTGGGGCGCACGGCTCGACCCCCTCACCGACAAGATCCTGATCAGCGCCCCGCTGCTGTGGCTGGGGTCCAGCGGCGCCTTGCCGCTCTGGGCGGTGTGGTTGCTGCTGGCCCGGGAGCTGCTGATCTCCGGCTGGCGGGCCGGGCAAAGCAGTGGCGGCCCCGCCTCGCTCTCGGGCAAGGCCAAGACGCTGCTGCAGTTCGTTTCCTTGCTGCTGCTGCTGTGGCCCATGGGCTGGGTCATGGGCCTGGGCGGCGGCGCGATCCCGCCGTTGCTGCATGCCACCGGCTGGTGGCTGTTCTGGCCTTCGCTCGTTCTGGCTCTCAGCTCCGCCCTGGGGTATCTCCGCGCCGGCAACCGCACCTGATCCAGGCAGCGGCACCTCACCCCAGCAACGCCGCATCGCCGCTGAAATCCGGGCTCGTGGGCATCCGCAGGGCGTAGTCGTGGGTGTAGCTGTCCGCCAGGCTGGCCTCCAGGTCGTACTCCGGCTCCCAGGCCAGCTCCCGCCGCACCCGGTGGGTATCTGTGAGGAAGTGGGCCAGGCGCAGCGGGAACGCCTTGCGGGCCTTCTTCTCCAGCCCCGCCGGATCGAAGCTGCGGATCTCCACCAGCTCCGGGTCCTTGCCGCAGGCCCTGGCGGCGGCGGCCACCAGCCCCCGGAAGGTCACGCCGCGGCTGCCTGTGCAGTTGTAGATGCGGTTGGCGGCGGCCTCCACCTCGATACTGCGGGCCATCGCCGTGGCCAGATCGCACACATGCCCCAGCTGGGTGATCGTGCTGCCGTCGCCGGGCAGGGGCAGCGGCCGGCCGTGCACGATGCGATCGAAGAACCAGCTCTCCACCGGGTTGTAGTTGCCCGGTCCCACGATGTAGGTGGGTCGGAAGCTGGTGAAGGGAATGCCTTCGGCGCTCAGCCAGGCCTCGGTCTCCAGCTTGCCGGCGTGGCGGCAGGCCGGATCTGTGGGAGCCTCCTCGTCGAGCGGCCAGAGCTCGCTGTCGGCGTAGACGCCGGCCGAACTCACATACACGAACCGGTGGGAGGGAGAGCCGGTGCGCTCCACCACGCCGCGGCTGTCCGCCAGGCTGCGGCCGCTGCTGTCGATGATCACCTCGAAGCTCCGGCCCCGCAGCTGATCAAGGCTGGCAGCATCGGTCCGGTCGCCCATCAGAGGCTCCACGCCGGCGGGCAGCGGCTGGCGGCCCCGGGTGAACAGGGTGAGCGTGTGGCCGCACGCCTGTAGCTGCTCCACCAGCGGCTTGCCGACGAAGCGGGTGCCACCCATCACCAGGATCCGCATCACGGCTGACCGAACAGGCCGCCATTCAAGCGGTCAGCGGATCGCCGCCTGGCGGGACCGGTTCGCCGTGCGCAGCAACGAGGGCCGTGCCAGCGTCTATGTGGCTCAAGCAGGGGGTTCGGCAGCAGGATCTGCCCGAAGGCGCCGCCGTCGCGGCGATCCTGCGCTACGCCCTCTGAGACGAAGGCCATGACCCACTTCGCCGAACTGCTGCGCTCCCTGAACAACCTCAAACTGCTGGCCGCCATCGGCCGCAGCGGCGGCGATCTGGGCTCGGTGGCCGATCTGGTCGACAACCTGATCGACAGCCCCCAGATGGCCGATTGCGTGCACCGCTTCCGCGCAGTTCCCGGCGGTGCGGCCCTGATGGAGGAGCGCTACCCGCCCCTGCAGCCCGACATCGGCACCCTGATCCGCCTGCCCGAAGGCAGCCTGGGCCACAGCTACGCCCGCCTGATCCGCCAGCTCAACTACGACCCCGAGTTCTTCCGACCACGGCCGGTCGACACCGAGGCCCGCTGGCTGACCCAGCGCATCGCCACCACCCATGACCTCCATCACGTGGTGAGCGGCTTCGGCACGGCGGCGGCGGGGGAAAGCGGTGTGCTGGCGATCACAGCCGCTCAGATTGGGTTCCCCGCCTATGTGCTTCTCACCACCGCCGGCCAGCTGGCCAGCTTCCGCCTGCAGCTGGAGCGTTTCGAGCGGCTCAGCGCCGCCGTGGCCCATGGCATGGCGATCGGCCGGAGCACCTCCTGCCTGGCAGCCGCGCGCTGGGAGGAAGGCTGGGAGCGGCCGGTGGCGGACTGGCGCCTGGAGCTGGGCCTCTCCGATCCGGCTGACGGGCAACTCTATGGCCTGAGCCAGCAGTTCGACTAGGAGCTCCAGATCCCACCAGAGAGAAACCGCCTGCGGATGGCTGGCCCGATCAGCTGAACGGGGTTGGGTCCTGAAGGTGTGTCGACAGATCGGCAGGCTGCGTGATCACGGAATGATGATGCAGGATCGATCTGCAGTTCTGCTCATTGGAAAGAGCCCATTCCAGCAGATAGGCCGCCAGATTGCTGAGTGACCGCCCCTGCTCACTGGCCACCAGATTCAGCCCTTCATGCACGCTGTCCGGAATGGTGACACTAATGCGTACAGGTGAACGGAAATGGGTCTGGCTTCCACCTTGGGCGGACATAGACACTCCTTGCACGTGACTCCTAGAGACTTGACAGTGCCGACCGCCCTGAGCGTGGCCGGGCGACAGGAGGAAGGGCCGCCCTGATGTCAGCCCTAGTGGCCTTACCAGAGGCCGCGGACGGGCTCGGGCTGGTACACAGGGGCCGGCGCCATGCGCACCTGGGCCACGGGATCCAGCATCTGATTGGCCTGGATGCAGGCCGGCAGGAACACATACCAGGACAGCAGCGAGGTGCACTGCCTCTCGCCCTGGCACTTGCCCTCGGCGCAGATGTTCTGCTTACCATCATACGTGCCGCAGGTATCGGCCAGGCGGAAGTCCGTCGGCAGGGCTGCCATGATGCCGGCCGAGGAGATCGAGCCATCGGCCGCGTCGGTGAGGATCGCGCCCCTCAGACCCTGCACCGCGTAGGTGGTCATCGACCAGTACGGGAAGTAGCTGCGGGTCTGGTCCTTGAGGAACTTCACCCCGGCATCGGAGTAGAGAAAGCGGCTGACACCCACCAGATCGACGCTGTAGGTCTTGGACAGACCGGTGCGCAGTTCGCTGGCTGTCCAGCCGGAACGGGAGATGCCGCCGGCCAGGCCGCGATCGGTCACAGCGCCGGTGGAGATGAAGCTGGTGAAGGCGTCGAGGTTGGTGGACCATACGGCGCCGCCGGTGTTCCAGCGCACGGGCAGGTTGTTGTCGACGGCTGCCGAGGCCGGCAGGGCAGTGACGGAGAGGGCGGCCCCCAACAGGACCACGGCGGTGAGGGGCTTCAGCATCGGACGTCCCAGGGTCATTACACCAAAGCTATGCAGGCAGGTCGTGGTTGAGCCGATATTCTGTGGTTCAGGCGTAAAGAAATGAGTCAACGCGGCCTGCCGCGGCAGATCGGGCGCAGATCTGCTGCACACCGGCCTGGCTGCTGCTCACGCCCCGCCGGCCGAGGGCAGAGAAGGGTGCTGCAGATCTGAGGTGGATCTACACCGGTGAGGTTCGCTCCGCAGGTCCACAATGAACAGGGATGCCTGAGGTGGCCGCATGCAGAACATGGTGTTACGAATCAGTCTGCGGCCAGGAACGGCCGAGATCCTGCATCGAGTCGCCCTGGCCCTGGGCACCACCATTGAAGACATCGTCACCAGACATCTGGAAACGATCGGGGAAGCCGTGAACTACACCCCAGCCGCACCCGATACCCATGGCATCTTCCAGCCCATGAAAGTGGTGCTCTCGGAAGGGCTTGCCATCGAACGAAGATAGACTTAATTCCTTGGCTGCAGCCTTCGGGTTCGGGCCAGGTTCAGTGGAACAACGGATTCGCCCCACTCGGCAGGATGCGTCCGGATCGGCGAGGTGAGGAGGTCATTGAATGATCGAACGGCGCCGTCGCAGCCTCAGCGAGCTGAACATCAAGGATTACTCTCTTTACCGCGTGATCTGCGCGGGATTGGAGGATCTCCAGCAGGAGATCGTCAGGCATGGCGCCGTAACGGTCGACATGACGGCGCTCGCAATCGCCATGCAGGACCGACGTCTGCTGGTGAAGTGGCTCAGAGAGTTGCGATTCCCCCCCGCTTCTCTCTACAACGATTGCGGCATCACCGAAGCGGTGGAGGATCTCCTGATCCGTGGGTCCATCGAGGACCCGGGCTGAAGGGCCAGCACCACCGGAATCGCCACTTACTTGCTGATCATCACGTCGACCCCCGGGGTGCGCCTGCGCACCAGCACCCCGGTGTCGTGTTCGCTGCGGTGCAGCTGCAGGTCAATCTCCTCCTCCCCGAGGCGCAGGGCTCCGATCTCCAGCAGATTGATCCCCCTGGGCAGCACCGGCTTGCGAAACAGCACCTGCACCCGACCGGTCTCCGGGTCGCGGCCGATCCCCATGCCGGTGATCGCCTCCAGCAGACCGAACACCGTGCCGCTCGCCCAGGCCTGCGGGCTGCAGGCCACCGGGTAGTGCGTGGGTTCCTCGTCGTCGCGGCGGGGAAAGCCGCAGAACAGTTCGGGCAGCCGATGCATCGGCATCGAACGGGCCGTATCGAACAGGCCCATCAGGATCTGCATCGCCTCGTTCATGTGGCCATAGCGGGCCAGTCCAAGACCGATCAGGGCATTGTCGTGGGGCCAGACCGAGCCGTTGTGATAACTCATCGGGTTGTAGCGCGCCTCCCGTTCGTCGAGGGTGCGCACCCCCCAGCCGTTGAAGCTCGACGGTGCCAGCAGCTGGCGGGCGATCGCCGCCGCCGCATCGCGGCTGGCGATGCCGGTCCAGAGGCAGTGGCCCGCATTGGAGGCGCGAACCGCGCAGGGCCGCCCTTCGCCATCGAGGGCAAGGGCATAGGAAGCGATCGACTCGGTCCAGTAGGCGTCATGGAACCGACGACGCAGCTCCCGCGCTTCCGCCAGCAACCGCTCGGCTTCATGGGACCGATCGAACCGGCGCTCGATTCCCGCCATGGCACGCCGGGCGCCATAGGCATAGGCCTGCACCTCGCACAGGGCGATCGAACCTTCGGCGAGCCGTCCGTCCGCGTGGTGGATGGCGTCGTCGGAATCCTTCCAGCCCTGGTTGCGCAGACCCCCCTGGGCGGCGCAGAGATAGCGCAGAAACCCATCCGGGCTGCGCCCCTCCGCCGCCCGGATCCAGGCCATGGCGCTGTCCAGGGCCGGACGCAGGCCGCTGATGAACTCCTTGTCGTCGCTGCGCAGCAGGTAGTCACCGGCCAGGATCAGGAACAGGGGGGTGGCGTCGACGGAGCCGTAGTAACGGGCAAAGGGCACTTCCCCCAGGTCGGCCATCTCCCCCAGCCTGGCTTCATGCAGGATCTTGCCGGGCTCGGCGTCGCTGGCCGCGTCCACCTGGCTGGCCTGGCTGTCCGCAAGGAAACCGAGCACACCCCGGGCCAGCCGGGGTTCCACCAGCAGCATCTGGCGCGCCGTGATCAGCCCGTCGCGCCCGAACGGGCAACTGAACCAGGGCACACCGGCATAGGGATACAGGCCGTGCTCCAGCCGGCTGGTGAGCAGGTGCACATCCGAAGTGGAACGCGCCACCCAGCTGTTGAAGGCCGGATTGTCGGTGCTGACGGAGGCCGCCAGACGTCGGTTGTCCCGGAAGCGCTCGATCGTCGCGACCAGGGCGGCATCGAAAGCTTCTGCCGGCGTGATGTCCGCACTGCCTTGAGGATGGAAATCGAGCCTCAGGCAAATACGCCTGGTGCAGCGAGGTTCCAACGGCAACGAGAGGCCGAGACGGGTGTCACCCACCTCCCGCACCTCACCACCCAGCCTCAGGACCGTGCGACGATCCTGCCCATCGAGACCCCGGTACACCACCTCCAGGCTGTCGTCGCTGCAGTGGTGCACACTTCTCCCACGCTCGGGCCGGCGGTAACCCCGCACTTCGAAGATGTCGCAGAAATCGGCATCGAAGAACAGGGTGAGCGGCATCGTGACCACCCCCCCCATGTAGCTGGTGAACGAAAGCTGCTGCAGGCAGGCCGTGGGGGTGAGCAAGGTGCTCCGCTCCAGGTGCACCGAACCCGGAGGTGGTGCGTCCTTCCCGTCGATGTCATTGCTGAGATGGCTCACATGCAGGCCCATCTCCTCACGCTCGGTGGAGCTCAACACGATCGGCGGATGATCCCAGAGCAGGAGCTCCAGGCGGCTCACATGGCGCGTTCCGCGGTGAAAGATGCCGGAATCCGGATGGGTGTCCGGGCAGATCTCTCCGCGCCGGTCCAGCATCGCGAAGGTTTCCCCATCCTTGAGAACGAACGGGGGGAGCAGATCATGCGGCATGCAACCTCGAGGCAGGGGAAGTGGAGACGCAACGGGCGGGGCTGCCGCGGGACTGGATCAGTCGGCGGTAGACCCTTTCGTACTCCTTGGCCTGCCGGGCGGCGGTGAAGCGCTGCTCGAAATCGGCGCGTATCAGACCGCGATCCAGCCGATCGATGCTCCTGACGGCCGCCATTGCTTCCTCGATCGTGTCCACCAGCAGGCCGTTACAGCCGTGATGGATCACCTCGGGAGTTGAACCGTTGCGCCAGGCGATCACGGGAGTGCCGCAGGCATTCGCTTCGATCATGACCAGCCCGAACGGCTCAGGCCAGTCGATCGGGAACAGCAGCGCCAGGGCGTTGCCAAGCAACTCCTGCTTGCCGGCGTCATCGACTTCACCGATGAACTCCACCAGAGGGTTCTGGCGCAGAAGCGGTTCGATCGTTTCGCGCATGTAGGCCGCGTCGACGCTGTCGATCTTGGCGGCCACCCTGAGGGGCAGACCCAGGGCGGTGGCGATGGCAATAGCGCGATCCAGGCGCTTTTCGGGCGAGATCCGCCCCACGAAGGCGAGGTAGCCGGAAGGCGACGGCTCGAACCTGTACAGATCGGTGGGCAGACCGTGGTAGATCGTGGCAAGCCAACGTGCCTGGGGCAGCGGCTCCCGCTGGGCAGCCGAGATCGACACCAGTGGCACCTGATCGAGGCGCCCATGCAGGTCAGCCAGCACCGGTCCCGTCAGGGGACCGTGCAGGGTGGTGAGCTGTGGCACCGGCAGGCGGGCCGCCTGCGGATAGTGCAGGTGGCCGGTATGGAAATGGAGGATGTCGAAACGGTCGAGCTGGTCGCTGACCTGCTCGAGTTGGATCCGCTCAGGCAGTGAGGGATCTCCCTGGTAACCCGCCTGGCGCAGGGCTCTCGGCACACAGGGGAACAACTCCGCGCTGGTGCGGGAGTCGCCGCTGGCGAACAGCACCACCTCATGCCCTCGTTCGACCAGCTCCTCGGTGAGGTAGTGCACCACGCGCTCCGTACCGCCGTAACGCTGCGGGGGAACGCTTTCGTAAAGCGGTGAGATCTGGGCGATTCGCATCTTCTGCACTCGGGAACAACCAATCACCAACGTGCTGCATACAGGGCCGGGTTGGCAGCAATCGCCCAGGAATCAGTTTGCTTCTGAATCCACTCTGATCCTGCGCCGACAGGCTGCGACCAAACGAAATGAAAATGCAGACCCATGCATGGAGCCCATGACGTATCACTTTGATTCTGGGCAGGCCGGAGGCTGCTGCCCGCTGCAGATGGGCGCCGGATCTGCAGCAGGCAGAATCAGTGGCTTTGTGCAGTATCCCCAATCAGGTCCCCTGGGCTCGCGGGATGGAGCGATGGAGGAGGCTGCCGAGGTGAACTTTAGGAGGCGGCAAACATCGCGCTGCTCTGGAGCCGTGTTCCGGCCGTGCGGTGCTGCTGCAGATCGCATGAACCAGCCGCTCGGTCATCGCCACCAGAGGGAAGCGCCGGTTAAGCGATCAGTGAAGGCACCCAGGTGGCGGCCAGTGAATGGAGCGAATCGCAGGGCCTGGAAGGTGCCGCTGAAGCTTGTTTCTGGTTGCTGAGCACCGTATGGATCCAGCGGAATTCCGGCGGTTCATGGGGATGGCGTCCGCTGACGCCCACAGCTGGAAGGAAGCAACCGGCTTTCGTCATGGCGCGGAAGCTGGCCAGTCCATCGGTCGCCCGGAGTGCACGGCTGCTGGGACCAGCCACTCCATGGCACACCAGCCTGATCACGGCTGCGCCGGGGATCCGCCAGGGCTTGCGTCGTCGACGGACCAACGGTGCCCCTGGCCAGCCGAAGACATCAGCCAGCGAGGATGGGGCAAGACCCCGGCTCCAACCGCCCCGCCATGCAGATCATCCCCGCCATCGACCTGCTCGACGGCCACTGCGTGCGGCTGCACCAGGGCAACTATGACCAGGTGACGCACTTCGGAGACGACCCCGTTGCCCAGGCCCTGGAGTGGCAGCGCCAGGGTGCGGAGCGCCTGCACCTGGTGGATCTCGATGGCGCCCGCAGCGGCGAACCGGTGAACGACACGGTGGTGCGGGCGATCACAGCCGCGCTGACGATCCCGGTGCAGCTGGGCGGCGGGGTACGTTCGGCCGGGAGGACCGAGGAACTGCTGACCTGCGGCCTGGATCGGGTGATTCTGGGCACGGTGGCGATCGAGCGGCCGGAGCTCGTGCGCCAGCTGGCGGCACGGCACCCGGGCCGCATCGTGGTGGGCATCGATGCCAGGCAGGGCATGGTGGCCACCCATGGCTGGCTGGAGGAGAGCAGCGTGGAGGCCACAGCGCTGGCGGCCAGCTTCGAGGGCAGCGGCGTGGCGGCGATCGTCAGCACCGACATCGCCACCGACGGCACCCTGGCCGGCCCGAATCTGGTGGCCCTGCGGGCGATGGCAGACGCCAGTTCGATCCCGGTGATCGCCTCCGGCGGCGTGGGTTCGATCACCGATCTGCTGGCCCTGCTGGCCCTGGAACCCTTCGGGGTGGAGGGCGTGATCGTGGGGCGGGCGCTGTACGACGGCAGCGTCGAGCTGGGTGAAGCCCTGCAGAGCGTGGGTTCCGGACGGTTGCAGGACCCGGTGACGCCATCGGTGGGTTGAGGCACGTTCTATAACATATGGAGATTCCTTAACCTGGCTCCGCACCCTTCGTGTCCGCCACCCTCGCCACCCCGACCGTGCCGGCGCGAACCGGAGCCGCCCTGCCCGGGCTGATGCCCGAGGCCGTCGAAGCCCTGCAGACGTCCGTGGCGGGAGCCTTCCGCCGCTGTCGCGACCTGGGCATGCGGCTCAGCCGCCAGCGGCGCATGGTGCTGGAACTGCTCTGGAACGAACGCAGCCACCTCAGCGCTCGTGACATCTTCGAGCGGCTCAACGCCCAGGGCCGCAACATCGGCCACACCTCGGTCTACCAGAATCTGGAAGCTCTTCAGTCGGCCGGTGTGATCGAGTGCCTCGACCGCGCCAGCGGCCGGCTCTACGGCTACCGCAGCGATCCCCACAGCCATCTCACCTGCCTCGAATCGGGGGCGATTCAGGATCTGGATGTGGTGCTGCCCCCCGAGCTGGTGCGCCAGATAGAGGATCTCACCGGCTTCGCGATCGATTCCTACACCCTCCAGCTCTACGGCCACAGGCGCGGCTGAGCCCCGATCCGATCCGATCCCGGAGGCCTGCGCCCTGGAGTTTCAGGTGTCCTGTCGTTACCTTGACGCCATGAAAGGGACCGAAGCGTGATCCAGCAGCCCGCGGCGTCAGCCAGGCCGGGCTCCCGGCCTGCCCCGCAGTTGCTGCTGTTCGCCGAGCCCCTGCTGAGCGACGGGCTGGTCCGCCTGCTCGGCGGCGCACCGTCCGGTTACCGCGTCGTCACGGCGAGCGAAGCGCTGGAGGGCGCTCCACAGCTGGTGATCTGGTGCCTGGAGGCTCCGCTGCGGCCGGGCAGCGTGCTGGGAGAACTGGAAAGGCTGGAACAACGCTGGCTGCCGGCCCCGCTGCTGCTGGTGTTGCCGGCCCAGCCCGGTTGCCCCGACAGCTGGCTTCTGCGGCTTCCCGTTGCTGGATTGCTGCAGCAGCCTGAGCCCGAGCAGCTGCTTGGCGCCGTCGCGACCCTGCTGGCCGGCGGTCGGGTGGTGGAGCTGAAGGGAGAGAACCGCAGCGCTCCCGCCCCGGGGGAGGGGCCGATCGGTCTGGGACAGTGGCTGCTGCTCAGTGGCCTGCAGCAGATCGATGCCGATCTGGATCTGTGTGCCCGGCTGCTTGATCCCCCCCCCGGACAGCTGCTGCTCGTGCTGATGCTCGAAGGCCGGCAGCGGGAACTCCGCACGGCCCGCGGCCTGTTGCTCTGGCTGTGGGGCCCCGCCAGCCTCGCCTGGAGCGGCGCGTACCCCGCCGTCCGCGCGGGCGGCGGGGACGCGCTGCCGTCGCCTGCCGCCAGCGGCAGCACGGCGATCACCCTGCGCAGCCGCACGGCCGAGGGCGTGTGGCAGGCCATCCGCGAGCGGCTGCGCCAGTCCAGCCAGGGGCCCCTGGTGCGCCAGGGGAGCAACGAGCTGTTCGCTCTCGAGGGCCTCAGCCCCGAGCGTCGCCGCGACCTGCTGCTGGCCCTGCTCACCCAGCTGGATCAGCTGCTGTCTCTGCTGCGCCAGGAACACCTGCGGGGGGAGGAGCTGCAGAGCCGCTGGCAGCAGCTGCAGCCTGAACTGCGGCGGCAGGCCCTGCGCCAGATGGCGGGCCCCTACGTGCAGTTGCCGCAGCACGGCACCCTGCTTCCCGTGGCCCAGACCCTCAGCCTCGGCACCGACCTGGATCTGGACGATCCTGAACTCCCCCCCAGCCAGCCGATGCTGGCTGCCCTGCTCGGCGCCCAGCCCCTGTTGGTGGAAGGCCGTCTGCTGGCCCCGGACGAACCCCAGGCCCTGCTGCACCTGGAGGTGCTGGTCAGCAACTGGCTGGTCCGCACCGCCGAGCGCATCAGCGCCGAGGTGCTCGCCTGCTGTGGCGACTGGCCCGAACTGCGCCGTTACCTACTGGTGAAGGAGCTGCTGGCCACCCGCAGCCTCGAGCGTCTGCGCAACCAGCTCAACGCCCAGCAGCGGTGGAGCGAATGGTTCGAGCGACCGGTTCAGCTCTACGAGAGCCAGCGCCTGCTCTACCGGCTGCAGCAGGGCACCATTCAGCCCCTGCTGCTCACCGAACCGCGCGACGAGGAACTGCGCCGCCTCGGCTGGCTGCAGCAGGCCGTCACCCTGGCCCTGGAGGCCCGCGATGCCCTCGCGCCCCAGCTGAGGGCCCTGCTGCGTCGGCTGGGCGACCTGCTGGTGGTGGTGCTCACCCAGGTGATCGGCCGCGCGATCGGGCTGGTCGGCCGCGGGATCGTGCAGGGCATGGGGCGGGGCATCGGCCGACCCTGACCATCCCGGAGCCCGACCGCCACAATGGCGCCAGCCCGCCTGTCTTCCGGTTGCGCGTCTCTTCCTACCTCGTTCCCCTGCTCGGCCTGCTCAGCGCCCTGCTGCTGCTGGTGAGCGGCCCGGTGTCGCCGGCCGCCGCCGCCCTGACCACCAACAGCTACGACGGCAACATCTACGCGCTCTATGCCGGCAACGGCTCGCTGGTGCCGCCCCGCAGCAGCCTGGCCCAGGCGATGGCCGACCACCGGGCCGTCGTGCTGGTCTTCTATCTCGACGACAGCGCCGACAGCAAGCAGTTCGCGCCGGTGCTCTCCGAGCTGCAGCGCCTCTGGGGCCGCACGGCCGAGCTGATCCCCCTCACCACCGATCGGATCCAGAACCGCCCCGATCAGGGAGCCACCGACCCGGCCCACTACTGGCGGGGCGTGATCCCTCAGGTGGTGGTGTTCGATCCCGAGGGCCACGTGGTCTTCGACGGGCAGGGCCAGGTGAACACCGATGCGATCAGCGCCGCCCTCCGAAAGGCCACCGGTCTGGATCCCGCCGAGGGGGCCGGGGCGAGCACCACCCGTAGCTTCAACGAACTGAACAGCGAAGTCGTCCCTGCCGGCTGATGAGCGTCCCCGCTGGCGGCAGCCGCCGCGAAACCGACAGCCTCGGCGCCGTCGAGGTACCAGCGGAGCACTACTGGGGCGCCCAGACCCAGCGCTCGCTCCGCTTCTTCCCCTTCGGGGAAGTGATGCCGATGCCGATCGTGCAGGCCTTCGGCCAGCTCAAAGCGGCCTGTGCCGAAGTGAACGCCGCCATGGGCCGGCTCGATCCCCGGCGCTCGGAGTGGATCGTGGCCGCCGCCGAGGAGGTGGCCTCCGGCCGGCTGGAAGCGGAGTTCCCCCTGCGCGTCTGGCAGACGGGCTCCGGCACCCAGACGAACATGAACGTCAACGAGGTGATCGCCAACCGGGCGATCGAGGCCGTCGGCGGTGTGCTGGGCAGCAAGGAGCCGGTCCATCCCAACGACCACGTCAACCTCAGCCAGTCGAGCAACGACACCTTTCCCACGGCCCTGCACATGGCCGTGGTGCTGGAGCTGGAAGGGGGCGTCATCCCTGCCGCCCGGGGCCTGCGGGACGCCCTGGCGCGGAAGGCGAGCGACTTCCAGCCGATCCTCAAGATCGGCCGCACCCACCTGCAGGACGCAGTGCCGCTCAGCCTGGGCCAGGAGTTCTCCGGTTACGTCGCCCAGCTCGATCTGGCGTTGGAGGCGATCGAGCTGACCCTGCCACGCCTGCGGGAGCTGGCCATCGGAGGCACGGCGGTGGGCACGGGCCTCAACGCCCCGATCGGCTTCGGCGAGGCGGTGGCGGAGCGGCTGAGCCAACGGCTCGGCGTGGTTTTCCGCAGCGCTCCCAACAAGTTCCAGGCCCTGGCCGGACACGAACCGATCGCCAGCGCCCACGGGGCGCTCACTGTGCTGGCCGGCTCGCTGATGAAGATCGCCAACGACATCCGCTGGTTGGCCAGCGGGCCCCGTTGCGGCCTCGGTGAACTGACGCTGCCTGAGAACGAACCGGGCTCCAGCATCATGCCGGGCAAGGTGAATCCCACCCAGTGCGAGAGCCTCACCCAGGTTGCCGTGCAGGTGATGGGCAACAACACAGCCGTTCAGATGGCCTCCAGCCAGGGGAACTTCGAGCTGAACGTGTTCAAGCCCCTGCTGGCCCACAACGTGCTGCAGAGCTGCACCCTGCTGGCCGGCGGCTGCCGCGCCTTCCGCGAGCACTGCGTGGAGGGCCTGGTGGCGAACAAGGCGCGGATCGAGGCCCTGCTCGACCAGAGCCTGATGCTGGTGACGGCGCTGACGCCGGTGATCGGCTACGACCGGGCCTGCCGCATCGCCAGGCATGCCCACACCCACCGTCTGACCCTGCGCGAGGCGGCACTCGTGCTGGGGGAGATCAGCGCCGAGGAGTTCGACCGCTGGGTCCGCGCCGAGGGCATGGCCTGAGGCGACCGACCGCGCCTGCCTGCCGCCGCTTCGATCAGAGCAGGTTGGCAGCCAACTCCGCCAGCGGTGAGCGCTCACCCTTCATCAGGGTCACGTGGCCGGCAAGCTCCTGCCCCTTGAAGCGCTCCACCAGCCAGGTGAGACCGTTGCTGTCGGCATCCACGTAGGGATTGTCGATCTGGTAGGGGTCGCCTGTGAAGACGATCTTCGTGCCCTCGCCCACCCGGGTCACGATCGTCTTCACCTCGTGCGGGGTGAGGTTCTGGGCTTCATCCACCACCATGAACTGGCGGGGGATGGAACGGCCGCGGATGTAGGTGATCGCCTCCACCTCCAGCAGGCCCATCCCCTTGAGGTCGGCCCAGTTGCTGCGAGGCGGCCGACCGGCCCGGCCGGCACCATGGGCCTGGTCGTCACCCCCCAGCAGGTAATCGAGGTTGTCGATGATCGGCTGCATCCAGGGGCCCATCTTTTCCTGCAGATCACCCGGCAGGAAGCCGATGTCCTTGCCCAGCGGGATCACGGGGCGCGTCACCAGCAGGCGGTCGTAGATGTGCGCGTCGGCCACCTGGTGCAGGCCGGCGGCGAGGGCCAGCAGCGTCTTGCCCGTTCCGGCCTTGCCCACCAGGGTGACCAGCTCGATCGCCGGATCCAGCAGCAGATCGAGGGCGAAGGTCTGCTCCCGGTTGCGGGGGCTGACCCGGCCCAGCTTGATCCGGTTCACCTTCTGCAGCGGGCGCAGGCTGGTGCCAGCGGCATCGACCCGGGCGAGCAGGGTGTGCTGGGGCTGGACCTCGTCCACCAGGGTCACCCCTTCGTTGGACACCAGCACAGGCGCCCCCTCCGGGCGCGGCGGCAGGGCCGGCAGCCCCAGCGAGCCCTCGCGATGGAGCTGCTCCATCCGGGACGCCGAGACCAGCCACTCCGTGAAACCGGGGTAGAGGTCGCCGATCGCCACCTTGTCGGTGGTGTAATCCTGGGCGATCAGCCCCACGGCATCGGCCTTGATGCGCAGGTTGGTGTCCTTGGTGACGAGCACCACCGGTTGCGGGCTGCTCATGACGTCCTGCAGGCGCTGCTCGAGCGCCACCGCCAGAATGTTGTTGTCGCCGTTGCCTGCCTTGAGTTCCGGCGGCAGCTGGTTGAGGGTGTCGCTGCGGCAGAACACCACCTTGAGCTGGCCGTGGTGAACGTCGTCGATCTCCACTCCTTCCGCCAGGTTGCCCTTCTCCCTGAGGCCGTCCAGCAGCCGCGAGGCCTGGCGCGCGTTGCGGCCCCTCTCCGAGGAATCCCGCTTGAAGCGATCGATCTCCTCGACCACCTCGATCGGGATCACCACGGTGTTGTCCTCGAAGCGGGTGATCGCCAACGGGTCGTGCAGCAGCACGTTCGTATCGAGGACGAAGGTCTTCTTCATCAACACCGGCGGCAGGGCCCTGGCTCGAACTTAAGCGGCTCGGGAGCGCAGGTCGCGTCGGCCCGCCAGGCACGACCTACGCTCCCGCTGATTCCGGTTCCGCTGCCCCCTTGCCGTCCCCGTCCCCGCTGCTCTGCGCGGCCCTGCTCGCCGCGCTGCTGTTCGGCCTCACCCTGCTCTGGCTGGAGCTGCGACACCGGCTCCGCCCCGCCTCGCCGCTGCGGCTGAGCTCCAGCCCCTGGACGACCCGCTGGATCGGCGGCGACGCCGTGGAACTGGAGGGGACGATCAGGATCGCCAACCCCCATGGCCGCATGGAGGTGATGGTGCCCGAGCTGACCCTCAAGACCAGCCTGCTGGGACGGGGGGATCTCTCGGGAGTGCGGATCCGCTGCAGCGTGATGGCCGACCACCCCGACGAGGAGCCGCGGCCGGATGGCTACTGGGCGGCGTACATCGTCAAGGGACGCAGCAGCACCCAGGCCCGGGCCAGGGTGAGGATCGAGGCGATCTCCACGGCCGGCGGGGGCTCCGCCGCTTCGCCCGATCTGGCCGCCCTGCTCGACACCCTCTGGCTCGAGATCCTCTGGGTGAACTACGGTCCCTTCGGCCGGCTGCACCGCCGCGACGGGGTACTGATCCCTCTGCGCCGTCCCGAGCCGCTCGATCCGGCCACCGCCCCCTGGCGAGAGGGCGAGGGCTGCCGGGTGCTGCCGGTGCCCACCCACCTGCTCGGCGTGCTCGATGATCCCCTCGAAGTGCTGCGCCGCTACGCCGGACCCCTGCTCCGCCCCGGTGACATCCTCACGATCGGCGAAACCCCCCTGGCGGTGATCCAGGGCCGCTACCACCATCCGGCCACGGTGGAGCCCTCCTGCCTGGCACGTCTGCTCTGCCGGGCGTTCCACCCCACCAGCAGCCTGGCCACAGCCTGCGGTCTGCAGAGTCTGATCGATGCGGTGGGCCCGGCCCGTGTGCTCTGCGCCTGGCTCGCCGGCACCCTGCTCAGGCTCGTGGGCAGTCGGGGCGGCTTCTACCGGCTGGCCGGCGCGCAGGCCCGCCTGATCGACGACATCACCGGCACCACCCCCCCCTACGACCAGACGATCGTGCTGGGACCCGACCAGCCCGGGCGCTGCTGCCAAGAGCTGGCCGCCGCTCTCGGAGTGCCGGTGGCCGTGGTGGACGTCAACGACCTGGGCCGGGTGAAGGTGCTGGCCTCCAGTACCGGCTGCGACGAGGGCCTGCTGCAGCGTGCCCTGCGGCCCAATCCGGCCGGCAACGCCAACGAACGCACTCCCCTGGTGCTGGTGCGGCCAGCCTGAACCCGACGGGACCCCTGTCTGCTCCCGATACAGTTGTTCAACAGCGGTCCAGCCGTGCGTCACCCCTCTCCAACCCGCTCCCCGGGAGGTGATTCACTCGCCGCTGCCGGGGATATCCAGGTCGCGCCCCTGCGGGGCTGGATGCTGCCCCTGCTGCAGGATCCGTCCGTCCTCGATCTGCAGCCCCTCCTGCAGCGCGCCCTGCTGCTGCAGACGCCGGAGCGACTGCTCAGCTCGCTGGTACGCCGTCCGCCTCTGGCTCCGGAGGTGCTGGTGGCCTATCGCTCCCCCGAACAGCTGCTGGGTCTGACCGTGCTGCGCCGCCTCAACCGCAGCGGCAGCTGCTGGGGGGTGGAACAGCTGCGGCTCTGCTCCCGCGCCCTGGAGGGCGCCGGTTCCCCCGGTGTGCGCCAGGTGGAGGCCGCGATGCTGCGACAGGCGCTGCAAGGCTGCCGGGGCGCTTCCAGCTGGATCGCCACCGTCAGCGCCGGCCACGACGACCGGCTCGCCCTGCTCCGGGAGCAGGGCTTCCAGCCCCTGCGCCATCAGACGCTCTGGCTCCTGGAACCGGACTCCGTGGCGGGATCAGCCCTGCAGCCGGCCTGTGCACCACCGGACAATCTGCAGCAACGTCCTCTCAACCGCCGCAGCGCCGCCCTGCTCTGGCATCTGGAGCAGGCAGCCTGCCCGGCCCAGCTGCGTCAGCTGCTCGATCGCCGCATCGAAGACGTGCTCGATCAGGGCAAGGGAGACGGCGTTCTGTGGGTCGATCCCAGCCGCCAGCAGGCCGTGGCCGCCGTGCGACGTCTGCGACGGGACGCCGTCGGGCCGCTGGATCTGGAGGTGACGCTCCATCCCGGCTGGTCCCATCTGCACGGGCCCGCCCTGGCGCGGCTGGTGCAGCAGCAGGCGGCGGGAGCCGGGGCGGTGCGCCTGCGCAGCGACAGCGGCGACGGCGAACGGACGCGCTGGCTCGGCCAGCTGGGGGCAGTGGTCGAGGGGGAAGAACTGCTGATGGCGCGCAGCGTCTGGCGTCGTCAGGATCCCCAGCTCACCCCCGCCGGCCGCTGGCGGCTCGACACCGTGCTGGATCCGTTCAAGCCAAGGCGAAGGCCTGTTCCCACCCCACTCCAACGGGGGGCGCTGTCCCACCACGGGCCCAACCCGGTGGGCAGCGGCCGGTGATCCAGCCCCAGCCGCCCCGCCCTCGCTCCGTGCTCGCCTTCGACGTCGGCCGCCGCCGCATCGGTCTGGCGGGCTGTGACCCGCTCGGACTGACGGTCACTCGCCTGCCGGCTCTGCTGCGCCAGCGCTTTCCCCAGGACCTGGAGCGGCTCCAGCCCCTGGTGCGCCAGCGGCGGGTGGAGGCCCTGGTGGTGGGCCTGCCGCTGGATGCCGTCCAACGCCCCACCGCCCAGGCCGTCCACTGCCGCCGCTATGGCGAACGCCTGGCCCTGGCCCTGGCCCTGCCCGTGGCCTGGGTGGATGAGCACGGCAGCAGCTGGGAGGCCGGCGAACGCCACGGGCTGCACGGCGATCGCAGCGGCGACCTTGACAGCGCCGCCGCTGCCCTGCTGCTCGAACAGTGGCTGCGGGAAGGTCCGACACCCGGTCCGGTCGCCCCGGCGACCCCGCCCGTCAGCCGGCCGGCCGACGCTGCGACATCCTGAACAGGTCTGCCAACCCCTCCATGAGCGCCGAAGGACCATCGATCACAGGGTCGGGTGACGTACCCACGGTTCTCGTGCGGGATGGCCGGGGACGTCAGCTTCTCTGTTTCCTCGAGCAGCTGATCCCCCTCGACGGCCACGACTACGCCCTGCTCACTCCCGTGGACACCCCGGTCTGCCTGGTGCGGATGGCCAGCGGCGAGGCGGACGACGAAGACGAGGTGATCGAGGAGGTGGATGCCTCCGAGGCGATCCTCTCCGTGGCGGACGTGGTCCTGCAGGAACACGACCTCACCCTGGTGCGCTCGGCCGTGACCCTGACGGTGAGCGGTGAGCTCGAGGAGCCCGATCCGGAGGAGTTCGACGACGAACTCGACGAGGAGTCCGACGGCGATGAGGACACCGATCTGTACGAGATGCTGATCCAGTTCCGAGCCGACGGCCAGGAATACGGCCTCTACATCCCCCTCGATCCTTTTTTCGTGGTGGCCCGCATGGACAACAGCGAAGCGGTGCTGGTCGAAGGCGAGGAGTTCGAACGGGTGCAGCCTCGGATCGAGGCCGAACTCGAGGACCGGGAGAACGCCGGGTGAAGATCCAGCGCCTGCTGCGCCCCGACTGGGTCCTGAGCACCACCCTGGCGGAGCTGCCGCTGGAGCTGCTGCTTCAGCGCGACATCCGGGCGGTGGTCCTCGATGTGGACCGCACCCTGCTGCCGCGCGGGCAGGCCGATCTCCCCCCTTCGATGGAGCAGTGGTTGCGGGAGGCCCGCAGGCGGCTGCGGCTGCACCTGTTCAGCAACAACCCCTCGCGGCGGCGGATCGGCGCCGTGGCCGAACGGCTCGATCTGCCGTTCACCACCTCGGCGGGCAAGCCGCGCCGCACTGCCCTGCGGCGGGTACTGGCCGATCTGGGCCTGCCCCACACCCAGGTGGCCCTGGCCGGCGACCGGCTGTTCACCGACGTGCTGGTCGGAAACCGCCTGGGGCTGTTCACGGTGCTGGTGAAACCGGTGAACCCCCAGGGCCAGCCCTGCCAGCATGACCGGCTGCAGCGACTGGAAGTGGGCCTGGCACGGCTGGTAGGCACCGATCTGGCCCGATGAACAGGCGATGACCAGGAGCACGGCCATGGATCGATCCGGCGGGGCGCCAGCGCCCATTCGTCGCGTCGTCAAGGTGGGCACCAGCCTGCTGCGCGGCTCCCCCGGGCGCGACACCGAGACCGTGATCGCCGATCTGGCGGCCTGCCTCAGCCGCCAGCGGCGGCGGGGCGAGGCCATCGCCCTCGTCACCAGCGGCGCCGTCGGCCTGGGCTGCCATGCCCTCGGCCTGGCCGAACGCCCCGGCGAGGTGGTGCCCCTGCAGGCCGCCGCCGCCGTGGGCCAGGGGCGGCTGATGCGCCTCTACGAAAGCGCCTTCGCCAGCCACGGCACCACGGTGGCCCAGGTGCTGCTCACCCGCGGCGATCTCGCCTCCCGTCGCCGCTACCAGAACGCCTGCCGCACCCTGGAGCAACTGCTGAGCTGGGGCGTGGTGCCGGTGGTGAACGAGAACGACACCCTCGCCACCGACGAGCTGCGCTTCGGCGACAACGACACCCTCTCCGCCCTGGTGGCGGTGGCGGTCGGAGCCGATGAGCTGGTGCTGCTCACCGACGTGGACCGTCTTTACTCCGGCGATCCCCGCAGCGACGCCGACGCCGTGCCGATCGAGGAGGTGCGTGACCTGGCCGAACTGGCCCGTCTCAGCGGCGTGGCGGGTGCCGGCGGGCGCTGGGGGACCGGCGGCATGACCACCAAGCTCACCGCCGCCCGGATCGCCACCTCCAGCGGCATCCGGGTGCGCCTCGCCGACGGCCGCGACCCCGCCGTGCTCGACGCCCTGCTGGCCGGCGCTCGGGTGGGCACGGTGTTCCAGCCCAGCGTCAGCCCCCTGCCTGACCGCAAGGGCTGGCTGGCCCACGCCCTCCTGCCCATGGGCGACCTCGTGATCGACCCCGGGGCGGAGCGGGCCGTGGTGGAGCGCGGCGCCTCGCTCCTGGCGGTGGGGATCCGCGCCGTGGAAGGGAGCTTCGGGCGCCGGGACGCCGTGCGGCTGGTGTCGGTGGATGGGCGGGAGATCGGCCGTGGGCTCTGCGCCCTCAGCAGCGAGGAGGTGGACCGGATCAGGGGCCTCAGCAGCGAGGCCGCCCAGAGCGCCCTGGGCCGCGCCGTGGGGGACGCGGTGGTGCACCGTGATCACCTGGTGCTCACCGCCCTGGCGGCCGCGCCCGGCTGACAGCCCATGGGCCGCCGCCCTACGATCCGCCGGCCGCCAATGGGCTCCGGAATGCGCTTCAGCACACTGCTCACCCATCTGAGCGAGGTGAGCGAAGCCAGCCCACGCCAGCTCGCCACCGACCCGGAGCTGGTCGGGGCCGCGGCGGTGGATCAGGCGGCCGGGGGCCAGCTCGCCTTCCTCGAACCGGGCCACAGCCTGGCCACCACCCTGGAGGGCTGCGCCGCCTCGGCCCTGCTGCTGCCGAACGATCCGGCTCTGCAGGAGCGGGTCAGCGCCAGGGGCATCGCCTGGGTGGGCCTGAAGGATCCGCGCCTGGGCTTCGCCGAAGCACTCGACGTCCTCCATCCCCGGCAACCGAAGCCCCCCGGGATCCACCCCACGGCCGTGGTGGATCCGACGGCCCGGATCGGCGAGGCCGTCCACATAGGAGCCCACGCGGTGGTGGGGGCGGCCAGCACGATCGGGGCCGGCTGCACCCTCCATCCCGGCGTGGTGCTCTACGAGGACGTGCAGCTGGCGGAGGGCTGCGAGATCCATGCCAACGCCGTGCTCCATCCAGGCAGCCGGCTGGCGCGGGCCTGCGTGGTGCATTCCAACGCCGTGATCGGCTCGGAGGGCTTCGGCTTCGTGCCCACGGCGAACGGCTGGCGCAAGATGCCACAGACCGGCCTCGTGGTGCTGGAGGAGGCAGTGGAGGTGGGGTGCGGCACCACGATCGACCGGCCTTCGGTGGGCGAGACCCGCATCGGCGCCGGCACCAAGGTCGACAACCTGGTCCAGATCGGCCATGGGGTCGTCATCGGGCGCGGCTGTGCCCTGGCCTCCCAGGTGGGCATCGCGGGCGGGGCGCGGCTGGGCAACGGCGTGATCCTGGCCGGCCAGGTGGGCGTGGCCAACCGGGCCACGATCGGCGATCGGGCCATCGCCTCCTCCAAGTCGGGCATCCACGGTGAAGTGGCCGCCGGCGAAGTGGTGAGCGGCTATCCGGCCATCCCCAACCGGCTCTGGCTGCGCTGCTCGGCGGCCTTCAGCAAGCTGCCCGAGATGGCCCGCACCCTGCGCCAGCTGAAGAGCGGCGCCGACTGAGCCGGTAGCCTCGCCGGTTGCACAACGTGTCGGTCGCACCGGCACCGCCGCCCCTCACGAGCGCCGCGATGACCAGCTACCGGATCACCCTTCTCCCCGGCGACGGCATCGGTCCGGAGATCACGGCAGTGGCGCGCCTCCTGCTGGACGCGGTGGCTGCGCGGCACGGCTTCGACCTCCGCTACGACGAGCAACCGATCGGCGGGGCCGCGATCGACACCAGCGGCGTGCCCCTGCCGGAGAGCACCCTGGAGGCCTGCCGCCGCAGCGATGCTGTCCTGCTCGCGGCGATCGGCAGCCCGCAGTACGACAACCTGCCCCGCGAGCGCCGGCCGGAGACCGGTCTGCTGGGCCTGCGCGCCGGCCTGGGCCTGTTCGCCAACCTGCGGCCGGTCAGGATCATCCCCGCCCTGGCCGGCGCCAGCAGCCTCAGGCCGGAGGTGATCGCAGGGGTGGACCTGATGGTGGTGCGCGAGCTCACCGGCGGCATCTACTTCGGCACCCCCAGGGGTCGCGTCGAGGCCGAGGGCCACGTGAGGGCGTTCAACACCATGGCCTACTCCGATTACGAAATCGACCGGATCGCCCGGGTGGGCTTCCGCCTGGCGCTGGAGCGGCGCTGCCGGCTCTGCTCCGTGGACAAGGCCAACGTGCTGGACGTGAGCCAGCTCTGGCGCGACCGGGTGGAGGCGATCGCGACGGAGTTCCCCGGGGTGGAGCTCAGCCACCTCTATGTGGACAATGCCGCCATGCAGCTGGTGCGGGAGCCGAAGCAGTTCGACGTGCTGCTGACCAGCAACCTGTTCGGCGACATCCTCAGCGACGAGGCCGCCATGCTCACCGGCTCGATCGGCATGCTGCCCTCCGCTTCGCTCGGCTCCGAGGGCCCGGGCCTGTTCGAGCCGGTGCACGGCTCAGCACCCGACATCGCTGGCCAGGACAAGGCCAATCCGATGGCCATGGTGCTCTCGGCCGCCATGTTGCTGCGGGTGAGCCTGAAGCAGGAGGCAGCCGCGGCGGACCTCGAAGCGGCGGTGGACCGGGTGCTGACCGCCGGTTACCGCACCGGCGACCTGATGGCCGAGGGCTGTTCCCTGCTGGGCTGCCAGGCCATGGGCGATCAGCTCCTGGCCTCCCTCTGAGGCGAGCCGCGCCGGACCGGCCCCTGGCGGATCCTGGCCGGTGACCTGCCAAACTCTCAGACGCCTTTCTCCTCCCCTGCGCCGATGTCCAAGCGTCACCCGGTTGTGGCTGTCACCGGTTCCTCCGGCGCAGGGACCAGCACCGTCAAACGGGCTTTCGAGCACATCTTCGACCGCGAGGGCATCCTGCCTGCCGTGGTGGAAGGGGACAGCTTCCACCGCTTCGAACGCGGGCCCATGAAGGAGCAGATGGCCAAGGCCCAGGCGGCCGGCGCCAACTTCTCCCACTTCGGCCCCGAGGCCAACCTGTTCGACAAGCTCGAGGAGCTGTTCCGCGCCTACGGAGAAACCGGTGGCGGTGAAAAGCGCTACTACCTCCACAGCGTCGAGGAGGCCGCACAGCACAACCAGCGCCTGGGCACGACCCTGGAGCCCGGCCAGTTCACCCCCTGGGAGCCGATCCCCGCAGGCACCGACCTGCTGTTCTACGAGGGTCTCCACGGCGGGGTGGTGGGCGAGTCCTACGACGTGGCCGCCCTGGTGGACCTGCTGATCGGCGTGGTGCCGATCGCCAACCTGGAGTGGATCCAGAAGATCAGCCGCGACAACGCCGAGCGTGGCTACTCGGCGGAAGCGATCGTGGACACGATCCTGCGCCGCATGCCCGACTACATCAACCACATCTGCCCCCAGTTCAGCCGCACGGACATCAACTTCCAGCGGGTGCCCACGGTGGACACCTCCAACCCGTTCATCTGCCGCAACATCCCGACACCGGACGAGAGCTTCGTGATCATCCACTTCCGCAAGGGTGCCCGGGAGAAATGGGGGATCGACTTCTCCTACCTGCTGCGGATGATCCGCGATTCGTTCATGTCAAGCCCCACCAGCATCGTGGTGAACGGCGGCAAGATGGGTTTCGCCATGGAGTTGATCCTCACGCCGATCATCCACCGCATGATCGAGGAGAAGAACAAAATCTCCTGACGCAATAGGTTGGCGAAGGATTAAGCTGAGTCTGCCGATCGGACCGGGTGAGGCCGATTTCCTTCGCCACCCCTCCATCTTCCGAGCCTGGTGCCCCCGCGCCCCGCCCCTCGAAGCCAGCCTCGACGCCATCGTTCGAGATCCGGGGAGCGACCAGCCAGGGCGCCGGCACGATCCGGTGGGATCAGATCGACAGTGGCCAGGTGCTGAAGCGTGCCCGTCGGGTGTATTTCCACTACGTGGAGCAATGTCCCGCCGGCAGTGAGCCGCTGGGCATCGTGCTGCAGCTGGCGTCCAGCCAGGGGCGCGTGGTGTTCGAGACGCCCGTCCTTCTGCCGGAGGAACAGTTCGTGCCGCTCGATCTGATCCGTGTGCGCAGCGGCAGGCCCCGTGCCATGCGCGGCCCCCAGCGCAGCTGAGCGGCAGGATCCAAGCCATGACCGGTGCCCCACCCGCCCTGCCGCCCCTTCACCTGCTGGCCCTCGCTGCCGCCCTCCTGGGTGCCGGCGTCGGCAGCTTTCTGAATGTGGTGGCCTGGCGGCTGCCCCGCCGCGAGTCGGTGGTCTTCCCCGCCAGCCACTGCCCGCGCTGCGGCATCCCGCTGGCCTGGCACCAGAACCTGCCGGTGCTGGGCTGGCTGCTGCTGCGGGGCCGCTGCGGCCACTGTCGCCGGTCGATCTCGCCTCGCTACCCGTTGATCGAACTGCTCAGCGCCGGCCTCTGGGTGGCGGTCGTGCTGGCGCGGCCCACGGCCCTGGGGGTGGCTCCGCCCTGGCTGCTGCTGGCGGCCGGCTGGTTGCTGGTGAGCTGGCTTATCCCGCTGGTGCTGATCGACTGCGATCACCTCTGGCTGCCGGAGCCCCTCTGCCGCTGGGGCCTGCTGCTCGGCCTGGCCGTCACGGCGGCGGCGGGTCTGGGCCAGTCGCCGGAGCAGGGCCGCCTGCTGCTGCTGGAGCATCTGCTGGCCGCCAGTGCCGGCCTGCTGGCCTTCGAGGGGCTCAGCGCCCTGGCCGAGCGGCTGATGGGCCGGCCGGCCCTGGGGCTCGGCGACGCCAAGCTCACCGCCCTGCTGGGCGCCTGGCTGGGACTGACCGGCATGGGCCTGGCCGTGTGCCTGGCGGTGCTGGGCGGCGCCCTGCTCGGGGGCCTTGGGCGGATCACGGGCCGGCTCGGACCGCGGCAACCCTTCCCCTTCGGCCCCTTTCTGGCCTTCGGCGGCATCGCGGTGTGGCTGGCGGGCGAGGGCTGGTGGCTGCAGAGGCTGGGCAGCTGGTTCGGTTTCGCCGCCGCCTGAATTCCGTCGCTCCTGCCGGGACTCATCGGCCCGCCCACCTTTAATGGAGATCGCTCCGCCTCCCTGCTCAACCCGTGTCCCTGTTCGACTGGTTCGCCGATCGCCGCAAGGCCACCCCGGTGGTACGTGCCACCCAGGAGGTGGAGGAGGGCGACGGGCTCTGGAGCAAGTGTCCCGAATGCGGTCTGGTGGTCTACCGCAAGGACCTGATCGCCAATGCCAGCGTCTGCACCGGCTGCGGCCATCACCACCGCATCGACAGCGAGGCGCGGATCCGGCTGATCGCCGATGAGGGCAGCTTCGAGCCGCTCGACACCGAGATGGCCCCCACGGATCCGCTGGCCTTCAAGGACCGCCGCAGCTACGCCGATCGACTGCGCGACAGCCAGCACTCCACCGGCCTGCGCGATGCGGTGGTCACCGGCCTGTGCCGCCTGGAGGGAATGCCCCTGGCCCTGGGGGTGATGGACTTCCGCTTCATGGGCGGCTCGATGGGCTCGGTGGTGGGCGAGAAGCTCACACGCCTGATCGAGGAGGCCACCGCCCGCCGCCAGCCCCTGATCATCGTCTGCGCCTCCGGTGGGGCGCGCATGCAGGAGGGGATGCTGAGCCTGATGCAGATGGCCAAGATTTCCGGCGCACTGCAGCGCCACGGGCAGGCGGAACTGCTCTACATCCCGCTGCTCACTCACCCCACCACCGGTGGCGTGACCGCCAGCTTCGCGATGCTTGGGGATCTGATCCTGGCCGAACCCAAGGCCCTGATCGGCTTCGCCGGCCGCCGCGTGATCGAGCAGACCCTGCGCGAGAAATTGCCCGAGGGCTTCCAGACCGCCGAGTACCTGCAGGAGCACGGCTTCGTCGACCACATCGTGTCCCGCACCCGCCTGCGCAGCAGCCTGGCCAGCCTGCTGCGGCTGCATGGCTGCGTCCAGCGGGCGGTGGCGGCATGAGTGCGCCGCTGCTGCTGGCAGGGATGAGACGGAGGCTGGGAACTGTCCTGCTGCTGGCCCTGCTGCTGGTGGCCTTGGTGCTGCCGCCGGCAGCCCTGGCGGGGCCGGTGAACTGGCAGGAGGTGCCGGCCAGCGACGCAGGACGCCAGTGGTGGGATTCCGGCAGTCTGCGGCGGAGCCGCAGCGGCGACCTTTCGGTGCTGAGCCGTTTCCAGCCGTCCGCCCCGGAGGGCTCCGGTGAGGGCCGCCCGCCCGCCGGTCAGCTCTACGTCATGGAGCTCGACTGCGGCCAGAAGCTCTACCGCGACACTGCCGTCAACGGTGTGCCCCGCTTCAACGCCGAATGGCAACCCGGCGGCGGCGATCCGCTGATCACGGCGGTGCTCGAGCAGGCCTGCGCCGCCGGCGCCCCCCTGCTCGCCTCCCGCTGAGTTCCCACTCCCCGATGACGGCTCCCCCGTTCGCTCCGCTCAAGGTGGCCGTGGCCGGCCTCGGTTTCGGTGAGAAGGTGCACCTTCCGGCCCTGCGGGCCTGCGCCGGTACCGAGCCCGTGGCCCTCTGGCATCCCCGCGCCGAGCGTCTCGAGGCCGCCTGCCGCGTGAGCGGACTGGCCGGCCACACCGACTTCAGCGCCCTGCTGGGCGATCCTGCCGTCGAGGCCGTGGTGATCGCCACCCCGCCGGGGCCCCGCTTCGCCCTGGCCCGGGCAGCTCTGGAGGCCGGCAAGCACCTGCTGCTCGAAAAACCCGTCTGTCTGGAGGTGGAGCAGGTGCAGGAGCTGCAGCGCCAGGCTCTCGCCCTGGGGCTGAGCGTGGCGGTCGACTTCGAGTACCGGGCCGTGCCGCTGTTCCAGCAACTGGAAGGCCTGCTGCGCCAGGGGGTGCTGGGCACCCCCTGGCTGGTGAAGTTCGACTGGCTGATGAGCAGCCGCGCCGATCCGCAGCGTCCCTGGACCTGGTACTCGCGGCGGAGCGAAGGCGGCGGTGTGCTGGGGTCGCTCGGCACCCACGCCTTCGACATCCTCGAGTGGCTGATCGGGCCGGTACGCCAGGTCGGGGCCCACCTCTCCACCGCCATCTGCGAGCGTCCCCTGGCCGGTGATCCGGGCCGCACCGCCCCGGTCGATGCCGATGACATCGCCCTGCTGCAGCTGCTGCTGGAGACGGACACCGGCGCTGCGGTGCCGGCCCAGCTGAGCCTGGCCTCGGTGACCCGCGAAGGGAGGGGCTTCTGGCTGGAGCTCTACGGCAGCGACGCCACCCTGATCCTGGGCAGCGACAACCAGGCCGATTACGTGCACGGCTTCCAACTCTGGCTGTCGCGACCGGGGCTGCCCCCCCAGCAGGTGCCCGCCGATCCCCGCTTCGCCTTCCCCCGCACCTGGACCGATGGGCGGATCGCGCCCGTGGCACGCCTGCATGAGTGGTGGAGCGCAAGCGTGCGCGAGGGTCGGCCCATGCTGCCGGGGCTGTCGGAGGGACACCGCAGCCAGCTCTGCCATGACCTGGCCCTGGTTGCGGCGGACACCGGTGTGCGGCAGGACGTGGGGCACGTCACCCCCTGAAGCGGTCGATCCTGCTGCCCGCCCCGCGCGGCGGCGCTGTTCGATGACAGGGGGCCGGGAAGCATCACCTAGACTCCGGCACAGCCCGAGTCAGGGTCTCCGACGCCGGCGACCCGGCCACCAGGCCAGCCCGCCGTTCCAACCACCACCAACCTCCAGAGGTTTTCCCCATGGCCCTCGTTCCGCTTCGGCTGCTTCTCGACCATGCCGCTGAGAACGGCTATGGCATCCCTGCCTTCAATGTGAACAACCTGGAGCAGGTCCAGTCGATCATGGAGGCGGCCTACGAAACCGACAGCCCCGTCATCCTGCAGGCCTCCCGCGGCGCCCGTCAGTACGCCGGCGAGAACTTTCTGCGCCACCTGATCCTCGCCGCGGTGGAAACCTATCCGGGCATCCCGGTGGTGATGCACCAGGACCACGGCAACAGCCCAGCCACCTGTTTCGGCGCCGCCGCCAACGGCTTCACCTCCGTGATGATGGACGGCTCGCTCGAAGCCGACGCCAAGACTCCTGCCAGCTACGAGTACAACGTGGCCGTCACCAAGGAAGTGGTGGACGTGGCTCACGCCATCGGCGTCAGCGTGGAAGGTGAGCTGGGCTGCCTGGGATCCCTGGAAACCGGCAAGGGCGAGGCCGAAGACGGCCACGGCTTTGATGGCGCCCTTTCCCGTGATCAGCTCCTCACCGATCCGGCCGAAGCCGCCGACTTCGTCGCCAAAACCAAGGTGGATGCCCTGGCGATCGCCATCGGCACCAGCCACGGCGCCTACAAGTTCACCCGTAAGCCCACCGGTGAGGTGCTGGCCATCTCCCGGATCGCGGAGATCCACAAGGCCATCCCCAACACGCACCTGGTGATGCACGGTTCCAGCTCCGTTCCTCAGGAGTGGCTGGACATGATCAACCAGTACGGCGGCTCCATCCCCGAGACCTACGGCGTGCCCGTGGAGGAGATCCAGAACGGCATCAGGAATGGTGTGCGCAAGGTGAACATCGACACCGACAACCGTCTGGCCTTCACCGCCGCGGTGCGGGAAGCGGCTTTCAAGGATCCCGCCAATTTCGACCCTCGCCACTTCAACAAGCCGGCGCGGGCCTACATGAAGAAGGTGTGCCTCGATCGCTATCAGCAGTTCTGGTGCGCAGGCCAGGCCAGCAAGATCAAGCAGCAGAACATCAACTACTACGCCGCTCTCTACGCCAAGGGCGCCCTCGACCCCAAGACCGCCGTGGCTGTCTGATCCAGCCAAAAGGCTCGAGCCGACTCAGAACCACTATCCAGGGGGCCCCGGCCCCCTTTTTCATGGACTGCCCCTGTCAAACCGGAGGCTAGGGAATGAGCGGCAACGCAGGCTCAGTGAGGAAGCCATGGCTGCCGGTGGCCTGGGGGCGATCCACCTTGGCGCCCACCAGCCTGTCGAGGGCGGTGGTCAGATCGCGCTCCATCACGAAGGTACGGCCATCGGTCACCACCACCCGCACCAGGGTCGGCAGGTTGTTGTTGCGCGCCTGCAGATAGATCGGCTCCACATACAGCAGACCCCGGCCCACCGGCAGCACCAGCAGGTTGCCTCGCACCAGACGGGATCCGACCCGGTTCCAGAGCCCGAACTGATAGCTGATCACGGGATCCTGCTCGATCAGCGCCGAGATCTGCTGTGGCCCCAGCAGCAGCCGCTGCTGGGGGAAGCGCACCAGATAAAGCTCGCCGTAGTGGGGCGGATCGTTGCGTGCCGCCAGCCAGCCCACCAGGTTGGAGCGCCGCACCGGCGAGAAAGGAAGCAGCAGAACGAATTCCGACTGCTGTTGCCCCGGCAGTTGCAGGGTGGCGTGGTAGGGCTGGATGGGAGTTTCGGTGGAGCCGTAGATCTCCACGGGCACCGCCCAGACATCATCGCCGTTGTAGAAGGTGCGCGGATCGGTGACGTGATAGCGCAGCAGACGCTCCGACTGGATGGCGAACTGGCGGTTCGGCACCCGGATGTGCCTCAGCAGGGGCGTCGGCATGGCGGAGAGCGGCCGGAACAGCTCCGGGAAGGCCCGCTGCCAGGTCCTCAGCACCGGATCCGATGCGTCGCTGACATAGAGCCACAAGCGCCCGTCATAGGCATCCACCACCGCCTTGACCGGATTGCGGAAATAACGGATGCCGTCCGGATTGGGATCGCTGTAGGGATAGCTGCGGCTGGTGGTGAAGCCATCGAGCATCCAGTACTGATGCTGGCCGGATCGGAAGCCCTCCTCCCCGTCCACCCGGGAGGTCACCAGGTAGGGCTCCCCTTCGAAATCGAGGAACGGGGCGATGGCCTCCAGCCGTTCGTTCACCTTGCGCCGCAGCAGCAGCTTCGAAGCGGGGGTGGTCGATCCGGTGAAGAGCAGGCGAGGCTCCTGCAGGTACACCGCCGCCTTGAACCGTTGCCAGCCATTTCCCAGCGAGATGCCGTAGGCCCCTTCGAAATGGGTGTAGACGTTGAGATCTCCATCGGGGTAATGGAACTCCTTCACCTTGGTGGGTGCGATCGCGTAGGGGGCCGGCCCGGAGGCGAAGTAGAGGCTGGCATCGCCCACCGGGAAGGCGGCTCTGGCCTGCTCCTCGCTGATGCCCAGCTGGGGAATCCCCTGCACGCGCCCGGAGCGGCCGAGATCCTTGACGAAGAACAGGGGGAGCCCATCAGGCCCGAAGGCGTTCACCGGCGAGACGGTGAAGCCATAGCCGTGGGTGAAGGTGAGGTGAAGGTTCAACCAGGTGCGCGAGCTCTTCGGCAGGGCGGAGCTGTCGAGCTCGCGGGCGGAGATCAGCACCTGCTGAGAACCGCCGTCGTCGACGCCCTGCCGCAGCCCGTAGCGATCCACCGCGGCGGAGCGGAAGCTGTAGTAAAGGCGCAGTTGCTGCAACTGACGGTTGGCGGCCAGCAGTGGCTTGCTGTCCCAGAGGCGGATGTTGGCGAGCGTGCCGGGAGCGGCGTCCAGGTCCTGGCGGCTGAGGGCCTGGCGGGGGTTCAGCCTGCGCTCGCGCACCTGCTCCAGCCCGAAGGCGCGTCGCGTGGCGCGGATGCTGCGCTCCAGGTAGGGGGTTTCCAGCGACAGCTCCCGCGGCTGAACCCAGAAGCGCTGCGCCAGGGGCGCCACCACGAATTCGGTCACCGGCACAAGCAGCACGACGGCCAACAGGGGGAGGATCGTCATCCGTCGCAGCCAGCCATGGCGGCGCGGCGAGGCCAGATCGATTGCGGTGAGGAGCAGCAGCAGGGAAAGCAGCAGGCGCAGGGGCAGCCGCACATGCAGATCCACGAAGCCCGCACCGGAGGCCACGCCATGGCCCTGCACCATCAGGTCGAAGGGAGACAGCGCGACGCTGACGGCCAACACCGCACCCAGCGCGGCGATCTGGGGTTGAAGCACCTGCTGCTGCTCCAGGCTCAGCCCACGGAAACGCAGGTCGCTCAGGCTGCTGCCCTCGCTGAAGGTGAGCCAGAAGCAGCCGGCCAGTCCCACGCTCGCCTGGGCGACGAGCACGCTCAGCAGAAGCCGCAGCGCCGGCAGCTGCAGCACGGTGAAACTCAGGTCAAAGCCCGTCAGCGGGTCGGTCTCGCCGAACGGCACCGCCAGCAGGGCCGGCAGCCAGAGGCTCCAGCCCCTGGCCAGGGCCGTGGCCGATCCGGCCAGGGCGCTGGCCAGCACCAGGCGCAAGGTGGTCAGGGGCCAGAGGATCAGGGGACCCACCAGGGCGACCGCCAGCCCGAGCAGGGGCAGGGGGGGCAGGTGCGCCAGCACCGCAACGCCGGTGACCACCTCCCGGCTGAAGGGGGCTGCGATCAGGCCCTCGGCCTGGATGGCGAGATAGGTCAGACCGAGGCTCAGCAGCAGCAGCAGGCTCAGGAGCACCAACACCAGGCCCAGGGGACCGAGCCGCAGCAGGGGCCTGCCGGGCAGGGGCTTCGCTCCTGAGCGGCAACGCAACTGCCAGCAGCGCTGCAGCTGCTGCAGCTGCAGCGGCAGCCCCAGGCCCATGACCGCCACGAAGGCCCCGATCTCCAGCAGCCAGCGCCGCAGCACCACCGACTGGAAACCGAACTGGGCGAACCACTCCCATTCGATGGCGAGGCGGGAAACCACAACCAGCAGGGCGGCGACCAGCAGGAGGCAGGCCCCGATCCGGAGCGCAACGGTCAGCGGGCGGGCGACAGGCCGGGGCGGAGAGGGGATGCGCACAGGCTGAGGCTAGGCAGCGGGCGGTCAGGCGCAAGCTCTGCGGGCGCTCTCCCATGGGGCTCCTGGGCAACGCTGCGGTAGGCCCGGAACGCCGTCACGGCCTCCCCGGACAAATACCCGACTGCAAGGATCGGGATTCTTCGGGGCAACGGGAAGCCGCTGCTAGCTTGCTTTCACCCTGCTGTGGGTCCGTGACCGCCACCCTCTCCCGCACCACCTTCACCGGTCTGCGCTGCAAGGAATGCGGCCATCCCTATGAAGCCAGCGCCCGTCATGTCTGCGAGGACGTCTGCTTCGGCCCCCTCGAGGTCGTCTACGACTACGACGCCATCCGCTCCCGCGTCAGCCGCGCCTCGATCGAAGCCGGCCCGACCTCGATCTGGCGCTACCGCGAGTTCCTGCCGATCGAGGGCGATCCGATCGACGTGGGTACAGGTTTCACCCCACTGCTGAGGGCCAACCGGCTGGCCCGTCGGCTCGGCATCCGCAACCTCTACATCAAGAACGACGGCGTCAACATGCCGACGCTCTCCTTCAAGGACCGGGTGGTGTCCGTGGCCCTCACCCGCGCCCGCGAACTGGGCTTCACCACGGTGAGCTGCGCCTCCACCGGCAACCTGGCCAACTCCACCGCCGCCATCGCCGCCCATGCCGGCCTGGAGTGCTGCGTCTTCATCCCCAGCGATCTGGAGCTGGGCAAGGTGCTGGGCACCCTGATCTACAACCCCACCCTGATGGCCGTGAAGGGCAACTATGACCAGGTGAACCGCCTCTGCTCGGAAGTGGCCAACACCTACGGCTGGGGCTTCGTGAACATCAACCTCCGCCCTTACTACTCGGAAGGCTCCAAGACCCTGGGCTACGAGGTGATCGAGCAGCTCGGCTGGCAACTGCCCGATCACATCGTGGCGCCGCTGGCCTCCGGCTCCCTGTTCACCAAGATCCGCAAGGGTTTCGACGAGTTCATCAAGGTGGGCCTCGTCGACGAGAAGCCCGTGCGCTTCAGCGGTGCCCAGGCGGAAGGCTGCTCGCCGATCGCCCAGGCCTTCGCCGAAGGCCGTGACTTCATCACCCCGGTGAAGCCCAACACGATCGCCAAGTCGATCGCGATCGGCAACCCGGCCGACGGCCCTTACGCCATCGACATCGCCCGCCGCACCAACGGCAGCATCGCCGCCGTCAACGATCAGGAGATCGTTGACGGCATCAAGCTCCTGGCCGAAACCGAGGGCGTGTTCACCGAAACCGCCGGCGGAACCACCATCGCGGTGCTCAGGAAGCTGGTGGAACAGGGCAAGATCGATCCAGGCGAAACCACCGTCGTCTACATCACCGGCAACGGCCTCAAGACCACCGAGGCCATAGCTTCCGCCGTGGGCGAACCGCTCACGATCGAACCCCAGCTCGCCAGTTTCAACGCGGCCTGGGAGCGGGCCCAGTCGCTGCACCGCGCCAGCTGGGAGCCGATGGGGGTCTGAGCCGACCCCCCCAGCCCCCGGCAGCCAAACTCCCCGTCGTTCCCCTTTCACCGATGCCCGTTCAGGTTCTGATCCCCACCCCCCTGCAGAAGTTCACAGCCGAGCAGTCCAGCGTCGAGTTGGAGGCCAGCAGCGTGGACGGGTTACTGCAGGAACTGGAGGGGCGCTTTCCCGGCATCCTCGCCAGGCTCACGGACGAGACCGGCAAGCTCCGCCGCTTCCTCAATGTCTACGTGAACAGCGAGGACATCCGTTTCCTGGACAACCAGGCCACCGCCCTCGCCGACGGTGACGAGGTGAGCATCGTGCCGGCCGTCGCCGGAGGCTGATCCAGCCCCAGGACGATCAAAGCGTGTCGATCGCTGCTGTTCGCCGCTTGAGCTTCGGGCTAAATAGGCTCACTTTCCCAGCAACCCGCCCGGACGCATGACCCAGGCACCCGAGGCACCCCCAACGCTCCCTTCCACCAGCATCGGTGGCAAGGCTCAGCTGTTCGACTACCGCCAGGCCGCCAATCCCATCCGAGACGGCCTCACCGAACCGATTCCTGAAGGGCGATGGGGAGCCGACCTCCACGCAAGCGGCCCAACCGCCGTGCTGCCGCTGGATCAGAGCGCAGCCCTCGGCTGCGCCGGACCGGCCACCAGTCCCGCCCTGTCCGCCAACTTCATCCGCATCCTGGCGGGAGAGGGGATCGACGCCGGGGCCGATGCCACCAGTTCTCTCTTCTTCGTGCTGCGGGGAAACGGCCGCTGCCTCCGCCCGGCCGGCTGCCAGGGACAGGGAACGGAGTTCCGGCAGAACTGGAGTGCGGGCGATCTGTTCGTGCTGCCGGCCGGCCCGGCGACGAGGCTGGAGGCCTCTGCCGAGAGCGTTCTCTACTGGGTCCACGACGGTCCTCTGCTGACCTACCTGGGAGTGAGCGCCGACCAGCCCCGCTTCGATCCCACCCACTACCCCGGCGAATGGCTGCGGCGCGAACTCGCCGCCCTGGCCGCAGATCCGAGCAGCGCCCGCAGCAACCGGCTCAGCCTGCTGCTGGCCAACAGGGATCTGCCGGCCAGCCGAACCATCACCCACACCCTCTGGGCGATGTACGGGATGGTGCCCGCCGGTGCCGTCCAGCCGCCCCACCGCCACCAGTCGGTGGCCCTCGATCTGGTGATCGACTGTGATCCGGGCTGCGCCACCCTCTCAGGCACCGAACTGAACGCGGACGGCACGATCCGCAACCCGCTGCGCATGGAGTGGGAGCCAGGCGCCGCCTTCGTGACCCCCCCCGGACACTGGCACTCCCATGTGAACGAGAGCGGCCGCACCGCCCTGCTGCTGCCGATTCAGGACGCTGGGCTGCACACCCACCTGCGCAGTCTGGACATCCGGTTCGTCTGATCAGGGCAGGGCCGGCATGGCGGATTCCTGACCCTGGCCGGCCGTCATCTCCTGATTCTCGCCGTGCTCGTGGAGCTCCACGATGCGGCGGAACTCGTCGCCGCTGAGGGTTTCCTCCTCGATCAGGCGTTCCACCAGCTCATCCATCAGCTGGCGCCGCGGCCGCAGCAGGGCCACCGCCTGATCAAGGGCCTGGCGGGCCAGATCCCTTACCTGGACATCGATCCGACGACCGGTGCTCTCGGCGTAGCTGGGGCGGGTATGGATCAGGTCGCGGCCGAGGAACACCTCGCCGGCATCTCCCTCCAGCGCCACCGGGCCCAGCGACGAGAAGCCGTAGCGGGTGACCATCTCGCGGCCGATCCGGGTGACCAGCTGCAGATCACCGGAGGCACCCTGGGTGATCTCGCTGGGGCCGAACACCACCAGCTCCGCCGCCCTGCCCCCCATCACGACCACCAGCCGGGCACGGAGATAGGCCTTGCTGATCAGGCCGGAATCGATGATGTCCTCATCAGGGGTGGTGCGAGCGAAGCCCCCCACGCCGCCGGCCCGCGGCAACAGCGTGACCTTGTCGAGCCGGTCGGCATGGGGCACCAGGGTGGTGAGCAGGGCGTGGCCCACCTCGTGGTAAGCAATCAGACGCTTCTTGGCACTGTCCTGCAGGGGGGCGACCGAGAGCCCCATGGTGATGCGCTCGAGGGCATCGCTGAGCGCCTGGTCGTCGATGCAGTCCTTCTGGCGGCGCGCCGTGAGGATGGCCGCCTCGTTGAGCAGGTTGGCCAGGTCGGCGCCGGAGAAGCCTGGGGTGCGCGACGCCCAGCTGGCCAGGGACACCCCGGGGCCGAGCGGGCGGGTGCGGGCGTGGACCGCCAGAATCTCCTCCCTGCCTCGCCGGTCGGGCAGGTCCACCTGGATCTGGCGGTCGAAGCGACCCGGTCGGGTGAGGGCCGCGTCCAGCACGTCGGGTCGATTGGTGGCCGCCAGCAGGATCACGCCGGAGTTCTCCTCGAAACCGTCCATCTCGGTGAGGAGCTGGTTGAGGGTCTGCTCCCGCTCATCGTTGCCACCACCGATGCCGGCGCCGCGCTGGCGGCCGACCGCATCCA
>CAYHCE010000020.1:0-53978 GCA_964355015.1 uncultured bacterium | reverse complement strand
CTGCCCTTCAATTCCGTGCTGGCGGTGGAACGCAGCGGTGAGGGCCTCTCCAATCCGATGGTGAACGCCGGGGCGATCGCCGCCACCAGTCTGGCCCCGGGGGACACCGCCGCGGCGAAATGGGCCTTCATCAAGGAGGGGTTTTCCCGCTTCGCCGGCCGGAGGCTGGAGGTGGATCAGGCCGTGTATGCCTCGGAGCTTGCCTCGAACCGGCGTAATGCCGGCATCGCCAGCCTGCTGAGCGACCACGAGCGCATCTGGTTCGATCCCGAGGCCTCCACCGACCTCTACACCCGCCAGTGTTCCCTGAGTGTGACGGCCATGGATCTGGCCTTCATGGCCGCCACCCTGGCCAACGGCGGGCGCCAGCCGTGCACAGGCGAGCAAGTGGTCGATGCGGTGATCTGTCAGCACGTGCTGGCCGTGATGGTCACCGCCGGCCTGTATGAAACCTCGGGCGACTGGCTCTATGCCACCGGCCTGCCCGGCAAGAGCGGTGTTTCCGGCGGCATGATCACCGTGGCCCCGGGCAAGGGTGGGCTGGCCACCTTCTCGCCGCCCCTCGATGAGGCGGGCAACAGCGTGCGGGGCCAGCTCAGCGCCCGTTTCCTTTCCGAGCGCCTGGGCCTCAACCTGTTCGCGTCGCGGCCGGAGGGCAGCGCCTGATTGCGGCGGCAGGCTCAGAGGCGGGGCACCTCGTAGATGAACAACAGGCTGCGCAGGCCAGGCCTCACCAGGTGCTGCCGGGCAGCCTCCACCTCGCTGCGTAGTCCCTTCACCGCGGCCAGCACCGCCTTGAGACTGCTGAAGTGCGCCCGGGTCGTGTTCGCGATGATTCGGGGCAGCCGGTTGCGGGGACAATCCTCCGACCAGCCTCCACCCGCGGTCGGGGAACGGTCTGCCCAGCAGAATCGGACGACCGTTGCTGCTCCGTGTGCTCCGCCTTCGTCTGGTTCTCACGGCAACCCTGGGGTCCGCACTGCTTCTGTCCGCCTGCGGCAAAACGTCCGAACCGGCGCCGCGCCAGATCTCCGTTCAGACCGAGCCCGTGACACCGGCCCGCTTCAGCGACTACGTCGACACGATCAGTACCCTCGAGGCCATTGAGGAGGTCTCCCTGGCGGCGCAGGCGGGCGGGCGGGTTCAGAAACTCCTGGTGAAGCAGGGAGATGTGGTGCAGAAGGGACAATTGCTGCTGGTTCTCGACCAGGCTCAGCTGCAGGCTGAAGTGGCTGCACTGACGGGTCAGCGCGATGAAAGCCGACTAAACTTTCAGCGCTTCGAGTACCTGGCGCGGCAGGGAGCAGCCAGCATCATCCAGCGTGATGCGCTGCGCCAGAATTATGTGGCTGCCGAGGCGGCTCTGCGCGCCAAGCGAGCCGATCTGGCCTACAAGGATCTGCGGGCGCCGATCAAGGGCGTGATCAGCGATCTCAAGGTGAAGGCCGGAGATGTCATTCAGGCCGGTACCCCCTTCACGAAGGTGGTGCGCAACGACCGCCTGATGGCCCGGATCGATGTGCCCGGGGTGCTCACCGATCGTGTCCGGCCGGGTCTGCCCGTGTTGCTGCAGGAGCCGCAAGGCGCAAAGGTGCTGGCGCAGGGTGTGGTGAGTTCGGTCGATCCGATCATCAATCCTTCCACCCAGGCGCTGCTGGTCAAGGCCGAGTTCCCCAACGCCACCGGAGCCCTGCGCAACGGGCTGCGGCTGCGCACCCGTCTGCAGCTCGATTCCCGGGAGCAACTGTCGGTCCCCTTCGCCGCGGTCACCCAGTCGTCGGGGCAGAGCTTCGTGTTCGCAGTGGGCAGCCTCAAGGAGCTGGAGCGCAGGCCCGGCAAGGCGAAGATCGAGGAACTGCGGAAGCTGCCTCCCACCACGATCTTCGCCCTGCAGCGCCCCGTCCAGCTGGGTGCCTTGCAGAACAACCGTTACCCGGTGCTGAACGGTCTGACAGCCGGTGACCGCGTGATCACATCGAACCTGCTCGCCCTTCGTCACGGTATGCCCGTGACAGTGAAGTAAGCGGAGTTCGGCATGTCGGCTTCCGACAACTTCATCACCCGGCCGGTGCTCACTGTGGTGTGCAGCCTCCTGATCGTGATCGGGGGGCTGATCGCCCTGCCGCTGCTGCCGATCGAGAACCTTCCGGACATCGCGCCGCCCACCGTGAAGGTGAACGCCCGCTATGAAGGCGCCGATGCCGTGACGGTGGAGCAGGGTGTGACCACCGTTCTGGAGCAGCAGATCAACGGGGTGGAGAACATGGAGTTCATCACCTCCACCAGCGCCGCAGACGGCAGCAGTGCCATCACGGTGTCGTTCGCGAGCGGCACAGACGGCAACATCAATCAGGTCAATGTCCAGAACAAGGTCGCTCTCGCCCAGCCCCAGCTTCCCGCCGAGGTACGCCAGTCGGGAGTGACGGTCAACAAGGCCTCCAGCTCCATCCTGCTCGTCTACAACTTCGGCAGTGAGGACAAGGCCGTTCCCTACAGCATCGAGTACATCAGCGGACTGCTTGATCAGAACCTCACCGATCGGATCAAACGGGTCAGAGGGGTGGGCGATCTGGTGTACTTCGGCAACCGCAAGCTCGCCTACCGGCTCTGGCTCGACCCCGATCGGCTGGCTGCCAACCAGATCAGTTCCACCGACGTGGTGGCCGCCCTCAACAGTCAGAACCGCCTGGTGCCGGCCGGACGAGTGGGCGGGCCCCCTGCCCCCGAGGGGCAGCTCTACACCTTCACGGTGCAGCTGCAGGGCCGATTGCGCAGCACCGAGGAGTTCGGAGCCATGATCCTGCGCAGCACCGCCGATGGCGGTCTGGTGCGGCTGCGGGATGTGGGCCGGGTGACCCTGGGCGGTGAGGCCTACGACGTGACCGCCACCGATCTGCAGGGCGTTCCCTCGGTGGGTCTGGCGGTGTATCAGCTCAGCGGCAGCAATGCCCTGGTGGTCTCCGATGGGGTGAAGGAGGTGCTGGACGGCTTCAGCGCCACCATGCCGCCCGGCATGAAGATGGAGAAGATCTACGACAACACCGATTTCATCAATGCCTCGATCGAAGGGGTGACCGGCTCCCTGCGGGACGCGGTGGTGCTGGTGGTGCTGATCCTGTTCCTGTTCCTGCAGAACTGGAAGGCCACCCTGGTGCCCGGCATCGCCATCCCCGTGGCTCTGGTGGGCACGTTCCTGTTCGTGAAGGTGGCCGGGTTCTCTCTCAATCAGCTCACCCTGTTCGGCCTCGTGCTGGCCACCGGCCTGGTGGTGGACGACGCCATCACGGTGATCGAAGACACCTCCACGAAGAAGGCGCAAGGCCTCTCCGCCCTGCAGGCCGCCAAGGCCACGATGAACGAGCTGTTCGGCGCCGTGATCGCCACCTCACTTGTGCTCTTCGCCGTCTTCCTGCCGGTGCTGTTCTTTCCCGGAGCCACCGGCACGATCTACAAGCAGTTCGCGGCCACGATCATCTTCTCGATCGCGATTTCCACGTTCAATGCCCTCACCTTCTCGCCGATGCTCTCCGCCCTGCTGCTGGCCCGGGAAGGGGAACCCCCCGGCCGCAAGGCCTATTTCATCGCGGGTACCGCGATCGGCTTCGTTTACGGATTGCTGGTCAGCGGTGGCGGCGCCGTCGGCGTGATCATCGCCGTTGCCCTGGGCCTGCTGTTCGGCTACAGCCTGGGTCTGGTCACGGGGTTGCCGCTGCGGCTTCCCTTCACCCTCGGTGCCGCCTGCGTGGCTGTGGCCCTGGCCGGGGTGGCCCAGCCCTGGGCCGTCGTGACCTTCACCTTGATCGGCGCGTTGCTCGGCTGGCTGGTGGAGCCGATCTTCCAGCGGTTCAACCGCCTGTATGGGGCGATGGAGGCCTGGTACCGACGTTCCCTGGGCTGGGTGCTCGGCCGCCGGGCGCTGATCATGGCGCTGCTCGCCGGCGGGGTGTTACTCACCGCGGTGGCCTTTCTCTCCATCCCTTCCGGCTTCGTGCCGGTGGAAGATCAGGGCTATGCCATCGGTTTCGTGCAGGCTCCCGACGGCAGCTCCGAGCAGAACACCCGCCGCCTCAACCAGCGGGTTGCCTCGCTGATGCGCCAGGAGAAGGACATCACCGCGGCGGCGATCTTCAGCGGCTCCAGCCTCGACGGCAATGCCCCCAACAAGGGCCTGTTCTTCTTCGGCACCCGTCACTGGGACGATCGCCCTGGCGACGATCAGTCCGTGGGGGCCATCGTGGAGCGGCTCAACCGCTCGATGGCCGCGATCGAAGGGGCCAGGATCTTCGTGGTGGAGCCCCCCTCGATCCCCGGTTACGGGGCCTCCGGCGGCTTCGAGTTCCAGCTGCTCGACGAGAGCGGTGGGGCCTTCACGCTGCCCGAATTCGCCGGCCAGGCCGGGAACCTGATCGCCAGGGCCAGCACCACCGGTCTGTTCGGCCGGGTCTTCACCCAGTTCAGCCCAGAGTCGCCCCAGCTCAGGGTGAGTGTGAACCGCGACCAGCTCGCCGCCCTGGATGTGGACTACGGCCAGGCCATGCAGGCATTCAGCTTCTACTTCGGCGGCTCTTACGTGAACGACACCTTCCAGCAGGGCAAGGTGCGTCGGGTCTACGTCCAGGCCGATGCTCCGTTCCGGGCCCAGCCGCAGCAGCTTGCCTCCCTGTATGTGAAGAGCCGGACGGGCCAGCCGATTCCCCTCTCCGAGGTGTTCACGATCGAGGCTGTCACGGGTCCTTCGGTGATCCCGCATTTCAACCTCTACCGTTCGATCAAGGTGGAGGGGTCGGCGGCGGCAGGCAGGAGCTCCGGCCAGGCGATCAAGGGGATGCAGGAAAGCTTCCGGTCCCTGGATGTGAACGGCCTGGGATTCGACTGGACCGGCATCTCCCGTGAGGAGGTGAAGGCCGGGGCTCTGGCCCTGGTGATCTTCGCCCTAGGCATCCTGGTGGTGTATCTGGTGCTGGCGGCCCAGTACGAGAGCTACAGCGACCCTCTGATCATCCTGATGACCGTGCCGACGGCCATGCTGGGCGCCCTTCTCTTTCTGGCGCTGCGCGGCGAGGTGCTCAACATCTACGCCCAGGTGGGCCTGGTGATGTTGATCGGCCTGGCGGCCAAGAACGGCATCCTGATCGTGGATCTCGCCAACCAGAGGATGGCCCAGGGGGCCTCGGCGCTGGAAGCGGCCCGGGAGGCGGCCCAGTCGCGGTTACGGCCGATCCTGATGACCGCCATCTCTTCCCTGTGCGGCTTCCTGCCGCTCGTGCTGGCCAACGGGGCCGGCGCCCGCAGCCAGGCTTCGCTGGGAACGGTGGTCTTCGGTGGCCTGCTGGTGGCCACTGTGCTCTCGCTGCTGGTGGTGCCCGTGTTCTACGTGGTGATCAAACAATGGCTCGAACCGGCGGAACCGGAGTTTGGCGATGCCGGCGAGGTCTCGGAGGCCTGATGGATCCACCGCGATGAAGCCCTCCCCCCTCAACGGTCGCAAGGCGGTGACGGCCCTGCTCATCGGCGGAGCGATCGGCGCTTTCCTGGCGGTGGTGTTCCACGTGGTGGCAAGGAATACCCCCATTAACGTGAATCCGCGCACCTTCTTCTGGCATCTGATCCTGCTCACGAGCTTCGGTGGCCTGGCGGCGATGGGGCTGGAGGCCGTGCGCCAGCTGCAGGAGCAGAACCCGGAGGCCGAGTATCGTCGGCAGCGACGGCCTTGATGGCATTGACAGCTGCCCCTAGCCTGCGCCCGACAGTGTCCAGACTCTTGCTGCCGTCGACCACCGCCTCCCTTGCCACGGCCCTCGGTCTGCTCCTCCCCCTGCTCGGTTGCGCCAGGCCGGAACCCACCCAGTCGCTGCTGCCTCAGGTGCGGCTGGTCAATCCAGAGAGGCTGAACTTCGTCGATTCCGCCGATTACCAGAGCACCCTCGAAGCCATCCGTGAGGTGAAGCTGGCTCCCGAGATCGATGGTCGCATCGTGGCCATGCCGATGAGCGAAGGCCAGTCCGTGCGTCCCGGCCAGCTGCTGTTCACCCTTGATCAGGTGCAGCAGCAGGCCACCACCAATGCCGATGCCGCAGAGGCGCGCAAGGATCTGCTCAATGCCGAGCGCTACATCTTCCTGAATGATCAAGGTGCCGTCTCCACCAAGCAGAGGGACAGCTACATCACCCAGGCCATCCAGAGCCGCGACAGGCTCAAGGCGTCCCAGGCCACTCTGGGCTACAAGAATGTCACCGCGCCGATCGGCGGATCGGTGGGCAGCATCAACGTCAAGCTCGGTGATGTGGTGCGGGCCGGCACCGCCGTCACCAGCGTGGTGGACAACTCGAGGCTGTGGGTGCGCCTTGATGTTCCCGGACAGGATGCCTACCGGGTGCAGAGGGGGCTGCCCGTGCTGCTGCGGGCTCCGGACCGCAGCGAGCTGATCGCCCGTGGCGCCGTGAGTTTCGTGGCCTCCTCCCTGGACAAGGAGCGTCAGACCCTGCTGGTGAAGGCGGAGTTCGCCAATCCCGACGGAGCTCTGCGCAACAACCAGCGGGTGAACGCCACGCTGGTGTTCTCCGCGGATCGGGGCCTGGCCATACCGGAGCAGGCCGTGCTGCTGCAGGCCGGCAAGACCTTCGTGTTCCTGGCCGTGAGTGCCCAGGAGGCGCGGCAGCGGCTCGGTCGCGCGATCGATCCGCCCCCTCCCCCCGGTGCGCCGGTGGCCCTGCAGGTACCCGTGACCCTGGGGCTTCTCCAGAACGGTGCCTTTCCCGTGAAGGCAGGCCTGCAGCCCACCGACTCCGTGATCGTGGGCAACCTTGCCCAGCTGCGCAGTGGCCTGGCGGTGCGCCTCGCCGGGCCGGGGGGCACCGCTCCGCCTGCCGCCCAGGCCCGTCCATGAGCCTTTCGGACACCTTCATTCGCCGCCCCGTGCTCAGCACGGTTTGCAGCATTCTGATCCTGCTGGCGGGAGTGATCAGCCTGCCGCTGCTGCCGATCGAGAACCTGCCCGACATCGCTCCGCCCACGATTCAGGTGAACGCCAACCTGCCGGGCGCCGATGCCCTCACAGTGGAAAGTGCCGTGACCGGTCCGCTGGAGGAGCAGATCAACGGCGCCCCCGGCATGGATTACATCACCTCCAACAGCACCGGGGAAGGCAGCAGCCAGATCAACGTCTATTTCAAATCCGGTACCGATTCCAACATCGATCAGGTCAACGTGCTGAACCGGGTTCAGACCGCCAGCCCCCAGTTGCCCGCGCAGGTGAATGCCCAGGGAGTCACGGTTCAGCAGACTTCGAGCAGCTACTTACTGGTCTACAACCTCACATCCAGCCAGGGTCAGTTCGATCGTACCTATCTCAACGGACTGATTCAGCTCAATCTGCTCTATCCGCTAACCCGTGCTGACGGGGTCGGTCAGGTTAACGTGTTCGGCGCCAGCGCACCGGCCTACAGGCTCTGGGTGGATCCGCAACGCCTCACCCGCTTCAACCTGTCGGTCACCGATGTTGTGAATGCGCTCAAGTCCCAGAACGTGGTGGTGATCGCCGGCAGCATCGGCGGCCCTCCTTCGGTGCCAACCAATCGCAGTACCTTCCCTCTGCTGGTGAATGGTAACCTCGAAACTGTCGCCGAATTCGAGAAGCTGATCCTGGCCAAGGGACCCGATGGCGGCCTGATTCGGCTGGGTGATGTGGGACGTGCCGAGTATGGCTTTCAGAATTTCAACCAGTCGGCGATCAATGCGATCAGCGGTCATCCCTGTGTCGGCTTCGGTGTGATTCAGCTGCCCGGCAGCAACGCCATCAGCACGGCGCGGGCTGTTGATGTTGTCCTCACCCAGTTCCGCAATTCCCTGCCGCCTGGTGTGGTGCTGGAGAAGGTGTTCGATCAGACCGACTTCATCCATGCCTCGATCGAGGGAGCCCTCGATGCGCTGCGCGACGCGGTGGTGCTGGTGCTGCTGATCATCTTTCTGTTCCTGCAGGACTGGAAGGCCACCGCCGTGCCGGCCCTGGCCTTGCCCATCGCCCTGCTGGGTGCCCTGGTGTTCGTGAAGGCCTTCGGCTTTTCGATCAACGAACTCACGCTGCTGGGCATCATCCTGGCCACCGGGCTGGTTGTGGACGACGCCATCGTGGTGGTGGAAGCCGTGTCGGCCCGCATCGAGGCCGGCGAGCCCCCGTTCGTGGCCGCCTCCAACGCAATGAAGGAACTCACCGGGGCCATCCTGGCCACGGCGCTCGTTCTGCTGGCGGTGTTCGTGCCCGTCACCTTCTTCCCCGGTGCTACCGGGGTGATCTACCGGCAGTTCGCGCTCACGATCGTCTTCTCGATCATCGTCTCCACCTTCAATGCCATCACCGGCAAGCCGCTGCAAGCGGCCCTGCTGCTGGGCGGCGGCAAGACCGAGCCCCGTGGTTGGCGCTGGACCGCGATCGGCGGGGCGTTCGGAGCCCTCTACGGCACGCTGGCGGGCGGATGGCTGCTGGCCTTGGTGCTGGGTGTGGCCGGCGCGGTGATCGGAACCTTCCTGATGCCGATCTTCGCTGCCTTCAACCGGGGATTCGAGCGGCTGGCCCGGGGGTATGCCCACCTGCTCACTGAAGTGATCCGTCTGCGGCGACTTGTGGTGTTGTTCCTGCTGGGAGGCGTTCTGCTCACCGGCGTGGCCTTCGTGGCCATTCCCACCGGTTTCGTTCCCACCGAGGATCAGGGCTACGGGCTGGGCATCATCCAGCTCCCCTCCCAGGCGTCGATTGAGGCCACCATGGTGGTGGCGGACCAGGCCCGGCGCATCATCGCCAAGGAGCCTTCCGTGATCTCCGGTGAGCTGGTGGCCGGGGCCGGGTTCAACGGTGGTTCACTCAACCAGGGTCTGTTCTTCTTCGGCTTCAAGCCGATCGAGCAGCGCGGCGCACCCGAGCAGTCCGCCAACCGCATCATCGGTCGCCTGAACAAGGCCTTCGCTGCCATCCCCGGCGCGGTGGTGCTGGCTCAGCCTCCAGCGGCAGTACCCGGGTTCGGGGCCCAGGGAGGGCTCTCCTTCCAGTTCAACGACCTCAGTAACGGTGGCTACACCCCCACGGATCTGGCCGATCTGGCCCGGCAACTGATCACGCGGGCCAGGGCCACCGGAGTCTTCGGCAACCTCTACACCCAGTTCGTCAGCGACGCGCCTGTGTGGCGGCTGGATGTGGACCGCGACCGGATGGCTTCTCTCGAGATCGACTACGGCCAGGCCATGCAGGTGCTCGGTACCCTCACCGGGGGCAGTTTCGTCAACCAGACCTACGAGCAGCAGCAGTACCGCCAGGTGTATGTGCAGGCGGATGGGCAGCACCGCAACATGGTGCAGGATCTCGGCAATCTCTACGTATCCGACCGCAGCGGCCAGCTCGTTCCCCTCTCCAACGTGGTGCAGGTCCGCCTTGACAGCGCTCCGCCGATCATCAGCCACTTCGATCTCTACCGGACCGTGCTCATTCAGGGGGTCGAGGCCATGGGCAAGAGCAGCGGCCAGGCGATCAATGCCCTGGCCTCCAGCTTCGGCTCGCTGAACTTCAGCAACATCGCTTCGGCCTGGTCGGCCCTGACCCGCTCGGAAGTGCAGGCCGGCTCCCTGGCCGTGCTGGTGTTCGCCCTCGGAATCGTGGTGGTGTATCTGGTGCTGTCGGCTCAGTACGGCAGCTACATCGATCCGCTGATCATCCTGATGACGGTGCCCCTGGCCATGCTCGGCGCCCTGTTGTTCCTGGTGCTGCGCGGTCAGGTGAACAACGTCTATGCCCAGGTGGGCCTGGTGACGTTGATCGGCCTGGCGGCCAAGAACGGGATCCTGATCGTGGATCTCGCCAACCAACGCATGGAACAGGGGATGACGGCGGCCGAAGCGGCGCTGTCGGCCGCCGGCTCCCGGTTGCGGCCGATCCTGATGACGGCGATGGCCGCGCTGGCCGGCTTCTTCCCTCTGCTGGTGGCCAGCGGTGCCGGTGCCCTCAGCCAGCGCTCCCTCGGCGCGGTGATCTTCGGCGGGCTGCTGATGGCCACGGGCCTCAGCCTGTTCGTGGTGCCCTCCTTCTATGTCCTGATGAAGCATCTGGAGGCGGCCTGGTTCCCCGCCAGCCAGCAGACCGAGCCTCTGCTGCCGGTCGATCCGAGCCGCTGAGATGCCCCTGCCCCCGCCCCCCGGCTATCGGCCCCGGCGGCAGTTGCGGGTGGACCGGCGCCGCATCGTGCTGGCGGCGGCCCTCTTCGCATTCGCCGCCACCCTGCTGCTCGCCCTGGCGCACCGGGTGGCGCTCGCGCCAGGCGAGCCGTTGTGGCCGGTTCATCCCCGCTTCTGGGTGGCGATCATCGCCATGGCCACCTTCTGCGGCGCCTGGGTGGAGACCATGCGTCAGCTCAGCCTGACGCGCAGGGGGGATCCAGGCCGTCGGGAGATCAGGTGATCACGGTGGGCCGGTCCATGCCGGTACGGCTGCGGATCTCGGCAAGCTGGTCGGCGGCGGTGATCAGGTCGGCGAGAGCCAGTTGGGGATCCTGACCCAGGTCACCCGTGTTGCCCATGTAGCTCTCGAGATAGAGCCGCAGGGTGGCGCCCTGGGTACCTGTGCCGGAGAGCCGGAACACCACCCTGCTGCCGTCGTCGAGCAGGAGGCGCAGACCCTGGCCGCTGGTGAGGGAGTCGTCGACGGGATCCCGGTAGCTGAAATCGTCGGCCGTGGTGATCCGGCGGCCGGCGAAGCGCTCGCCCTCCAGGCTGGGCAGCAGGACCTTCAGCCGGTCGTACAGGCCATGGGCCCTGTCGCTGGCGATGGCCTCGTAATCGTGGCGAGAGTAGTAGTGGCGGCCGAAACGGCTCCAGTGGCTCGCCATCACCTCGGCCACGGAACAGCGCCGCCGGGCCAGGATCTGCAGCCAGAACAGCACGGCCCAGAGGCCGTCCTTCTCACGGATGTGGTTGCTGCCGGTGCCGAAGCTCTCCTCGCCGCAGAGGGTGATCCTGCCGGCATCGAGCAGGTTGCCGAAGAACTTCCAGCCTGTCGGGGTCTCGTAGCAGCTCAGGCCCATGGCGCCGGCCACCACATCCACCGCCGCGCTGGTGGGCATCGAGCGGGCCACCCCGGCCAGCCCTTCGGCGTAGCCGGGCGCCAGATCGGCGTTGGCGGTGAGCACGGCGAGACTGTCGCTGGGATTCACGAAGCAGTGCGTCCCGAGGATCATGTTGCGGTCGCCGTCCCCGTCGCAGGCTGCGCCGAAGCGGTAGGCGTCTCCGCCCAGCAGCAGTTCGGCCAGATCGTGGGCGTAGGTGAGGTTGGGGTCGGGGTGGCCGCCGCCGAAATCCTCCAGCGGCGTGCCGTTGCGCACGGTGCCGGCCGGCGCGCCGAGCAAACCTTCCAGGATCCGGCTGGCATAAGGGCCGGTGACGGCGTGCATCGCGTCGAAGGCGATCGGGAAACCGCCGCGCAGCAGATCGGCGATCTGGTCGAAATCAAACAGACCCTGCAGCAGGGTCACGTAATCGTCGACCCCATCGATCACCTCGACCTGCAGGTCGCCGATGCGGTGCCGGCCAGGCCCGTCCAGAGGCAGAGGGGCGGAGTCGACGATGCGGTAGTCGTCGAGGCAGGTTGTGGCGGCATAGATCGCGTCGGTGATCGACTCGGGCGCGGGTCCGCCATTGGCCCCGTTCACCTTGACGCCGAAATCGCCGTCGGGACCGCCCGGGTTGTGGCTGGCCGAGAGGATGATCCCGCCGATCGCCCGTTGCGTGCGGATCAGATGCGAGGCAGCAGGGGTGGAGAGGATGCCGCCGGTGGTGGTGATCAGCCGGGCGAGCCCGTGGGCGGCGGCCATGCGGGCGATCACGCCGATGGCGTTGCGGTTGCCGTAGCGGCCGTCGCCGCCCAGGATCAGCGTGCCGCCGGTCACTCCGGGCAGGACGCGAAACACCGCTTCGATGAAGCTTTCCAGATAGTGCGGCTGTTCGAACTGGCGGCTGCTCTTGCGCAGTCCGGACGTGCCGGGCTTCTGATCGGTGAAGGGAGCGCTCAGGAGAACCCGGCGGAACGGCGGCGAGTCGGCGGAGGTGGGAGCAGCGGCTGAGGAGCCGGCGGAGGCGCTGCTGGTCATGAAGCCGACCCTTGGGAACGCCAGGCTAATCCTGCATCCGCTGAGGGCCTGACGCCCAGGGACCAGCTGGCTAGGTTGAGGGCCACTGATGCGTCTGACGGCCGATGGGTGCCCACCGTTTCCGCCCACGGCTGGGCACTGCCTGCATCCAGGCGGTCCAGGCCGGATGCAGCTCCCGCGCTCTGGTGCTGCCCCTGGTGCTGATCAGCCTAGGACTGGCCGGCGAGGGACTGCGTTCCGGACGGGCCGCCGTGATCGGGGCAGCCGCCGCGAAACCGATGCCCGAGGCGATTCAGCGCACCCGGGCCGCCGCCAACGCGATCCTGGAGAAGTCGGGCACCGAACCCTGCCTGATGGGGAAGCTCACCAATGCCCTGCTGGGTCTGTCCTCCAGTTGTGAGGCCAGCGGCCTGCACTCCCCCCTCTGCCGCCTGGCCGACGAGGTGGTGGTCACCACCGGCTGGAGCATGCCTTTCATGGAAAGCACGGCCCGTCGCCTGCTCGAACTCAGCGCCACGCCCTGAGTTCGCCACGGCACCAGATTCCTCCTGCCCGCAGGGTCAGCGTGGACTGGAACCGAAGCCGAACCCCGATGGCCGAGCTGCCGGGGGTGTTCCTGTGGGGGCGCCGTCCGTGGTGCCCTCCGTGGTGCCCTCCGTGCGGGCCTTGGGCTTGGGCAGCCGGCGGCAGCTCGAGATCATGCGGTCCGCGGCGGTCTCGATCCTGTCCCGTCGCGTCAGAGTGTTCGCCTCTGCCGGTAGTGCCGTCTGGAGGATCTCCCAGACCGCGTCCTTGCAGAATCCCGAGAGCAGCGGGTGATCCATCAGCGGATCGGCCATCTGGCGGGCGCGGGCGCAGCTGCTGGCTGTGTTCTCCCGGCCACAGGCCAGTGCCTCCAACTGCACCTGCCGGAGCTGGTCGGTGCTCGGGTAGATCGGGGTCTTGTCGGCGGCCCGGGCGGCAGGCCCGACAGACGCCGGCAGGGCGATACAGGCGGCGCTCAGCAGCGTGGCGGCAAGGCGGGACCGGGCCATGGAAGCGCTGGAGAGACGTTGCCATCATGCCGGGGCTTCACACCACCAGCCGCACAGGGCTGAGGCCCCGCCGCAGCGGAAGCTGCCGGTCCAGCCAGGAGCTCCGCACCCGTTCACGCACAAGGGGGGCCAGCACCGAGAGGCTGCGTCGCAGCAGGGGCCATTGCCGCAGCAGCAGGCCCTGACCGGCCTCGGCCTGCTGCAACGTCTGGGCTGCATGGATCTCCGGTGCCCGCTCCGCCTGGACCCGGGCCAGGGCCGCGTCGATCGCTGCCTCGCTCCCCGACCGCAGGGCCGGCACCAGCTGATTGGCGGCCACGATCGCGTCCCGCAGAGCCATGTTGATGCCCTGGGCCCGGATCGGACTCATCGGATGGGCGGCGTCCCCCAGCAGCAGCAGGCCGGGTCGGTACCAGCGGGGGCTGCAGCCCACCTGCACCGACAAGGGCAGGGGTGCGCTGATGGCGGCGGCGTTGGCGCGGATATGGTCGGCCAGCCATCCGGGTGCGAGGGCGGCAAAGGCCTCGCTCCACTCCGCGCCCGAGCGCTCGATCCTTTCCCCCGCTGCCACCACCCAGCCGAGGTGCAGTTCCCCGGCCCGGGCGCCATGGAAGACGCTGCAGGCGCCGCCCTCCCCCAGCAGCATGGTGAAGACGTTGTCGGTCTCGAAGCGAGGGTGGGCCGGCAGGCGGAACCAGAGCAGATCGATCGGGCTGCCGGACTTCTCCAGTATCAGGCCGGCCCGCTGGCGCAGCGGCGAGGAACGGCCATCGCTGCCGACCACCAGGGAGGCGTACACCACCCGTCCATCCCCCAGCTGCACCCCACCGACCCGTCCGTTCACCACGATCGGTCCGCGGACGGTTTCTCCGGGCCTCCAGGTGAAGCCAGGGCAGCGGCGGGCCCTGCTCACCAACGCCGCCAGCAGCTCCGGCTGGGACACCAGGGTGCAGGGGCGGTGGTCGTCTCCCAGGGGTTCATCGACGCGGAACAGCTCCCGCCCATCGAGCTGGAAGCTCCAGCCTGTCAGCGGCCGACTGGGCAGCTGGGAGAGAAGCGGCGTCAGCCCGATCTGGTCGAGGGCCTCCAGGCCGGATGGCATCAGCCCCTCGCCACGGAACTGTCGTTCAAAGCTGCGGCTCGCCTCCAGCAGGGTGACGGCGATGCCCCGCTCGACCAGCAGCAGGGCCAGGCTCGCGCCTGCCGGCCCGGCTCCCACGATCGCGACGGACGGGAGGGGCAGGCTCATGAAGGCTTGGCGGAGGACAGGCTGCGCTGGAGGCCAGGGCCGCAGCTCCGGCGTATCCGCTCCAGCTTGCGCCGGAGGCGCGGCGTCAGCCCCAGTTCGGCCCCTCGCCACATCCTGTCCATCTCGCGGCTGAAGTGGGCGGCGACCTGTGGCGACTCCAGAATCAGCAGGGTTTCGTCGTTGGCGTGGGCAGCGGAAGGGCTCCAGTTGAAGGAGCCCGTGATCACGGTGCGTCGGTCGATCACCGCGAACTTGTGATGCAGCTTGTCGCCTGCGGCCAGCCGCGGCGTTCCCACTCCTTCCACCGGCTGCGGCCAGGGGGTGTTGCCTGCCTCCAGCTTGCAGAACCTGTCCGGCATGGCCAGCCCCAGCAGATCCAGAACCTCCGAGAAACTGCGGCTGGCGAAGCCGGGATCGGCCAGCAGCCGGATCGACACTCCCTGCCGGTGCAACTGGAAGAGCTGGTCGGCGATGCCCTGGGCGGAGAAGACGAACAGGCTCATGTCCACACGCTGGCGCGCGGCGGCCAGGCGCTGCTCCAGCAGGGCGAGGCCGTGATTCCCATCCTTGCGCCGATGGGGTGCGAACAGCACCTCCACAGGGGTGATCCCCACCGTTGTGGCCTGGACCGCCCCTTCCTGCTTGGCGATGCCGAAGCGGCTGTCGGGATTGCCTCCCGGACCGTCGCCCCACATCCGGCCGAACTCCACGGCGAAGATCCTGGCCAGGGCCCGGCTGTCGAAGCGCAGCAGGTGATTCACGTTGCCGCGGGTGCGGGGATCGTCCGGATCGCCGTGGATGCAGGAAGGGGTGAAGTTGGCTGAGCCCGTCACCAGCCAGCGCCCATCCACCAGCAGGAACTTGTGGTGCATCAGGCCGCTGCCGGCGCTGCCGTCGGCCGTGTCGTCGATCAGGGGAACGCCGCCGCGCCGCAGGATCGCCACCGCATCGCCCCGTTCCCGTTCGCCGGCGCTGAGCACCCCGTCGTGGTTCCGATCGGCCAGGGCCAGCAGAAGAGTGTGGCGGGAACGCTGATGCTGATCGAGATCCACCGGGTGCTGGTCGCTGAAGGGGGTGCTGTAGGTGTTCTCCAGAACCACCCGTACCTGCACTCCTGCCCGCCGTTTGCGCACCAGGGCCTCGGCCACCCGGGGAAGCGACAGCTCCTGCACCGCCACCTGGATGTCCCGCTCGGCCCGCTCGATCGTGTCCAGCACAAGGGCTTCGAGGTCGTCACCGTCGCGGCGTTGCCCGTGGATCGGGCTGCGGTAGTGGCGATCGGCACGATGGTTGAACGCCAGCTCGATTCCTGTCGGCAACGGCAGCTCGGCTGGGGCCTGGCCCAGGATCCTGGCTGTGGCGCTGCAGCCGGCCAGCCCAAGAGTGAGGGCGATCCAGCCGAGTGAAAGGACCAGCCGGGGGGCGGACATGGCGGAGAGGAAGGACTCCGCTCAGGATTCCCCAGGGGGCCGGGGTTGGCGGACCTCGGGAGACCTCCTAGTGGTGGCCGGGCATCTCGGCGGTGCGGAGCATCAGAACAAACCAGAGAGTGCTGACCAGGACCGCGGTGCCCACGGCGGCGCCGACGCCGACCCGCACCATCAGGACGGGCACAAGGAACGGCAGCGTCAGGCTGCCGGCCAAGGGCGTGAAGGCCACCAGGGTTCGCATCAGAACCACTCGGCCACGGCCTGGCTGGAGGGGTTGCTGTTGTCCTCCGGCGTGGAGCGCTCGAACTGGAGTGTGATGTTGCGCTTCTGTTGGCCGTCGGCGGCCACGGCCTGGATCGGGTAGAGCTGCTGGCCATCACGGAACGGCACCTGGATCCGGAAGGTGCCATCGGCCGAGAGTGGGACATCCTCCTCGCCGATGCTGAGCTTGGCGGAGGGATCGGTGGCGCCGTAGACGATCAGTTCGGCGTCGGCCACCAGCCAGAAGGAGCGCTGGCGAGGCGCCACGCCGCCGATGCCGGATTCGTTGCGGCCGCTGGCCCACACGCCCACACCGGAATCGCTGAGTCCGTGGCGCTCGGCGCCGGCGCTGCTGCCCTCGAGTTCATGGAAGGCCTCGGAACCCCGGCCGAAGTGCTTCCAGCGCACGGTGGCGGTCTGGTAGAGGCGCTCGTGCAGGCCGCTGTCGGCGGCGGCCGTTTCCACCGGACTGGGCAGGGGGCTGGGGGTCGGGGTCGCCTCGAGTGAGAAAGGTACGAACTGGTCGAGGATCTGCTCGCTGGGATGGAGGGCGGGTACCCGTGCCATGGCCGAATGGCCGAGCGACAGCCAGCCACCGCCGAGCTTGCGGTAACCCAGTTCGACCCGGTAATCCCGGTCGCTCAGGGGAACGGGTAGATACCACTCGGTGGCGTGGTTATCCACCGGCACCTCCTGCAGGGTGTGGGGATGGGCGGAGCCCTCCGGCAGGCCGGTGACATCGGCGACCCGCAGGCAGAGCTGCCCGGCGCCGGCCTGCAGGGCCTTGCCCCGCTCGGCCGCGGAGATCTCCCAGAACACGTAGGCCCACTGGGGATCGCGGGGCAGGAACACCACCTTCGTTGCCGCCTCGGGCCGGGGGGCGGGAGTGAAGCTCGCCTCGATCGAGCGGAGGTCGGGTGCCGCGGCCTGGGGAACCTGGGGATCGCTTTCGGTCTGATGGGTGCTGATTTCGCTGAGCAACTCCTCCTTGGACTTCCGGCTGTAGAGGCTCACTCCAAGGTCGGCGGCCATCTGGCGGAGCTGCCGCAGGGTCATGCGAGCCAAGGACGAGAGAGCCTGAGTCACCGTTTCTCCGGATTTCGTTTGAACTCACTCTGGGGGAGATCCCGCGAATCGAGACGGTGAACCCGGTCCGCGTCAGCAACCACTGACTGGGCAGGGGGGTGTGAGACGGAAAAAAACGGCGGGGACACCGCCGTTGCTGAGAGCCTGGAAGGGGACGGAGGAGCCCGGATCGCTCAGCGACCGACGCTGCGGTAGGGCACCTTGGAGAGGTAATCCATATCGGCATTGCCCGAGGCCGCCGAGCCCGTGCGCAGGGCCGGCAGGGTGCGCACCCAGGGCAGATAGTCCTCGGGGAAGCCGCCGCGGCGTTGGCGGCTGCGCTGGGGCAGGGCCTTGGCTGTTCCGGTGTAGACGACCTGGGGGAAGCCGAGGATGCCTCGGTAGTAGGCCTCGTAGCGAGGGGTTGTGATGTTGAACGGGGTTTCGCCCACCTCACGGGATCCCACCACCCGGTTGCGGTGGTAAGGGACGGTGTCGTAACCGAAGTTCTCGAGGTACTCGTCGCTGTCGAGGATCTGATCGACGGCACCGGCCACGCCCTTGGTCATGATCACGGCAGCCCAGGCAATCTCCTCAGCTTTGCCGAACACCTGGCGGCCGAGCAGTTTTTCCACCAGGTGACGAGTTACCCGGTAGTTGCTGTTGAGGTTGTAGAAGCTGCGGGTGAAGGTGTCGGAGAGGCAGAGCGCCCGGATGAAGTCACGGACGGTGATCTGCCCGTCCCGTAACTGTGATTCAAGACCGGGGTCACGGTCCACCTTGAACGCATGGAAGAAGATCTGGCGGTAGGCCGCTTCGATCAGAGTGTTTTGCGCTTCCAGATCGAGGGCCTTGCCAAGAGAGAACCCTTTGGGATCTTCATCGGAACCTACCCTGAACGCCTGGACCCGGGAGTTCTGGGTGGTGGGCGCGTATTGCAGAAGCGGGATCGCCACGCGAACTTCATCATCCGTCGTTGTGGATGGTAGAAGTCCGGTTGAGGGCTGCGACAGCCCCTCGGGCAGGGCTCACAGTCCGTAACGTTTGCCCCCTACCAGCCGAAGGCGGAGGGGGCCCGCTCCGCCGGGGATCCGCCCCTGATGGAGGCAGGGCTGTCCCGGTCGAGGCAGCGGCTTTCCATGCAGAACGAGGCAGTGTTGGAGAGGCCCTCCACCGTGCTGGTGCGCAGGCGCAGGTTGGGGTTGGGAAACCAGAAGCGCTCGAGGCTGCTCATCGTTTCGTAGGCGGTGCTGAGCAGCAGGCCGTCGCGCTCGTCCATGCGGAACCGTCCGGCCACCGGGGCGGTTTCGGCGTAGCCCCGGTCGCGCAGCAGCAGGCCCTCCCGTCCGCCGGCATCGCTGGGGATCAGCCCGAACACCGATTCGCCCTGGTGGGCCTCGCCCGCCTTGTCCCAGGCCATCGAGCCGCTCCAGCGCACCTGGCAGCCGCCCACCAGGGCGGCGGGATCCTCTCCGTGGAGCTCGGCGATCGCGACCAGCCGGGGATCGCCGGCCCCCACCTCCGTGACCTCGATCAGGGAGCCGCCGGCCTCGGCACGGCGGTGAAGCAGATGGTGGCTGGTGCGCTGAGAGCGCCAGCGGCCGCAGCTGAGCCGGAAGAAACTGAGGGCATCGGCGATCGGAACGCTCACGGCGGGTGCGCTGCTGCGGCGATGATCGCAAGTCTTCCATCCGTCCCGCTGCCGGTGGCCACCACGGGAGTCCTGGCCGCCCTGGCCGCCGCCTTCTGCTGGGCCGCCTCCAGCAGCCTCTGGCGCCGTCTGCCCACCTCGCTGACGGCCGCCCAGCTGAATCTGCTCAAGAACCTTCTGGCTGTGGGGTTGCTGCTGCCCCTGGTGCTGTTGGGTGGCTGGGGGGTGCCGCCCGGCGCCCTGCTGCCGCTTTTCGTCAGCGGTGTGGTGGGGATCGCCCTGGGCGACACTCTCTTCTTCGCTGCCCTGCGGCGCCTGGGCACCCGCCGCACCCTCACAGTGGATGCCGGCGGACCGGCGGTGTCGGTGCTGGGGGGTGCCCTGTTCCTGGCCGAGGTACCCGGGCCCACCCAGTGGCTGGGGGTCGGACTGATCTCGCTGGCGGTGGGGCTGGTGGCGCTGCAGAAGCCGCCGGGGCAGGCGGCGGCGGGCGGGCCAGGGCCAGGACTGCTGCTGGCCCTGGCGGGCCTTCTCTGCGGCAGTGCTGGCGCCCTGCTCTCGCGGGCCGTCCTGAGGGATGCGGCTCTCAGCCCGGTGCCGTCGGCCACCCTGCGGCTGGCGGCGGCGGCGCTGGTGATGCTCCCCCTGCTGCGTCAGCTGCCCCGGCCGGGCGTGCGGCCGTGGCCGGCCCGGAGCCGCTGGCCCGTGCTGCTGCTGGCCACGCTGCTGGGCACCAGTGCCGGGATCGTGCTGCAACAGATCGCTTTGCAGCATCTGCCGGCGGGCCTGGCCGTGGCCCTGCTGGCCACGGCGCCCGTGATGGCCCTCCCCCTGGCCCGCCTGGAGGGGGACCGCCCCGGTCGGGCTGGGGTCGGGGCAGCCCTGCTGGCTCTCGGCGGAGTCACCCTGATCGTCGGGGCGGGGCTGCCGGGTTGAGACGGGCGCGGGCTTCGGCTTCGGCCCAGGTGATCAGATCGTCCAGATCCAGGGCAAGGGGCTCGAGGCCCAGTGACGCCGCCAGCCGATCCAGTTCCAGGGCAGCGTGCTGGAGCTGGTCGAGGAGAGCGCGCCGGAAGCCGGGGTCGGCGGCGATGGCGGGTTGGGCGGCCAGCCAGGCTTCCAGAGCGGGCCTTTGCGGGAGAGCCCCCCGGCGGCAGGTGGCGATCTGCTGAAAGGTGCGCAGGCAGTGGGCCAGAAGCCGAAGGTGGTGGCGCTCCCGGGCAGGCAGGAGCGTGGCTTCGAGCCGGTCGAGCTCCGCGGGGGCGAGGGGACCGGCTTCAGCCATCGGCGCCCGTTTCGACGGGCGACCCGGAGCGGGGGATGAGGCGGAAGCCGCAGGAATGCCCCCCTTCGAGGCGCCAGTGCACCCGCTCCACGGTGCAGTCCGGAAAGGTGTGGCGCATCTGCTGCAGTTCCTGATCGCAGACGACGGGGAACTGCTCGGCGATGCGGGAGACGGAGCAGTGGAATTCGCTCATGCACCAGGACAGCCCATCGGTGTCGGGGCGGCATTCAGACACGTAGCCCTCGCGGCGACGCAGCTCCACCAACCTCTCGAGGCGTTCGGTGAGGCTGCCTTCGCCGACCTGGCTGCGGTAGACGAGTGCCTTGGCGTGGGCCTGCTGCCGCAGCAGCTTCTCGACCGTGTCCGGGGGAAGGCTGGAGGCCATCGATTGCAGGAGGCCGAGGGCGAAGTGCTCACTCCCATCGGGGAACTGGGCGTGCCCTTGGGTGGTGAGATGCCAGTGGTTGCTGGGACGACCCGGGCCCTCGGCCGAGGGGCTGGCTTCCACGAGGCCCTCCTCCTCGAGGCTGCGCAGATGGCGGCGCATCACCTGAACCGAGACGTCGAGCAGCTCGGCGAGCTGGGTGGCCGTGGCTTCACCCTGACGCAGCAACAGGGCGAGAGCCGCCTCACGGGTTGGAGCCTGGGTGGAGGCACTCATCGGATGGACAGCCCGGTTCGGCGGGGAACGAACCTGCTCAACACCATGCCACGGGCAATCGGAGGTTGGGGAGCCGCGGCGGCGGCGTGCGGGAAGGAGAACGAAGAGCGGTCGGGCGGAAGCGACAATGGCGCCAGTCCCAGCTCCGGGACCGTTGCCCTAGGCTCCGTGGTAACGAAACAGCTGGGTTTCGTAATTCAGGCTGAACCATGGCCGCCAGGCCACCACTCTGGTCGCCGTGCCTCCCTTTCCCCCCTGATCCATGTCCGACGCTCCCTCCGCCGCGGCGGTCCCCTCCACCGAAAGCCTGGAAGTGATCCGGCGCTTCGCCGAAACCTACGCCCAGCGCACAGGCACCTACTTCTGCAGCGATCCCGGTGTAACGGCCGTCGTGCTCGAAGGGCTGGCCCGGCACAAGGAGCAACTGGGCGGGGCCCTCTGCCCCTGCCGCCACTACGAGGACAAGGAAGCGGAAGTGGCTCAGGCCTTCTGGAACTGCCCCTGCGTGCCGATGCGGGAACGCAAGGAGTGCCACTGCATGCTCTTCCTGACCGAAGACAACCCGTTCCGCGGCGATCAGCAGACCATCGGGCTCGATGAGATCCGCTCCCACATCGCCGGTACCCCCTGAAGGCCATGAGCACCGCTTCCACCGTTGGTGATCTGGTGAGCCAGCCGTACAAGTACGGCTTCGTCACCGACATCGAAACCGAGAAGATCGACAAGGGCCTCAGCGAGGACGTCGTCCGGCTGATCTCCGCCAAGAAGGAGGAACCGGCCTTCCTGCTCGATTTCCGGCTGAGGGCCTATCGGCAGTGGTTGCGCATGGAGGAGCCCAACTGGGCGGCCCTCGGCCACCCCGCCATCGACTACCAGAACATCATCTATTACGCGGCTCCCAAGCAGCAGGAAAAGAAGGCGAGCCTCGATGAGGTCGATCCCAAGCTGCTGGAGACGTTCGACAAGCTCGGCATCCCCCTGAGCGAACAGAAACGGCTCAGCAACGTGGCGGTGGATGCCGTCTTCGACAGCGTCTCGATCGCCACCACCTACAAGGAGAAGCTGGCTGAGCATGGCGTTGTTTTCTGCTCCATCAGCGAGGCTGTGAAGGAACATGCTGAACTGATCGAGCGCTATCTCGGCACGGTGGTGCCCAGCAACGACAACTTTTTCGCGGCGTTGAATTCCGCCGTGTTCAGCGATGGCTCCTTCGTGTTCATCCCGAAGGGGGTCGAGTGTCCGATGGAGCTCTCCACCTATTTCCGCATCAACTCCGGCGATACGGGCCAGTTCGAGCGCACCTTGATCGTGGCCGAGGCAGGGGCTTCGGTGAGCTATCTGGAAGGATGCACCGCCCCGATGTTCGACACCAACCAGCTGCATGCGGCGGTGGTGGAGCTGGTGGCTCTTGATGATGCCTCGATCAAATACTCCACCGTCCAGAACTGGTATGCGGGCGATGAGAACGGTGTGGGCGGCATCTATAACTTCGTGACCAAGCGCGGCCACTGCCGAGGCGACCGCAGCCACATCAGCTGGACCCAGGTGGAAACCGGCTCGGCGATCACCTGGAAGTATCCGAGTTGCGTGTTACAGGGGGCCCATTCCGTGGGCGAGTTCTATTCCGTGGCCCTCACCAACAACCGCCAGCAGGCGGACACCGGCACCAAGATGATCCACGTGGGCCCGCACACCCGCTCCACGATCGTGAGCAAGGGCATCAGCGCCGGCCATTCCTCCAACAGCTACCGGGGGCTGGTGCAGATCGGCCCGAAGGCCACCGGCGCTCGCAACTACAGCCAGTGTGATTCGATGTTGATCGGCGATCAGGCCGCCGCCAACACCTACCCCTACATCCGCTCCCAGCAGCCCGAGGCCAGCGTGGAGCACGAGGCCAGCACCTGCCGCATCTCCGCCGACCAGCTCTTCTACCTGCAGAGCCGCGGCATCGGCTTCGAGGAAGCGGTGTCGATGATGGTGAGCGGTTTCTGTCGCGATGTGTTCAACCAGCTGCCCATGGAGTTCGCGGCCGAGGCCGACAAACTGCTCGCGCTCAAGCTCGAGGGATCGGTGGGCTGATCCGGCTTCACGGTTCCCGGCCCCCAGGCCCGCCGTTCCGGAGCTTCCGCCCCCAGATCCACAACCTTCCTCCCTCTTCCCCCTTTCTGTTTCGTTGTGATCCGTCCCGACGCCGACACCCTGCTTGAAATCGTTGATCTCCACGCCCGCGTGGAGGATCAGCCGATCCTGAAGGGGGTCAACCTGACGATCCGCGCCGGCGAGATCCATGCGGTGATGGGTCGCAACGGCAGCGGCAAAAGCACCCTTTCCAAGGTGCTGGCCGGGCATCCCGCCTACAGCGTGACCCATGGAACGGTGCGCTATCGGGGCGCCGACCTGCTCGAACTCGATCCCGAGCAGCGTGCCCGCACCGGCCTGTTCCTCGGTTTTCAGTACCCGGTGGAGATCCCCGGCGTGAGCAACCTGGAGTTCCTGCGTGTGGCCACCAACGCCCGCCGATCCGAGCAGGGAGAGCAGGAACTGGACACCTTCGCCTTCGAGGACCTGGTCCTCGACCGCCTGCAGGTGGTGCAGATGGATCCGGCCTTCCTGCAGCGCAGCGTCAACGAGGGTTTCTCCGGTGGCGAGAAGAAGCGCAACGAGATCCTGCAGATGGCACTGCTGGAGCCTGTGGTGGCGATTCTCGACGAAACCGATTCCGGCCTCGACATCGACGCGCTGCGGATCGTGGCCGGTGGTGTGAACCATCTCGCCACGCCCGAGAATGCCACCCTGCTGATCACCCATTACCAGCGCCTGCTGGATGTGATCACCCCGGATTACGTGCACGTGATGGCGGCGGGCCGGATCCTGCGCACCGGCGGTAAGGAGCTGGCCCTCGAACTCGAGGAACGTGGCTATGACTGGGTTGACCAGGAGCTGGCCGTCCTGGAGGTTGCCTGATGGTGGCTTCGCTGCAGAACACAGACCCGAGCCTCGATCCGAGCGCCGAAGCGAGCCTCCGGCCGGCGGCCACGGCCGCCTGGGTCACGAAGCTGCTGGCTGGGCTGCCGGCCCCGGCCGGTGAGCTGCTGGAGGTGCAGTGGCGGGGGCGCGAAGCCATAGCCCTTCAGCCGTTGCCGTCCCGCCGCCAGGAAGACTGGCGCTTCACTGATGCGGCGCCGCTGACGGCACTCACTCCACGACTGGTCCTCCCGTCGGCCGCCGCCGCCGAGCCCGGCGCCGCCGCCCCGTTCACTCTTCCCGATGCGGCCCCGGGGGTGCTGAGGCTGTGGCTGGATGGGGCCGGGGATCCACTGGCGGGCCGCATCCTGCCGCACGGCTTGTCACTGCTCGAGCCGGCCGAGCTGCACCAGGCTCTGGGCCACACCCTGGCCGCCTGCAGCTGCCAGCACCACTGGCCGGTGGAGCTGAACCACGCCAGCGCCAGCCGTTGCCTGGCCCTGCGGGTCAGCGGTCCTGCTCCGCACACCCTGGAGCTGGTGAGCCTGGCCGGCAGCGATGGCGATCTCCGGCCTGTGCGGGTGCTGCTCCTGATCGAGGAAAAGGCCAGCCTGGAGGTGCTCCACGTGCAACTGGGCGCTGGCGCCAGCCTCAGCAGCCTGGTGATGGAGGTTCATCTCGGTCAGCAGGCCAGCCTGCGCCACGGCCTGCTGGCTCTGGGGGAAGGGCCTGCCTGCTTTCTGGGCCACCTGGCGGTGGAGCAGGAACCGGAGAGCCGCTTCAGCTCGGTCTGGGCCAGCCGCGGCTGGGCCCTCTCCCGCTTCGAGCCCCGTGTCGTCCAGGTGGACGGCGGTGCGCACACCGATCTCAGGGCCTTGCAGCTCGCCGAGGCCCACCAGCTCGTGGATACGCATAGCCGGGTGGAGTTCCACGGCCCCGATGGGCAACTGGATCAGCTCCACAAGGCCATCGCCGATGGCCATGGCCGCAGCGTGTTCAACGGAGCGGTGAAGGTGCCACGGGCGGCGCAGCGCACCAACGCCGCCCAGCTGAGCCGCAATCTGCTGCTCTCGAACCAGGCCCGCATCGACACCAAGCCGGAGCTCGAGATCGTGGCCGACGATGTGCGCTGCGCCCACGGTGCCACGGTGAGCCGGCTGCAGACCGACGAGCTCTTCTATCTGCAGAGCCGCGGCATCGGCGCAAGCATGGCCGCCGGCCTGCTCAAGCGAGGCTTCTGCGAGGAGGTGCTGCGAGAACTTCCCGCCGCCGCAGCCGTCTGGCGGCCCTTGCAGCGGCTTCTGGGGGAGGTCTGATCACGATGCCGTTCACCGCCTCTCCCCTGACCCCTGAGGCTCGGGTCGTCCCCTCGCCTGACGCCCCCACAGTGGCGGCCGTTGCAGCCGCCGCGCCGGAGAACCTCGCCGCTCTGACCCGACCTGACTTCCCCCTGCTGGCGGATCAGGCCTGCCTCGGCCAGCCGCTGATCTATCTCGATCACGCTGCCACCAGCCAGAAGCCGCGCCAGGTGCTCGATGCGCTTCACCACTACTACGCCCACGACAATGCCAACGTGCATCGGGGCGCGCACCAGTTGAGTGCCCGTGCCACCGACGCCTTCGAGGGCGCTCGCGACAGGACGGCCCGCTTCGTGGGGGCGGCCACGCCGCGCGAGATCGTCTTCACCCGCAACGCCAGCGAGGCGATCAACCTTGTGGCCCGCAGCTGGGGTGATGCCTTCCTCCGCCCCGGCGATGAGATCCTGCTGACGGTGATGGAGCACCACAGCAACCTTGTGCCCTGGCAGCAGCTGGCCGCCCGCACCGGAGCCGTGCTGCGCCATGCCGGCCTCACCGACAGCGGCGAGCTGGATCTGGAGGATCTTGGCAGCAAGCTTGGCGAGCGCACCCGGCTGGTGAGTGTGGTGCAGATCAGCAACACCCTCGGTTGCCACAACCCGATCGCCGCGATAGCGGCCCTCGCCCACGATGCCGGCGCTCTGCTGCTGGTGGATGCCTGTCAGAGTCTGCCCCACCTGCCGGTGAACGTGGCGGAGCTGGGGGCCGATTTCCTGGTGGGCTCCTCCCACAAGCTCTGCGGGCCCACAGGCATGGGTTTCCTCTGGGCACGGGAGGCGCTGCTGGAAGCGATGCCTCCATTCCTGGGCGGTGGTGAGATGATCCAGGACGTCTATCTTGAGCGCAGCACCTGGGCGGAGCTGCCGCACAAGTTCGAGGCCGGCACGCCGGCGATCGGCGAGGCGGTGGGCATGGGGGCGGCGCTCGACTACCTCCTCGCGATCGGCCTGGAGCGCATCCATGCCTGGGAACAACAGCTCACCCGCCGCCTGTTCGAACGGCTGCAGGCCATCGAAGGCCTGCACGTGCTGGGCCCCACCCCGCAGCAGCAGCCCGAACGTGGCGCCCTGGCGGCGTTCTCCGTGGAGGGCCTGCATGCCAACGATATCGCTGCCCTGCTCGATGCCAGCGGCATCTGCATCCGCAGCGGCCACCACTGCACGCAACCGCTGCACCGCCACTACGGCATCTCCGGCTCGGCCCGCGCCAGCCTCAGCTTCACCACCACCTTCGAGGAGATCGACCGCTTCGCCGACGAGCTCCGGAGCAGCGTGGCCTTCCTGAGGGAGCACGGCTGAGCGAAGGGGTGGTCGAGCTGGTGGCGGCCCTGCTGATCGATCTTTCGGAGCAGAAGCTCTACGCCTATGGAGCGGAGAGGCGCCTTCTCTATGCAGCCCTGGTGTCCACCGGCCGATCGGCCACGCCTACACCCACCGGCCAGTTTCGGATCGGCAGCAAGTATGTCCGAACGACCCTGGTCGGCGCTGACTACCGCATCCCGGCCGTGCCCGATGTGATGTGTCTGAGTGGAGGCGGTCTGGCGCCGGATCGCCTCTGTCTCCATCCAGCCCCCTGGCAGGAGCGAGCCGGCCAGGGCTTCGGGGTGGCGCGCAGCCACGGGTGCATCCGCACCGGCGTCGCCACGGCCCGTTGGCTGTTCGCGCGCACGCTGGTCGGCACTCCGGTGGAGATCCGACCCTGAACCGCACAGGTCAGGGCAGGGCTCGATCCCGTCAGGATGCCGGGGTCAGCAGGGCGAGGGCTTCCGCCCGGTGCTGTCCACGCCAGAGCCAGTGCCACTGCCAACCGCAGGCTTCCGCTGTCTGTCGGATCCTCGCCGCATCGGCCGGCATGTCGTGGGTGCTGAGGTGATCGATCACGAGCGAGCGCTGGTGGCTTTCCAGGCAGGCCCAGCCGCTCTGAATCCGTTCCACGTAGCGCGTTACATAGTCTTCGCGAGACTCTCCAGGCTGCCGGAACACGTCTGCCCAGAGGAAGCATCCCCCCGAGGACAGTCGACGACGGCAGCCGTGCAGGAAGCGGGCCTTTTCGTCGTCATTGAGATGGTGAATGGCGAAGGCGGAGTGAAGGAGGTCGACGGGAGCGGACCAGGGCTCCTCGTCGGCTGCATCCGCCTCCGCCCAGGCCAGCAGATCCTCCTGCCGCCAGCGACAGGGGTAGGACACCGCTCCGAGTGAGGCTTCGGCTCTGGGCAGCACCCCAGCCGAGAGATCGACACCAAGGAAGCTGCCCAGGGTCAGCCTGCGCAGCAGAGGAGCCAGCAGAGCGAGATCACCGCAGCCCAGATCCACCAGGTGAGGCCCTGCCGCATCCTTGGGCCGAGCTGCCAGCCAGGTTTCGATCGCGGCGGCGGTGGCGCCCGAGAGCGCCCGGTGCTCCATCAGGTCGTGGTCGACCACCCGGCGATAGGTGGCCCACTGATGCTCGAACAGTTCCATCCAGCTTCGCGGGCCTTGTGGCGGGATGCAGCGACCCATGCGGGGGCACCCTAACCTCGGCAGTGTCGAGCCGGTCACGGCAGGGGCTCGGAGGATCGGCCTGACAGGAGTCGTCAGAGATACTTGTCTTTGACGTCGTCCGCCGAGATCCGTCGCTTGGGGGTGGGCCGTTCGGAGTAGACATCTCCATCGGCCGTGGAATGGACGATGATGCTGCCCATGCCGATGATGTTGCTTCGCCCGATCACGGTGTTCTGCTGAACGGCGGAGTTCATCCCAACGAATGAATTGTCCCCAACCTGCACATTGCCAGCGAGAGAGCAGGCGCTCAGCAGCACATTACTGCCGATGCGACAGTGATGTCCGACCTTCGATCCAAGCATCATCGTGTTGTCACCGATCGAGACAAAAGGGTGAATTACGGTAGAGTCGTCAACGAACACATTCTCGCCGTAGATGAGATCGGGATGGGTTGTCGCCCGTGGTGAGATATAGCTAATTAGTGAGTATCCTTTTCGCTTGGCTTCCTTGAAGATTCTTTCTCTGACCCAGTTGTTGCCAACCGAGATGAAGAGCGAATGATCGTCAGGCGGAAAGACCTCTTCCAGGCTCTCGAAATCAGTGATTCTCAGTCCGTCCTGGCGCTCGGAGTCCGCTGGCTGGAATTCCCGTTCAACACAGAATCCTTGAACCTGATAGTCGGGATGCTGCGACAAGCAGTAGGCAATGTAGTCGGCAAAGGTTCCTGTTCCGTAGATTGCGATCTTCAAGCTGAAGGTTTCTCATCTGAGCTCAGCATACACAATCTGAGCTCAGCATACAGAAATCAGATGGCCCCTGGCATCACCCACTTTCCTGCCAGCTGTCGAGCGGGCTGATCTAAGCTGGCAACCACGCAGGTAAACTGAGGGAAAATCGATTCGAAGCCTCTTGATCATTCCGTGGCGCGGCTTCCCATTGACTTCGAAGCTCACTGGCCGTGAGGCCTGCCAAGTCCGGATGGCGTTGCGAGCGCCTTTCTGACATCTCTCCCCTCATGGGGCTGGATCAATCGGCCGACGGGTACGCCAAAGCTCTCAAGCCGGTGCATTGGGTCGGCGGATCCGCAGAGTTGGCGGCGAAAGCCTCGGCAGTGGGCAAAAAATCCGGGTTGGCGATCGGTGATGCTGAAACTGGAGATGGGATTCGTGCGACGGAGTGGTCAATGCGGGGGATTAGGGTTATCGTCTGATTCGGGTTATCGTCTGCTCAGTGAGTCTGGCATTCTGTGAGGCAATCAACACTGGAGCTCCTTCTGAATCACGTGGACCCTGCAGGTCGGTGGCCTCGAGGAAGCTGACGGCGGCCTCGACTTGCTCCCCTTGCCACGAATGAGAACCAGACTCCGCCAAGGAGCGCCATGGCTTGATGCGCATTGGAGATTTCATGTTTGTTCTTTTTCTTCCAGGCAGTCTTCGCCGCAGCTCTGATTATCCTTGGCTGAGTGGTTATCTGGCCAGTGTCAGTGACTTTTACGCAATCGATTATCCAGTCTTCCAGACTGTTGCACGGCTCAATGCCGACCACTACCAGTCTGACTGCCTGGTTACTGTGAGGCGAGAGTTGATCTACGGCAGCAAGGCAGTTGCCAGCCCCAAGCTCTCAATTGACACGGAACATTCGATCACGGCCTCTTTCCTCGCTCAGGTTCGGCAGCGGTGCAACGTCACGGCCTCCGACGATGCGATCTGGAGTCGGACTCTGGTGATTGGACATAGTCAGGGCGCTGGACATGCCGCCTTGCTTGCGCTTGAGAAGCAGCTTCTGGGCGTTTTGCTGATTGCCGGACCCGCAGATGCCTTTGACAAACAGCCTTCAGGATGGACAGCTGCCAAATCCGCTACAGAAGGAAATCGAATCAAAATGTTTGTTCATGCTGAAGATCGTCATGCCAGGCTGTGCTTGCATCATTCGGTCATGCTTGGATTGAACTCCATCGTTGTTCTAACTGAATCTACCCAGCATGAAGCCATACTATCCAGCCAAGTTGTCATTGACACAAGGCCGCTCCCACCACTAAAATCACATGACAGTCTCACCATGGCCTCCACCAGCGCTGATGCGTACAATGAACTTTTTTTGTTCAAGCTGCTGCAGCAGGCCAATTCTTTGTGCCCGCCACTTTGACCTGGTCTCAGCCTAGCTGTCGTCTATTCGCTCTTCGTTATGACCAAGAATCATCTTTCTCAGCCAGGCCTTGAGCCAGAGGCTACCCTTGTTCCACAGCCTGGAGAGAGCGGCCTTGCCAGTGACAAGCTTGAAGCCCTTATCGATCAGGCCAATCTTGATACATTCAAGATTGGCAGCAAACAAAGTATAGAATTCAAGGCTTTGTCCAGAGTTGGAGTAGATTTTTTTCGATCAGCCCAGCAGGATGCCCTTCCGTTTGAAAGTAACGCTGATGATCAGGACATTGATCAGAATGTTTCCATAGAATCGCCGGAGTCGGCGGACCTGTTGGAGCCTATGTCTGAACTTGTAGCGGATGATGACCATTCAGCTCTGTTCCGTTATTTGTTTGAACCCATTGACGAGACTTCTCCGGAGCCCAAGATCACTCTTTCTGATGAGATCCAGTCTAATCTGCGAGACCTGAAAGATCGACTCCAGCGGAGGTATAATGTGATCGTAAGAAACCTTGAAAATAGTGGAAACGGTAAATGAATGCTCCAATCTTTATCCTGAGTCCGCCGAGATCCTTCTCTTCGGTCGTGTCTACGATCATTGGGCAGCACCCTCAGCTGTATTGCTTTCCGGAGCTGCATGCCCTTTATTATGATACGGTTGGTTCGATTCTGGATGAAAAGTCAAACCTAGGCAGTGCCAAGTATGCTCCTAGTGGCTTGCTGAGAGCCATAGCCGAGATTCATGAGAATGTACAAGATAGCGCTTCCTGCGCTCGAGCATGGAGATGGTTGGCCAACCATAGGCATTTGACGACCAAAGAGCTGTTCGACTACATGTGTCAAGCGCTTGCGCCCAAGGCCTGCATCGAGAAGTCGCCACCTAATGCCATCAATGTTGAGCGAATGCTCAAGCTGTTCCGCTCATATCCAAACGCAAGGTATATTCATCTGACCCGCAGCGTTGTTGGATCTGCGATTTCGATTAAGGAGTTCGCTGAATCGCAGGAGGGGAGGAAGTCCAGGCAGGCTAGTAAGCAACTGAAAGGAGAGAAGTATGCTTTGTACTGGCATAAGGTTCATGGTCATATTCTTAAGTTTCGCTCCATCATCCCTCCGTCCAATTACTTGATGATCAAGGGCGAGGCCATCCTCTCCGATCCCTGGCAGGTGTTGCCGCAGTTGTGCCGCTGGCTTGGTGTTTCTGATGACAAGGCGAGTATCGAGGCAATGCTCAAGCCTGAAGAGTCTCCTTATGCCTTTTTCGGCCCGCGAATTGCCCCCTGTGGTAATGACCCCAAGTTCATAACCAATCCAGTCTTCAGACAGATGAAGAAAAAGCCCTATTCCGTTGACTCGGTCACTAAGTTCCTTGAGTCTGATGGTCGATCTGACTTCACCGAATACTATATGAAGCAAGCGAAGGACGAGAAAACCTTGGCTGAATTGATCCAGTGGAATAAATCTATGCTTGAGCGAATTTATGACACCCAAGCTCAGCTTGGCTACGCTTAGACCCATGTCAGTGTTGTCGGTCCTCCTGCCCGAAAGTTCAGCAAAGAATCAACAGCTTCTCTGCGCCTATCAAACAGCGCTCGGAGTTGGCGTATGGACACTCTTGGTGGGAGACCCTGCGCGGGAACTCGTGCATACGTCCAACTCAAGCATCGCTTGCAGCTTTATTCTGCCCTACGACTTTATCTATCTGGGGTCTCTCTCCAGCGGCCTGCTTCTGTTCCTTTCGAACGAAGATTCGGAACATGGCATGGGTGTGTACCAGATCCGGTTCATTCAGGGTCAGGGCATTGTCTCGTCGCGTATGGGGCTGTCCTGCGATGGAGAGTTGCTTCAGTCCGTCGCAACTATCTGCTCCCCGTTGGATCGGCAGGCTGCCTCAACTACATTGTCCGACTCAATCATCTTGGATGACAATGCCTATGCGAAGTACATAATGCCGGCGTTGAATGTTTCCTACCATAGTCTCCATGACGTTCTTAGGATCAGGAGATGCTTGCCTGATGCGTTCATTGATCAAGTGGAGCCTTCGGGCAAGCGTCAGCACGTGAATAGGTTCAACGATTTATTCCCGTCTCTTTGCGTCGTCGATTTCATCCGTCTCTCGGATCAATGTGTGGCTCTGATCGCGAATGATTCCAGGATCAAGACACTATCCTGCGATGTGGTGTCAAGGCTCTTCATTCTTGTGCCCGATTGTTTGCCCAAGTTGGCTCTGGGTCACTCCATCTTCTCAGCGGACAACAGCCTCACTGCCTCACCGTCTGCTTCTGAGCTCATCCACCCTTCATTGGGACTGGTCTTCTCCCATAGCGACCCGCCCGCCGGATTTGACGAGACAGAAGCCTCACAGATTCTTTCTGTCTACTCTGTTAACTACCGATCTACTATTGCTCTTTATTCTGTCGATCAAGGAAGCTCGTTTACGGTTGCTTTTCAAAGCGCCCACACTGACAGTGACCTAGTACCACTTTTGCACCAGCATCTGGATTATGCGCAAACACTCTTTTATAGTTCCAAACTTGATCGCGCACTGATTGCTTTCCCTGCTCCTGCGGTTCCCATTGCCTGATGGGGCTCAGCCCTGCCAGTCTGTGTCCCTGAGCCAAGCGCCCATCTCCAGTGCCGATCGGATGCGGGACAACAGCCATGAGCTGAAGCCTCCATTGCGGCCAGTTGTCTGCTCCGAATGCAGCACCGCTTCGCTCGATTCAAGGCCAGTGAGGAGAAGCGGAACCATTCCCTCGGCTGTGTTGCTCTCGGCCATCCCATCCATTCTGATCCTTCAGCACATTCAGCCGGACCCCACTGAGTTGTCGGCCAGCCGGGGGCCTTTCAGCCTCACGGTGGACTGTCTTCGTTGCGCCGGCGGCCCATTCCCGCTATCGCATATGCAAAGCCAGTTGGACTTCCAGCCGATCACCTCTGCCATAGTTCGATCCGCAAGTTGGTTCGGATTGGCACTGGTCTTTACGCCGAGTCATCGCAGGGCTTGTCCCAACTTCCAGGAGGAGTAGTTGATGCGATCGTTCCCCATTGCCTCGGGGCCGATGACCGGCAGTTGTCGCTCTGCTGGCATGATGTGCTCAGCCGGCTCCACTCCAGCGGACAACAGCGCTGGAGGCACCGTGTCACCTTCTGATGGCCTGCTAATCTACGTTTTCTAAGTTGCCAGAGCCATTTGGCGATGCCTGTGACGGATACGCGTCTTCCTCTCGTTTCTGTCTGCATGGCCAGTTTCAATCATGGCCCGTATGTTGCTGCAGCTGTTCAGTCCGTCCTTGACCAGACATTTTCCGATTTTGAGTTTCTCATTGTTGATGACGGGTCAACTGACGACACGCTGAGTGTTCTTCAGGGATTCGATGATCCCCGTATTCGCCTGGAAGGCTTCGCCGCCAATCGCTCGGCTTGTCTTGCTGCCAATTATCTGATCCAGATGGCACGAGGCAAGTATGTGTCGGTTATCAGTTCTGATGATGTCTGGGAGCCGTTTAAACTTAAGCGGCAGGTGGCTTATCTGGAGTCCAACCCAGGTACGTTGGCGACATTTACGTCGGCAACCATCATCAATGAAAAGTCCCTTGAGGTGGATCCCGGCGATGCCTCCCTCGACCCTGTTGCCAAGTTCTATCTGAATATTTTCAATGTTGAGAACAGATCTCGTTGCGAGTGGATTGAGCAGTTTTTCTTCACGGGCAATTGCCTTTGCCACTCGTCAGTTCTGATTCGGCAGGAGTTTTTTCTCCAGCACGGGTTCTTCAATCCTGCGCTTTGCCAGTTGCCAGATCTCGACCTGTGGATTCGCCTCGTCCAGCATGGAGACATCAACGTGGACCAAGAGCCACTGGTGCGTTTTCGTGTTCTGCCTGGGAATCGCAATGCGTCGGGTCTTGGTGATAAGCAATCGAGGATCTTTGCTGAGACTGTCTCTGTCTATTCCCAGTTCTTTCAGATGAAGGATTCCGGCTGCGTGCAGCGGTTGATTGACCGTCTCAGTGCTGATGCCCCTGCTGATCAGGCCATCCCTCCAGGAGACTACTCAGTCGGTTTGCGGCTGGCCATGCTGACCGCTGCCCATCACCGAGATCAGGCTGCCCGGATATCGGCGATCAACTTCATCCGATCAGTCATGCCTCTGGAGATACAGCCAGCAATGGTGTTGTATCTTCACAGCATTGAGCTTGGCAATGATTCCTACAACCTGGTGGCGCTTGCCGACGCCAATGGCACGATCGAGCGTCTTCATGCTGATGTCTGTGCCGCCCATGATGAAACGCGGCAAGCCGTGGCAGCAGCCGAGAGCAGGAGTGCCAAGGCAGACCATGCCACGGTCCTTGCGGAGCAGCAGAGAGCCCTTGCGGAGCAGCAGAGAGTCCTTGCGGAGCAGCAGAGAGTCCTTGCAGATCAGTACAAAGTCTGGATGGAACAGTACCGAACCGAAGCCCTTCACTACGAGCGTGTCGTCAACGAGATTCTCAATTCAAGAATCTGGCGTTCCACGGCCTCGATTCGCCGGCTCGTCGATCGTCTCAAGGGAGTGCGCCATCGTTTGTCACCCGGGCAGGCAAAGCATGTGGGTGTCGTCCCAGCGGATCCCAGGGAGGGTGAGCACCTTTAGCCGTTCCCTTGTCTGCTGTGCGTGCGCTCTGTAGTTGACACAGGGCTGATTCGGAGTTTGCTGAATCCCTTGCTACAGCTGCACCCTGTTCTCCTACGTCTCGATCAAGGACTGAGTCCGGCCACTCATCCGCTCCGAGCGACTGATGCTGGAGAAGTTCATTAATACCTGCTGTACCGGTGGGTTGTCGTCCTCAGGCCGGACGGTCCGATCTGCTACCCATCCACCCATGGTCACTGGCCGACTTCGTCAACACCATGAACCGGGATCGTCTGCTCAACGAGGCGGTTATGGTTCGCTTCCTGGCGAGGCTGAAGCTAGCGCCTGAGGTGATCCGCTGCTCTCTCACAAGCGCTTCTCTGCCCGGATGCCTCCTCTCGGCACCCGAATCCCCAAGGCCCCTTCATGGGGCTGGCGCTGCTGCTGGCCGGCTTCAGCGACTGGGCCGACGGGTGGTTGGTGCGCCGCTCGGGCGGTGGATCGTTCTGGGGAGCCCGTCTCGACCCCCTCACACCACCCAGATCCTGTGATCATCGCCCTCCTGGCTCTGGTTGGCCTGGGAAGGAAGCCTGCCCCTCTGTGTCAACCGTCATGCAGAAAGTCCTCACCGCAACCAGATCGTCGTCGGACAGGGATCGTCCCGTTGCCGGCTGGCGCCAGGAGCTGGGGATCACCGAGCCTGCCGATCACGAGCCCTATGGGCTGGGTATCACCGTGCCGGCATGAGGATCGATGCGCGACAGCCATGCCTTGAGCGATCAAGCGAGGTTATTCGGGAATTCTGGATCAGCCTTGGATCTCAACGGCCAAACCGCCAATCCCCACACCAATCACATCGCTGGGTTGCTGGGTGCCTGTAGACCCACCGAGTGATGCTTTCGTGGCGGTCAGCCTCGTCTAGATTAACTCTTTCTGAAGGGGGATAGCGGCGGCAGCTACCCAGGGATGGAAGAGAACTGGATTCCCCATGCCAGCCTTTCCAGAAGCGGCAGTTTCCACAGCACTGATCTTCTCGCCTCACGACATATCTATCCTTGCCTGATTAAAGCGCAGTTGACTAGGATTCGAAGCCCACTTCAAGGCGCTGATACCTAATGACTTAGCGTCCGACCCTGACCCCACGAATCGAGTCCATCAGTCCGAGGACGTTGAGTAGCCAGACGACCACGGCGACCACGACAACGATATTCAAGATCCGCTTGATCTTATGATCCATTGGTATGTAGTTATTGACGAGCCATAAAAGAACTCCGACAACGATGAGCGTAATGATGAGTGAAATGAGATCCATTGGAAAACCATCAGTCGTTGATGAAAAGGAAAGCGGCAGAACGTCGGCGGGCGTCGGCTGTTAAACCGATTGGTTGGCCTGTTCTGCCACGCCCTATTTTGATTAACAAGACACAAATAGGAAGGCCGCCCACAGGCCATTGATACAAAAAAGCAATAAGGATCAACAGTCGTCTGGACCCAGGCATCCGCTTTCAAGGCCCATGCGATTCACCTGCCACCGATTCAGACTCCCCTCCCACCGATAAAACGAAAGATGATGATGATCACAGCGATCACCAACAGCAAGTGAATCAACCCCCCCAAGGAAGTGGAAGTAACGAGGCCAAGCAACCATAGAACGACAAGCACAACAACGATCGTTTCCAGCATGATAATCTTTTAGGTGATGATCTTGAAGCGAGGAGCATGGGCGCACCAAACCAAGATGGCGAAGCCACTGACTGCGGCGTGGATGCCGTCCCAGAATCGATCAGCTGAGGTTGTCGGCAAGCCGATCCGCCGCATTTTCGACATTCTTCGCCACTGACTTCACACCCGCCTTCAGGTCTTCTGCTGCATTCATTGCGGATCCCTGCACCTGCTTTGCCTTGCCCTGAATCTGGTGTCCGGCATCACCAGTCAAGTCGCCATAGGCGGACTCGAGACGGCCTTCCGCTTCTTTTGCTTTTGCATCTAATCGATTGGACATGGTAGTGAGTGCGATTGAACTGAAGGAAGAAACCTCTGACGCTGCATGACTGGCCATGGCGGGATCTGTGAGCAGAAGCTCAGCGCCGCCGCAAGAGCGACGACGAGATCCCTCCCTAGGGAACTCATGGGAGCATCCCGAGGGTGCTCCAACCCAAGGTTTAGACATGCCGCCGTCTTGCGACTGCATTGCGGTCCTCACCTCATCGACGCCACCGCTCGTAGCGGCTCAGATCCCAGGCGCAGCAAGGCATCTGGGACGATTATCAATTAGTTGCACGCCTGCCGGTTCGGGACAAAATGGCCGAAAGCTTGGTCGGGCTACTGGCGCGATGGTCTGCTTCGCCATCGCTGACGAAGACCCTGCCAGCAGGATGGCAAAAACCTGCGACTGACCTAAAGTTTCAGGATCGGAGCACAGATGCCAACTCAACAGCAAGGATATGCGCCTTAATGCAGGTTGCCAACTTATTTTTGAGGCAACCGCGTCTTCTTCGCTGATCGTAATGCTGCGGCCGCGCAGTGGCCCTGGCCAAAGGGTTGTAAGAGAGGCGAATGACTTTGAGCCGGATACTGTCGCCACAGACTTCGTTGACATCAATGGCAACCTCTGCCAACGTCTTCTGATCTGCCCAGGCTGCTTTCAAATCGAAAGTACAGTCACTGTAGAAACCTGTGACCGTATTGACATTGCGCCAGGAGCCGTATTTGTTCCTGTGCACGAGCTGCCTGAATACGCCCTTCCATTTCTGTTGCCAAGCCGCTACTGTCAGTCAGACCTGCTGAGTGGCCTGGCACGGTCGATTGTTGCAGGCCATGAGTTTGCCTATGATCAAGTCGACTCTGTCAGTGGCTGGATTCATGCCAACATTGAGTATCGCTATGGCACCAGTAACGCCTCAACATCAGCTCTGGATACCGTCAACACACGAGTTGGTGTCTGCCGTGACTTTGTCCATTTAGGAATCGCTCTGTGTCGCAGTCTCAGCATTCCTGCCCGCATCGTGGTGGGCTATCTCTACAAGCTTGAGCCGATGGATCTCCACGCCTGGTTTGAAGCCTTCGTAGGAGGTCGGTGGTACACATTTGATCCCACTCAGGCCCGGCCAAGCGGTAATCGCATCGCGATTGCCTATGGAAAGGATGCGGCCGATGTTGCCCTGGCTAACCAGTTTGGACCCGTCAACCTCACTGGGATGAAGGTATGGGTTGAGGCAGGTCAAAAATGAGGAGTTGCGTTGCCAGCTGGTCTCCATGACGCTCCTGGCGGCACCAGGGCTGGCCGTTCCCCGCCCAAGTCCGACGAGGTCAGGAACGTGTCGATTCTCGACGGCGACACCATCCTCATGAACGCCTACGGAGTGTCATTCCAGGTGCCGCTGGCCTGCAGCGATGCGCCGGTGAGATCCGCCAGCGGAACGTTGGCTCAGCCGCCAGGGGCCTTCTGTAACAGTTGGTCCCAGTCGGTGGGTGGCTGACCTTGAAGACACGCCGTCAGGTATCTGACCTGGGCTGATTCAAAGTGTGTCACAGGCGCCCTAGTTGTAGCTGGCAGCATGAGCTGAGGTCGGAGGGATCGCCTCCTCCTTGTCCGCGAATTTGTGCGCGAAAGTCTCGCTGCCCCAACCGATCTCGATCTGATCAGCTTCCTCAAGGCGATCCCGGATGCGCGGATGCGGCGAGGGGTGCGCATTCCGGGCTGGTACCTGCTGCTGGTAACGGTGCAGGGCGTCCTGAGCGGCTGCGAGAGCTTGCGGGATCTGGTGCGGTTCGCTCGGCGCCACCAAGCAGCGTCCCAGCAAGTGGTGTATCTCAGGATGAGCAGCAACGGATTCCCACTGCGCTCCAAGACAAGGAATTAGCAGAAGCTGGCGAAATCAAGAATCTGCTGGCGAATGCGCTGTGGCAGCCCAGACCAGAACCGGATTGGCACTTTGAATCAGCCCTGGCCTTACAGGCGTTCCCCACCGTCAAACCGCTGATCCAGCTCCCGCGGCGAGCCGCTGCACCAGCCGGGCCAGCAGTTCCCGCCGGGCCTCCCCCTGCCGGCCCGCTGCGGTGATCAGCAGGGCGCTCACCCGCAGTCCGTCGGCCGTCACGGCCTCAACGCCCAGCAGTCGGGGCGGCTCCAGCAGCAACTGGCCCCAGGCGGGATCGGCCGCGAAGGCGGCCAGCTCGGCTCCAATGCTTTCCAGCGCCCGCGGCACATCGGTGCTCCTTGGCAGCAGCAGCGACACCTCCGCGCCCGAGCGCAGCTTGGTGTGGTTGACGCTCTGCTCACAACCGCTGTTCGGCACCACCACCACCCGCTGGTCCGGGCAGCGCAGCTCGGTGCTCAGCACCCCCACATCGATCACCTCGCCGAGGCGTCCGCCGATCTCCACCGTGTCCCCGATCGCGTAGCGGTCGTCGAGCAGCAGCACCAGCCCCGCCACGAAATCCCGCAGCAGGCCCTGGAACACCAGAGCCAGGGCACCGAGCACGGCGCCACTGGCGAGCAGGGCATTGCTGGAAAGGTCCCGCAGCACCGGAATCCCCATCACCGTCCAGACGCTGAACAGCAGCAGGCAGCCCAGGTCCACCAGCCGGCGCAGCACCCGCAGCAGGCTGCGGTAGCGCTGCTCGCGCCGGGCCTGGAAGGCCAGCGGCACGAACACATTCGAGGCCCACTGGCTCAGCAGCAGCCCCACGACGGCCCGCAGAAGGGCTGCCAGCGCCACCAGCAGCAGGGCCTTCAACAGCACCACCAGCGGCTGAAGCAGCACATCGATCGCCGGGGCGATCTGACCCGGCCAGGCCAGCAGAACCACGGCGACGATCGCCACGCCCAGCACCAGCACCAGGGCCAGCAGCAGCCGGCTGAGGCTCTGAACCAGGTGGAAGCGGGCCATGGAAAAGCGGCCCTCCGGGTTGAGGCGTTGGCGATGGAGGCGAGGCAGCTGGCGTTGCAGACGGCGCCACAGCCAGACGGCCAGCGTCAGCAACCCGGCCAGGACCGCGGCAACGAGGCTGGAAACCTTCATCCGACTGTCGATCTGCTCGCTGGCATAAATGCCGCGAGCACGGCGCAGCCGTCGCTCCAGCCGGCCCCGCCAATGCTCCGCCAGCTGCTCGGCCGTCATGCCGTTGAGCCGGGCGTCGGCGGCGGTGACGCTGAGCAGGGGAAAGGGGCTGGCGCGGCCCGGCACCACGGCCGCCAGCTGGTTCAGTCCCCCGGCCTGCCGCTCCACCACCACCCGCAGGGCGGCCGGCGCACCCTGCAGGCCCAGGTGATCGGGGTCGCAGACCGCCTCGGCGGAACCGAGACTTGTTCTCTCCAGCAACAGCTCTCCGACGCGCTCGCCCGGGGTGCAGGGCTGCTGGGGCCGGTAGAGCAGCTCCAGGTTGCCCGCGATCACCCGGGCCCGCTCCGCGGCATCCGGGCCGGCTTCAGGGCCTGCCACGGTGGGAGAAGCCACGTTGATCACGGGCACGCCAAGGATGCGTACCTGGGCAAGGCGAAAGCTGCCCGCAGTGACAGGGGCTGCTTCAACGCTGGAGGGGGGGCTGGAGGAATCCGCCGCAGCGGCCGGCAGGGCCACCAGAATCAACAGCAGCGCCAGGCAGGCGGCCAGGAGTCGGCGTTGCCGAGAGACCCAGCCCCGCAGAATTGAACGGCACGGGGCCATGGGTTGTGGCCTCAACGGCTCATCGGTGCCCCTTGTTAGCGGCAGACGCCGCCATCGACCTGCTCGACGGCCACTGCGGGCGGCTGCGCCAGGGTGACGACGACTGAACGATGCGGTCGTGCGGGCGATCCCGCGGCTCTCTCGATTCCGGTGCCGCTGGCTGGAGGGGTGCGCACGCTGGCGCGAGCTGCGGAGCTGCTGGCCGCCAGCTTCGAGGGCAGCCTGGACCTCCCCGAAGCTCTCCAGGCAGTGGGCTCCGAGCGGCTGCAGGACCCCCCATCCAGCTCACGCTGGCTCAGGAGTTTGCTGAATGAAACCATCCCACCTGTGAGAATGGGGCAACTGCCTCGGCATGGATGCGAGGCTGGCTGAAGCGCAGCGGCATCGCTCCCCACCGGCCAACGAGTGTGTCGCCGGCCGACTTCATTGTCAGTGACCGGGTACTCCTGGGGATGTCGACCCCTGTGACATCGGCGCCAGGCCTGGCCGCGGGAATCGCCAGGGTGCCGTGGCCCCAGCCGATCTCAAGCACGATCACCCTCGAAGCAAGGCCCAGGCTCTCGACAAGGATCTCCTCTCTCTGTCGCCTTGTGTCGGTGATCCTCGTGAAGGCTCCCGTTCCCAGCAGCGCCCTGTTCGGATGCATCGGGATCCACCTCCCGTGCGCCGCACAGCCACGCCAGTGGAAGAAGCCGGGGATCTCGGCGACTTCCTGATCACTGACCATGCTCAGCGCGGGAGGCGTGCCATCTCAGGAATCGACGCAGGCAAGGATATTCGCCAGCCTGAAAGCCCTCACTTGATGACGTCCATCCCGCTGACTACAGGTCATGACGGCGCTCTCAGGCTGGCGAAGAGTTCGCTGAAGTTGTTGCAGGCCCAGCGCCTGGCGATCCTGCCGTCTTCGATGTGGTCAATGTGAATTCCTTCGGCATTCACTTGGCGATGGGTTGGAGGGATGTCTCTGTAGGCGCCTCGATGCGTTGCTGTCATTCGCCAGCGCACAACGATCTTATTGCCTTCACCGAACATGTCTTCGATGACGACATGCCAATCCGGGAAGGCATCGAGGAGCTCACGGATCAAGGCCTTCATGTCGTCGCAGCCGTTCACGGGATCAAAGCCCGCAGCCTCATTGACGAAGTCTGGAGCAAAGATGTCGTCGAAGGCATCCACGTCACCTTGATTAGTCGAGGTGTGAAAGCGCTCGATCAGAGCTTTGCACTCTTCCAGGGTCATGATCGCCTTTTAGGTATGTAGAGGCTAATCCAGGATGCTGGTTTTTGTCGCACCCGGTTGTTCTGTTCTGATCGGAGCTGAGGTCGCAAGCCTCGGGCTGTTACCGCCCGTCCCGTGCTGCTCAGCCCCTCCAAGGCCAGCCGATCCCAGCGAAGGCGAACGATGCGCCCTGTATCCGCGAGGCGCTGCGGATCAGGGGCGAGATCGGTACCCAGCGACGGATCGGCATCGGCTCCAGCGCAGACCCAGAGGCCACCCTCGGCGCCTGACCCGACCACCCATAGCCCGGCACCACGCGCCCGGCTGCTGGACGATCACCACCGCCACCTTGAAGCACCTGCAGGGAAGGGCAGGCGTCAGATGACCGATGGAGATCCTCGACGATCCCGATCGGCTCTGGCTGATTGAGGGGATCGGCAGGGGATGCTGCTGGGGCCATCGCTGCGGCCAGCTGGCCCAGGGCTGCCAGGTGTCAGTGCCGGCAGTCGGCGGCAGCACTGACCCAGGGAAGCTGACCAGACTGCCAACCTTCCCCTGCAGGTGTTGGTGGAGCGCATCGCCCCGGGCGACGAACTCAGCGGGCCACACCGTGCGGGTGTTCGCTTCCTTGACCAGCTCCACCCCAGGGCAGCGGGGCGGGATTTCACAGCGTTTCGGCTGATCGCCCAACGGCTGCAGGGCACTTCGAAAAATCCGGCAATGGCATAGTCCAGCAAGTCCCTGATGTAGACACCATGCAAGAGCATGAGCCTTGCGTGTGTCTCATGTGGGATTTACCGCTAGTTGGCTATTTTTCGCGGCTCCGCGCAGCAGTCGGCCGAGGGCAGCTGCGTGGTCATCGTTGCTACTTGCAATGAAGGTGCCATCTGGTAAAACTGGCAGGTCTCACGACTGCCGGCTGTTGGATGATCTCAGCGTTGAATTGGGGTGGCCATTGCGCGCAACGCCAATTACGCCTGAGTCCACATTTTTGATGTTGAATCCCACACTATCTTCTTGACAGATGCGGAAGCTTGTCATTGCGAGCGCTGGCGGCTGCGTGGTCTTCCTTGCTACCGCATCAGCAGGATGGGCGGACTCTCAAGAGAGTTCGAATAAAATGAGGAACTATCTAAACACGATCGAGCAGCATCAAAGAAGCCAGAATTTAGCGCAGATGTGCGACTGGGTCTTGCTGGCGCTTGGGTCTTTTGATGTTTACAATAAAGCCGAACGTTATCTCTATGAGCAAATCAACGCATATGCGCCTGGGTGTGGGCTCAGAGAGATGAATATTCCACGGGCGGAACGATCCGCGACGAAGTCGAGCTCTCCATCACTCGGTAAGCCATCATCCGTCCCCTGCCTCAATAACATTGTCGTTGGCGGCCAGAAAGTATGTGTCTGAGCGGGGCATGAAGGCCCTTCTCCCCCGGCTCTGCTGGGGCCCATCAGGGAACGCAGGCGGATTTCGGGGACACTGCCAGCCACCCCGGAGAAGTCCCCTGACGGGATGTTCTGCGTGCCCTGCCAGCCAGTCAGCCGAACAACTGTTTGTTCTCCCTCCGGGCTTGCTGCAGCCGCTGGGGATCCCCCCCAGAACGTGGCTTGCCGGATGAGACGGAAGCGGCTCCCCGTGCCGGTGGGGTGGTGCTCTTCACTCTGCCTGTCAGGATCCCAGCCCCAGACAGCGAAAAGGGGCCCTTCCAGGCCCCACGGATCATTTGGGTGATAAGGCTGATCTACCCCATCTCCCTAAGGAGTCAGGCGGCCACAGGGGCAGCTTGACGGGAGAAACGAACGATGTTGTTCGCTGTTACGGGTTTGCTCTTACCGAGCAGGCTTCAGTCACCCTCCTCATACCCCGTCGAAACCATTGCAGCCCCATGAAGTGGAGCTGAGCGGAATCGAACCGCTGTCCGAAGCACCGGTGTGAGCCACCTAGTCCGCCCGAGGACGGACCTTGTCATTGTGGCAGTCGAAGGGCGCCGTGGAGCCGACCGGGCAGGGTGGGCATGACCGAACCCAGGGGCAGGGTCGCACCTGCCGTTGATGCCGCCGTCGCTGAACCCGCCCATGTCTGCCCCGCTTGCCTGCGTCGCCGTGCTGTCGCCGGGCCTGGAGGGGCCGGGTGCCGCCGAACTCAGCGACCTCGGGGCCGAGGCGGTGCAGCCACTCAGGCGCGCGGTGGCATTCCGCTGCAACGCCGCCACCCTTTACCGCCTGCACCTGAGGGCCCGCCTGCCCTTCCGCATCCTGAGGGAACTGGCCCGCTTTGCCTGCAACGGCCCCGAGCCGCTCTACGCGGCCGTGCAGCGCGCTGCCGACTGGGACAGCTGGCTGCCGCCGCAGCGCAGCTTTCGGGTGGAGGTGACCGGCACGGCGCCGGGGCTCGGCCACAGCCACTTCACCGCTCTGCAGGTGAAGAACGCCCTGGTGGACCGGCAACGGCAGCACTGGGGTGAACGATCCTCGATCGATCTGGAGGATCCTGACCTCTGCCTGCACCTGCATCTGGGCACCGCCACCGGCGGCCGGGGCGGGCGGGCTGGGGGCAGCGAGGGCGTACTGAGCGTGGATGGATCGGCCGGGAGCCTGCATCGACGCGGCTGGCGGCCCGCCGTGGGTCTGGCCCCCCTCAAGGAAAATCTGGCCAGCGGGCTGATCGACCTCTGCGGCTGGGATGGCCGCGTGCCCCTGGTCGATCCGCTCTGCGGCTCCGGCACCCTGCTGATCGAGGCGGCCTGCCGCGTGCTGGGACGGCCACCCGGGCTGGATGCCCAGAGCGGGCGGCCGCGCTCCTTCGCCCTGAAGCACTGGCCCGACTTCGAGCCGGCGTTGTGGGAGCGGGAAGTGGAGGCGGCGCGGGACCTGGTGGCCAAGGTCCCGACCGCTTGGGCCAGCCAGCAGGATTGCCCACCGATCATCGGCATGGAACGGGAGGCGCCGGTGCTCGCCCAGGCCCGGGCCAATGCGGACGCCGCGGGGGTGGCGCCCTGGCTGACGCTTCGGCAGGGCGATTGCCGTGACTTTGAGCCACCGCTGCAGCCCGGGGTGATCGTCTGCAATCCCCCCTACGGCGCCCGGCTCGGCCGTGACGACGATCTGGAGGCACTCTATGCCGACCTGGGCGCGATGCTGAAGCAGCGCTGCCCTGGCTGGAGCCTCTGGCTGCTGAGCGGCAACCCGGAGCTGACCGGCGCCCTTCGCCTCAAGGCCAGCCGGCGCATCCCGGTCAGCAACGGCGGCATCGACTGCCGCTGGCTCCACTACGAGATCCGCTGACCGCCGCGGACTGCGCTGCCGTCCGCCTCGTCAGGGGGGCCGTCGTCGTCGTCACCCTGCGCGGAGAGAGCCCGCAGCACCTCCTGGGTATGCCGGGCCAGCAGGGCCAGGATCAGTTCGAACAGGAACTGCTCGGTGCGCTCCAGGTCCGCCTCCGTGTTGCTGTAGTGGTTGGTGAGCTGATGCACCATCTCCTCGCTGGGAGGCAGGCCGAGCACGAGCGCTAGCAGCAGCACCAGGCAGCTGCCGAGATAGGGCCCTTCCTCCCCCTGCTCCTGCAGCCGCTCGGCCAGATCACAGACATCGCCGTAACCGATCCGCTGCAGATGGCGGAAGCCACAGGCGCAGCCGGTCTGAAGCCGGAGTTCGGCCCGCCACTCGGGCCGCAGCTTGGCCAGGCTGGTCTGGCTGGGCACCTTGCCCTTGCGCAGGCTGCTCCAGATCCGGGAGGGGATCGGCTGGCCCGGCAGCCGGCTTGGCAGGGCCTCCGGCAACTCGTAGAGATCGATCAGCATCTGGCACCAGAGCTCGGTGAGCACCACGTCCTGGCGGCGCTGCTCAGGCGGTTCCGGCGGTTCATCCTCACCGTTCACCCCATCCGGCGGCTGGGCGGCGACCGTGGTCGGTGGGGCCGTCTCGACCTCCTCGTGGTGTGAGGTGGGGAAGGGTCTGGGCGTCATGGGAGAGCGGAAGCCACGGTCAGCGTCCCAGGAGGGCGCGGCTTGTCCTGCCGAGGCCGGCGGTGGTCTGGGGGAGATAGGGCCCCTTGACCAGCTGGCCACCAATGCGCAGCAGGAGACCCGAAAGCGCCAGATCGGCCGCCGCAAGCACCAGCACCGCCTGGATCCAGCCCCAGCCGAGCCCGAGGTGGAACCACAGGATCAGAGCGACCTGGCCGGCCACCATCGCCAGCAGCAGCAGCGTGAAGCCGGCGCCGAGCAGCAGGCCGCCGCTGATCAGCCGCCGCTTCTCCCGGTCGGCCTCCTGCAGGGCGATGCGGACATGGAGGTCCATCACCGAGGTGACCAGGGCCGTCACCCGCCCGGCGGCCAGCCGACCCACTCCGGAGCGGCGTTCGCGGCGGTCGTCCTCGGCGCCGCTCACGTCGAGCGCCGGCCGGAAGCCAGTAGCAGACCGGCGATCAGCCCCACAGCGGCGGCCATGCCGACCGCCAGCAGCGGTCTCTCCCGCACCGGCTTCTCGATGCGGGGCCGCAGGCTGCCGTTGAGTTCATCGAGGAGCTGCTCCAGCTGCTCCTCGAGCGGACCGATGCGGTCGGCCAGATGGCGGGTCCGATCGGTGGCCACGTGCAGCAGATCGAGCAGCTGCGCCTGCACCCCACTGGCGGTGCGGCCAGTCTGCTCGGCGATCACGGCGACCACGTCATCGAAACTGCCGCGGGTGGCCTCGAGGGTTTCGCGTGCCACCTGGGGCCATTCACGCTGGATGGTGGGCAGCAGCGCCTCGAACCGCTCACGGAAGCGATCGTGACTGACGGCCGGTGTTTCCGGTTCCATGGTTCGCACGTCCTCATGGGGCTGTGTGCACCCAAAGTAGGAAGGGGCTTGAGATTGTCAGCGGCTCCGCTAGGTTTCGCGTGCTCAGCACCGCACGCGGGCCTGTTGGTTCACATCAATCAGGTCGAGCTCAGCCAGTTCAAGTCGTTCGGCGGATCGATGGCGATCCGGCTCGAGCCCTCGTTCACGGTGATCACGGGCCCGAACGGCTCCGGCAAGAGCAACATCCTCGATGCGGTGCTGTTCTGCCTCGGGCTGGCAACCAGCCGTGGCATGCGGGCCGAACGCCTCCCCGATCTGATCAACAGCGCCACCCTGCGGCAGGGCAAGGCCGCCGAAACGGTCGTCAGCGTCCGTTTCGACCTCGGCGACTGGCAGCCGGATCCCGCCGAGGCGGGCCTGGACGTGCCGGCGGAAGGCCCCTGGGTCCGGCCCGGCCAGAAGGAGTGGACGGTGACCCGGCGGCTGCGGGTGGCTCCCGGCGGCACCTATAGCAGCAGCTTCAGCGCCGACGGGGTCCCCTGCAACCTGCAGCAGTTGCAGACCCAGCTGCGGCGGCTGCGGGTGGACCCGGAAGGCAGCAACGTGGTGATGCAGGGCGACGTGACCCGCATCGTCTCGATGAGCGCACGCGATCGACGTGGCCTGATCGACGAGCTGGCCGGCGTCGCCCTGTTCGACTCCCGCATCGAGCAGACCCGCGCCAAGCTCGACGAGGTGCAGGACCGCCAGGAGCGCTGCCGCATCGTCGAGCAGGAGCTGCTGGCGGGCCGGCAGAAGCTGGAGCGCGACTGTGCCAAGGCCCGCACCTATCAGGAGCTGCGCCAGCGGCACCAGCTGGGCAGGGTGCAGGAGCAGGTGCTCGTTTTCGAGCAGGCCGGCCTCCAGCTGGAGGAGCTCCGCCGCCGCCAGCTGGCCCTTGCCACCCAGGAGGAGGCCGACCGGGCCACCATCACCGCTGCAGGCGAAACCCTGGCCCAGGCCAGCGCGGAGCTGGAGACGCTGCAGGCGGAGGTGAAGGCCCTCGGCGAGGACAGCCTGCTGGCCGTGCAGGCGGAACTGGCGGGTCTCGACGCCAGCGGCAGGGAGCTGGCCCGCCAGGCCGAGCGCCAGCAGCAGGAGGCCGAGACGCTGCAGCGGCAGCGCCACGAGCTGCAGCGGCAGCAGGGCGATCTGCAGCACCAGCGCCGGCAGCTCGACAGCGGTGGCGATGGAACGGCCGAACTGGAGGGGGCTGAGCGTGCTTGCCGGGCTGCCGAGTCCGCCGTGGAGATGTCCAGGCGCCGCCTCGGGGAGGTGGCCGGTCGCTCCGGCAGCTGGCTGGAGGAGCAGAAGCAGCGCAGCCGGCGCCGGCAGGAGCTGCAGAAGGCGATCGCGCCGCTGCTGGCCGAGCAGCAGCAGCTGAGCGAACGGCTCCGCCAGGCAGAGGAGCGCCTGGCGGAGCTGGGCAGCGAGCTGGCCCTCGATGACAGCGCTGACCGTGAGCAGCAGCAGCGGCTGCTGGCCCTCGACGGCGAAGCCGAGGCGCTGCAGGCGGAGCTGGAGCGCCAGCAGCGGCAGGCGCAGGAAGGGGCCGAGGCCCTGGCCCTGCAGCAGCGCACCCGTGCCCGGCTGGAGCAGGAGCAGGCGGGCCTCGAGCGGGAGATCGCCCGGATCGAGAGCCGTCGCGACACCCTTCAGGAAAGCCGCGGTACCGGTGCGCTGCGCTTGCTGCTCGAGTCCGGCCTGGGTGGCATCCACGGACCCGTGGCCCAGCTGGGTGAGGTGGAGGAGCGGCTCCGCCTGGCCCTGGAGGTGGCCGCGGGTGGGCGGCTGGGCCAGGTGGTGGTCGACGACGACCGGATCGCTGCCCACGCCATCGAGCTGCTCAAGACCCGCCGGGCCGGACGGCTCACCTTCCTGCCGCTCAACAGGATCCGGGGGAGCGGCAGCGGGTCGGCCGCTCTGGAGCGGAGTGGGGCCGGCACACGCGCCGCGGGGGAGGGCCTGGTAGGCCGGGCCGTGGAGCTGATCCGCTTCGAACCGGTGTACCTGGAGGTGTTCCGTTACGTCTTCGGCGACACGCTGGTGTTCGAGGACCTGGCCAGCGCTCGACGCGAACTGGGCCGCTGCCGGGCCGTCACCCTGGAAGGCGAGCTGCTCGAACGCAGTGGCGCCATGACCGGCGGCAGCCTGCAGCAGCGCACGGGCCAGCTGGGCTTCGGCCGCGCCAGCGAGCAGGATGAGGCCGATCCGCACCGCCGCCGGTTGCTGGAGCTGGGCGAGAGCCTGGCCGCTTGCCGCCGCCGGGAGGCCGATCTGGGCCGACAGCTGGAGCAGCTGCGCCCCCTGCTGCAGCAGCGCCAGCAGCGCCGGGCCGCCCTGGAGGCCGAACGGGCTGCGCTGCGCCGGGCCCTGGGCCCCCAGCTGCAGCGTCATCAACAGCTGAAAGCTCGCCAGGCCCAGACCGAGGCGGCTCTGCAGGCCGATCAGCGGCGCCAGTCGGATCTGGAGCGGAGCCTGCCACCCCTGCAGGAGGGGCTCGCCGGGCTGGAGCGGGAGGAGGCCGGCGCCCAGTCGTCCGGGGACAGCGCTCGCTGGCAGGGACTGCAGCAGGACCTCGAGGCCGCCGACCGGTGGCTCAACGAAGCCCGGCAGCAACGCGATGCGCTGCTGCTGGCGCACCGTGAGCGCGAGCTGACCTCGGAACGGCTGGGCCATCAGCTGGAAGCCCTCACGGGCGAAGAACAACGCCTGCTGCAGGCCGTGACCGCCCTGGCCGAACAGCACCGCCAGCGACGCGAGCAGGAGCGGCAGGAGCAGGAGCGGCACGGGGCACTGGAAGCTCGCCAGCGGGAGCTGCAGGAACGGTTCGGTGAACGGCGCCGCGCCCGCGACACGGCGGAAGCTCGCCTCGCCGCCCAGCGCCAGGCCCTCCAGCAGAAGGAATGGGAGTTGCAGCGCCTGGCAGAGGAGCGGCTGGCCCTGACGGAACAGGAGCGGGGTCTGCAGCTCCGCCTCGAGGCCATGCAGAGACAACTGCCGGATCCTCTGCCCGAGATTGCCGCCGAGGTGCGACAGGCGGGTCTGGAGGCCCTGCAGCAGGAGCTCAGCCGCCTCCAGCAGCGCATGGAAGCTCTGGAGCCGGTGAACATGCTGGCGTTGGAGGAACTGGAGCAGCTGGAGCGGCGGATCGCCGACCTGGAGGAGCGCCTGGAGGTGCTCTCCAGCGAGCGTGAGGAGCTGCTGCTGCGGATCGAAACCGTGGCCACCCTGCGGCAGGAGGCCTTCCTGGAGGCCTTCCACGCCGTGGATGGGCACTTCCGCACGATCTTCGCCGGCCTCTCTGAGGGGGAGGGGCACCTGCAGCTGGAGAACGAGGAGCAGCCCCTGGAGGGCGGGCTCACCCTGGTGGCTCATCCCCGGGGGAAGGCCGTCCGCCGACTGGCTTCGATGTCGGGGGGGGAGAAATCGCTGACGGCGCTGAGTTTTCTGTTCGCTCTGCAGCGCTTCCGCCCCTCGCCCTTTTATGCCCTCGACGAGGTGGACAGCTTCCTGGACGGGGTGAACGTGGAGCGCCTGGCTGCCCTGATCGCCAGTCAGGAAGATCAGGCCCAGTTTCTGGTGGTCAGTCACCGCCGGCCGATGATCGCCGCCGCCACCCGCACGGTGGGAGTCACCCAGGCCCGCGGAGCCCACACCCAGGTGGTCGGTTTGCCCACCGCCGCCTAGACGGTTCCGGTGGGTCACAATGACCCGACAGCCTCACCATCGCCGACGCCCGCTCGGGATCTGGCCTTTGACCTCTTCCATCCCTCCCACCGCCGATCCCTCCGGCACCGCACCGAGCGACCGTCTCTGGCTGCGCTCCGAACTCATGGGCACCCAGGTGATCACGCGGGATACCGGCCGGCGGCTGGGCGTGGTGGGCGAGGTGGTGGTGGACATCGACCGCCGGGAGGTGGTGGCCCTCGGCCTGCGGGACAACCCGCTCACCCGCTTCCTGCCCGGCCTGCCCCGCTGGATGCCGCTCGACCGCATCCGACAGGTGGGGGACGTGATCCTGGTGGATTCGGCCGATTCGCTGGCGGAAGGGTTCAACCCCGAGCGCTACAGCAAGGTCATCAACTGCCAGGTGATCACGGAATCGGGCGAACAGCTGGGCAGGGTGCTCGGCTTCAGCTTCGACATCGAGACCGGCGACCTCACCACCCTTGTGCTGGGAGCCCTCGGCGTTCCCCTGCTGGGGGAGGGCGTGCTGAGCACCTGGGAACTGGCCGTGGAGGAGATCGTCAGCAGCGGACCGGATCGGATCATCGTCTACGAAGGTGCCGAGGAGAAGCTCAAGCAGCTGGGCAGCGGCCTGCTCGAGAAGCTCGGCATCGGCGGCCCGAGCTGGGAACAGGAGGAGCGCGAGCGCTTCCGCCAGACGATGGTGCCGGTGGAGAACCAGCTTGCCTCCGGCCAGCCCAGCGTCCAGGAGCAGCGGCGCATTCAGCCGGCCACCAGCCGGGCTGTGCAGGTGGACGAGCAGGAGGAGCTCGAGTACGTCGAACTGGAGCGGCGACGGCAGGAACCGCTGCGTCAGCGCCGCTACCTCGATGAGGACGATCCCTACGCCCGTGGACCAGGTGACCCCCGGCAGCGGGACCTTGACCCTGGCGAGCGGGGTATCCGTGCCAGGGAGTCCGGCGAACGTGCCTTCCCCGACCGCTACCGGGAGGACAGGAACCGCCCGGAGGAGGGCCGTCGCCCCATCGAGGAGCGTCGGATCGAACGACGGTCGCCCGATCCGGACGACGACCTCGACAGAGGTGGGAGGCAAGCCGATCCCCGGCCGGTCTTCCCCGACGAGGAACCGTTGCGCCGGGAGCTGCCGCTGCAGCCGCGTCAGCCCGGCCGGCGCCCCAGTGCCGATGCGGAGGAGCCCCTCGATGTCGATCCGGAGCCCTACCGGGAGAACGAACCGATCGAAGGGGGGTCCCGGCGCCAGCGGGGAGACTCCCTCAACGATCCCTGGTGAGAGGGAACCGAGCCGAGCCGGGCGGGTCCAGCCTCGACGCGGCCCTCGACATGGCGGTTCACTCCTCCGGCTCGAAGGCCAGCGATGCCGAGTTGACGCAATAGCGCAGACCGGTGGGAGCCGGTCCGTCCTGGAAGACGTGACCCAGATGGGCCTCGCAGTTGGCACAGCGGATTTCGGTGCGCAGCATGCCGTGGCTGTGGTCCTCGATCGTGGTGATCGCAGCGGGATTCAGGCCCTCCCAGAAACTGGGCCAGCCGGTGCCTGAATCGAACTTGGAGCCGGAGCCGAACAGCGGGGCTCCGCAGCAGACGCAGTTGTAGTGGCCGGTCTGCTTGTGGTTCCAGTAGGCGCCGGTGAAGGCCCGCTCGGTGCCGCCGCAGCGAGCCACCTGGTACTGCTCGGGGGTGAGCGTCTCGCGCCAGGCCTGATCGGATGCCGGTTGGGAGCTGGCCATGGGAACGCATGGGGGGCGAGTCGAACTCAACCTAGGCAGTGGGTAACAGCTCCTGCACCATCGCCGCCAGGGCTGCCACGGCCCCGGGCTGGCCCCGCAGGCCGCGCAGATCCTGCCGCTGGCCCTCCAGCCGCTCGGGATGGGCCAGCCAGTCGGCGGCCTCGGCCGCGATCGCGGCCGGCGTGATCGCTCCCACCCTCTCGGGCACCACCAGCCGGCCGGAGGAGATGTTGGGCCAGGCCAGAAAGCCCCGCTGCCGCATCCGCCAGGCGGTAAGGGCCACGCCCAGCAGCCAGCGCAGCAGAGGGAGCCGCGCCACCAGTCCCAGCCAGCCGTCCCAGGCCTGCATCACCTGCAGGTGCTGGGTGGGCACAAGCACGATCATCGGCACCCCCAGCGCTCCCAGTTCGGCCGTGTTTGCGCCCACCGTGGTGAGCGCCAGGGCGCACTGACTGAGGGGTCCGTGGGCGGGGTGGTGCTCGATCAGCAGGATGCGGGTGCCGGCCGGAGTCTCCAGCCAGCGGCGGCCGCTGTCAGGCCCGCTCTCCTCGCCGAGCGGCTCCGCCACCAGCAGGGGCGTGCCGCCGCCGTAGTGGCGCTGGATCGGATTGGAGGGGCCGCCGTAGGCGAGCAATTCCTGCACAGCCGTGGTGGGAGCCACCGGCAACAGGAAGCGGCAGCCTGGCCGCAGCCGGGCCAGCCGGTCGGCGGTGTCGAGCAGGAAAGGCATGCCGACCTGCAGCTTGGCCCGTTTCGAGCCCGGCAGCAGGGCCACCCACTCCCCGGCCGGCAGCGCGGAATCCGCCCGCGCCGACTCGGACAGATCCGCCATCAGATCCCCCACCACCGTGCAGCGCTGGCGCCAGCGGGGGGCGAGCCGGGAGGCCGCCTGGGGGCCCATGGCGGCGATCCTGTCGTTCCAGCGCGGCCAGCGGGCCACCCATTCGGCGTAGGTGAGGTGGCGGTAACCCAGACGGGCTGATAGCAGCACGGTCCAGAACTGATCGCCTCCCAGGAACACCACCACGCCCCTGGCCGGCCAGGGGATCCGGCGCGAGGGCCGCAGCAGCAGCGACCAGAAGCGATGGGCAGGCACGATCCGCTCGAACACCCCCAGGGCCTCCGCCACCCGATGCTCGCTGCCGGTGGCGTTGGGGCAGGGCACGAGCACCAGCCGCAGAGCGCAGGGGGCCTCCGGCACCAGGGGTCTGAGGGCCAGCAGACTGTGCAGCCGCTCGGCAAGCGGGCGCACCCAGGTGGTGAGTTCGCCCGGACCATTGCAGACCAGCACGATCGCTGTGGAGGGCGGCGTGCGGCTCAGCGGCGGCTGGATCAAGTTGTGGAGAAGAGAAATGCGGATGGCGAGACTTGAACTCGCAAGGCCGAAGCCACACGCCCCTCAAACGTGCGTGTCTACCAATTCCACCACATCCGCGTGGCCGTCTGGAACCCGGGGGTCCCTCCGGCTCGTCAATATACCCAGCGCCGGTCCCTCCCCCCGGCGGCCCGGAGGGGCATGGGTCAGCACTGATACAGTCCGCAGCGGCCCAGACCCACCACGGATGCCCATCGGCAAGCTGCTGATCGCCAACCGTGGCGAAATCTCCCTCCGCATCCTGCGGACCTGCAGGGAACTCGGGATCGCCACCGTCGCGGTCTACAGCACGGTCGACCGCAATGCCCTGCACGTGCAGCTGGCCGACGAAGCCGTCTGCGTGGGCGAGGCTCCCAGCAGCAAGAGCTACCTGAACATTCCCAACATCATCGCTGCGGCCATTTCCCGCGGCGCCGATGCCATCCACCCCGGCTACGGCTTCCTGGCCGAGAACGACCGCTTCGCCGAGATCTGCGCCGCCCACGGCCTCACCTTCGTGGGTCCTTCACCGGAGGCGATCCGGGCGATGGGGGACAAGTCGACCGCCAAGACCACGATGCAGCGCGTGGGGGTGCCGACCATCCCCGGCAGCGAGGGGCTGCTGGAGAACGCAGCCGAGGCCTCCCGCCTCGCCGCCAGCATGGGGTATCCCGTGATGATCAAGGCCACGGCTGGCGGCGGGGGCAGGGGCATGCGGCTCGTGCAGGCTCCCGAGCAGCTCGAGAGCCTGTTCAAGGCGGCTCAGGGCGAAGCGGAGGCCGCTTTCGGCAACGCCGGCCTCTACATGGAGAAGTTCATCGACCGGCCCCGTCACGTGGAGGTGCAGGTGCTCGCTGATCGCCACGGCAACGTGGTGCACCTCGGTGAACGCGACTGCTCGATCCAGCGCCGGCACCAGAAGCTGCTGGAGGAAGCCCCCAGCCCGGCCCTCGATCCCGAGCTGCGCCGCCGCATGGGGGAAGCGGCGATCGCCGCCGCCCGCAGCATCACCTACGAGGGCGCCGGCACGGTGGAGTTCCTGGTGGACCGGACCGGCAGCTTCTACTTCATGGAGATGAACACCCGCATCCAGGTGGAGCATCCCGTCACCGAGATGGTCACCGGGATCGATCTGATCGCCGAGCAGCTGCACATCG
>CAYHCE010000019.1:0-70602 GCA_964355015.1 uncultured bacterium | reverse complement strand
CCACCATCGCCGATCTGGCGGTGGCCACCCGCGCCGGCCAGATCAAGACCGGTTCGCTCAGCCGCAGCGAACGGGTGGCGAAGTACAACCGGCTGCTGCGCATCGAAGACGAACTGGGCAGCCAGGCCGTCTACGCCGGCGTCGAGGGGCGCGGCCCCCGCGGCCGGGGCTGAGCAGCTCCGGGCGAAGGGTCCCTGATCAGGAGCCGACGCCCGGCAGCTTGTCGAGCCGCGAATCGCGCTTGAGCCGGCCCTGCAGCTTGAGCCAGCTCAGGCCCACCGGCAACCCCAGCGCCAGGGGGATGGCCACAAGGGCAGGCTGGGGACCGAGGGCCAGCAGGGACGCCGCCACCGCCAGCCCCCCCAGCAGGACCGACTGACCGGTCGACTGCTGGGCCAGGGCTAGGCGCCGCAACAGCCGATCGGTTTCGCCGGCGCGGATCTGCACCTGCAGGTCGCCCTGCTCGATGCGCGAGAGGCTGTCCTCCAGGCGACGCGGCAGGCCGAGGGCGCGGCTGCCCACCTCCGCGGCCTGGCGGCTCAGTTCTCCGAGGAAATCGTTGGGGCCGTTCCCGCTCGCGGTCATCAGGGGCAGCAGGTAGGGACGGGCGATGGCGATCAGGCTAAAGCCGGGATCGAGGCTGCGGCCCACCCCCTCAAAGGTGGAGAGGGCCCGCATCACGAAGATCAGCTCGGCCGGCAGGCGGAAGGGCTGGCCGTAGACCAGGTCGTAGAGGTCGCCGGAGAGCTTCTCCAGCACGTTCGAAGAGAAGGGCGGGGTGAGGGCATCGGTCAGCATCACCCGCACCAGCCGCCGCACCGGGCCGGGATCCACATCGGCGGCAATCACGCCCGCCCCCTGCAGCTCGTCGACGAGGGCAGCGGCGTCGCGGGCGGCGGCCGCCCGCACCATGCGCCCGAGCCGGCTGCGCAGCCTCTGCGAAAGCTGCCCCATCATGCCGAAGTCGTAGTAGATGAGGGCGCCATCGGCGGCCACCGCCAGGTTGCCCGGGTGGGGATCGGCGTGGAAGAAGCCGAAGCGCACCAGCTGCTGCAGGTAGCTGGCGGCACCTTTCTCGGCCACCGCCGCCGGATCGATGCCGGCCTCGACCAGGGCGGAACGGTCGGTGATCTTGATGCCGGGCAGGAAATCCAGACAGAGAACCCGACGGGTGCTGAGCTCCCACACCACCGCCGGGACGCGGATGCCGGCATCCTCGAGGAACTGCTGGCGGAAGCGGGCCGCGTGTTCGGCCTCGAGGCGGAAGTCCAGTTCGCGCAGCAGCACGCGGCGGCACTCCTGGGCGATCGAGACCCAGTCACGGCCCTCGCCCCAGCGCGGGTGACGCTGCAGCACCGCCGCCACCTGCTGCATCACCTCCAGATCGAGGCGGAACAGCCTCTCCAGGCCTGGCCGCTGGATCTTGAACACCACCTGCCGGCCGCTGCGCAGGCTGGCACGGTGCACCTGAGCCAGGCTGGCGGAGCCGAGAGGCTGCTCCTCGAGATCGACGATCTCGGCGCAGCGTTCCCCCAGCTCCTGCTCCAGCAGCGCCTGCACGATGGCGAACGGGAAGGCCGGCACCCTGTCCTGCAGATGGGCCAGTTCCTCCACGTAGCCGGCCGGCAGCACGTCGGGCCGGGCCGAAAGCAGCTGGCCGAGCTTGATGAAGGCCGAGCCCAGACCCAGCAGCTCGGCGGTGAGCCAGCGGGCGCGGGCCTGCTGGCGGGCGGCGCGCCGCTCCACGCTGACCCCGCCCGGATAGGTCCAGGCCCTGGCGTCCCACCAGAGACCGCTCAACAGCTGCAGCACCGCCCACCAGATCCGCAGGGAGCGGGCGCCTTCCCGCCACCGTTGCCGCAAGGCCCCCATCAGGAGCGGTCCTCGAGGCGGCGCGAGAGGGCGGCCACACGGGCACGCAGGTCGTCGATCTGTTCCAGGGGCGGCCGCTCGGCGCGGGTGTCGCTCCTGGTGATGCCCTCGTCAGCGCCGGGGCGGTTCGGATCGGGGCCGGCTTCGGTCTCGAGCCGTTCCGCCTCCATTTCCACTTCGGCCCAGAACAGCTCCCATTCGCGCCGGAGCCGTTCCGGCGCCTCCTGGGCAAGCGCGGCCAGGCCGGCGGCCGAATCGGCCAGCCCAGTGCCGAGGCGAGCGCCCAGCCGGTTCAGGGCAGCCTGGGCAAGGGATTGGGGGGCGCTCATCTCCAGTCCTTCCAGGCTGGCCAAACTGTGGCAGATCAGGGCTGACCTGCGGGGGTCGGCGGCGGCGGCGGCTCGGGGCTGGGGGTCACGGGCTCGGGCTCGGGCAGGGCCGGCTCGGCAGGCCGCTCCGGTTCCAGCGGCTCGGCCAGACGCTCGGCCTCGACGCGCGCCGCCGCCTCCCTGTCCTCGCGCTCCTGCTGGCGACGTTGCTCGTCTTCACGCTTCGCCCTTGCTTCCTCCTGCTTCTGCTTCTGTTCGAGCTCGGCCTGTTCCAGATCGCCGCGGATCTCCTCCTTGGCGGCGCCGAAGCGCAACCGCAGGCTCTCCAGGCTGGTGCCTGGGAAGGGCTTGACCTCGAAGTTCTGGCCCAGCTTCACCAGGCTCCCCAGCCGCAGCGCCAGCAGCCGGTCGGTGATGCCGTATCCCAGGCCGAAGCAGAGGCCGGCCACCAGCGGCAGCACCCAGGGGGCCAGCGGTCGCGGCGGCGGGCTCGCGGCGGCGGGCTCGCGGCGGCGGCGGGAAGGACGCCGGGCTCCTGCCTGCGACATGGGGCTGGCTGCGCGGGGATCCCCATCCTGCCGCCCGCCGTGGGGTCCAGCACCCTCAGAGCTCAGGTGGTGTAGTCGGCATTGATGCGCACGTACTGATCGGAGAGATCGCAGCCCCAGGCCACGCCGCTGCCGGGGCCATCGCCCACGCTGAGGCGGATCGCCACGGTGTCGTCCCGCAGGTAGGCGCCGACGGCGCAGTTGTGCATGTAGCGCGAGGCAGCGGGCCGATCGAAGGCCAGCGGCTGGCCCGCCGCCATCAGCTGAACCGTCCCGAGCCAGAGGGCGACCGCCTCCGGATCGAACGGCACGCCGGCGCGACCGGCGGCAGCCACGATCCGGCCCCAGTTGGGGTCGCGGCCGTGGATGGCGCACTTCACCAGCGAGGAGCCGCAGATGGTGCGGGCGATGGCCCGGGCGCCGGCCTCATCGGCGGCGCCGTCCACCTGCACCTCAATCAGGCAGGTGGCCCCCTCGCCGTCGCGGGCGATCGCCTTGGCCAGGTGCTGCGACACCGCCGTCAGGCCGGCCTCCAGCGCCTCGAAGTGCTCGGGGTTCAGGGTTTCCCCGGCTGCAAAGGCCAGGTACGTGTCGTTGGTGCTGGTGTCGCCGTCGACGGTGATCGCATTGAAGGAGCGATCCACCGCCCGCCGCACCATCGCCTGCCACAGCCCGGCCGGCACACCGGCATCGCAACTGAGATAACCCAGCATCGTGGCCATGGTGGGGTGAATCATCCCGGAACCCTTGGCCATCCCGCCGATCCGCACGCGGCGGCCGCCCAGATCGGCCTCGAGGGCGATCTGCTTGTCGATCAGATCGGTGGTGAGGATGGCCGTGGCGGCGGCGGCGCCCCCCTCGGGGCTGAGGGCCGCCAGCAGGGGATCGAGGCCCGCCAGCAGGATCTCCATCGGGATCGGCACGCCGATCACGCCGGTGGAGCAGATCAGCACCGCTACTTCGTCCAGCCCCAGGCGATCGGCCAGGGCGGCGGTGGCGCGCAGGCTGTCGATCAGCCCCCGATCGCCTGTGCAGGCATTGGCCTGACCGGAGTTGGTGAGCACGGCACGGGCATGGCCGCCGCTGGCGGCGAGCCGCTCGGCGCAGAGGTCGACGCAGGCGGCCCGCACCCGGTTGGTGGTGAAGCTGCCGGCGCAGACGGCCGCTTCGGGCGCCAACAGCAGGGAGAGGTCGGGCCGGCCGGAGGCCTTGAGGCCGGCCGTGATCCCCGCCGCACGGAAGCCCACGGGGGCGGTGATCCCGCCGGGAATGGGGTGCCAGGGGGATCTGATCCCGGGGATCGAAGGGCTCACGGCGCAAGACGGGGTTGAAGGCATCCTGACGGGGCAGAGGAGGGGGATCCGGCAGCGGTGGGCGTCTGCGAGGCTGAAGCTGGTATCCAGACGCCCTGGCCCCGTTCCCTCCGGCTTCCCCGGCCGCTGCGATGGGAACGACGGGGCCGCATCGCCCCATGACCACCCCACCCCAGCGACGCATCGGCCTGACCGGCGGCATCGCCAGCGGGAAAAGCAGCGTCGGACGCCTGCTCGCCATGGAGCATGGGTTGCCGCTGCTGGATGCCGATGCCTATGCCCGTGAGGTCCTGGCCCCCGGCACGCCCACAGCGGCAGCGGTGCTGGCCCGCTATGGCGCCGCTGTTCGGGAACGGGGGCTGCCCGCCGCAGCGCACCACAATGAGATCGACCGCAAGGCCCTGGGCCGCATCGTGTTCGCCGATCCCAGCGAACGCCGCTGGCTGGAAGATCGGATCCATCCGCTGGTGCGGGCACGTTTTCTCCGTGAGCTGTCCCGCCTGGAGGGCCTGCCCACCGTGGTGCTGATGGTCCCGCTGCTGTTCGAAGCGGGTATGGAAGGGCTCTGCAGCACCGTCTGGCTGGTGGATTGCGACGAGGAGCAGCAGATGCAGCGCCTGATGGCCCGTGACGGCTGCAGCGACGCCGACGCCCGGGCCCGCATCGCCGCCCAGTGGCCTCTGGCCCGCAAGCGGCGGCTGGCCGATGTCGTGATCGACAACCGCGAGCCTGCCTCGTCCCTGCCGGCCCGCGTCGAGCGGGCGCTGCGCAGCGACTCACCTCCCGCCACGCCTACGCCGAACGGCGGAGTCGGGGAGAGCCGGTGAGATCCGGATCCGGCAGGATCCCCGGCCGCTTTCGCGCTGGCGCCGCCGCCGAGCCCAACCTGGTGTAGAGGCCTTCGACCTTCAAGGCCAGCTGGTGCAGCAGAGCGCGGCTGAACTCGGACGACTGCTGCAGCAGCTGGTCGAACCGCTCGCTGCTGAAGAGCAGAACCTCAACGGGGGCGACTCCGGCCCGGATGTCCGAGTGGCGCTCCTGGTCCGCAAGAAAGACCACCTCCCCGATCGGTGAGCCGGTGGTAATGACGGCGATCCGCTGGAGAGCTTGAGCTGGATCGATCCGCCGCCAGACCTCGCAGGTGCCTGCCAGCAGGATCGCGACGACGTCGGGCGCATCTCCGATCCTGAACAGCGCCTGCCTTGGCTCAAGCCGACGCTCCTCGCCCCAGCGAATCAGGCTGAGCAGGGCGGCTGGCGACAGCCCGGCCAGCAGGGGAACCTTCAGAATCCGCACCATCAGCGCCGCCTTTTCCATCCCCTTTCCCTTCAGCAATCCATCGAGGGCAGGGCTGCTGGGCAGACCAAGCCTTGGCTGGCGGCCCAGGGCCTCAGCGCGATCGGGCGAACCTTGCTGCTGTACCCAGAGTGCCCACAGCGCCGTGGCCGGATCGGGATCCAGCCAGAGCGCGTCGAGCACATCGGCAGGGCTGGGAATCGAACCCAGCCCTGCCGGCACCACCCCGCGTTCAGGAACACCGAGATCATGCCCCCGGCGCCTGATCCGACTCAGCACGGACGGCGAGACATGCAACTGGAGTGCCGCCAGTTGCCCCCGCAAAGGGTCCGCTGAGCCAAAGGGCTGCAGGGCCGGCCAGATGGTGACGATCCGGCTGCTGATCCTTCGATCCATCACCTGCAGCAGGGGGTTCAACAGGGCATCGGCCCTGGCGGCCAACTCCAGAGCGCGCCGGCAGGCCAGCTGATGCCGAAGACCCTCCAGTTCTGTGACAAGCCGCTTTCTCGCATAGTCGGAGGAAGGACCGAAGCTGCTGAGCAGCTCATTCCAGCTCTCGTCATCGAGAACGAACTCGAGGCGGATCTTCGCCAGGTGTTCGCGATCATGGCGGTGATTCAGCACAGCGTTCAGGTCACGATTCCGGGTCGCCTTCAGGAGCTCCTCGATCGCCTCAGCAGCAGCCTCCTGCCGCAGTTTGCGGATCTCTCGCTGGGCGGCATCCAGATGAAGAATCTGCGGGTCCTGCACGGCCAGTTCACGGATGGTGGCGAAGTGATCCTCCTCCACCAGTTCGAGGGATTGGCGCAACTCCTCCAACTGCACAAGCGCGGTAGCCCGATCCAGCCGACCGGTGCTGAACAGATCGAACATCACGGCCTTGTAGATCGTGCGTTTGGTTTCACGAACATGCACCGGCAGAACCCTGGCCAGCGTGAACACCTCGCCGGCGCTCAACTCCCGGATGGAACGACCATCCAGGTAGGAAGAGATGTCGGGGATGAGCTTCTCCAGCTGCGTGCGCAGACTGGAACTGGTGCTCTCCCGGGTGTAAGCGCCTTTGTCGCGATGCCAGCCCCGATGCAGCCACATGCCGCTCACGATCAGCACCAGAGAGCGGATCACCTGCCCTCCTGCCGGGCCCAGCAGGCCGATCGAAGGATCGGCGAACCAGAAGAAGCTGTTCACCGCCACGAACGAGGCCAGGAGTCGGGTGTGGCTCGTCGACACTTCGCCGGCCCGATCCCCGAATTCAGGGGTCAGCTGACGCTGCTGCGCACGCTGCCACCAGCCGAAGAACCAGACGGAGACCCAGGCGGCCAGCACCAGCAAGGCGGGGATCGACACCAACCGCGGCAGGCCGAAGGTCCAGAATCCAGCCCCAAGCGGGCTCCAGAGGTAGTGAACGCATTCGTTGTCGTAGGCCCACATGCCGCTGCGCAGGTAATCGAGACTCCCCCTCGACTCGTCCTTGATCAGCAGAAAGAAGGCGATCACCAGGCCGGGGTAGGACCACCAGGCCCAGTTCAGCCCCCGTTGACCGGAAAGGTCCTGCCAGTAGGCCCGCTCCGAATCGATATCCAGGCAGGGTGCCTGACAGGCCACGCAGGCGCTCTGCAGGGTGCCGCTCTCCCCGAAGGTGCGGCACATCGACTGGGTGATCCGGGAGCTGGTCTCGACATGGGCCGGGCTGCCGAAGAAACTTCGCGGTCCCGTCACGATGGTCTGAACCGGAGCCATGGGGCAGAAATACTGGCACCAGACCTTGCCGCCGTAGGCCCAGCCCACCAGCAGGGCGGCGAGAACGGTGCCCAGCAGCAGCAGGCCCAAGCCAAGGGTACTGCTGTTGACCAGCAGCAACCGCAGGCAGAGCCCGGCGATCAACAGACTCCACTGCAACTGGACATGGTGCCGGCCCAGCCAGGAATGGGGGTCCACCTTCGCCACCTCACGGCGACCGCCCTTGCCCGGCACAGTGCGTTGCCGGCCAAGGGCACGGAACAGCTGGGAGACGAACGCCAGCGGGCAGATCCGGCGCCAGAGCTCATGACTGAGCACCACAAGGATGAACAATGCCGAGGGGACCACCATCCCCCAGAAGATCTGATTGCCTTCATGGGAATGGCAATCGGGACTGCCACCGCAGCGATTGACATCAAACGGGTAAGGATCCAGACCAAAAAGGAGACTGAGAATCAATAACAACCAGCCCGATAAAAGTACCCAGCGGGTGATGTGAGCTTGACGCTCCGACCAAGCACTGAAGAACTGCATTGGAGTTCGGCATCACGACGGTGAAGCTACCAACACCTATCGAACGATCCGCAATCAGTGGACAGCCATAGCCGGCCCAGCTGATTCACTGTCACCCGATGAACAGCAGACAGCGCCGAGATGCCCTTCTACCACTGAGAAGCGGTGCCTGACTCGCCTGTCTCAGTCACAACTGGTCAGCCTTCACTGGTGGTCACAAGTCACTGCTTGTCACAGGTCAATGCTGGTCACATGTGAGCCGTACGGCCTGATTCTGCCGGATTGCTGTCCAGCGGGCGAGGGCATGCCGCCTGCAGCTCACCCCTTCAGCTGCTGAATCAGGATCTGATTGGCGAGCCTGGGTTCGACGCGACCGCCGGTCTGCTTCATCAGCTGGCCCACGAAAAAGCCCTGCAATTTGGTCTTGCCGCCTCGGAAGGCTTCCACCTCTGCGGGATGGGCCGCCAGCAGCTCCATCACAACCTTTGTGATCATGGCGGGGTCGCTGATCATGCCCAGACCTTTCGCTTCGACGATCGCCTTGGGCGAACCGCCCTGCTCCAGCAGCTCGGGCAGGATCTCCTTGGCGATCTTGCCGCTGATCGTGCCCTTCTCGATCAGTTGCACCAGCTCGGCCAGCTGTTCGGGCCGCAGGGGCAGCAGGGAGACCGAGAGCCTGTGGGCGTTGAGGTGGGCGGAGATGTCCCCCATCACCCAGTTCGCCACCGCCTTGGCCTCGCCGCCGGCCGCCAGGGCCGCCTCGAAGTATTCGGCGATCGCCCGCTCATCGGTGAGCACGCGGGCGTCGTAGATCGAAAGGCCCAGCTGCTCGGCATAGCGATGACGCTTGGCAGCCGGCAGTTCGGGCAGTTCGGCGCGCCAGCTTTCGCGTCGCTCCGGTGTCACTTCGATCGGCCCCAGATCCGGCTCGGGAAAATAGCGGTAGTCGCTCGATCCCTCCTTGCTGCGCATGCTCTTGGTGAGCTGCTTGCCCTCATCCCAGAGACGGGTTTCCTGGAAAATCGGCTCACCGGCCTCGATCGCCTTGATCTGGCGGGCGATCTCGTGATCACAGGCCTTCTGGATCGCCGAAAAGGAGTTCATGTTCTTGATCTCCACCTTCACGCCGAAGGGTTCATCGGGCCCACGGCGCACCGAGATGTTGACATCGCAGCGCAGCGAACCCTCCTGCATGTTGCCGTCGCTGACGCCCAGATATCGCATGATCCGGCGGATCTCGGAGGCGTACTCCGCTGCCTCCCGGCCGGTGCGCAGATCCGGCTTGCTGACGATCTCGGCCAGAGCCACTCCGGCGCGATTGTAGTCGACCAGGGAGTGGGTGCTGCCCGCGAGGCGATCACTGCCGGCGTGCACGAGTTTGCCGGCGTCCTCCTCCATGTGGAGCCGCTCGATGCCGATCCGCTTGCGGTAGGTGTCCTTGCCCTTCTCGGCCACCTCCACCTCGATCCAGCCGTCCTCGGCGATCGGCTCGTCGTACTGGGAGATCTGATAGTTCTTGGGCAGATCGGGATAGAAGTACTGCTTGCGGTCGAACTTGCTGTGCTCGGCTACCTGAAGATTGAGCGCCAGGGCCGCCTTCACCGCATACTCGAGCACCTTCTCGTTGAGCACCGGCAGGGTGCCGGGCAGGCCCAGCACCACCGGATCGATGTGCGTGTTGGGATCGTCGCCGAAGCTGGTGGAGGCGGCGGTGAAGATCTTGCTGGCGGTGCCCAGCTGCACATGGGTTTCCAGGCCGATCACGGCCTCCCATCCCTCGTGCCCGATGGCCGACGCCATACCGTTACGCTCCCGCGGCTGCTGAGGGATCGATCCTATGCAGCGGGCTCCGGCCCGGCGGCAGGGCAGGGCTCGACCAGCAGCTCCCGGTAGCCCGTGGCCGGATCGAGGCGGCGCCGCAAGGCCGTGCCGGCAGGAAGCAGCAGGGCGATCTCGGCGGTGGTGCGGATGCGGTTGCCGATCAGGAGGTGCCCGCCGCGGCAATGGCCGGCCCTGTCGGCAGCGGCCAGATGGAGATGCACACCGTCGGGGCCGAGGCTCCCCTGCAGGCTGAGCAGCTCCCAGGGGCCCGGCAGCTCCAGAGCCGTGTCGGCGCCTGCTGGCCGCAGGCGGAGTGGCTCCAGGCTGCCGATCGCCGAACCCACCCAGGCGGCTTTCAGGGCCCGCTCGATCACCAGCTCCTCCAGGGCGCCGCGCAGATCAAGGCCCGGGGGCAGGCGCAGGCTGAGCAGGGAGAGGCCGCTGGGGCGCATTCCGAGCCGCTCCGTCATCCTCCCTTTCCCTTTCCTGCTCCCCCATCTTGGTGCGCCGGTTCGGGGTGCTCCGGTTCGGGGTGCTCCGGTTCAGCGGTTCCGCTGCCACCCTGGGGGGGGGCACGACGCGATCGCCGAAACTGCAGGATCCGTCTGGAACTGAACGCACCCCACCATGGCCGGCTCCCGATCGGAACCTGTGCTGATTCTGGGCGGTGGCCTGATCGGCCTGGCGATCGCCCATCAGCTTGCCGGCCGCGGCCGGGCCGTGACGGTGCTCAGTCGGCGCCGCAGCGAGGCGGCGGGCTTCGTGGCCGCCGGCATGCTCGCCCCTCATGCCGAAGGGCTCGGCGGCCCGCTGCTGGAGCTGGGCCAGCGGAGCCTGGCGCGCATCCCCGCCTGGGTGGCCCGGATCGAGGCCGACAGCGGCCTGCCCTGCGGCCTGCGCTCCTGCGGCATCGTGGTGCCCTTCCTCAGCGCCGCCGAGCGGGATGCCTATCCCACCGCTGCCTGCGGGGAATCGCTGGATCGGCAGGCCCTGGAGCGGGAGGTTCCGGCGATCGGAGCCCGCTGGCGGGCAGGGCTGCTGTTCCCCCAGGACGGTCAGATCGACAACCGACGCCAGCTGATGCGTGCCCTGGAGAGAGCCTGCGCCGACAGGGGCGTTGCCTTCCAGGAGGGGGCGGAGGTGCTGGAACTGCTGCAGGACGGCGGCCGGCTGAGTGGCGTGCGGCTCCGGGGCGCCGATGGCTACCTCCATAGCCTCACGTGCGCCACGGCCGTGCTGGCCTGCGGCGCCTGGAGTTCCAGCCTGCTGCCCCAGCTGCCGGTCCGACCGGTCAAGGGACAGATGCTGTCGCTGCAGGGCCCACGCCAGGCCCTGGGGCGGGTGGTGTTCGGCCCCGGCACCTATCTGGTGCCTCGGGAGGACGGCCTGCTTGTGGTGGGAGCCACCAGTGAGGCGGAGGCGGGCTTTGCCGAGGGGCTGACGCCCCAGGGCCAGCGTCAGCTCGAGGCAGGGCTCGCCGCCCTGCTCCCCCGGGCCGCCCACTGGCCGCCGATGGAACGATGGTGGGGGTTCAGGCCCGGCACCCCCGACGAGGCGCCGCTGCTGGGGCCCTCACCGATCGCCGGGCTCTGGCTTGCCACAGGCCACTACCGCAACGGCGTTCTGCTGGCGGCGATCACGGCCGAGCTGCTCGCCGAAGGAATCTGCGGGGACGGCGGCGGCAAGGCCCCGCTGGTGGCTCTGCTGGAACCCTTCCGCTGGGATCGATTCGGCGGGCCTCAGCCCGGGGCGGGCAGCGCCGGCGGATCGGGCTCGAGGGTGTAGATCGGGATCGCACCCATGCCCTTCACCTGCCGCTCGCCGAGGCCGCGAACCGGCAACGCCCCCTCCACCAGCTCGGCCGTGGTGGCGTCGAACAGGACCGGCACGTCCACCGTGCGGGTGAGACCCTCCAGCCGGCTGGCCAGGTTGACCTTGTCGCCGATCACGGTGAAATCCAGGCGCAGGGGGCTGCCGATCTGGCCCACGATCACCTCGCCGCTGGCCAGACCGATGCCGCTCTCGAACGGTTCGAGACCCTCCGTGCGCCAGACGGCGTTCAGCTCCTGGAGTGCCTTACGCATGGCCTGGGCGCAGCGCAGCGCCGCCAGGGCCTCGGCCCGCGGTCCGCGACCCACCGGCGATCCGAACACCGCCATCACGGCATCGCCGATGAACTTGTCGACGGTGCCCCCATGGGCCGTGATCACTGCCACCATCTCGCCGAGATAGCGGTTGAGCTGGCGCACGTGCAGCTCGATCTCGCCGCTGGCGCTGCGGCTCTGGGTGAGCTGGGTGAAGCCCTTGATGTCGGAGAACAGCACCGTGACCGGCAGCAGCCGGCCTCGCAGCATGCCCTCGGCCGTCCTCGGATCGGAGAGGATCTCCGCCACCAGGCTCGGCGCCACGTAGCGCTCGAACGTGCGCCGCAGCCGCCTCCGTTCCCGCTCTTCCAGCAGGTAGGCATCGGCGCCGTAGAGGAGGCCCAGCAGCACCAGCCCGCCCGTCGGTGCCAACAGCGGCAGCCAGACCTGGGCCTGGCGCAGCGCCAGGAACCCTGCGCCCAACTGCAGGACCAGCAGCCCGGCCACCAGCCCGAGCCGCCAGGAAAGGCCGGTCCGCACCGTGGCCAGGACAGCCAGCAGCAGCAACGGAGCCATGGCCAGCAGGGCCCGGCCCGGGGGACTGGCCGGCCAGGGGGCCAGGCCGTCCCCCTGCAGGGAATTGGCGGTGGCGGTGGCCAGAGTCTCCAGGCCGGAAAGGGCACCGAAGGGGGACGGGTTGCCGGCTTCCCCCTGGGACACCACCGGCCCGACCAGCACGACAGCATCCCGGACGGCATCCCGGAGCGGATGGCGCGCCCAGCGCTCGGGGTCCAGCACCTCCCAGGCCGACAGCCGGCGGAAACTTCCCTCCGGTCCATAGAAGTTCAGCTGCCTGGAAGGATCGCTCTGACGGCTGCTACGCCCCATCAGGCGCAGGGCGGTGGCGGAGAGGGAGGGAAACGGGTCGACCTGGTTGGCCGGCAGCAGGCCGCGGCCGTAGGCCTCCGGGTGGAGTGCGGGTTCCCCCGCCGCCGCCGGCAGCGAATTGGTCAGCCCGAGCCGGCCAGGACCGCCGATCGCCGCCAGGAAGAGCTCCGGTCGCACGAGCGTGAGGCCGCTGCCCGCCTGGTCGTCCTGGGGCTCCAGCATCTCGGCCGCCAGGGCGACATGCCCCTGCTGCCGGCGGAGGGAACGGTTCAGCCCGGCATCATCACCCGGGCCGAGACGGCTGGGACCATCGAACACCACGTTGATCGCCACGGCAGCAGCACCGGCCTGCCGCAGGCGGGAGGCCAGCAGGCCGTAGGCCGCCCGGGGCCAGGGCAGGGTGCCGATCCCCCGCGCCCAGGCGGGGATCCGGTCCCGGTTCTGGCTGACGAACCAGGCACCCTGCTGCAGGGTGGCGTCGTCGATGGTCACCAGCACCACCTGCGGCGGCGGCGCCCGGCGACCCCGCAGGAGGACCAGCTGGTTTTCCATACCCCGCTCCCATACCCGCCAGGCCGTGGGCGGCCAGCCGCTCAGGGCCCCCACCGCCAGCACCACAAGGGCCGAGCAGAGCAGCGTGGCCCGGCCGCGTTGCCTCACGAAGGCTCAGCCGTTGCGGCCGCCACGTACATCAGAAGAAGCGGGGCAGGCCGAAACTGGGGACGGAAGGCACCGCGGTCGGCATCGAGGGGATCGAGACCCCCGGCACCGAGGAGCGGATGTAGCTCTCCAGTGAACCGAAGGCCGGCAGGGGAATGGTGAAGCCCTGGAACAGGGGCCCGCCCAGGATGGCGTTGTAGTCGCCGCTGGAGAGCTTCAGCAGGGCGAGCACCACGCCGGCGGGCGAGAGCTTCAGCCGTTCGCCCGCGTTGACCGTGGTGGGGGGCTGGCCGCTGGGTTCGCCGTCCTTGAGTGGTTCCACCTCCACGGTTCCCTCCAGCACCGACAGCTCCGATCCACCCTTCTCATCCACCGTCAGAAGATAGTTGGTGCCCCGCACGCTCAGGCGGGTGGACTTGGTGCAGCCGTTCTGCTTGCCGGAGACCAGCACCTGCCCCTTGCTCAGCAGGAAACAGTTGCTGCCGAGACGGATCTGGGAGAAGCGGTTCAGCCGACCGGCCGCCCCCGAATCGAAGCTGAGCTGGCCGCGGCTGTTCTGGGTGCTCACCTCCTGAGGTGCGACCGCCTTCTGCTTCACCTTGGCCTGACGGGAATCGATGTAGAGCTCGTTGCCGTCGAGGATCTCCTTGACGGTGGCGGTTTCCGAGCACAAGGCCGGCAGAGGCGCGAGCAGAGCCAGCCCGGACAGGGCGCCCGCCGCAGCCCTGCGGCGGCAGGGGAACGGCAGCGGGGACGGCAATGGGGACGGCAGCGGCGGCACGTTCGACAGCTCCAGCGAGGAGAGCTCCAGCCACGGCGATTACGGCGACCGTGACAGCGGGGGCGAAGGAGGCCCGCCGTGCCAGGGATCGGATCCGGTGCGGCTGGAACGAATGTGCATCATTCTGAGCCGTCCGCCGCGGCACGCATCCCCCGCAGGGCAAACACCTCCAGCGGCACGGGCCAGCCCTTGAGCCGGTGGGCCCCGAGCGGTTCCACCTCCAATTCTCCCGGCAGCAGGGCCAGCAGGTCACCGCTGATCAGGATCGGGTGCTCCGGATAGCGCCGGGTGAGGCCCTCCAGCCGGCTGGCCACATTGACGCTGGCCCCCACCACGGTGAACTCGAGCCGCTGGGAAGAGCCGAGATTGCCGGCGATCACCTCACCGACGTGGAGACCGATGCCATGGCGCAGGGGCGGCCGGCCCGTGGCCGCCAGCTCCGCGTTGAGCGCCTCGAGCCCCCTCTGCATGGCCAGCGCCGCCCGTACGGCCGCCCGCGCCTCCTCCCTCTCACCGCGACTGCGGGGCACGCCGAACTCCGCCATCACCGCGTCGCCGATGAACTTGTCGAGCAGGCCCTGTTCCGCCAGCACGGCCGCGGCCATCAGCTCGAAGTAGCGGTTCAGCAGGTCAAACAGATCGGCGGGCTCGAGGGAGGCGCTGAGCGGGGTGAACCCGACCAGGTCGCTGAACAGCAGCACGCAGCGGCTGCGCCAGCCCCCGGCCCGGTTCCAGAGGGGCCCGGGGTCCTGCAGGATGTCCCGCAGCAGGGTGGGCGAGATCCGCCGGGCCAGCACCTGTTGGAGATAGGCCCGCTCCCGGGCCTCCTCCAGCGCCATGCCGCCGGCCCGCACACCGCCACCGAGCCAGGGAAGCGACAGCAGGGCAGCCAGCGGCAGGGTGAGATGGGCCCAGAACCAGAGCGCGTAGGCCGCCGCCAAGGCAAGCACCGCCAGCCCGGCCGCCGTGGCGAGGGTGCGGGCCGCCGTGCTGCAGCGGCCCAGCAGCAGCAGCCCTCCCGCCCAGACCAGCAGCAGCGCTGCCTCAGCGCCGACGGACAGGGGCCGCAAGCCATTTCCCCGCAGCACGCTGGCGAGGGCGGCGGCCTGCACCTCCGTGCCGCTCTGCGGGCCGAAGGGGGTTTCCTGCTGATCGCCGAGTTCCGGTGCCGTGGCACCGATCAGCACGGTGCGGCCGGCCACCGCGGAGGCGGGCGATCCGGCCAACCGCCAGGCCGGCAGCTGCGGCAGGGTGCCCGCCGGTCCGGGGAAGTTGATCCCCAGCGGGGCCTCCGGAAGCGCCTCAGGCCGTGCCAGAAAGGCCAGGGGGAGAGGATGGGGCAGTGGAAAGTGGGCCAGGTTGGGGCCAAGCCAGCGCCGGCCCGGTATGGCTTCGGCGATCCCCTGGGGCGAGAGCAGCAAGGCGGTGAGGCCCGATCGGCCCAGCGGCATGAGCGGACGCCGCAGCTCGAACTGCTCCAGCCCCTCCCGCTCGACCACCGCGTAGGTGGTGGCCAGATGGACGCGCTCCCGCCAGGGCTCCAGCCGCCGCCGGAACGCCGCGTCGTCGTCGGGACCGTAACGGCTCGGCTGGCTGAACTCGATGTTGAACACAACCCGCGCCGCGCCGCGTCGCAGCACGGTGGCGGCGAGTTCCGCCTGCAACGCCCGGGGCCAGGGCCAGGGCCCCATCCGCCGCCAGAGGGGGGAGGCCTGCCGCTCCCGGGTCCCCAGCAGGTCGTTCAGCCGCAGGGAGTCCGTGTCGATCGCCAGGATCACCGGGTCGGCGGGGGCCGACACCGACCCACGCAGGCGGAAGAAGAGCTGGCGCAGCTGGGCGTCGAACTGCGACAGGGCCTGGCCGGGCGGGGTGCTGTTGAGTGGGGGAAGGCCGCAGGCCAGGGGCACGGCGAGGGCCAGCCACCACAGCCCGGGACCCTTCATGGGGGGAGCCCCAGCTCGCGCTCGATCAACGGCAGCGTCTCCATCGAGCTGGTGAAGCCGTTCAGCAGGAGGCTGTCCCGGCGGCGGCGGACGGCCTCGGCGCGGCTGAGGCGGCGGGGGGGGATCCAGTCCCGGCCCTCGAAGACCACCTCCTCTCCGCTGGTCAGGGTGAAGCGGCGGCCATCGGTGGTGTCCACGTTCACCCGACCTTCCCAGCTGAAGACCTTCAGGCTGGTGGGGGTGTCCTCGATGAACACGGTGGTGCCCTGGATCGAGGCGACCCCCACCCGGGTACGGATGCGCAGGGGGGCTCCGCCTTTGCGGCCCGGCGTCACCCAGCCGATGATCTGGCCACGCTTCAGCTCCAGCTCGGTGCGGCCGAGGCGGAGCAGGGCATCGCCACCGAGGCGCAGCTCGCGGCCGTCGGCCAGTCGGATCTGGAGCCGCCCCGGCGTCTGGGTGCGCAGCAGGGAAGCGGGCAGGAGCGTCTGGCCGGTGCGGGCCGCGGCCTCCGTTCCGTTGGGAGGGGTGACGAAGGCCGGCCGGGCAGGCACCTCCACCACCCGCGGCAGAGCGTCCCGGCCGGCGGGAGCGGAGGCGGCCACCGGCGTGCCGGCCAGGGCGGCAGCCGACAGGACCGCGTGAACGGTGGCCAGCAGGGCGGCCATCGCTGCGGTTGTCCGACGGGCCGCCAGCCGGGAGATCAGAGGGCGGCGCTGCTGGAGCATGGGCTGACCGGCACCGACCCTCTCAGGCTGGCGGCTCAGCCCTCGCTGCGCCACACCTGGTCGGCCGGGGTCCAGTCACTCAGCTCGGAGGGCTGGAACCAGAGCCCGATCTCGAAGCCGGCGGTTTCGGCAGCGTCAGAGCCGTGGATCACGTTGCGGCCGATGTTGATCGCCAGATCGCCGCGGATCGTGCCGGGCTCGGCCTCCAGGGGCTTGGTGGCGCCGATCAGCTTGCGGGCACTGGCGATCACGCCGTCGCCTTCCCAGACCATCGCCACCACCGGGCCGCTGGTGATGAACGCGACCAGACCGGCGAAGAAGGGGCGCTCGCGGTGCACGCCGTAGTGGCTTTCGGCCAGCTCACGGCTGGGGGTGAGCTGCTTGAGGCCCACCAGCTTGAAGCCCTTGCGCTCGAAGCGGCCGAGGATCTCCCCCACCAGCCCCCGCTGCACACCATCGGGCTTGATGGCCAGGAAAGTACGTTCGACGGCCATGGGAAGAAGGAAGGCGGATCCGGCCCATCGTCTGCGGCGGGCCTGCCCGTTGGCAAGCAACCCCACCCGGGCGGGGCACCATACGATCGGGCCCCGCCCAGGCACCGACCGATGCGTGGAGCACCGCCTGGGCTTGCCACCTTCCTGACGGCACCGAGCGCCGGGCCAAACCTCCGGCTCGGCCTGCGCACGACCCTGGCCGCCGTGCCGCCGCTGCTGGGGGCCTCGCTGCTGCACGAGCCCTCTCTGATCTGGATGGCGCTGGGGGGTCTGTACGTGAACCTGGCCGACACGGGAGGGGCCTATCGCACCAAGGCGACGGCGATGGCCTGCGCCTCCCTGCTCGGCGCGGTGGCGCTCGGCGCGGGCATCGGCCTGGCGACCTGGCCCTGGTTGTGCGTGCCGGCCATGTTCGCCGTGGGGCTGGGCTGCGGTCTGCTGTCTCTCTACGGCAACGCCGGGGCCCTGATCGGCCTGGTGACGGCCTGGTGCTTCCTGATCGGGATCAACGTGGCGGGCCCCGATCCGGCCAAGGCCCTGGCCTGGTCGCTCCTCTACCTGGCCGGAGGGGCCTGGGCCACCCTGCTGGCGGTGGCCGTCTGGCCGCTGCGGCCCTACCGGCCGGTGCGGCTCGCCATGGCCGGCGCCCTGCGGGCGATCGCCCACTACCTCAGCCTGGCCTGCCCGGCGACCGGCGGGAGGCCGGCCGCCGAGGAGCAGCTCTTCCAGCAGAAGCTCAGGGTCCGCAGCGCCCTCGCCAGCGCCCGGGCGACCCTGGCGGACACCCGCAGCGGCCGCCTCGGCGACAGTCCGGCCGATGGGGCCTTCACCCGGCTGATCGAGACCGCCGACGCGCTGTTCGTGACCAGCGCGGCCCTGGGCGAACTGCTGGCGGTGATTCCGGCGCCAGAGGCTCCCCAGATCCAGCGGCTGATCAAGGCGCTCATCGGGCGCTGCGTCGCCGCCCTGCTCCAGCTGGAGCAGGCGCTGCTGGGACGGGCAGGGCCGCCCGCTCCCCAGGAGCTGGAGAGCGGGGCGCGGCGGATCGCCCGGGCGATCGAACACCTCGAACCGCCGATTTGCGGCGCGCTGCGGCAGGCACAGGCGAGCCAGGCGCACTGGATCGCCACCCTGGGGCAGGCCTGCGAAACGATCCCCGAGGCGGCGCTCAACCGAAGATCGACTCCGGCGCACCGACCCACCGGCCAGGCGCGCGCTGCTGTGGCCCAGGGCTGGGCGACCTTGCGGGCGAACCTCACGCTCGAGTCGAGCGTCTTCCGCCACAGCCTGCGCTTCGGCGCCGCCTCGGCCGTCGCCGTGAGCGTGTACACCCTGTTGGCACTGCCGATCGGTTACTGGATCACGCTGACCGTGTCAGTGATCCTGCGGCCCTCGGCGGGCGAGACGCTGGCGCGGAGCCGCCAGCGTCTGCTGGGCACGGTGCTGGGGGGGATCCTCGCCATCGTGCTGGCCACCCTCTTCCCCCATCCGCTCACGATCGTGCTGGTGATGGTTCCGCTCACCACCCTGATGATGGCGGTCCTACCGGTGAACTACGGGCTGTTCGTCTTCCTGCTCACCCCCTGGATCGTCCTGTACAAGGACATCGACCAACCCGGCGACTGGGGTCTGGCCCTCTGGCGGATCGCCAACACCCTGATCGGCGCCGGCCTGGCCCTGGCCGCCATCCATCTGATCCTGCCCCGCTGGGAGCTCCGCGACCTTCCGGTCCGGCTGGCGGCGAGCCTGCGCTGCAACGCCCGGTTCGTCGAGGAGGTGCTGGGTCTGTACCTTGGCGGTGCGCCGGTGAGCCCAGGCCCGGCCGCCACTCCAGCGTCGGTGCGCCTGGCGATGGCCAACGCCCAGTGCTCCATCCAGCGCTATCTGAGCGAGAGGGCCTCGCAGCGGCGGATGGCGCTGCCGCTGATGACCTTCCTGCTGCACAGCCAGCGCCTCATCGATGCCCTGGTGGTCCTGCAGATCTGCCATCGCCAGCTCGACGGCAGCCCGGCGCCGGCCAGCTTCCGGCCCCTGCGGGACCAGGTGCTGACGACGCTCGCGGCACTCGCCTCCGCCCTGGAGCGCCACGAGTACCCCAGCCCCCTGCCGGATCTGCTCGCGGCGCAGACCGATCCGAGCCGGGCGGAAACGCCGGGCAGCCTGCTGCGGCAGCAGCTGGGGGCGCTGCTCGATCCGGTCGTGCAGCTGCAGAGAGCCGTGGAAGCGTGGTGCGCCTGGGAGATCGGCGCGGAGAGGGTCCCGGTGCGAACGGCGGAGTCCGCCGCCGGCGCTCCTGACTAGAGTTCTGGCAAAGGGCCCCGCCACCCCCGCCACCCAGCTCGGATGCCTGCTGACACCGTCGCCATCGCGCCGTCGGGCCTGGCCTGGAGCGTGGCCGACAGCAGCCGCCTCTACGGCCTGGACGCCTGGGGGGATCCCTATTTCAACGTGAGCGCCCGCGGCCATGTGATGGTGCAGCCCAGGGGCGAGCGCGGCGGTGCCCTCGATCTGGTGGAGCTGGTGCAGGGACTGCAGAGTCGCGACCTCACCCTCCCCCTTGTGATCCGCTTCGACGACATCCTGGAAGACCGGCTCGAGCGCCTCCATGCCGCCTTCGAGCGCGCCATCGCCCAGTACGGCTACGCGGGGCGCTACCAGGGTGTGTTTCCGGTGAAGTGCAACCAGCAGCGCCACGTGGTGGAGCAGCTGGTGGAAACGGGCCGGCGCTGGCACTTCGGCCTGGAGGCCGGCAGCAAGGCCGAGCTGCTGATCGCCCTGTCGCTGCTCGACGACCCCGACGCCCTGCTGATCTGCAACGGCTACAAGGATCAGCGCTACATCGAGACGGCGATCCTGGCCCGCCGGCTCGGCCGCCAGCCGGTGGTGGTGATCGAGCAGGCCGACGAGGTGGAGCGGATCATCCGCGCCAGTCGGGAGCTGGGTGCCGCGCCCCTGATCGGCGTTCGGGCCAAGCTCTCCACCCGCAGCAGCGGCCGCTGGGGCAGTTCGGTGGGGGAGCGGGCCAAGTTCGGGCTGTCGGTGCCCGATCTGCTCGCCACGCTGGAGGCCCTGCGCCAGGCCGATCTGCTCGGTGAGCTGCGGCTGCTCCACTTCCACGTGGGCAGCCAGATCAGCGACATCGCCGTACTCAAGGACGCACTGCAGGAGGCGGGGCAGATCTACGTGCAGCTGGCCCGGCTCGGCGCGCCGATGGGCTATCTGGACGTGGGCGGAGGCCTGGGCATCGACTACGACGGCAGCCGCACCGCCACGGCGGCCTCCACCAACTACTCGCTGCAGAACTACGCCAACGACGTGGTGGCCACGGTCCGGGAGTGCTGCGAGCCGCACGGATTGCCATTGCCCACCCTGGTGAGCGAGAGCGGCCGCGCCATCGCCAGCCACTTCAGCGTGCTGGTGTTCGACGTGCTGGGCACAGCAGCGGTGCCCGATGCCGTTCCGGTGCCACAGGAGAACGAGGCGCTGATCGTGCGCAACCTGCGCGACACCCTGGCCAGCATCCTCACCCCCGCGGCGCCGGCCGACGCCAGCGCCGCGGACGGCGCCGAACGCGACAGCGGCACCGACCGGCTGCAGGAGGCCTGGAACGATGCCATCAAGTTCAAGGACGACGCCCTCTCCGCCTTCCGACTGGGCTACCTGAGCCTGCCGGAGCGCGCCAGGGCGGAGCAGCTCTACTGGGCCTGCTGCCGGGCGATCGCGGACCGGCTGTCGGCACGACCGCTGGAGGCTCCCGTCCCCGACGACCTCCGGGCCCTGCAGGCGGCGCTGGCCGGCACCTACTACGCCAACCTCTCGATCTTCCGCTCGGCACCCGACACCTGGGCGATCGATCAGCTGTTCCCGGTGCTGCCGATCCACCGTCTGAACGAACGGCCCGGCGGGCTGGGCAGCTTCGCCGATCTCACCTGCGACTCTGACGGCAAGCTGGCCCGCTTCATCGGCGCCGGCCAGGCCAAGCCCCTGCTGGAGCTCCACGCCCTGCGCCCGGGCGAGCCCTACTGGATCGGCCTGTTCCTCGGCGGCGCCTACCAGGAGGTGATGGGCAATCTCCACAACCTGTTCGGCAGCACCAATGCCGTGCATATCCGCCTGGGTGCGAACGGCAGCTACCGGGTGGACCATGTGGTGAGGGGCAACACCAATGCCGAGGTGCTCGAGGCGATGGAACACGATCCGGAGCTGTTGCTCGAGCGCCTGCGGGTGGCCAGCGAGGCCGCGATCGGCCGGGGCGATCTGCCCCTGCGCGACGCCAGGCGGCTGATGGCCCACCTGGAGGGAAGCCTCCGCCAGACCACCTATCTGCAGACCTGAGAAGGGGACGAGGCCATGTGGGGAGACGAGCCACAGCTGAAGGTGGTGCGGGAGCGCATCAAACTGCTTCTCAAGATCCACCACGACGAACTGAAGCCGATCAGCCGCCTGGCGGCGGCTGGGGAATTGCTGATGCGCCAGGGTGAACCGGCCGACAGCCTGATGCTGCTCACCCGCGGCAAGGTGGCCATCCAGATCCGCCTGTTGGAGCCACAGCCCCACACCCTTGCCGTGATCGAGGCCGAGGAAGTGCTGGGGGAGATGGGCCTGTTCGGCTCCGGGCACCACTCGGCCGACGTACGGGTGGTGGAAGGACCGGCGGAATTGGTGGAGGTGAGCGGTGACAGCTTCCTGCGCACCATGCTCTTCGACGTGGACCTGGCCATGGAGCTGCTGGCCCTGGTGAGCCAGCGCTGCATGCGCAGCAACGAGGTGATCGGCCTGCTGCTGGATGGCATCGCCGCCGCGCACCGGGGCGACAGGCTGCAGCTGACGGCTCTCAGCCAGGAGATCGGGCCGCTCAACTACTGCCTCAGCAAAGCGGTGGAGCGACTGGTGGCGATCGGCCAGACCCGCCAGCCCGCCGACCCTGCAGCGGGCTAACCGGCGGCCACCTGCAGCAACCGCACCGACCCCAGCGATCCGCTGACCACCAGCACCAAGACCCAGAGCAGTTTGCAGACCATATGCAGCAACTGGTCCACTCCGAGGCCGTAGCGATGCCGGCACTTGCCGTAGTCCACCAGGGAGTGCAGCACCCACTCGGCCAGCCCCAGCCAGGCGATTCCGGTGATCAGCGTGACAAAGAAGGCGTGGATGCCCGCATGGGCCGTGAGCCACCACTGCCAGGGCAGGGTGAGATCCTTGCCTGGGCACTTCTCCACCGCCATCCGATCACTCTGGAGAGCGAAATCAGCGACGAAGTGGCCCATGGCCAGCAGGGCGAAAATGCCGAGGCCGGAGACAGCCTGGATGCCGGCAGACGACATCGGGATGTGCAGATGCCCGACCAGCTTGCCGCTTCCCTTGCCCCTCTGGCTGCGCCATCCGTTCCCTTCAGCGGGAGCAGAAGCGCACCAGCAGCCCCAGGCGATCGACGGGGGAGGGCAATTCGGCCGGATCGAAGGGTGGGGCCGCCTCTGCCGCCATGCCCTTGAGCAGCATGGGCCGGAAGCCGGACTCGATCTGCACCTCCAGTGGGGTGGGGGTGCCCAGGCCGATGGCCTCCGCCACCTCGCGGGCCTGGCGCAGGGCGTCCTGATAGGCCGCCCGCAGCAACTGGCGCCGCACCAGCGGGTCGGCGGCGCGGTCGGCTTCGGTGGACACGGGCGACAGCCGCACACCGGGAAGCGCCCCCACCTGGCGGATCAGGTTCTGCAACTGGGCAGGGGCGACCTGACCGCCCACCTGCAGGCTGGCCTCCCACCCCGCCGGCAGCTTCCTGGTGGCCGGCCGCGACCAGGTGGTCGGGGACGTCACCTCCAGCTCCTGGACCTGGAGGCGCTGCAGGGCGCTGCGCACCGCCGCCAGCCTCTCCTGCAGGGCGGACAGGGCCCCGTCGGCCGTGGCGGCGTCGGCCGTCAGGCCGAGGGAGAACCGCAGCCGATCGATGCTCCGCTTCTGTTCGGCACTGCCGCGGGCTTCGAGCAGGGTGCCGTCGCAGCGCAGCTGCACCTGCTGGGCCTGGGCCGCCGCCGGAGACAACAGCAGGGCGAAGGGAAGAAGACCCGGCAGCAGGCGGAGGAGAAGGAGCATGGCGGCGACGGATAGGAGTGGAGAGCCGGCACGGAGTGCCGGCGCGGGCTGAGGGCAGGTGAACAGGCCCTGCCGGTCGGCCTATCGTGCCGCCGAGCCCCACAGCCCCGGCTGGAGGCGCTGGATCAGTTTCGCCGTTCGCCCAAGCATGCCCCTGCTACAGGTGTGGTTGATCACCCTGATCCTGGTGGTCCTGCTGGTGCTGCTGCAAGGCCTGATCCTTCGCCTGAAGCTGCCGCCCCTGCCGGGCCAGCTGATCCTGGCGGCGATCCTGGCCTGGAGCCTGGTGCGGAGCCTGCCCTCCGATCAGCTGCCGGTTTCGTACCGGTCCTGGGTGCGCAGCCTCGACGTGCTGATGATCTGCTACCTGGGCATCCGGATGAGTCTGTGGGGCTTCCTGGAGCTTCCCGCCACCCTGGGGTGGAGGAAGCAGCCACCCCAGATCCTGCTGCAACTGCTGATGCTGGCCGGCGGCGCCGTGGCCACCGTGATCGTGGTGCAGGAGCAGGCCCGCTTCGATCTGGTGGGGCTGGTGACCACTTCCGCCGTGCTGACCGCCATGGTGGGCCTGGCCGCCCAGGAACCGCTCAAGGATCTGCTCGCAGGGCTGGAACTGCATTTCGACGACGTCTTCCAGCAGGGGGATTTCATCGACCTCGGTGAGGGAACCGTGGGGGTGGTGGTGTCGATGAACTGGCGCGACACCCTGCTGAAGGACATCACCGGCGCGCTGGTGGTGGTGCCGAACACCAAGATCACCGAAGTGGTGATGCGGAACTACGGAAGCTTCGGCTCCATGGGCAACCGCTTCAGCATCGGCCTCGACTACGCCCTCCCACCGGCTCAGGCCCGCACCCTCCTGCTGGGAGTGCTGCACCAGAACCCCCGGGTTCTGGTGCAGCCGGCACCGGCGGTGCGGGTGCAGGCCTTCGATGACAGCGCCATCACCTACGACATCCTGGCCTTCCAGCAGCCAGGCAACCTGGCGGCCCTGCTCGATCTGCGCAGTGAGCTGTTCGAGCAGATCTGGTACGCACTGGAGCGCACCGGCCAGAGTGTGCCGTACCCGGTGCGCGAGCTGCGGCCCAAGCGGGTGGTACTGGACGCGGCCCATCCCACCCAGCACAGCCTCGAGGACCGCTGCCAGCTGCTGGCCCTCAACCCCCTGTTCGGCGATCTGAACGAGGAGGAGACCACCAGCCTGGCCCGGGAGAGCCGCTGCCAGCGCTTCGCGCCTGGGGAGGTGGTGGTGCGGGAAGATGCCCGCGGCGATTCCCTGTTCCAGGTGGTACAGGGAAGCGTGGAAGTGCTCAAGGAGAAGGTGGACGGACCTCCTGTGCGGGTGGCCTGCCTCAACCCCGGCGATGTGTTCGGCGAAATGTCGATGCTCACCGACACCCGCCGCACCGCCACGGTGCGCGCCGTTGACGAGTGTGTGCTGCTGGAGGTGTCGCGCCAGCATCTGGGGCCCCTGTTGCAGCGCAACCCAGCCCTGATGGACCGGCTCGCCCACCTGGTGAGCCAGCGGCGGGGCGAGCTGGAGGGCCTGGCGCGGGAAAAGGTCAAGGTTCAGGAGAACCAGCTGCTCAGACGCATGCAGCATCTGTTCGAGAACCTGACCTGGTGAGCGGGTGGCTGGTGAGCGCCAGCTTCTCCCCCTGGCGGTGGGCCGGTCGCCGCTGCCTCAGCCAACCGGGCGTCTGATCGATCTTTTCGCAGCACGGTTGTTCCTCCTCCGTGCGTGAACGACACGGATCGAATCGCGCTGCCGCAGCAGGCGCTGGGCCTGAATCGTTTAGCGCCGGATCGTGGAAGGGGTCTGGGGCCCCCTCGTAGAGCGACGCCAAGCGCTCCTGCAGTCCCTCAGGGCTCCAGGCCGGCCCGGAGTTCCGCCTTCGCCTGCGCCAGCGCCCCATCGAGTGCCGCCGCATCCCGCCCCCCGGCCTGGGCCAGGTTGGGCCGGCCGCCGCCGCCGCCGCCGCAGAGCCGGGCAATGGCGCCGATGAACGGGCCGGCCTTGGGTCCGGCGGCGATCACGGCCGGCCCGAAGGCGGCCACCAGGCTGAGCTTGCCGGGGTCGCCCGGCTCGGGGACGCCGCCGAGCACCACCGCCCCCGCCTCCCCGAGCGCCTCCTGCAGCCGCTGCGCCGCGCTCTGCAGCCCCGTGCCGTCGACCCCGTCGAGCCGGGCCACCAGCAGATGGAAGCCGCCCACCGCTTCCGCCCCTGATGCCAGTGCGGAAGCCTTGGCCAGGGCCAGCTCGGCGCGGGCCGCCGCCAGGGCCCGGCCCGTGACCCGCAGCTCCTCCTGCAGGGTCGCGACGCGATCGAGGATCTCGCCAGGCTGCGCCTTGAAGCGGTCGCCCAGGGCACGCACCACCGCGTCGCGCTCGTTGAGATAGGCCAGCACGGCCGGACCCGCCACGGCCTCGATGCGGCGGATGCCGGCGGCCACGCCGGATTCGCCCACGATCTTGAACAGGCCGATCTCGGCGGTGTTCGCCACGTGGGTGCCGCCACAGAGCTCCATCGACACCCCCGGCACGTCCACGACCCTCACGCTGCTGTCGTACTTCTCGCCGAACATGGCGACGGCGCCGGCCGCACGGGCCCGCTCCAGCTCCATCTCCCGCACCTCGAGGGCATGGGCATCGGCGATCCAGCCGTTGATCAGTGCCTCGATCCGCTCGATCTCGGCGGGGGTGACAGCCCGCGGGCAGTGAAAATCGAAGCGGAGGCGATCAAAATCGACCAGGGAGCCGGCCTGGGCAATGGAAGGATCCACCACCTGCTTGAGGGCAGCCTGCAGCAGGTGGGTGGCGGTGTGGTGCGCCTGGGCCCGGCGGCGGCAGGCCCGGTCGACCCGGGCGATCACCTGATCCCCCAGCCTCAGCTCGCCACGCTCGACGCGGCCGTGGTGCACGAACAGCTTGCGTTGCCTGCTGACCGCATCGACGCGCACGATCACACCACCTTCCGCCCCGGCGTGATCACCACCGCCGGCCAGAATGCCCCGATCGCCGATCTGCCCCCCCGACTCGCCATAGAAGGGCGTGACATCGAGCACCAGTTGCACCGGATCGCCCGCAACCGCCCGCTGGGCAGGAGCACCGTTCACCACCAGGGCCATCACCTGACTGGGGTGCTCCAGCGCCTCGTAGCCATGGAAGGCGGTATCGGGCAGCTCGGCCGCCATCGCCTCGATCGCCCCCTGCAGGGTGAGATCCACGCTCACCGCCGCGGCCTTGGCCCGCCGGCGCTGGGCCTCCATCGCCGCCTCGAAGCCCTCCAGATCCACCGTGAGGCCATGCTCCTCGGCGATCTCCTCGGTCAGTTCGAGCGGGAAGCCGTAGGTGTCGTAGAGCTCGAAGGCCTGGGCGCCGCTGATCTGCCTGGGCCGAGCGGCCAGGACGTCAGCGAGCAGCCTCTCGCCACGCTCAAGGGTTTCGAGGAAACGAGCCTCCTCCCGGGCCAGCTCCGCCGTGATCGCCTCGCGCCGCTCGACGAGCTGCGGATAGGCGTCCGCCATCAGCTTGATCGATGCCTCGCCCATGGTCGTCAGGAAGGGCCTGTCGATGCCGAGCAGATGACCGTGGCGCACGACGCGGCGCAGCAGGCGGCGCAGGATGTAGCCGCGGCCGAGGTTGGAGGCGGTGACTCCGTCGGCGATCAGCTGGGTGATCGCGCGGCTGTGGTCGCCGATCACCTTGAGCGAGGTTTTCGCCTTTTCTCCCATCCCGTGGTAATCGACTCCGGCCAGGGCGGCGGCCGTCTCGATCAGGGGGAAGATGAGGTCGGTTTCGTAGTTATTGGGAACGCGCTGCAGGATCTGGGCCATACGCTCCAATCCCATGCCGGTGTCGATGTTGCGGTTCGCCAGCGGCGTGAGGTTGCCCTCGGCGTCGCGGTTGAACTGCATGAACACCAGGTTGTAGAACTCGATGAAGCGCGTGTCGTCCTCCAGATCGATGGCGTCGTCGCCCTGCTCAGGCCTGAAGTCGTAGTAGATCTCGGAGCAGGGGCCACAGGGACCGGTGGGGCCTGACACCCAGAAGTTGTCGGCCTCGTCCATGCGGACGATCCGCTTCGGGTTCACACCCACCGCGTCACGCCAGATCGCCGCCGCCTCGTCGTCCTCGCGGAAGACGCTCACCACAAGGTGGCTCGGATCGAGGCCGAACACCTCGGTGGAGAGCTCCCAGGCCCAGGAGATCGCCTCGGCCTTGAAGTAGTCACCGAAGGAGAAGTTGCCGAGCATCTCGAAGAACGTGTGGTGCCGGGCCGTGCGGCCCACGTTCTCGATGTCGTTGGTGCGGATGCATTTCTGGCTGCTGGTGGCCCGCGGCGCCGGCCGCTCCGCCTGCCCCAGGAACACCGGCTTGAACGGGAGCATTCCGGCGATGGTGAGCAGCACCGTGGGGTCATCGGGCACCAGGGAGCCACTGGCCATGCGGCGATGGCCGCGGGCTTCGTAGAAGGCCAGGAACGCCTCGCGGATCCAGGCGCCGCTGCTGGGGCGGGGCTGGCCGGCACCGCTGCCACCGGACGGACGACGACCGGAGGGATGACCGGAGGAGCGGCCGGAGGAAGGAGCTGCAGCCATGGCCGGAACCGGCGAATCAACCCTGGAAAGGGCATGATCGCCCAGCACAGGTCCCCCTGCCGTTCCGCCCCCAGCCGTGCCCGCTCTGCCGGCCCCCACCGACCACCGCGAGCGGCTGCGGCTCAAGTCGATCGGCTGGGCGCTGCTGGCCGCCGGCAGCGCCGCGGCCCTGGGCCTGCTGATGGGCCTGGAGCCGGCCCTGCGGGCGGGCGGGTGCGGCTTCTTCTATGGCCTGCTTGCCTTCCACCTGCAGCGGGTCGATCCCGACGACAGCCACCTGCAGGCCGGCCTGGTGGGGGCGGTGTGCGGCATCCACAGCCTGGGGCTGTCGCCGGCCCTGCCAGCGCCGCCGGGAGCCGACCTGACGGCGGCCCTGCCGTCATTGATGATGGCGCTGCTCCGCGCCTGGCTGCCGCTCTGGCTGCCACTGGTGGGCAGTGCCCTGCTGCTGTACGGAGCCCAACGCCTTCTGCCCGCACTCCGGCCATGAACCCCCGGCCATGAGCCTGCTGCACGCCACCTGGCTATCCACCGAAACCGCGGCCGTGGCGGGGGTTGGAGGCGGCCATCGGCCGGGCCTGCTGCTCTGGGCCGACACCTGGCGGGTGGCCGAGCCCGTGAGCCCGGCACGGCAGCCTCCCCACCATCCGCTCAGCCTCGATCAGGACGACCTGGGGGCCTGGCTGGAGGAGCGGGATCTGTGGACGGAGGCTTTCCGCCCGGCCGGCGCCAGCCTCAGCCTGCCCAGCCGCGGCCAGAGCGCCAGGGGCCGGCGCAAAACCGCCGTGAGTGCCTGGAGCGGGCTGCCGCTGCAGGCGGGGGAACCGATCCCGAAGGCCCTGGAGTGGTGGCCCTGGCGGGTGGAAGGCTGGTGGCTGGACCCCGCCGCCGCCGCCGCCTGGCTGGGCCGGCTTCCCCTCTCCGGCGACCACCCCGACCTGGCCGAGGATCTGCGCTGGTGGAGCCATCTGCAGCGCTGGTCCCTGAGCCTGATCGCCCGGGGCCGCTGGCTGCCCCAGGTGGAAGGCGGCCAGGCCCGCTGGGTGCCACTGCTCAACCGCGAGGACGACCGGCGCCGCCTGGAGGATCTGGCCTCCCAGCTGCCCCAGGTGGCGGTGGCGGCGCTGGAACCCGGCCCCGGCGGTCCGGGCCGCCCCCCCGGGGCGCCCCTGGCCTGCTGGCGGCCCGGATCGGGCCGGATGCGGCTGGCCACGATCCTCTCCGACCTGGTCGATGGCTGGCTGCGGGCGAGCTTCACGGCCCACCCCGAAGGGCTGGATCCGCTGCTGGTGGCCTGGCTGCGGGCGCTGGGACCGGGCGATGGCCACCTGGACCTCGGTGAGGAGGAAGTCGAACGGCTGGCCACCGCCACCCACCACTGGCGGGAGGCGGTGGCCGGACGGGTGGCGCCGGCGCGGGCCTGCCTGGAGCTGGAGACCCCGGCGGAGGGCGAGGAGCTGTGGCCCCTGCGCTTCAGCCTGCAGGCGGAGGCCGACCCCAGTGTGAAACTGCCGGCGGCGGTGGCCTGGGCGGCAGGCGGCGGCAGCCTGCCGCTCGGCGAGATCGAGGTGCAGCAGCCGGACGAACTGCTGCTCGAGGGGCTGGGCCGTGCCCTGCAGGTGTTCGAGCCGATCGAGCGGGGCCTCGATGCGGCCACGCCGGAGCGGATGCCGCTGACGCCGGCCGAGGCCTTCGTGCTGGTGCGCACCGCCGCCGCGAAGCTGCGGGACGTGGGCGTGGGGGTGGTGTTGCCGCCCAGCCTCAGCGGCGGGCTGGCCAGCCGGCTGGGGCTGGCGATCGAGGCCGAGCTGCCGGAGAAGTCGAGGGGGTTCAGCCTCGGCGAAACCCTGGCCTGGCGCTGGGACCTGATGATCGGCGGCGTCACCCTCACCCTGCGGGACCTGGAGCGGCTGGCGGGCAAGCGCAGCCCGCTGGTCCAGTACAAGGGGGCCTGGATCGAGCTGCGGCCCAGCGATCTGAAGAACGCCGAGAAGTTCTGCGGCCTCGATCCCGTGCTCAGCCTCGATGACGCCCTGCGGCTCACCGGCAACGAAGGCGAAACCCTGCACCGCCTGCCGGTGCACCGGTTCACGGCGGGACCGCGGCTGCAGGCGGTGCTGGAGCAGTACCACCAGCAGAAGGCCCCCGATCCCCTGCCGGCACCGGAGGGCTTCGCCGGCCAGCTGCGGCCCTACCAGGAGCGGGGCCTGGGCTGGCTGGCCTTCCTGCACCGCTTCGATCAGGGAGCCTGCCTGGCCGACGACATGGGCCTGGGCAAGACGATCCAGCTGCTCGCCTTCCTGCAGCACCTCAAGGCGGAGCAGGAGCTCAAGCGGCCCGTGCTGCTGGTGGCGCCCACCTCGGTGCTGACCAACTGGAAGCGGGAGGCGGCGGGATTCACCCCGGAGCTCACGGTGCTGGAGCACTACGGCCCGAAACGGCCCTCCACCGATGCCGGCCTGAAGAAGGCGCTCCTGGGGGTGGATCTGGTGCTCACCAGCTACGGACTGCTGCAGCGGGACAGCGAACTGCTGGAGGGCATGGACTGGCAGGGAGTGGTGATCGACGAGGCCCAGGCGATCAAGAACCCTTCGGCGAAGCAGAGCCAGGCGGCCCGCGATCTGGCCCGCTCCAGCAAGCACAGCCGCTTCCGCATCGCCCTCACCGGCACGCCGGTGGAGAACCGGGTGAGCGAACTCTGGGCGCTGATGGATTTCCTCAATCCGAAGGTACTGGGGGAAGAGGAGTTCTTTCGCCAGCGCTACCGCCTGCCGATCGAGCGCTACGGCGACACCGCCTCCCTGCGGGATCTCAAGGCCCGGGTTGGACCGTTCATCCTGCGGCGTCTCAAGACCGACAGATCGATCATCTCCGACCTGCCCGAGAAGGTGGAACTGAGCGAATGGGTGGGGCTCACCCCCGAGCAGGTGAAGCTCTACCGCAAAACGGTGGACGACACCCTCGACGCGATCGCCAGGGCGCCGCTGGGTCAGAAGCACGGCCAGGTGCTGGCCCTGCTCACCAGGCTCAAGCAGATCTGCAACCACCCCGCTCTCGCCCTCAAGGAGCAGACAGTGGGCGAAGGCTTCGGGGCCCGCTCGGCGAAAGTGCAGCGGCTCGACGAGATCGTGGAGGAGGTGATCGAGGCAGGCGATCGGGCCTTGCTGTTCACCCAGTTCGCCGAGTGGGGTCACCTGCTCAAGGCCCATCTGCAGCAACGGTTCCGCCACGAGGTGCCGTTCCTCTACGGCGGCACCGGCAAGGTGGAACGGCAGGCGATGGTGGACCGCTTCCAGGACGACCCACGCGGGCCCCAGTTGTTTCTGCTGTCGCTGAAGGCGGGCGGGGTGGGTCTCAACCTCACCCGGGCCAGCCACGTGTTCCACATCGATCGCTGGTGGAACCCGGCCGTGGAGAACCAGGCCACCGACCGGGCCTACCGCATCGGCCAGACCAGCCGGGTGATGGTGCACAAGTTCATCACCAGCGGCTCGGTGGAGGAAAAGATCGACCGCATGATCCGCGAGAAGGCGCGCCTCGCCGAGGACATCGTCGGCAGCGGCGAAGAGTGGCTGGGCGGCCTCGATCCGGGTCAGCTCAGGGAGCTGGTGGCGCTGGAGGAGTAGGCGGGGGTGACGGCGGCTGGCGAAGGCGGCCGACCTACGCTGGCAGCGCAGCCTCCGCGGGTGCCATGGGGTTCGTGTTGCTGATCCTGGTGGCCGCCGCGGCCATCGGGTTGATCCTGATCTACAACCGCCTGGCCCAGCTGCGGGTGCAGGCCGACAACGCCTGGGCCGACATCGACGTGCAGCTCAAACGGCGCCATGACCTGATCCCCAACCTGGTGGAGACGGTGCGGGGCTACGCCAGCCACGAGCAGGAGAGCTTCCGGGCCGTGATCGAAGCCCGCAACGCCGCCGTGGCCGCCCGGGGCCCCCGGGAGCAGCAGCCGGCGGAGCAGGCCCTGGGGGCCTCCCTCGGCCAGCTGTTCGCCCTGGCGGAGGCCTATCCGGCCCTGCGGGCGGTGGAGAGCTTCCAGACCCTGCAGGCCCACCTCAGCCAGATCGAGGAGAGCCTCCAGGGCGCTCGGCGCTATTACAACGCCGTGGTGCGGGATCTCAACACCGCCATCGTCCAGTTCCCCTCCAACCTGGTGGCGAGCCGGTTCGGCGTCCGCTCGCGGCCCTTCTTCGAGCTGGAGGACCCAACCGAGGCGGCCGTTCCCGCCGTCCGCTTCGATGCCTGAGGGCGGGACGGCGGCCCGGAGGCGGCAACGCTGGAGCTGGCGTCTGGCGGGTCTGCTGAGCCTGGCCCTGACGCTGTTGCTGCTGGCTCCCTGGGGCGGCGGCGCTGGGGCCAGCGCCGCCGAACGGGAACTGAAGCTCACCGACTTTCAGATGCAGGCGGTGGTGGAGCGCAGCGGTGCCGTGCAGGTGCGCGAAACGCTCACGGCCCGTTTCGATGGTTCCTGGAACGGGCTCGTGCGCCAGATCCCGCTGTTGGCCAGGCGCCCCGCGGGGCTCGAACCCCTGGGGCTGCGGCTGATCTCGATCACCGACCCCGAAGGCAAGCCCTACCGCTACGAGCGCAGCCACCCAGGCTCGGACCTGAAGTTGAAGATCTTCATCCCCGGCGCCGAGAACGCGAGCCGAACGGCCGTGATCACCTACCGGCTCCAGCGCGGCCTGCGCTCCTACCCCGACCACGACGAGTTCAACTGGAACGTGACCGGCAACGCCTGGGAGGTGCCGATCGAGCGGGCCTCGGTCCAGGTACGGCTGCCGCCGGCCGTCGCCCAGCTGCACGCCTCGGTGTACACCGGTCCCCGCGGCGCCCAGGAGCACGACGCCACCCTGGAGATCGGCGACAACACGGTGTCGAGCGCCACCACGCGGCGGCTGGAGCCGGGCGAGGGGCTGACCCTGGCGGTGGGCTTCGCCAAGGGGCTGGTGCCGGCTCCCTCAGCGCTGACCCAGGCGATCGACTGGTGGCAGGGGCGGCTGGCGCTGCTGCTGCCGCTGCTGAGCGGGGTCGTGCTGAGCCGGATCTGGTGGGCCATCGGGCGGGACCCGGCCCTGGGCTCGGTGCCGGTGGTCTATGAACCCCCCGAGGGTCTGCCGGCGGCGGTGCTGGGCAGCCTGGTGGAGCAGCAGGTGAGCGGATCGGCCCTGGGGGCCACCCTTGTGGAGCTGGCGGTGAAGGGCCAGCTGCGCATCGAGCAGCAGCAGCAGAGGCTGCTGTTCCTGACCCTGGGCAAGCGCTACCTGTTCACGCTGCTGGGCGAGAGCGCGCAACGGGCGCAGCTACTGCCCCATCAGGCCTATCTGATCCAGACGCTCTTCCCCACGGCCGAGCCGGGGGCCACGGTCAGCACCGAGGAGCTGAGGGACCACTACTACGTGCATGTGCCGGGCTTCCAGCGGCTGGTGCAGCAGGCGGTGCTGGCGGAGCGGTTCTTCCGGCGCTGGCCGGGCACGGTGCGGGCCCTGACGCTGGCGGCGGGCCTGGTGCTGGCCGGCGCTGTGGTGGTGCTGGCCCTGCTGCTGCTGCCCCACGACATCGCCCTGCTGCAGGGGGCGGCGCACCCCTGGCTGGCCTTCGGCTGCCTGGCGCTGACGGCCGCACTGGTGGGCCTGTTCGCCTGGATCATGCCCAGCCGCACGCCGCGCGGTGTGGCGGTGCTGCGCCAGACCCTCGGCTTCCAGGAGTTCCTGCGCCGGGTGGAGGCGCCGCGGATCGAGCGGGTGATGCTCACGCCGGAACTGTTCGAGCGATTTCTGCCCTACGCGATGGTGGCGGGTCTGACGCGGCAGTGGGCGTCGGCGTTCCAGGGCATCCTCGAGGCGCCGCCCAGCTGGTATGCCAGCGCCGGTGAGGACTTCGATGTGGGCGACCTCGGGGCCAGCCTCGACGACTGCTGCAGCACCACCAGTGGCGCCATGCAGTCGTCGCCGAGCAGCTCCAGCAGTTCCAGCGGCAGCTCGGGCGGGGGCAGCTCGGGCGGTGGCGATGGCGGCGGCGGCGGCGGCGGCTTCTGAGCCGCTCGCCAGGCCACTGAGCCAGCCCTAGGGACGCATCGACACACCGGCTGTGGTGGGCGGGTCGTCGGCGATCAGATGGAGATCCACGTTGCGGCCGAGCAGCCGCTGCTGCAGCTTCTCACTGAGGGAACGGCCCAGCAGGGACCGCCCTCTGGAACGTGGCGACTGGCCCATCACGATCTGGGTGATCCCCCGTTCGATCGCCACTCGGGCGATCGAGCCGAGCACATCGTCGCTGTCGATGCGCAGGAATTCGCCGCCGAAATCTTCGCAGAGCCGGGCGCATTCCTCCAGCAGGATTCCCTCATCCCGGGTCAGGAAGGTCTGGGGATTGAGCACCATCACCACCAGCAACGGCGCATCCATGAACCCCGCCAGGCGGGCGGCGCGGCGCAGCAGCCGCTTCGATTCGGGATGGGTGGACAGGCAGACCATCACCCGTTCGCGCAGGGAATTTTCGGGCGGGGTTTCGTCGTCGACCCGATCCGCCACCTCCCGCAGGGCCAGCTCCCGCAGGGCCACCAGGTTGCGGCGCTGGAAGAAATGGGCCAGGGCCTGGCCCACCTTCTCGCTGGCGTACACCTTGCCGTCGCGCAATCGCTCCTGCAGGGTCTCGGGGGTGACGTCCACCAGCACCACCTCATCGGCCCGCTCCAGGACCCGATCCGGCAGCCGCTCGCGCACCACCACCCCGGTGAACTGGGCCACCAGATCGTTGACGCTCTCGAGGTGCTGGACGTTCACGGTGGAGTAGACGTCCAGACCCGCCGCCAGCAGGTGCTCCACGTCCTGCCAGCGATTGGGCCGCTCGCTGCCAGGGGCATTGGTGTGGGCCAGCTCGTCCACCAGCACCAGCTGGGGGCGTCGCGCCAGCAGGGCCGCCACGTCCAGCTCCTCCAGCCAGACCCCCTGGTGCTGGATGCGCCGCAGGGCCACCCGTTCGAGGCCCTCGGCCTGGGCGGCGGTGTCGGCGCGGCCATGGGTTTCGAGCACGCCGATCACAACGTCGATGCCGGCGCGCCGCAGTTCCTGCCCTTCCTGGAGCATGCGGTAGGTCTTACCGACCCCCGGCGCCATGCCGATGAACAGCTTGTGGCGGCCGCGGCCACGCTGCGATCGAATCATCGCGAACGAATCATGGGGAGCGGCGATCCAGCTCCAGGTTGAGCTCCAGCACGTTCACCCGCGCCTCCCCCAGCACCCCACCGACGCGGCCTTCGGTGTGACGGCGGATCAGCTGCTGCAGCTGCTCCTGGCTCAGGTTCCGCTGGCGGCTCAGCCGCTCGATCTGCTGCGCCGCCGCCGCCGGCGAGATGTGGGGATCGAGGCCCGAACCGGAGCCATAGAGCAGATCGGGGGCGGGATGGCTCAGCCCGGCTGTCCGCAACCGCCTGGAGGCCTCGGCGATGCGCCTGGCGAGATCGGGGTTGGTGGGTCCGAGGTTGCTGGGGCTGGAACTCGGCTGTGTGCCCGTGCTGTAGTCGATGGCGCTGGGACGGCTCCAGAAGTAGCGCTCGCTGGCGAAGGGCTGGCCGATCAGGGCCGATCCCACCACGCGGCCATCGACCCGCAGCAGGGAGCCGTTGGCCTGGGCGGGGAACAGCCCCTGGCCGATCGCCAGCAGTGGCAGGGGGTAGAGCACCACGGTGATCAGCCACAGCGCCGCCGTGAGCCGCAGGGCACGGAGGGACTCGCGAAACAGGGTCATCAGAACTTCTGCGGTTGGACCATGACGGCGAACAGGTAGCCCGAGAGCGCCACGGTGCCGCTCAGCAGCAGCGACAGCGCCCCGGTCTGCAGGGGGGGATGGAAGAGGCGCACCAGGGCGGAAGCCGCCACCGCCCCGGCCGCGAGCAGCAGGGGAATCCAGAAGACGGGACGGGTCAGGAACATCGCAGGGGCCTCAGATCAGCTGGAGGGAGGTGAGGGCCAGGTCGATCGCCTTGATGCCCGCAAACGGCACCACCAGGCCGCCGAGGCCGTAGAGCAGCAGGTTGCGCCTGAGCAGCTGCTCGGCCGTATCGGGGCGGAAGGCCACCCCCCGCAGGGCCAGGGGCACCAGGGCGGGAATGATCAGGGCGTTGAACACCATCGCCGCGAGGATGGCGGAGTGGGGGCTCTCCAGCTGCATCAGGTTGAGGGGCCCGAGGCCCACCCCACCGAACAGGGCCGGCAGGATCGCGAAGTACTTGGCCACGTCGTTGGCGATCGAGAAGGTGGTGAGCGCCCCCCGGGTGATCAGCAGCTGCTTGCCGATGGTCACGATGTCGATCAGCTTGGTGGGATCGCTGTCGAGGTCGACCATGTTGGCCGCCTCCTTGGCGGCCTGGGTGCCGGAGTTCATCGCCACCCCCACGTTGGCCTGGGCCAGGGCCGGCGCGTCATTGGTGCCGTCGCCGGTCATCGCCACCAGCTTGCCCAGGCGCTGCTCCGCCTGGATCACGGCGATCTTGTCTTCCGGGGTGGCCTCGGCGATGAAGTCGTCGACCCCGGCCTCGCGGGCGATCACTCCGGCGGTGATCGGGTTGTCGCCGGTGAGCATCACACTGCGGATGCCCATGCGCCGCAGCTGGTCGAAGCGTTCGCGCATGCCCGGTTTGATGATGTCCTTGAGGTGGATCACCCCGTAGATCTCGGCGCCCCGGCAGACCGCCAGCGGGGTGCCCCCCAGCCGGGACACCTGCTCGTAGGCCTGATCCAGGCCGCCCGGCACCTGGCCGCCGCGGGAGCGCACGAATCCCTTGATGGCGTCCACGGCCCCCTTGCGCAGCTCGGTGCCGTCCGCCAGGTCGGTGCCGCTCATGCGGGTGCGGGCGGAAAACTCCAGCCCCGTGGCGCCGGCTGGATCGAACCCTGCCGTGGCACCCAGCTTCTCCGCCAGCCGCACGATCGACCTGCCCTCCGGGGTGGAGTCGAAGCCGCTGGCGCCGAGGGCAACGACGGCGAGCTCCGCTTCGCTGTGCCCCCCCACCGGCAGGAACTCCTCGGCGAGGCGGTTGCCCAGGGTGATCGTGCCGGTCTTGTCGAGCACCAGGGTGTTGATGTCACCGCAGGCCTCCACGGCGCGGCCGGAGGTGGCGATCACGTTGAACTGGGCCACCCGGTCCATGCCGGCGATGCCGATGGCACTGAGCAGGCCGCCGATCGTGGTGGGGATCAGGGCCACCAGCAGGGCCACCAGGATCACCACCGGCGTGGGGCTGCCGATGTAGGCCGCCACGGGCGGCAGGGTGGCCACGGCGATCAGGAAAACCTGGGTGAGCACCGCCAGCAGCACGGTGAGGGCGATCTCGTTGGGGGTGCGGCTGCGCTCGGCCCCCTCCACCAGGGCGATCATGCGGTCGATGAACCCTTTGCCCGGGTCGGCCGTGATCCGGATGGTGAGCTGGTCGGAGACCAGCCGGGTGCCGCCGGTGACCGAGCTGGCCACATCGGAGCCGGCCTCCTTGAGCACAGGTGCGGATTCACCGGTGATCGCCGATTCATCCACCGCCGCCACCCCGGCGACCACCTCCCCATCGGCGGGGATGAGCTCGCCGCTGCTCACCTGCACCTGATCGCCCTTGCGCAGGCTGGAGGAATCCACGAGCGCCTCGCCGCCATCGGGCAGCAGGCGCCGGGCCTGGGTGCGGGCCTGGGTGCGGCGCAGGGCATCGGCCTGGGCCTTGCCGCGGCCTTCGGCGAGGGCCTCGGCGAAGTTGGCGAACAGCAGGGTGAGCACCAGAATCGCTGCGAGCGCGGCATTGAAGCCCCGCCCCGGCGCCCCCTGGCTGATGCCGAACAGCTGGGGTTCCGCCGTGGCGGCCAGGGTGACGATCGTGCCGCACCAGACCACGAACATCACCGGATTGCGCAAGGTGAGGCGGGGATCGAGCTTGCGGAACGATTCGACGATCGCCCGGCCGAGCAGCCCCTGGCTCTTCGGGCGTTCGGTGTAACGCCGCTGGTCGCGGCGGCCCCGCGGCATGCGGGGAAAGAAGGGTTGTTGAAGGCTGGTCATGGGATCCGCGAAGCGGTCAACGAGGGAGCGAGAAGGCTTCGGCGATCGGCCCCAGGGCCAGCACCGGGAAGAAGGTGAGGGCGCCGAGGATCACGATCACCACAGCGGTCACCAAAGTGAACAGGCCCGTGTCGGTGGCCAGGGTGCCGGGGCCGGGGGGTACGGCTGACTTGCGGGCGAAGCCGGCCGCCAGCAGCAGCAGAGCGACAATCGGCAGGTAGCGGCCGCCCAGCAGGCTCACGCTGGCGCTGAGGTTCCACCACAGGGTGCCGTCCCCCAGGCCCTCGAAGCCGCTGCCGTTGTTGGCGGCGGCCGAGGCGTACTCGTAGACCACCTGGCTGACGCCGTGGAAGCCGGGGTTGCTGATGCCCGAGAGGGTGGGGGCGAAGGCGATCGTGAGGGCGGCGGGCACCAGCACGAACACCGGGTGGATCAGCAGGATCAGGCTGCTGTAGACCACTTCCGCCTTTTCCACCTTGCGGCCGAACAGCTCGGGGGTGCGCCCCACCATCAGCCCGGTGAGGAACACGGTGAGGATCAGGAACACCAGCAGGTAGGCGACGCCGGTGCCCTGGCCGCCGAATACCACCTGCAGGAACAGGTTGAACAGCGGCACCAGGCCGCCGATGGGCATCAGGGAATCCATCGAGCCGTTCACCGCCCCGGTCATGGTGCCGGTGGTGATGGTGGCGAACAGGGCAGAAACGGCTGCACCGAAGCGCACCTCCTTGCCCTCCAGGTTCGGCCCGCTGAGCCAGGGGGCCAGCAGGGGGTTGCCCGCCTGCTCGGCGGTGATCGCCACCACGGCCAGAGCCAGGAACAGAACGGAAACCAGCAGCAACAGCAGGGTGCCCTGGCGCCGGTTGCCGAGGAAGCGCCCGAAGGCGTCGATCGTGGCGGCGGGGATGGCGAGCATGGCCACCATGGCCAGCAGGTTGGTGAACGGGGTGGGGTTTTCGAACGGGTGGGCGGAGTTGGCGCCGAAGAAGCCACCACCGTTCTCGCCCAGCTGCTTGATCGCCTCGAAGCCGGCCACCGGGCCCCGCACCAGGATCTGGGTGGCCCCCTCCAGGGTGCTGAGGCTCACCGGGCCGCCCAGGGTCATCGGCACGCCGGCCACCAGCAGCACCAACGCCAGCAGGAAGGAAAGGGGCAGCAGCACCCGGGTGATCGAGCGGACCAGATCACGGTGGAAGCTGCCCAGGGGCCGGCCGCAGAGGCCGCGGATGAAGGCGAAGCCCACCGCCAGGCCGGTGTCGGCGGAGGTGAAGAAGAGGAACTGCAGCGCCCCCAGCTGGGCCAGATCACCCAGGGTCTGCTCGGGAAGGTAATGCTGCTGGTCGGTGTTGGTGAGAAAGGAGATGGCGGTGTGCAGGGCCGTGTCCCAGCGCATCCCAGGGAGGCCGAGGGGGTTGAGCCAGGCCGGCTGGAAGTGCAGCAGCAGGAAGGCCACGGCACCGAACAGAACGTTGCTCAGCAACAGGGGGCGCAGGTAGTCCCAGGCCTGCTCGGCCGGGCGGCCCCGGTCCCCCACCCAGCGCAGCAGGGAGGTTTCCACGGGGGTGAGCCAGCGGTCCAGCAGGGGCTGGGGCCGATCGTCGTACACCTGCCAGAGGTGATGCCCCAGCAGCGGAGCGCAGCCCAGCACGAGGGCGAGGGCGAGCAGCAGGGCGACCTGAATCCAGGCGTTCATCGGCGGTAGCGTCCGGATCGGCGGGCCCGTTCACTGTCGATCGCCCCTGGCGAGGGGCGCTACTAGCGGAGGGTATGGATGTGAAGCGCAGGTCCCTATCCGGGGGTATAGCAGCGCTGGGCTCTCCGGTGGGACAGGTGGGCGCCCTGACCACGGCCGTGGCGCTGGTGGAGCTGCTCACCCCGGTGCAGGTGGTGCTCGCCTATCTGTACGTGCTGCCGTTGATCCTCCTGAGCGAAACGACCCGGCCGACCGCGATCTGGTGCTACGTGGGCCTGGCCTGCACTCTCACGCTCGCCAATCTGGTGATCCCGGAGCTCACTCCAGTCGCCGCGTCGGTGCTGACCAACCGGCTGCTGGTCTGCGGCGCCCTGGTGCTGACCGCCCGCCAGTGCCTGCGCATCCAGCGGCTGCAGCTCCAGCGGCTCGAACTCCAGGGCCAGCTGGCCGTGGAGGACCTGCGCCGCGATTTCGTGGCCACCCTCGTCCATGACCTCAAGACGCCGATCCTGGGCACGATCGCCACCACCCGCAGCCTCGCCGCGGCCAACCAGCGACGCGACGGGCCGCTGGTGGCCAGGGCCCTGGCCACGATCGAGCGGGGCCAGAGCCGTGCACTGCAGCAGATCCAGACCCTGCTGGAGGTGTACCGCAACGACGCCGAGGGCCTGCGGCTGCAGCCGGTGGACGTCGAATTCACCCGCCTGGTGGAGGACGTGATCCGGGAGCTCTCCGCGCTGGCGGAGGAGCGGGAGCTGACCCTGCACCTGGGCTTCGGCGAGCTCTGCCAGCGCAGCCCGCACCGGCTCCTGGGCGATGGGGCGCAGCTCAGGCGGCTGGTGGAGAACCTGCTGCTCAATGCCATCCACCACAGCCTGAGGGGCGGGCAGATCCGGCTGGACCTCGAGGCCCACGGCGCCGGTCACCGGCTTCGCATCGGCGACTCCGGTCCGGGCGTGCCGGAGGCGGAGCTCCCCAACCTGTTCCAGCGATTCCATCGCCTCTCCGAGGAGCGCCCGGGCAGCGGCCTCGGGCTCTACCTCTGCCGCCAGATCGTGCAGGCCCATGGCGGCCGCATCAGCCTGCGCAACCGGCCCGGCGGTGGTGCCGAGATCGAAGTGCTCCTGCCGGCCGCCGCCGGGCCGGGCCCGGAGGGGGGAGGCTGAGGCGATGGACGTGCTGGTGGTCGAGGACGATGAGCTGTTCCGGCTCGGCCTGGAGATCACGCTGCGAGGCTTCGCGGGAGTGGACACGGTGACGGCTGTGGGCGACGGCGAGCAGGCCCTGGCGCTGTTGCGCCACCAGCGGGTGGACGTGGTGCTGCTCGATCTGGGCCTGCCGGGGCTGGGGGGTCTGGAGACCTGCCGCCGCATCGCGGCCGAGCAGCCGCAGCTGCCGGTGCTGGTGGTCACCAGTCAGGACGATCCCGCCTGGTGCCATCGCCTGCTCCTGGCGGGAGCGCGGGGCTTTGTGCGCAAGGGCCTGTCGGCGGAGGATCTGGAGCTCGCGATCCGAACGGTGCTGCGCGGGGCCTCCTGGTGGGATGCGGACGCCACCACGGCCATGCGCCAGCTGGGAGAGGCCGCCACGGCGGGAGAGGAGCGGCTGGCGCCGGGTGACGGCGACGATCTGGCGCTGCTGACACCGCGCGAGCGGGAGGTGCTCGAGGCGATGGCCCGGGGCCTGACCAACCGCGAGATCGCCGCTGAACTGGGCATCGGTCTGGGCACGGTGCGGGTCCACGGCCACGCGATCATGCAGAAGCTGGACGTGGTCAACCGGACCCAGGCGGTGCTCAAGTTCCTGCCCTGGCGAGGAATCAACCGCTGAACCTGGCGGCAGCGCCGCCACGGCCACCTGGATCAGGCCCGGGCATCGGCTGATGGCCTGCAGCGATCGAGCAGCAGGCAGCCAGCCAGAGCCAGGGCGCCGCTGCAGGCCAGCACCATCAGCACGGCGGTGACGCCAGGATTCCCCACGGCCCCGAAGCGAAGCAGGCAGAAGCTGGCGGCCAGCCCGTAGCCGCCCAGCACAAGCCCGGCGCCCAGCCCGCCCCACTCCGGGGGAAGGGCCGCAAGGGAGAGGGCCGTCAGGCTGGTCGCCACCAGGCTGTGAATCAGGCCCAGCAGAGGCAGCAGGGGCGGCGCGAAGGCCGAGGGCAGCAGCAGGGCCACGGCGAGGGCGACACCGAGACCGGCCATGCCGCCCAGGAGGGCACCCCGCCGGCCCCAGAGGATCACCAGTTTCCCCGCCCAGGGTGAGGCCAGGGCGGAGCAGAGCAACACCACCGGCGCCAGGCCCGGTTGCCAGGATCCCTGCGCGGCAAGCGGCTGCACACGGGGAAGCAGATCCAGCAGCACCTGGGCGAACCCACCCACGGCCAGGCCGATCAGCAGCAGCGGCAGGCAGCGTCCCAGAGGGAGCGGCGGGCAGGGGCGTGGCGGCGGCAGGGGGCTTGCGGCAGGGGTTGCCGGCACCGCCCGCAGCACACACAGCCCGAGGGCCAGCACGGCCGCACCCAGCAGGAAGGTGAAGGTGGGTCCGAGCCGGAGCGCGCCCTCGGCCAGGCGGTCCGAGAAGGCGCCGATCAGCCCCTGAACAAGGGTCACCAGGGCGGCCACCCGCGGCAGGTTCCGCAGGGAAACGGCCTCGTTCAACAGCGCCAGGCCCGGGCTGGAGGAGGACTGCACGGCCACCATCCAGGCCAGCATCAACCCCGGCAGCAGGACGTTGCCCGCCCCGATGCCCCGCTGCAGCAGGCCCACCACCGAGAGGAAGATCAGACCGGCCACCAGCACCGAGACGGTGAGCGGCAGCAGACGGCCACGCGCGCTGGCGGCCCAGCGGTCGGAGACCGCACCGCTGATCGGTTCGGTGAACAGGCCGAGGAACCCCGGCAGCAGCGCGAACGGAAACAGCAGGCCGGCGAAGCCGTGGCCGCTGAGCATGGCCGGCTGGTAGGCGCGGTAGATGATCCAGCCCAGCTGCAACGATCCCTGCAGGGCCACCACGGCCCAGGCCAGGCGCCAGTGGATGTCCGAGGGGGCCGGCTCCCAGGGAGCCGGCGGCGGCGGGGGCATCAGGGCAAGGCTTCTGCGACCTACGTCCGCCGTTCTAGTCGTCACCGCGGCAACGGTCAGGGGCCCCTGGCGGAAGCCCGGCGGCGGCATCAACGTTCTGCTCGAGCTGATCGTGGGGAAGGGCGAAGGACAACGGGGCCAGGCGTTCCGACTTCCGCCTCCCGGATTCCCACCTACGGTTCAACCGATGGACCACCGACGCCTTCCGGCGCAGAATGCGCGGCCACCAGGCACTGAATCCCTGCTCGGGGAAGACGATCCGGCCCCGTTCACGGTGGAGCGCAGCGCTGGGTCGTCCGCCTGCGTGATCACCTGCGACCATGCCGGCCGCACCATTCCCCGGCGGTTGGGATGCCTGGGCCTTGGCGAGCAGGAACTGACCACACACGTGGCCTGGGATCTGGGCGTGGCCGAACTCGGCCGACAGCTCTCCGCCCGACTTGATGCGTTCCTGATCCTGCAGACCTACTCCCGGCTGGTGATCGACGCCAACCGACCGCCCGGAGCGGCCGATTCGATTCCCACCCTCAGCGAACGCACCCGCATCGACGCCAATGCCGGCCTCTCCCCGGCGCAACGGCAGCAACGCCTGAACGAGGTGTTCCACCCCTACCACCAGCGGATCGGCCGTGAACTGGACCGCCGCCGCGCCGGCGACCACCCCAGCGTGCTGGTGGCCCTGCACAGCTTCACTCCCGTCTACATGGACGAGGTGCGGCCCTGGCATGTGGGGGTGCTCTACGGCCGTGATCAGCGGCTGGCGCAACGGGTGCGGCAGGAGTTCGTCCGCGAGGACGGCCTGATCGTCGGCGACAATCAACCCTACGCCGTGTGCGACCACACCGACTACACGATCCTCGTGCACGGTGAACAGCGGCGACTGCCCCACGTGGAACTCGAGATTCGCCAGGACCTGCTCAGCACCAGCGGCGATGTGCAGATCTGGGCGGAGCGCATCGGCCGCATTCTTGCCGCTACTCTGCCCGACGTGCTGCCGGGCTGAGCCGACGGAACTCGGGCCTTCCAGATGCAGCCCCTAGGATGACACGGAGCTCCACTGGTGGGTACGAAATCTGCAGGAGGTGTATCCAATGAAGATCAACATCGGCTACGAACTGATCTATCAGTCCCCACGACCAACGCCGATGATCGTGATGTTGAGCATCAACTACAGCCGCATTTCCGATCTACTCGAGCCCGATCACCTGGTGCTCACGCCATCGGTTCCGATCACTGCCTATCGCGACGCCTACGGCAACTGGTGCAGCCGCATCGTCGCCCCCGCCGGGCAGATCACGCTGAGCGGCCATGGCGTGGTGAACGACAGCGGCCAGCCCGACCCGGTCTTCCCCTGGTTGGAGCAGCGGCCGGTGGAGTCCCTGCCGGACGAAGTGCTGGTGTTCCTGCTCGGCAGCCGCTACTGCGAAACCGATCTGCTCTCGGAAACCGCCTGGCGACTGTTCGAAGCTGCCCCCACCGGCTGGAGCAGGGTGCAGGCCATCTGTGATTTTGTGCATCACCACATTCGGTTCGGCTATGGCCTCTCCAGCCCCACCAAATCCGCCTTTCAGGTCTTTCACGACCGCGAAGGGGTCTGCCGTGACTTTGCCCATCTCGCCGTGACGCTCTGCCGCTGCATGAACATCCCGGCCCGCTACTGCACAGGGTATCTGAGCGATGTGGGCGTGCCGCCACCGCACACACCGATGGACTTCGCCGCCTGGTTCGAGGCCTACCTGGGTGACGGCTGGCACACCTTCGATCCCCGCAACAACACCCCCCGCATCGGGCGCATCCTGATCGCCAGGGGGCGGGACGCCGCCGACGTGGCGCTCACCACCAGCTTCGGACCCTCCACACTGGAATCGTTCCAGGTGTGGACGGAGGAAGCACAGCCATGACCTACTGCGTGGGCATCCTGCTCAGGGACGGCCTGGTGCTGGCTTCCGATTCGCGCACGAATGCCGGGGTCGACAACTTCGCCACCTTCTGCAAGATGTCCTGCTTCGAGCGGGCCGGCGATCGGGTGATCGTGCTGCTCAGCTCCGGCAACCTGGCGGCCACCCAGGCGGTGATCAGCCTGTTGCGGCAACGCGGCGAGGCCGTCGATGGCACGCCCAGCCTCTGGACGGCAGGAACGATGTTCGATGCAGTGACGCTGATCTCCGATGCCGTGCGCCAGATCGAACGCCGCGACGCGCCCTTCCTGGAAAGCGGGGCGGTGCCGTTCAATGCCTCGTTCATCGTGGGCGGACAGATCCAGGGCGAGCCGCCGCGGCTGTTCCGCATCTACTCCGAAGGCAACTTCATCGAAGCCGGTGAAGATACACCGTTCCTGCAGACCGGCGAAGCCAAATACGGCAAGCCGATCATTGATCGGGTGCTGGCGCCCGATACCACTCTGGCCGAGGCCAGCAAGTGCGTCCTGGTGTCGTTCGATTCCACCATGCGCAGCAACCTTTCGGTGGGCATGCCGATCGATCTGATCGGCTACCAACGCGACAGCCTGGAGATCCGTCATCGCCTTCGCTTCCGGGAGGGCGACACTTATTTCAGTGCCCTGAGCGCCGCCTGGAGCGCAGGTGTGCGCAGCGTCTTCCGTGACCTGCCGGAGCTGGAGTGGTGATCGGGTGATCGGCGGCGACCTGATCCGGATCGGGCAGCCGTACCTGCATCAGCTGGCCTGAGCCCCGATCGTGGCGTTTCGTGCACGGCGGCTGGCCTGCCGCTGCCGGACAGGTGGAATCTCGACAACACTGCCTGCCAGGTGGCGGAGACCGGGGCGTCCATGGAACGGCAGCAGGCCAGCCGCCGCGGGTTCAGGCGGATGGTCGGGGTGGTGCTGGTGCTGGTCGGCGTCGCCGGCCTGATCGCCACACTTCTCGGCCTCGCCTATCTGCTGGTCGTCATCGTGATCTGGTGTCCGCTCAGTCGCTGCGTGCCGCAATTCATCGTCGTGGTCACCGTCGGGGCCCTCTCCTGCTGGGCCGCTGCCCTGAGCCTGATCCGGGGCTCCGCTCTGCTGCGCCGCTGATGGCCGCTTCCCTCGGTGTTCTGCTCCTGCACGGGTTCACGGGCAGCCCGGCCTCCATCCGCAGTGTCGAGGCGCCGCTGCGGGCCCTGGGCCTGCCGCTGGCGCTGCCGCTGCTGCGCGGCCACGGGGCCGGCTCGCCCGAGGCCCTGCGCGGCGTCACCTGGCACGACTGGCTCGCCGATGGGGAAGCGGCCCTGCGGAGCCTGCTGCAGGAGGCGGAGCAGGTCATCGTGCTGGGCCACAGCATGGGCGGCCTGGTGGGGCTGACCCTGGCCGCCGACCATCCCGAGGCTGTCGACAGCCTGGTGCTCTCGGCCACCCCGATCCTGCTCGCCTCACCCCTGGCGCCCGGCCGGCCCCTGCACCGGCTCACGCCCCTGCTGCAGCGCCTCCTCCCCGCCTGGCCGATCCCCAAGGTCTATGCAGATCCCTGCCAGGTCGCCACCGCCGACTGCTACCCATGGACGCCGATGGACGCGCTCGGCTCCTTTCTGGCTTTCTCCAGCCTCACCCGCTCCCGTCTCGAGGAGGTGCGGACGCCGGCACTGATCCTGCAGAGCCGCGGCGATGGCGTCGTGGCCGCCGGCAGTGCCGAGATCCTGCTCGCCGGACTCGGCACCGCCGCAGCGGACAAGCGGATCCTCTGGTTCGAGCGCTCGAAGCACGAGCTGTTCCGCGACTGCGACCAGCAGGCCGTGATCGCGGCCGTGCTGGCCTTCGTGCGGGAGCGGATCGCCCGGCGTGCCGGCGGCGACTGATACCCCGGCGCTGCTGGCACCATGAGGGAATGACCAGCTCCCCATCGCTGCATGCCTGCCTGCTGAGCGGTGGCGAGAGCCGGCGCATGGGCACCGACAAGGCCCTGCTGCCCCATCCGGCCGGCGGCACCTGGCTGGAGCAGGCGCTGCGGCTGCTCGGCGGTCTCGACACGCCGATCACCCTGGTCAGCCGCCACCGCCGGCACGACCGGCTCGCCCGCGCGCTGGGCGAGCGGGAAGGGCTCGCGATCGAGGTGGTGCTGGAGCCGCCCCCTCACGAAGGTCCGCTGCTGGCCCTCACCCGCCTGATGGCCCGCCATCCAGGCCAACGGCTGCTGCTGGCGCCGGTGGACATGCCCTGGCTGCGAGCCGCCAGCCTGCGACAGCTGATCCACGTCGCAGAGGGCGCAACGGACCCCAACGCGATCCACCTGGCCCACGACGGCCGGAGGCTCCAGCCCCTGCTCGGCCTCTATCCCGCCACTCCTGCCAACCGGGCCGCTGCCGAAGCCTTCACCGGCCGCGGCGGCCGCAGCCTGCTGAGCTGGCTGGAGCAGACCCAGGGCTACGCCGCGGTACGGCTGGATCCCGGTGAGATGGTGAACGCCAACACCCCCGACGACTGGGCGCCGCCTGCGCCAGGCTGACTGCCAGGAACCGGGCTGCCGTGCCCTTGCCGACCCCACCGCTCGATCGTCTCGGCCGCCCGACCGGGGTGCTGCGCCTGTCGCTGACGGCCCGGTGCAACCTGGCCTGTCCCTACTGCTGCCCCGACGCGGAGGATCCGCCGCAGCTGCTCTCGCCGCCGGAACGGCGCCTGCTCGTCGAGGCGGCGGCGGGCCTGGGTTTCAGGCGCCTGCGCCTCACAGGCGGCGAACCGCTGCTGCACCGAGGCCTCGAAGCGCTGCTGAAGGCGCTCCGACCGCTGCGGCAGCGCAGCGCCGATGACCCTCGCGGTGGTCTCGACGAGATCGCCCTCACCACCAACGGCGTGTTGCTCACGGGCGAGCGCGCCCGGGCCCTGAAGGCGGCAGGCCTCGACCGGATCACCGTGAGCCTCGACGGCACCGATGGCGCCAGTGTGGCCCGGATGGGGGGCATCAGCGGCGGCGAGGCAGCGGGGGCGGCGGTGCTGGTCAAGGTGCTGACGGCACTGGAGCAGGCCCGGGCGGCCGGCTTCGATCCCGCCGCCGGCCAGCTCAAGCTCAATGCTGTGATCGCCCGCGGCCGCAACGACGACCAGCTGCTGCCCCTGGCGGACCTGGCGCGACAGCGGGGCCTGGAACTGCGGCTGATCGAATTCATGGACGTGGGCAACCGCAACGGCTGGAACCTGGAGCAGGTGGTGCCGGCCGCCGAGATGGTGCGACGGATCGGGGCCGTCTGGCCGCTGGAGCCGGTGGGGCGGGCGCACCACGGCACGGCCGGCCGCTGGCGCTACCGCGACGGCGGCGGGCCGGGGGGCGCGGGGGGCGCGCACCTGGCCGTGGTGGCGTCGATCAGTGCACCCTTCTGCGGTGACTGCAACCGCTTGCGCGTCACCGCCGACGGGCTGGCCTTCAGCTGCCTGTTCGCCTCCTGTGGCCTCGACCTCAGGCCCTGGTTACGGCCGGCGCCTGATCCACAGGGCCTGGAGGCGGCCCTGCGCGGGCTGTGGCAGGCCCGCGACGACCGCTACAGCGAGGAACGCCACCAACCCGGAGCCAGCGCTGCCGGCCCCGGCCAGGTCCCCAGGCCCCACGCGGAGATGGCGTACCTGGGCGGTTGAATCGTTGAGTCGTCAATGCGGTGGAGTTGCCGCTCCCCGCACCGCTGCCTAGAGGTGAGATCGGACCCTTGCCCTGCCAGGACCCACACCTTGCAGCAAGCCGATGCATGTTCTGCTCGTCTACCCCACCTTCCCGAAGACGTTCTGGAGTTTCGACAGGGCACTGGAGCTGGTGGACCGCAAGGTGCTGCTGCCACCGCTGGGGCTGCTCACCGTGGCGGCGCTGCTGCCGCAGAGCTGGCAGTTCCGGCTGGTCGACCGCAACGTTCGCGACCTCGGCGACGACGACTGGGGCTGGGCCGATCTGGTCATCCTTTCGGCGATGCTCGTTCAGAAACGGGATCTGGAAGCCCAGATCCGGCGGGCGAAGGCCCATGGCCTGCCCGTGGCGGTGGGCGGACCCTATGCCAGCTCCACGCCCGACGCCCCCGAACTGGCGCTGGCCGATTTCCTCCTGCTCGACGAAGGCGAACTCAGCCTGCCGCCGTTCGTGCAGGCGCTCGAGCGCGGAGAGAGAAGCGGGCGATTCGGCGCGGCGGGGGAAAAGCCCGACATCACCGCCTCGCCGGTGCCACGCTTCGATCTGCTCGATCGGCAGGCCTACGACTCGATGGCCGTTCAGTTCTCGCGCGGCTGCCCGTTCCAGTGCGAGTTCTGCGACATCATCGTGCTCTACGGCCGCAGACCGCGCACAAAGACGCCGCGGCAGTTCCTGGCCGAACTCGACGCCCTGCGCGACACCGGCTGGCGCGGCCAGGTGTTCCTGGTGGACGACAACTTCATCGGCAACAAACGCAACGTCAACCTGCTGCTGCCGGAACTGCTCGACTGGCAACGCCGCCACGACTTCCCCTTCTCCTTCATCACCGAGGCCTCGATCGATCTGGCCACCGATCCGGACCTTCTCGACACGATGGCCGCCTGCCGCTTCGGCAGCGTCTTCCTGGGCATCGAGACCCCCGACACGGGCAGCCTCACCACGGCCAAGAAGCTGCAGAACACGCGCAGCTCGCTGGAACAGGCCGTGGCGACGATCACCTCTCATGGCCTGGAGGTGATGGCCGGATTCATCCTCGGCTTCGATGGCGAAACGCCCGGGGCCGGCGAGCGGATCACCGCCTTCGTGATCGCCACCGGCATTCCGGTGGCGATGCTGGGGGTGCTGCAGGCCCTTCCCGGCACGGCCCTGTGGCACCGACTTGAGCGGGAAGGGCGGCTGCTGCACCTGGAGGCGCAGTTCGACGAAGGGGTGCAGACCAACCTGCTGAATTTCAGGCCGACGCGGCCGATCGAGGAGATCGCCGCGGAGTTCGTGGCGGCCTTCTCGACGCTCTATGAGCCGCAGGCCTATCTGGAGCGGGTCTTCCGCTACTGCAGGACCCTGGGCCTGCCCAGCTGGCAGCGCCAGCGGACCGGGGCACGGCGCTGGTGGCCGGAGCTGCCCCGGCGTGGTGAGCTGAAGGGCCTGTTGACGCTGCTCTGGCGCCAGGGGGTCGTGAGCGAGTGCCGCTGGTTGTTCTGGCGGCGGTTGCTGCAGATCGCCGTGGAACGGCCACGGCTGTTGAAGGCCTATCTGCGCCTGCTGGTGCTGAGCGAGCACTTCCTCGACTACCGCACCGTGGTGCGCGATCAGGTTGCGGCCCAGCTGGAGTGGGCGCACACCCACGGCCAGGCAACCAGCCAGGCCCAGCCCATCGCTGTTGCATGACGACACCTTGATGGGACGTCTGAGGGAAAAGGCCTGAATCGACTAAGCTAAAAAACTGCTTAATGGACCAGCTAGACCCATGCAAGCATTATTGATCTATCCGATCTTTCCGAAGACCTTCTGGTCCTATGAAAAGGTTCTCGAACTGATCGACAGAAAAGTACTGCTTCCCCCTCTGGGCCTGGTCACCGTGGCGGCCCTGCTGCCCCAGACCTGGTCCTTCAAGCTCGTCGATCGCAACATCCGTGCGGCAACCGAGCAGGAATGGGACTGGGCGGACATCGTGATCTTCTCAGGCATGATCGTACAGAAGGACGACATGATCGCCCAGGTCCAGGAAGCCAAGCGGCGTGGCAAAACGGTGGCTGTCGGTGGCCCTTACCCCACCTCTATTCCCCAGGATATGGAGCAGGCCGGGGCCGATTTCCTGGTTCTCGATGAAGGTGAAGTGACGCTGCCCATGCTCGTCGAGGCCCTGGAGCGTGGAGACAGCGGCGGCGTGCTCCGCTCCGGCGGCGAAAAGCCCGATGTCACGAACACTCCTGTGCCGCGCTTCGATCTGCTGGATCTCAACCAGTACGACTCGATGTCGGTGCAGTTCTCCAGGGGCTGCCCTTTTCAGTGCGAGTTCTGCGACATCATCGTTCTGTACGGGCGCAAACCCCGCACCAAAACACCTGAGCAGCTGCTCAAGGAGCTGGACTGCCTCTATGCACTCGGATGGCGACGCAGTGTGTTCATGGTGGATGACAATTTCATCGGCAACAAGCGCAACGTGAAGTTACTCCTGCCTGCCCTGCAGCAATGGCAACAGGCGAGAGGGTATCCTTTCAGCTTCATCACCGAAGCCTCCGTTGACCTCGCCCAGGACGCGGAGATGATGGCGATGATGTCTGATTGCCGTTTCGATGCGGTCTTCGTCGGCATCGAAACACCGGATGAAGAAAGCCTCACCCTCACCAGGAAGTTTCAGAACACCCGCGATTCCCTCAGCGAGGCGGTTGATCGCATCACCGCCGCAGGGCTGCGGGTCATGGCAGGGTTCATCATCGGCTTCGACAATGAAGAGGCCGGCGCTGGGGATCGCATCGTCACCTTCGTCGAGCTCACCGGCATCCCAGCCACCACCTTCGCCATGCTGCAGGCGCTGCCGAACACCGCCCTGTGGCATCGCCTCGAGCGAGAGGGCCGCCTGCTGGGTCCGGAGGCCGGCATCAACCAGACCACACTGATGAACTTCAGCCCTACCCGCCCGATCGAGCAGATCGCACGGGAGTACGTGGAAGCCTTCAACACGCTCTACCAGGCCGACACCTATCTCGATCGCGTCTACCGCTACTTTCTGAAGCTGGGCAAACCGCGTTATGTCCTGCCCTTCCAGTGGCCCAGCCTGGTGGACCTGCGGGCCCTGCTGATCGTCGTTCAGCGGCAGGGCATCCAACGCAGCACCCGCTGGGCCTTCTGGCGCAACCTCTGGGGGATCCTGCGGCAGAACCCGGAAGTGGTGGGCCAATACCTCACCGTCTGCGCACAGAATGAGCACTTCCTGGAGTACCGCAGCATCGTGCGCCGGGAAATCGAGGAGCAACTGGCCTCCCTGGAAACGGCCCGGCCTCGCCAGGAGAGCCGTCTCCTCTCGGCCTAGGTGGCTGCCTCGGTGGGAGCTTCGGCGGATGATGTGATCCATCGCCAGGCGCAGCCAGCCTGGCGGCGAACCGCGGTCGGCGGTTTCGTTGACGGTGGGGGCGGGCTGCATCGGTTCCGATGAGCGTATGCAACTAAAGGTATAGTGAAGACGGGGCAGTGTTCAATTCGTTACCATGCACTTTCGCTCCAAGCGTATAGAGTAGGGGAAGCTTCGCCTATAGACCAGCATGTTTCCCGCGTCCTTCGCCTCATACCCACGTCCTGAGCGGCGCCGGTTCATGGCCTGCGAACCGTCCCCCCGCGCTGTTATGGGTTCGGCAGCACCTCGGTTGCGAGGAGCCTCGGCCCTCTGGCTCGACAGGCGGGATGGCGCTGGCCACTGTGGTGACCCAGGAGCGCTGCCGACTGGGGCGCGTGACCTCGTTGCCTTTCCGGCGAAAGGGCGCTGTTGCAGGGTGTCGACGCTAAAGGTGGCGACGGTCGCGCTGGTTGCCGTGCAGGTTTTCGGGTATTCGCACGCCGCAGAGGCGCAGCCCTCGGGATGTGTCAACGCCGACCCCGCGAGGGTCCTCGCCAACGTTAAGGGCGACTTTGAGCTGGCTGCCGATCCTCAGGATGGTCAGGGGAATCTGATCTACATATCGAATGTTGCCTCCGGCGCATCGAGAATCGTCGCGGCACGCATCGACGGGACGACAGGAAATGTCATCGGCGGATCACTCACCACAGTCGCCGATAACTGGTCTGGCGATACTTCCAAAAACGGCCCTGAGTTCGTTCAGCAGCCCAACGGGTCATTCGGGATCATCTACAGAGGTCCCCAAGGCGTTCACGCTGTCTTTCGCGCCATCCAGCCGTCGAACTGGAACGCCTTCAAGTTCACCGTTAATGGCGCTGCCATTACGGGGAGTCCCCCACCTCTTCCGTCGACGATTAAAGGCAACTATGCGGGCGCAGCAATGCCCTTGGGTCAAAGAACCTACTCGGAGTTCAATCCAACCCAGACTAAAGCCTATTACGGCCCCCTCAGCGGCGGCCAGCTCACCGACATTGTTGCCGTCCTGACTGCACAAGGTCTTACGTTGACAGCCGGCGCCCAGAGCCCGCGCGATGGCTACATCATCTTCAGTGCCAATAGTCGAAGTTCAGGCAGCGGGATCTACGAGGCACAGGTCAACGGCGCGGGCGGCATCACTTCTGGGACGCTCGTGAAACTTGCCTCAGCACCTGCTGTGCCGCAGGAAAGTATGCGCGCGATTCGCCATCCGGCGACCAATACCACCGTTCTGTACACAAATGCGGGGAATGGCAAGATCTCCATCTGGGAGCAGCCGGCGACGGGCGGGACGCTCAGGCTCATCAAGACGGTGACGGGGAAGAACAGTGGCCACTATCGAACGGAAGAGGGCGGCAACACCGCCGCCACCTCTAAGGTCGTTCTGCACTACTACGTCCGCAACGGCAGCACCAGCGACAAGGGCTCTTACACTCTGGCGGTGACGGCGAGCGGTCAGACGCTCGTTGTGGGGGTCCCCAAGAAGATCTCGGCGGTGGCGGAGGGCTCGGAGTTGGCCTGGCTGCCATTCGCGAACAAGTGGGCTCTCTATTACGGCAACAGCGGGATCACGCGGTGTTTCGTTACGCCCTGAGGTGTCACGGCGACTTTGCGCAGGCAACCCAACACGTGTGATCATCGGGTAACCCCAGCGGGGTTAGTTCGTGAATTGATCAGGAACCCTGGCACAGCCTGGTCCACACTACGGGTTTGCCATAGTCAACGGCGGCAAGCTGGACTGAGCTGTTGGGCCGCAGGCCGGGCTTGACGAAGGATAGGGCGGAGTACTAGCCGATACCATACATTTTCATTCCAAGCGTATAGAATGGGACCGGCCTTGCCTATAGGGCAGCATGCTCCCTGCTTCCTTCCCCTCGTACCCGCGCCCTGAGCGGCGCCGGTTCATGGCCTGCGAACCGTCTCGCCGCGCTGTGTGCATTCTGCAGCACCTCGGTTGCGAAGAGCCTTGGCTTTCTGGCTCGAGAGGCGTAATGGGGCTGGCCCATATGGTGACCCAGGATTGCTGACTTCCGGGCCAGGTGACCTCGGTGGCGTTCCGACGAATGGTCGCTATCGCAGGGCGTCAACATTGAGGGTGGCGACGGTCGTGCTGGTTGCCGTGCAGATTTTCGGGTCTTCGCACGCCGTGGAGGCGGCCGCCTTGCCACCCGGATGTGTCAACGCCGACCCCACAAGGCTCCTCGCCAACGTCAACGGGGACTTCGAGATAAGTAACGATCCTCAGGATCCTCAGCAAAATCTTATCTATGCATCGAATACTGCCACCGGCTCATCGAAAATCGTCGTGGCACGCATCGACCGGTCGACGGGAATTCTCGTCGGCGGATCGCTCACTACAATCGCCACTAACTACATTGGCGATTCCTATATCAACGGCCCGGAGTTCCTGGAGAAACCCGACGGGAAACTCGGGCTCCTTTATAGAGGTCCCCAGGGCGTTCACGCTGCCTTTCGCGCCAACCCGCCGTCGAACTGGAACGCCTTCAGCTTCAATCTCAATGGCACAGCCGTTTCGGGGAGCAGTCCCCTCCCTCTGCCGTTGACGATCAAAGGCAACTATCCGGCCACGGGAATGCCGTTCCAATTAAGTACTTACGGGGAGGGGGTAAGTCCGAAGAAGGGGAATTACGGCCCATTGAGCGACGGCAAGCTCACCGATATTGTTGCCGCCCTGAAGGCACAAGGTCTTACATTTTCGAGCGCCGCCCAGAGCCCCCGCGATGATGGCTGGATCTTCATCAGTGCAAGCGGTTCAAGTTCTGGCTCCGGGATCTACGAGGCACAGATCAACAGCGCGGGCGGCTTCACTCCTGGGAGTCTGGTGAAAATTGCCACAGCACCTGTTGCGCCGCAGGAGACTGTGCGCGCGATTCGTCATCCGGCGACCGGCACGACCGTTCTGTTCACGAATGCGGGGAAGGAGAAGATCTCCGTCTAGGAGCAGCCGTCGTCGGGAGGGATGCTCAGGCTCATCAAGACGGTGAGTAGTGCCGGTAACAACAGCCACTATCGGGCGGAAAAGGACTCGAACAAGGTCGTCCTGCACTACCTCATCCGCTCAAAGAGCTCTTACACTCTTCCGGTGACGGCGAGCGGTTCGACGCTCATTGTGGGAGTCCCCAAGAAGATCTCGGATGCGTCGGGGGGCGCCGAGCTCGCCTGGTTGCCGGCCGTGAACCAGTGGGCTCTCTTTTATGGCGCGAACGGGCTCACACGGTGTTTCGTCACGCCCTGAGGCGTCGCGGCATCGGTGCTTCAGTGCCGGTTACCCCTGTCATCGAAGTTCTTTGATGGCGCAGTCGCGGCAGAATGGCAGGGCCTGCCTGGTGGTTGACGCTGGCGCCGGCCAGGCGGCCGGGCAATGATCGAGCCGCAGTCGCCCACCTCCGCCGCTACCGATGTGCCGAACGCCTTCCGCAGCCTCGAGCGGCGCCAGGCCGACGAGCGGCAGGCCCACGCGGTTCTGCTCGATCTGAGCGGCCGGGGCCTGCGGCGGCTGGCGATCACCTTCGTGAATCACAGCGGCACGGCCCTGGTGAAGGGCGTGCCGCTGCAGCGGTTGCCCCAGGTGGCCCGCGACGGCGTGGGCTTCTCGCCGGTGGCTGACGCCTTCGGGGTCACAGGGCTGATCGATCCGCTGCAGTCGCTGGCCCGGCCGGACGGTGACCTGCGGCTGGTGCCCGATCTCGACAGCCTGCTGGTGCTCGATGCCGCCTCCGGCTGGGTCTGGGCGGCGGGGGATCGCCACACGCTCGCGGGCGCTGTCTACGCAGGGGATCAGCGCGGCTTCTGCCGGCGACAGCAGCGAAGCCTGGCCGGGCAGGAGCTCAGGCTTCAGGCAGGCTTCGAGCTTGAGTGGATGGTGGGGCTGCCCGAGTCGGACGGGGCCTGGCGGCCCGCCGTGGCCGGCGGTCCCTATGGCGCCGACCGGCTGATCGGCGGACTCGACTACCTCAGCGCCGTGGCGGATGGGCTCGATGCCGCCGGGCTGGACTGGCTCCAGCTGCACCCCGAGTACGGCAGCGGCCAGTTCGAGCTCTCCCTGGCACCGCACGAACCGGTGCGAGCGGCCGATCATCTGGTGGCGGCACGGCTGGTGATCCAGCGGGTGAGCCAGCAGTTCGGCTGGCGATGCAGTTTCGCGCCGCTGGTGGCGGCGGACCTGGTGGGCAATGGCGGCCACCTGCATCTGAGCGCGACCCGCTCGGGGCTGCCCCTGCTCGGCGGCGGCGATGGCGTGGCCGGTCTGACAGCGGACGGGGAAACGCTGCTGGCGGGCCTGCTGGAGCATCTGCCGGCGCTGCTGCCCCTCGCCTGCGGACTGGCCGTCTCGTACCGACGGCTGGCGCCGGGCCGCTGGGCGGCGCCCTTCCAGGTGTGGGGGGTGGAGAACCGGGAAGCGGCCCTGCGGCTGATCCCTGCCGGCGCGGCAGGCGAACCGGCCCATCTGGAGCTGAAGGTGGCCGACCTGAGCGCCAACCCCTACCTGCTGCTGGGTGGGGTGATGGCCGTGATCGCGACGGCGTTGCAGCACCCCCGCCCGCTGCCGGCGCCGGTGCAGGGGGATCCGGGCCGCGGCAGGGCAGGCCTCACGCCACGGCTGCCCCAGACCCTGGCGGACGCCAGCGCGGCGTTCGAGGCCAGCGCGCCGCTGCGGCAGGCGATGGGCGAACTGCTGCACAGCACCGTGCTGGAGAGCCGCCAGGCGGAGGTGCGTCGCAGCGAGGCCCTGCAGGACGACGAACTGATCGCCTCCACCCGCTGCTGGCCCGCTGCCGGTGGATCCCGGCTGCTGCCCTAGCCTCCCGGGCGACCCGGACGGACAGGCCCAGACGTGACGACAGGCGCGATCCAGTTGGTGGAGGCAGGGCCAGAGGGGATCGAGCGCGTTCTGCCCTTCGTGCGGGAGTTCTACGAGCATTTCGGCTACGCCTACGACGAGACCCGCAAGCGCGCTCTGCTGAACGCATTCCTGGCAGAGCCCGGCGCCGGCCGCCTCTGGCAGATCCAGGACGCGGCCGAACCGGTGGGCTATCTGCTGATGGCCTTCTCGTTCAGCCTCGAAATGGATGGCCGCATCGCCTTCGTCGATGAACTGTTCATCACGCCCACCGGCCGCTCGAAGGGCGCGGGCGCCAGGGCACTGGCCCTGGCCGAAGCGGCCTGCCAGGAGCTCGGGGTGCGCAGCCTGCGCCTGGAAGCGGAAGCGGACAACAGCCGCGCTGCCGCGCTCTATCTGCGCCAGGGCTATGTGGACCTTGGACGGCGCCTGCTGAGCAAGCCGCTGGGCCCGATCATTGCCGCGGACCCTTACTGACGGTGCCTCTCAGCACCTGGCTCAGGCGTTCGCGGATCCAGGCCAGCGGGTTGGTCAGATCCTGGTCGCAGAGCAGACCGCGCTGCCGCAGATCGGCCTCGTAGGCCTGGAGCACGTCGCGGCGCCGCGTCACCTCCTGGGCGATGGTTTCGGCGACGCCGGGATGGCGCTGCAGCAGCGACTGAAAGCCCGGTTCATGCATCACGAACAGCGTCGTCCCGACGGCGGCGCGCATGGTGGTCGGGTAGGGCACCTTGAGCAGCAGCGGCAGCTCGCCGAAGAACTGGCCCGACTCGAAGGTGAACAGGCGGCGGCTGATCCGATCGGTCTCGAAAATCGCGTCGATCGAGCCGCTCAGCACGATGTTGAACGTGTGGCCATAGTCCCCTTGGTGGATCAGCACCTCGCCTGGTGCAAGGGTGAGGCGCGCGCCGCTCGCGATCAGTTCGCGCAGCTGGCGCGGCTCGAAGCCCTCGAAGACGGACAGCCTCGAGAGCACCTCTCTCAGCGGTTCCCGAGCCGCCAGGCCGAGGGTCGCGGCGGTCGCCGGGTGTGCGGGGGCCAGGTCTGCAGGGGCCGGGTCTGCAGGGGCCGGATCCGGCGGCAGCAGCCGCAGCACCTGCTGAGCGGTGGCGATTTCGATTCCCCGCTCCCGCAGACCCTGCTCGATCGCGTAGTTCAGGGCGCTGCGGATCGAGAGGCTGCTGTGGATCTCGGAGGTCCACACCCACAGATCGAAGCCCAGGCCCCGCTCCCCCAGGCTGGAGAAGATCACTTTCGGCGGTGGTTCATGGTTCACACCGGGCTCGGCCATCGCCGCCTGCAACAGCACTTCCGTCACCTCCAGCACGTCGCTGTCGTGCGACACCGTGATCGCCACGTCGACCCGGCCATCCGCGCTGCTGTAACTGAGGTTCTTCACCGGACTGTTGGTGATGTAGCTGTTCGGAACAATGATCTCCGAGCCCTGAAACGTGCTGATCACCGTGGCACGAATCGAGATCTCCTTGATCGTTCCGGTGGTCTGGTTGAACTCGATCAGATCGCCCACCTTCAGCTTTCCCTCCATCAGCAGGGTGAGGCCGCTGCTGAGGTTCCGGGTCAGATCCTGCAGGCCGAAGCCGAGCCCGACGCCCAGGGCGCCCAGGATCACAGCGAGGGCGCCGAAGTCGAGCCCCATTCCCTGCACCACAAGCACGTAACCCAGGGCTGCCAGGCCCAGACCGGTCAGGGTGGAGATCGCTTCGCGGCGTCCTTCCCGGACGCGGAGCCACACCAGCAGCCGCTCGTTGAGCAGGTGCTTGATCGCCCGGGCCAGCAGGCTGACGACGATCAGCAGAACGACGATCTGAACGATCCAGAGCAGGGAGATTCCCTCGCGCCCCAGGGGGAACAGCGGCGTGGTGAAGGCCCGCTGCAGCCGTTCCAGCATCATCGAGTCCGCAGGGCCCGCACCAGCACCGGCACCCGTTTGAAGGCGGGCGTGCCGCTGCGGGCATCGATCGCCGCCCTGAAGATGGCGTTCACCTCCGGATAGAACATCAGCGCCGCTCCCTCGCGGATCTCGCCCGGGATGATCTCGACGTTCTCGAGGGCCCCCCTGTCGCCCTGCACCGTCACCCGCTGGTGGGCGATGAAGCCGGCACGGACCAGGTCCGCCCGGTTCATCAGGATCGTGTTCCGGTGCGGCATGCCGCGGTACCTGTCTCCTTCCTTGTAGACGACGGTGTTGTGCTGGCTGTAGCTGCGGGCTGTGATCAGGGCCAGCACCAGCCCGGTTTCGCCCGGCGGCAGGCCGCCGAAGTGCTCAGGCTGCGGCAACTCCAACGCCGGCAGGGGTGTGACCTCCATCCGCGCCCGCCCGCTGGGGGTCGGGAAGGCTGGCTTGTTGAACACCCGCCCCTCCACGCTGAACTCCCGCTGGCTGGCGTCGATGCCGGCGATCGGGCCGTAGCCCGGCACAGTGCGGGCGATCAGCTTGCGCACGTAGGCGGCGTCCTGGAGGCGGCCCCAGTCGATCGGGTCGCTGCCCAGCCGCCGCCGCGCCAGTTCGGCCAGGAAGCCCACCTCGCTGATCAGGTCGGCGCCCTTGAGATGGGTGCTGCCCGGGTCGTTGAGGCGCACGAAATTGTTGCCCGATTCGGTGGTGGTGCGGTGGGGCGTTTCGAAGCGGTTGAACACCGGCAGCAGCAGGGTGTTCTTCGCCGCCAGACCGTGGAAATGGCCCTGGTTGGGCTTGGTGGCCAGATACGCGATCGTGTCGATCCGACCGAGGGCGCGGCGGGCCTGGCTGGAATCGGGATTCGCGCCCCAGAGGTTGCCGCCCAGGCACAGCAGCGTGTCGACCCGGCCGGCTTCGGCGGCCTCGATCAGGGCGCGGGTGTCGTAGCCGGGAACGCGGCTGAGCGGCCGGCCGAGCAGCTCCTCCAGGGCCTGCTGCATCGCGGCGCGCAGCTTCACGGTCACCCCCATCGAGCCGAAGCCCTGCACGTTCGAGTGGCCGCGGATCGGCATCGTGCCCGCCCCGGGCTTTCCGGCGTTGCCGCTGACCAGGGCCGTGTTGGCGATGGCATGCACATTGGCCGTGCCGTTGCTGTGGTGGGTGATCCCCATCGCCCAGGCGAACACCACGCCGCGGCAGCGGGCGATCGCGGCGGCGGCGCTGGCCAGTTCCTCACGGCTGAGGCCACAGCAGGCGGTGATCGCCTCCCAGGAGGTGGCACGTGCCTGCTCCAGCACCGCCTCCCAGCCCTCGGTGTGGGCCGCCAGGAACTCCCGGCGGATCTGATCGGCCTCCAGCAGCGCCTTCTGAATCCCCACGAACACGGCCGTGTCGCTGCCCGGGATCGGCTGCAGGAAGATCGAGGCGATCGGGGAGCCCTTCAGCATCGAGCGGATCGGGAAGGCCGGTGAACCGAACCTGAGCAGGCCCAACTCCAGCACCGGGTTGATCACGATCACCGTGCCGCCGCGCTCGCGCAGGCGGATCAGCTCGTTCATCAGACGCGGGTGGTTGGCGGGGGCGTTGGAGCCCACCAGCACCACGCAATCGGTCTGCTGCAGGCTTTCGAGGCTCACCATCGAGGTGCCCGAGCCGAACACCTCGCCCAACCCCACGGTGGAGGGGGCGTGGCAGAGATCGGAGCAGTCGGCCAGGTTGTTCGAGCCCAGGGCGCGCAGCAACAGCTGGAGCAGGTAGGCGGCCTCGTTGGAGGAGCGGCCGGAGCTGTAGGAGGCCAGCCGCTCCGGCGGGACGCGGAAGGCCGCTTCGGTGAGCTCGAAGACATCGTCCCAGCCGATCCGCTCGTAGTGGGCGCGCCCCTCGCGCCGCAGCAGCGGCTGGCTCAGCCGCCCCAGCCGGTCGGCCTCCAGGGAGCTGAGCGCCTGCAGCTCGCCGAGGCTGCGCTGGCCGAATACCCGTTCCGGCACGGCTGGTTGCAGCTCAGCCGCAATCGCCTCGACGCTCTTGAGGCAGCGCTGCAGCGGTTCGCCCAGCTCGTCGACGAAGCCCCCGTTCTGGCCGCCGGTGCCCCAGGCGCAGGAGAGGCAGGCGCTCTTGTGCAGCAGGGTCTGCCACAGCAACGGGCCCCTGGGCGAGAGCGTGGCGCGTGCCCAGCCATCGATGACGGGCCAGCCGCCGCCCATGCCGCGGGTGCCGGGGTCGGATGCCGGGTGGCCCGCCGCCGTCGGGTCGTGGCTGTCCCCCATGGCACTGGTGTCGCTGCGTTCCACTCTGGCGCCACCCGTCCCGAACAGACTGAATTAGCTTTACTGAGCTGTGATCATAATCGGTTTCACTGAACGAATGAGATGACGGCCGGACGGGTCATGCGAAGGCCCCGCTGTCTCGTTCCTGGCTGGCCTGCTGATCGCCACTTCCCCGGCCATGGCCTCGGGGATGCTGACGGTGACCCGTCCCGTGGTTCTCCGCGAAGCCCGAGTGGTCATGAACCTCGACCATCTCGCCTTTGAAGGGGACAATCCAACCGGCCTCAATTTCCTGGATCAGATTGTGCGGGATTTTCGTGCAGCCGGCACGAAGGGCAGCATTTTTGCGATTGCCCACGGAGACCTCGGCTACCTTCTGCTGGATGATGCCCGCTACAATCAGGTGCGTCGCACCAACCGTGGCAATCCGTATAAGAGCATCATCGCCAATCTGCAGGAACAAGGGGTGAAGCTTGAGGAATGCGCCGTCACGGCTCGAGCCAACGGCTGGGTGAACAGCGACTTCCTGCCGGGCGTGGCGATCGTGACCTCCGCGAATCTGCGTATTGACGACGGCCGCGGCGGTGACTCGAGATCATGATCTCCGTGATCCATTGATGACTCCATGGCTGGGATGCATCACTGGACGCATCAGTGCAGCCTCAGCAGGGATCTCTATACTGAGTGACGCCTCGATCCGCTGCCGTGACGTTCGCCACCATTCCCTTTCCGGTGATGCCGACGGCCGCTCGGGCCCTGACGCGTGGTCTGTGCGGATTGATGGAGGTCGACGGCGGACCGACAGCGGAGCAGCAACGTGTCTTCACGGCCCTGGCCACCCATCTGCTTGGGCAGGAGACGGCCACGCTGGCGACGATGGAACCCCTCACTCCCGACCGGCTGGCCGAGGAGCTGGAGAATTCCCCCTGGCGCCGGCTGTTTCTCCAGATGGCCATCATCCTGGATCTTTGCCGGCATCCCAAGAGTGAAGCTCAGCTGAATCGACTGGAAACCTATGCAGAGGCGCTGAGGATCGATCCACCGCAACTCAAGATCGTGCGTGATTTTGCGCATCTCTCTGCAGCGGAGGCAACGGCCAGATTCGTTCGCATGTACGACAACTACATGCCCGAACTCTCCGAGCATCATCATCACCAGATTGGCGGCGGCAAGCAGGAATATGACGATTCCTTCTTCGAAGCCATCGAACGCTTGGCCGAGATGCCCTACGGAAGCCTGGGGTGGGCCTTCTTTCAGCTCTATGAACGCAACGGCATGACCGTGCCGAGTCGCAACACGCCGAATCCCGGGTACTATGTCTGCCATGACATGAATCATGTGATCACCGGCTACGAACCCACGGGCCCCGGGGAAATCGCCCTGGGTGCGTTCAAGCTGGCCCTGAACAACAGCGATGCCAACTGGATGGCCTCACTCACGAATTTCCTGATCCATGAGGTGGGTCTCTTCAAGCACGGAACCGACCTGCAGTTCATCCCCTACGGCGGCGGCGGAGAGCCTTATCACGGCGTCGACGGCCGCCGCGGCGCTCTCGATCTTCCGGGCTCGGCGGAGCTCTTCGCGGAATCTCTCGTGCGGGGCGCGGCCTGCCGGGGAGACTTCAGCCAGTTGGATCATCTGGCCATCGCCGCGGAACCGCTGCTGGAGATCCGACGCCAGTTTCACGTCCTGCCGATGCGGCAGCCCATGATCGATCAGCCCGATCTCTGGCCCAGCGCCTACTGAGGTGGCCCCGCAGGGCGCTCCTGGCGGTCGATGAAGGCCGCCAGATCCCAGGCCTCCCGATCCGTGAGCGCTCCACCGAAGCGATGGGGCATGTTCGCACGCAGAAATGGCGCCAGTTTGGCCGGATCCGCCAGTCCAGCCTGTCGGTTGAAGGAGTGGGGGCCCCAGAGTGCCGGGCGTCGTGGCAGAAGGCGCACTTCTGACCGAAGATCTCCTGCCCGCGCGGTGCATCCCCGCTGAGGGAGGAGATCGGCGGGAAGGGGGTGGCAGGAGGCTGCATCCGCCGGGCTGTTGCCTGCTCGTCGAGCCATTGCATGTAGACGATGAACGCGCGCATCGTCGGATCCCCTGCCTCGAGCGGAAGGGGACGGCCATTGAGACTATGGGCGACGCAGAGATTGATGCGTCGCTGCAGATCCTGGGTTTGCGGGTAGTCGTACTTCCTGGTCATGCCCAGCCAGGGGGAGGCCTGGGTATTGCCACCGGCATCGAGATGGCAGCTGGCGCAGAGTGGAGGCGAGCCATGGGCACCTGCTGCGGCAGTTCCTCGTAGGTCGCCGTGCTGAGCGCATGGCCGCGCAGGATGGAGTTCCAGTTCTCCCTGTCCCAACGCGTGCCAGGGGTCGAAGGCGGAGGCAGGATGTGAGGGTCGGGGAGGCGAGGAAATGCCTCGGAGAAGGTGAAGCTGAAGTCGGAGGAGATGTAACGCTGCGGATTGCTGCTGCCTGCCATCGCATGGCACCCCATGCAGGAGGAGGTGTTCTGGATGTAGGTCTCCATGGTGGTGTTGGCCAGCAGGTCTGGTCGAACGGAGAAGACCGTCGTCGGTTGAGGAGCCGAGGCCTCGGACGGCGAAGGTGGCGTTGGCGACAGGGGCCACTGGCCCCCGACGACTTCGTGGTTCCGCCACACCGAGGGGGGCAGAGCCGCCTGGATCCGTTGGTTCAGGTCCCGGAGATTGTCGATGGACTCGTCGGGGCGGGCGCAGTCGGGATCCCTTGAGGGGATCGGATTCAGCCGGGTGACCTGATTCGGGAACCCGGGCGGGCCCTGCTGATTGGCCAGACAATCGGTGCTGTGGGGATTGCGAAAGGATGGGGCCGCTCCTTCCACGTTGTCGACCTGCTCGTAGGTCGTCCAGATCCACTGAGGAGCGCTGGCCGTCTTCTGCATCGCGTGCAGGCCGAGCAACCCGACCTGACGTGGTCGTGGTGCCGATCCAGCTGGGGCATCCGGATCCGCGAGATCGGCCGAAGCGGTGTAGAAGCGGGACTGTTCCCCCGGCTCCATCTCTCGCCAGGCGGCCTTGATGAGGATCGATCCCTCCGGAGCGGAGATGCGGTCGAGAGCAGCCTGTCGATCGGCGCGGAACAGCAACCTGACGGGGCCGCTCCTGGCCCCTGCAGCCGTGAAGCCGGTTCAGCCTCCCGAGGGGAGGACGAGATCGCCAGATCAATCCCGCCTCGGCGCACGGCTCACAGCCATGCAGGGTCGCTGCCTGCAGGATGAGGCTCTACGGGACCCAGGAATGAACAACCGAACGGTGATCCTCTTCGCCTGCCTGGGCGCGGTGCTGGGGCAGAGCGGACTGTTCATCGACCTGCCTTCGCTCCCCGATCTGGCCGCGGACTTCCGGATCGACGCCGCGGGCGCCCAGTCCACGATCGCCACCTACGCCCTGGGCTACGGGTTCTCGCAGCTGCTCTGGGGCGCGCTGGCCGACCGCTTCGGACGACGTCCCGTGGCCCTGGCGGGGATGGTCCTCTTCAGCGTCGCCAGCCTCGCGCTCGTCGTCGTGCCCGGGTTCGCGCCCTTCCAGGCCCTGCGTCTGCTGCAGGGGGTGGGGGCGGGCTGCGGCACCTCGGTGTCGCGGGCGACCCTGCGCGACGTGTTCAGCGACCGGCGGCTCGCCCAGGCGATGTCATGGGTGAGCGTCTGCTTCGCTGGCGCCCTCGGATTCGCCCCCTTCGTGGGGGGGCAGATCGCGCGGTTCGCCTCCTGGCGGGCGGACTTCCTCCTGCTGGCGGCGGTGGCGGCGGCGACGGCCGCATTCCTGGCCACCGCCCTGCCGGAAACCCACCCGGCCGGGGCCGGCGAGCGACGGGCGGGGATCCAGCTGGGCCGGATCGCCGCCGACTACGGGCGGCTGCTGGCCGATCCCCGTTTCCTGCAGCCGGCAGCCGTCTGCACGCTCGCCACCGGGATGATCGCCCTCTACGACACGGTGAGTCCCTTCGATCTCGAAACCGGGCTGGGACTGAGCCGCACCACCTTCGGCAATCTCTCGCTGAGCCTCACCGGCGCCTATCTCGTGGGGGCGATCCTGGTGAACCGCTGGGTGGTGCGGCTGGGCCAGGCGCGCCTGCTCGTCCTTGGCGCCGCCTGCGCGCTGGCCGGTGCTGCGGCGATGCTGCTGGCCGCTCTGGCGGGATGGTTCAGCGTGGGCACCGTCCTGCTGCCGATGCTGCCGGTGGTGGTCGGCGGCGGCCTGATGATCCCCATCGGTCTGGCCATGCCGATGCAGGCGTTTCCCGAACGGGCCGGAGCGGCGTCGGCGCTCACGGGCTTCCTGCAGCAGGAGGGGTCCGGCCTGTTCGTGAGTCTGGGCGCCCGGCTCCCGGCAGAGCGTCTCCTGCCGCTGGCGGCCGCCCTGCTGGCCATTGCCCTGATCCTGGCGATGGTGGTGGGGGTCTACCGGAGACGCCTCCTGAGCCCGGCCGACGCTGGCGGCCGCTCAGCCAGGTCAGCGCCGGACTGCTGATCGGCCTGGCTGAGTGGCCCTAACCAACGGCTCTCGGAAGCCGCAGGCCGTTGATGATCACGGCCTCGGAACCCGTGACCTTCGCCATCAACCCAGGGAGCACAAGCGAAGAGTTCCCTCGCGGCAATGGCAGCAAACAGCACGAGCGAGCCATTGCCTTCATCAAGGAGAGGCGCCGTGCCCTTGACATTGGGTGTGGAAGCAGCGGGAGATTCATTGACCTGCTGACGAGCCACGGGTTTGATGCTGAGGGCGCTGATGGTTCGGATCAGATGATCAAATTGGCGATGCAGCGCCATCCCGGCATCACTTTCAACCACGCGGATGTAGGCAGATTAGATTCTCCAAGGAGGCACGACTTCATCTCCGCATCGGATAGCATTTGGCATCTACCCTAGTCGGAACAGGAGCCAGTGCTGCGCAAGATTTTGCTGGGTTTGCAGTCAGGAGATGCAGGCATCTTTACTTCGGGTGGTTTGGATGCTCCAACGGAGAAGGTCGATTCGGCCATGGGGCCTCAGATGCACTGCAGCGTGTCAGGTTTCTCTCGTATGCTCGACGTGTTATCTGACACTGGATGCATCTGTATGTCATTGCACAAAAGCCTGGCTACGGCGTGCAGCTGAATGCCTGCAGGGTACGCTACACAGCCGCTTCCGGTCGCAGCTGAACCCGAGCCATCAAGCAGCCTAGAATGAAAAAGTCCATGCAGATGGAACTTCTGCTCGCCGCTGATGTTTAGCATTTACCGGACTAGGAATCCCCCATCAAGCTAGGCATTGTGAATCAATCAACAATGAGAACGAGAAATCGCCAACTGACCGCCACAGGGTACGAGAAGCAGGCGGCCCCTGGTTCATCACAAGGAAAATTCACCCGCGGCAGGTTCCTGGCCGCCTCGGCAGTAGGTAGCGTCGCCTTACTCCTGCCAGATTTCCTACGTACGGCGAGAGCCAGATCCATGAAGTTCACAATCCTGCATACCAACGACATGCACGCGAGTTTCATCGGAATGGCCCCGTCTGCGGATTACACGCCGTTCACGCTGAACGACGACACGACCCGTGGTGGGTATGCGCGGTTGGCGAGCCTGATCGCCCACCGCAGCGCCGCGCGTCAGGACCAGGGGCCTGTGTTGGTCCTGGATGCGGGCGACTACAGCATGGGCACGGCGTTCAGTGCCGCCACACGCGAGACCGGAGCTGAACTGCACCTGATGGGCAAGATGGGCTACGACGCCACCACCTTGGGGAACCATGAGTTTGACCTCGGCCCGGATGGCCTGGGCCAATCCATCGGCGCCGCCGTCAAGGCGGGCCGCATCCCCGCGGTGCTCGCCGCCAACACCAGCTTTGCGGGCAGCGATCCCAGCCTCGTCGACCTTCAGGCTCTGACCCGCAAGGGGGTGATCCGCCGCTACACGGTGATCGAGCGGGGTGGTCTGCGCTTCGGCATCTTTGGCGTTCTCGGGAAGGAGGCCATGATCTACACCAGTGGTGGCGCCACGAGCTTTGCCGATCCCACCACAGCGGCAACAGAGGTGGTGAAGATCCTGCGCGAGGCCGAAAAGGTTGATGTCGTCATCGCACTGAGCCATGGAGGCGTGGAGAGGGGCCCGGATGGCAGCTTCGTCGCTGGCGAGGACGTGCAACTGGCCAGGGTTGTCCCGGGCATCGACGTGGTGATCAGCGGCCACAGCCACACCGAGTTGAACGAGGCGATCGTCGTGAACGGCCGCACGCCAGTGGTCCAGACCGGGAAGGAGAGCAACAACCTGGGCGAACTGGTTCTCGCGCTTGACGGCAACACATTGACGGTCAGTTCGTACCGACTCCTTCCCATCGACGACAGCATCCTCGGTGACAGGGCCATCGGGAAAGAGATCGAGCAACTCAAGAAGTCAGTCAGTGCCGCCGCATTCGCATCGCGGGGCTACAGCCTTGATCAGCCGCTGGCTATCGCCCCCCGTGATCTGCCCAATACCTTCACCGACATTGCTGCCGGCACCCTGCTGGCCAACCTGGTCACCGATTCATTTCGCTTCGCCACAAAGGCCGACATCGGCTTTACCGCCAACGGCATGATGCGCGCCGGGCTGTTGCGCGGAAAGACCGGTGTCGTTACGGTCTATGACGTATTCGCCGTGGCGCCGCTAGGCTCCGGAGTGGTGGATCCGACACCCGGTAGCACGCTTGTGACCGGATACTTCAACGCTCAGGATCTCAAGAACCTGCTGGAATTCCTGCTCATCGACAACCCAGCCCATCCGGGCGAGTATTTCCCTCGCGCCTCCGGCATGCGCTTTCGCTACGATCTCACGCGCCCGAAGTTCGACGTGGTGACGGCCATCGAACTGGGCGATCTCGATCGCGGCTACAAGCCGATTGACATCAGTGGCAAGGACGTCCGGCTCTACAGCCTGAGCTGCCCGCTGATGCTGGGCCCGATCATTGTGGCCATCCCCAGATACACACAGGGCAAGCTGGCCCTGGTGCCCAAGAAGAAGGATGGTACGGCCCTCACCTCCAGAGTGGAGGCACTGGAGCTGCCACGCGAAAATCCGGGCTACCTGCTGCCGCCGCCCGGCACGACGGATCTCGAGAGTGTCGCCAGGGGGGTGGGTAAGGATGCAGGCCGCGAGATCAAGGAATGGCAGGCGATCATGGATCACATCCGTCGTTTACCGGTAACGGTGAAGGGAGAATTACCTGTGATCCCCGTCGATGAGCGCGCTGCGGAGGTGCGGGCGATCAGGATGGGTTGATCGACATGTGGCGACAACGATCCAGGACAATGCGTGACTGCACCACCGCCGTTTCCGGAAGTCCAATGAGGAGATGTCGCCGTGACTGCTGTTGTTGTCAGGCCAGCCAGTAAGCCGCTTGAGTGGTCAGGCAGCCAAAGAGTTGTTGAATTCCATCAGCCCAGAATGGGGTTGGACAAGAAGAGATCCAGGCGTGATTGTGCCTGATTTCCTGACTTGGCTACACTATCGCCTGCAAAGATAGTCCTGTCTGGGCGTGCTGAGAACCCCGCTCAGCCCTTCTTCTTCGGCTCGGTCTTCTCGAGGCCTCAAGAATGGCGAACCGTGTTGGTGGTGTCTCCATGGCTACGTACCAGCTGCAGGCAGGCCGGAGATGGGGTCGGGGCCCACGTCATCTTGGCAATCACGTGACGCTCCGGAGAGGAAGCTTCGCTTGATCGTTGATGTGAGAGTCGCCTTAAACTCTCCAGGTTAAACAGCCAGTCATCTTCCCCTCTGACGACTACCAGGGCTGCCCCCCTGACGGCCGGGCTGGATCCTGAGCAACGCCTTTCTCCATTGGAACTGGGGCCTCCTGATCACTTCCATACCGGCGGCTACCGGGCTTCTCTCGCCTTGAAGGGTTGGGCCCAGCTGTGGTCCGACGATCGCGTCCTTGATCTTGGTGCCGGACTGGCCGGCGCAGCCCGGAGGCTCGCCATGAGGCCGGGATGCCGTGTCGACGGCATCGATAGGTCGCCTGATCCCGGCATCGGTGCACGTCTATTGAATCGACTCACCGGGTTGGAGGATCGAACTGACATGCATGAGTGCAGCGCTCTCGACCTGCCGTGTCCAGGCACTACGTTCGCTGTGGTCTGGATGTGTCGAAGGCAGCCGTTCGATGGCCTCCCCACCCCATCAGCCGCTGCTTGAACGACTCACCAGTGACCGGGTAGCCAAACCAAGCTAATGGCTCGATGATGGATTCGTTCAACTCAGCGGCTTACACAACGATGCGAAAGCTGGGCCGTGGCCTTCTCGTTGCGGTGTTGAGCTTCCTGCTCTGCACGGCGAGCAGCTACATACTCGTGCTGCAGTTTTCGCAGCGGAATGACCGCGAACTGGAAGCGGCGATGACGAGCTTCTTCTTCTATGGCCCGGTGGGGGCGGTCGTCGGGTTCGTGGTGGGGTTGCTGTGCTGAGAACGATGGGGACGCTACGAATCCTCCTGGCTCCACCAGCACGTGACGACGTGGAGTTTTCCATGATCGTCTCTGCCACCACCTCAGCAGGCCCTACGTGCTGATCCTCCACGACCCGGAGCCATTCGACGTCGGCACGTCACGGCCATGAGTCAGTCCGTCCCAGATCGTTGGCGGGTGGAGATTCGGTCCGATGGCCGCTGCGGCTACATTTCCTATTACGAAGGATCGAGCCAGGCGTTGTTCTACTGGGAGTTCGGAGGTGGTGACATTGTTGCGTGGATCGACCTCGGCAAGGCCTCCGAATGGAGCAGGTTGTATCCCTGGGCGGCTGGTCGGCAGCCGGAGGTGATGGGACGAGTGATTCAGGAAGCCCTGCACCAGCGCGCCCCAACCGGCAGGATTGAGTGTGAGGAGCAGAAGGATGGATCGCTGCACGTGCTCATCCGTCAAGCCACCTGATCAGCCTGCGCACCTCCTGCTGGCGGGCCTGCGGCGGCTACGTCCTTTCTCATCACCCATGGCAGCCTCCAGCTCATGTCATGGGGGACTGGTGCGCGCCTGATCTGGGTCCTTAGCCGAACGTAATCCGACAGGTGGCACTTGCCATGCTTGGCTGCCTGAGAAGTTCTGAGCCGTTAGCTCGTCAGTGCGCTGCTCAGTGCGTGCGCGTCGTCTGCGAATCTGTCTGCAGCGGCTGGAATAGATCTAAACCAGCCATTCCCTCTGAGACTCCTTGAGTGACCGAGGCCCTCGCTCGGAATGTAAAGGCAGCTGTCCTGTTGCGGGGGCCTTGGATGCAATCCTGGTACGATTGCATCCAAGGCTCAAGGGAGAATGATGATGAGTGAAGGTGGTAAGTGCCCGATGGCCAGCGCTTCTGGTGGAGCTGTTTCCTACAGAGGCCCATCCAACCGGAGCTGGTGGCCCAACCAGTTGAACCTTGGCATCCTTCACCAGCACGCGCCGGCCTGCAACCCGATGGGGGCCGATTTCAACTATGCAGAAGAGTTCAAGAAGCTTGATCTGGCGGCCCTCAAGAAGGACCTGTACGCACTCATGACTGACTCGCAGGACTGGTGGCCTGCCGACTGGGGCCACTACGGCGGCCTGTTCATCCGCATGGCCTGGCACAGCGCCGGCACCTACCGCACCGCTGATGGTCGTGGCGGCGGTGGCCATGGGAACCAGCGCTTTGCGCCGGTCAACAGCTGGCCTGACAACGGCAACCTCGACAAGGCGCGCCGTCTGCTCTGGCCCATCAAGCAGAACTATGGGAGGAAGATCTCCTGGGCCGATCTCATCATTCTGGCCGGCAACTGCGCGCTGGAGTCGATGTGCTTCAAGACCTTCGGCTTTGGTGGTGGCCGCGTCGACATCTGGCAGCCTGTAGAGGACATCTACTGGGGCCATGAAGATACCTGGCTGGGCGATGAGCGCTACAGCGGCGACCGTCAACTGGAGAACCCGCTCGCCGCTGTGCAGATGGGGCTGATCTACGTGAATCCCGAAGGCCCCAACGGCGAGCCCGACCCCGTGGCCTCGGGCCGTGATGTGCGCGAAACCTTCGCCCGCATGGCCATGAACGACGAGGAGACCGTCGCGCTCGTCGCCG
>CAYHCE010000018.1:0-73317 GCA_964355015.1 uncultured bacterium | reverse complement strand
ACTGATGCCGGACGGCAGCAGCCGCTTCTCGAAGAACGGCGCGCTGATCCATCACTACATGGGCACCTCCACCTTCTCGGAGTACACCGTGGTGCCCGAGATTGCCGTGGCGAAGATCAGCAAGGAGGCGCCGCTGGAGAAAGTCTGTCTGCTGGGCTGCGGCGTTACCACCGGGATCGGGGCCGTGCTCAACACCGCCAAGGTGCAGCCAGGGAGCTCGGTGGCCGTGTTCGGACTCGGTGGCATCGGCCTGGCTGTGATCATCGGGGCCGTGATGGCCGGCGCTTCCCGCATCATCGGCATTGACACCAACCCAGCCAAGTTCCCGATCGCCCGCCAGCTCGGCGCCACCGATTGCCTCGATCCGACCGCCTGCGAGACCCCCATCCAGGAGGTGGTGATCGACCTCACCGATGGCGGTGTGGACTACTCCTTCGAGTGCATCGGCAACGTGAAGGTGATGCGCGCCGCTCTGGAGTGCTGCCACAAGGGTTGGGGCGAGTCCACGATCATCGGCGTGGCCGGCGCCGGCGAGGAGATCTCCACCCGTCCGTTCCAGCTGGTCACCGGCCGGGTGTGGCGGGGCTCGGCCTTCGGCGGGGTCCGCGGCCGCACCGAACTGCCGGGCTATGTGGAGCGTTTCCAGAAGGGGGAGATTCCGCTGGACACCTTCATCACCCACACGATGGGCCTGGCGGAGATAAACAGGGCTTTCGATCTGATGCACGAAGGCTCAAGCATCCGCTCGGTCATCCAGTTCGATCGTTGATCCCCTCGCGTCCTCGCGCCTGCCGCCCGTTCTGCCCGCCGGTCCCACCATGCTCACCCTGCTGTCCGAGAACCGCAGCTTCGGCGGCGTCCACCGCCGCTACCGGCACCAATCGGCGGTGCTCGGTTGCGAGATGGTGTTCGCGCTGTTTCTGCCCCCACAGGCCCTCGACGGCGTTGCCGTCGCTGCGCTCCACTGGCTCTCGGGGCTCACCTGCACCGATGAGAACTTCATGCAGAAGGCGGGCGCCCAGCGCCTGGCCGCCGAGCTCGGCCTGGCTCTGGTGGCCCCCGACACCAGCCCCCGCGGCGCCGATGTGCCGACGGACCCTGAGGGAGCCTTCGATTTCGGCCACGGGGCCGGTTTCTACCTCAACGCCAGCCAGCCTCCCTGGTCGACCCACTACCGCATGCACGATTACGTGGTGGAGGAGCTGCCGGCGCTGCTGGCGGCCGAGCTGCCGCTGAACGGCCGCCGCGGCATCAGCGGGCATTCGATGGGGGGCCACGGCGCCCTGGTCTGCGCGCTGCGCAACCCGGGGTGCTACCGATCGGTCTCCGCCTTCGCGCCGATCGCCCACCCCGCCGCCTGCCCCTGGGGTGAGAAGGCCTTTGGCCACTACCTCGGCTCCGACCGCTCCCGCTGGGCCGCCTGGGACGCCAGTCATCTGATCGGCCGGGCCGATGAGCGTCTGCCGCTGCTGATCGATCAGGGCGGCGCCGACTCCTTCCTCGACAGCCAGCTGTTGCCAGGGGCCCTGGTGGCAGCGGCGAAAGCGGCCGGCCATCCCCTTACCCTGCGCCTGCAGGAGGGGTATGACCACAGCTACTTCTTCATCGCCAGCTTCATCGAGGACCACCTGCGCCATCATGCCGCCGCTCTGCTGGACTGAGCGTCAGGGCACCAGGTTGACAAGCTTGCCCGGCACCACGATCACCCGGCGTGGAGCCTGACCCTCCAGCCACTTGCGGGCAATGTCGCTGTCCAGGGCCAGCCGCTCCAGGGTGGCGGCGTCTGCATCGGCCGGCACCTCCAGCTGACCCCTCACCTTGCCACTCACCTGGATCACGAGGGGCACGGTGTCCTGCACCAGAGCATCGTCATCGCCCTGGGGCCATCCCTGGCGGTGCACGCTGCCCCTGCCCCCCAGGCGCTGCCACAGCTCCTCGGCCAGGTGGGGCGCGAACGGCGCCAGCAGGAGCAGCAGGCTGCGCAGCGCCTCGACGGCCACGGGCTCTTCCACCCGCTCCAGATGGCTGCCCATGGCGTTGCTGAGCTTCATCAGCTCCGAGATGGCGGTGTTGAACTGGTAGTGGCCATCGGCCAGGTCCTCGTCGATGGCGGTGATGGCGGTGTGAACGGCCCGGCGCAGCTCCTTGCCGGCCGCGCTCAGCTCGACCGGGCAGGGGAACGAAGCGGGAGCGGCCAGGCTCAGACCGCGTTCCGCGGCGCCGGCCACCAGCCGCCAGATCCTCTGCAGGAAACGGAACTGGCCCTCCACATCGGCGTCATCCCACTCCAGATCCTTCTCGGGCGGAGCCTTGAACAGGATGAACATCCGGGCGGTGTCGGCGCCATAGCGGTCGATCACCACCGCCGGGTCGACCCCGTTGGACTTCGATTTCGACATCTTCTCGAAGAAGACCTCCAGACGCTCGCCGTTGATCGGATCGCGGGGATCGTTGGCATCAGCCACATCCGCCGGCGCGATGTACCTGCCGCTGTGGGGGTTCTTGTAGGTGATCCCCTGCACCATCCCCTGGGTGAGCAGGCGACGGAAGGGCTCGTCAAAGCCCAGCAGGCCCCTGTCTCGCAGCACCTTGGTGAAAAAGCGGGAGTAGAGGAGATGGAGGATGGCGTGCTCGATGCCACCCACGTACTGGTCGACCGGCAGCCAACGGTCCACGGCTTCGCGATCGAACGGCAACCGGTCGTTGTGCGGATCGCTGTAGCGGAGGTAGTACCAGGACGAACAGATGAAGGTGTCCATGGTGTCGGTCTCTCGCCGGGCCGATTCGCCGCAACTGGGGCAGGGCACGTTCACCCAGCTGTCGAGCTGTCCCAGCGGTGAGCCCCCCTTGCCGCTGAAGGCCAGATCGCGGGGCAGTTCCACCGGCAGCTGCTCGACCGGCACGGGCACCACTCCACAGTCTTCGCAGTGGATGACCGGGATGGGACAGCCCCAGTAGCGCTGGCGGGAGATCAGCCAGTCGCGCAGCCGGAACTGCACCCGCGCCTTGCCCCAGCCCTTCGCTTCCGCCAGGGCCACGATCCGCTGCTTCGCCTCGCCGGAACGAAGCCCGTCGAAGGGCCCGGAATGCACCATCAGCCCGGCTTCGGTCCAGGCTCCGCCGTCGTAGGCGTGCTCTTCAGCCCCTTCCGGCACGATCACCCGCCGCACCGGCAGCTCGTACTGCCGTGCGAAGACGAAGTCCCGCTGATCGTGGGCCGGCACTCCCATCACGGCACCGGTGCCGTAGTCGGCCAGCACGTAGTCGGCAATCCAGAGCGGGATCGTCTCCCCGTTGAACGGGTTCCGCACCGTGGTGCCGAGGGGAATGCCACGCTTCGCTCCGTCCTCGGCGGTGCGTTCCTGCTCGCTCTGGCGGCCGACCAGATCGCAGAAGGCCTCCACCGCCAGTTGCTGCTCCGCCGCCGTGAGGGAGGCCACCAGCGGATGCTCCGGGGCCAGCACCAGGTAGCTCACCCCGTAGACCGTGTCGGGCCGGGTGGTGAACACGGTGATCGCCGAGTCGGCGATCGTCCCGTCCGGGTCCAGGACGGGGAAGTGCAGCTCGGCGCCCACCGAGCGGCCGATCCAGTTGGCCTGCATGGTGCGCACCCGCTCTGGCCAGCCATCCAGCTGGTTCAGGTCTTCAAGCAGGGCATCGGCGTAGTCGGTGATGCGCAGGAACCACTGCCGCAGCTGCCGCTTCTCCACCCTCGCGCCGGAGCGCCAGGAGCGGCCCTCCCCATCCACCTGCTCGTTGGCCAGCACGGTGCGATCGACGGGGTCCCAGTTGACCGTGGCCTCCCTGCGGTAGGCCAGCCCCGCCTGGAGGAACTCCAGGAACAGCCACTGGGTCCAGCGGTAGTAGTCGGCGTGGCAGGTCGCCACCTCCCGGTCCCAGTCGATCGAGAGCCCGAGCCGCTTCAGCTGGTCGCGCATCTGGGCGATGTTGCGATCCGTCCAGTCGCCCGGGTCGATGCCGCGCTCGATGGCGGCGTTCTCCGCCGGCAGGCCGAAGGCGTCCCAGCCCATCGGATGGAGCACCCGCCGGCCCCTCTGCCGCTGCACCCGGGCGATCACGTCGGTGATCACGTAGTTGCGCACATGGCCCATGTGCAGGTTCCCCGACGGGTAGGGGAACATCGAGAGGGCATAGAAGTTCTCGCCGGTTTCGCCGGCCTCGGGGGTGGCGTGCAGACCCTGCTCCTGCCACACCGCCTGCCAGCGGGCCTCCAGGCTGTCTGGGCGATAGCGACTGGATTCGGGGCTGGGCCCGCTGGCGGAAGAGGTTTCGGGCACGGCCATGGTTCGGCGTCGGCCGCTTCGGATCAGCGGCACGCTCAGGGATGTGATCGTGCCACATGCCCCCGGCTTTGAGGGGTCGTCAGCCGAGAGGACGGATCAGGGCCGCTGCCCCGCGCCGGATCAAGGTGGGATCCTGCTCCTCGGCTGCGCGCAGGGCGAGAAACTCCGGATCCTGCCATTCCAGTTCGCCCTCCAGCTCCCGACCATCCAGCAACTGCACGCGGAGCGGGGTGCGCAGGCGGATCCAGCTCTGCAACTGCCGCACGCCCGGCAGGCTGGGATCCATGGTGTGACTCTCCATAGGATTCAGACTATGTCGATGCGGGGGATGAACGTGCTGGCGTTCAGCAAGTACCAGGGGCTGGGTAACGACTTCCTCCTGCTGGATGGCCGCGATGCCGCCGGTGCTGAGTTCTGCTTCGGCCTCACGCCCGAGCGGATCCGCCTGCTCTGCGATCGCCGCTTCGGCGTGGGCGGCGACGGCGTGATCCTGGCCCTTCCCCCCGAGGCGGACGGGGAACTGCGGATGCGCATCTTCAACGCCGATGGCACCGAGCCGGAGATGTGCGGCAACGGCATCCGTTGCCTGGCCCGCTTCCTGGCCGACAGTGACGGTGATCTGCCCGGCCGCTGCTGGCAGGTGGAGACCCTGGCCGGGCGCATCGTTCCCGTGCTGCTCGCTGACGGCAGCATCCGGGTGGACATGGGGGAGCCTTTCCTGCTGCCTGAACAGGTGCCCACTACCCTGGCCGTGGGCCCCGCCGGGCTTCCCCAGGGGGAGCTGGAGGTGGACGGCGAGATCGTCGTCGGCGCGTCGGCCGGCATGGGCAACCCCCACCTCGTGATTCCCGTGGAGGCGTTGGCGGCGGTGGATCTGGAGCGGTTCGGTTCCCGGCTGGAGCGAAACCCCGCCTTCCCGGCCCGCACCAACGTCCACTTCGTTCAGGTACTGGCGCCGGACCACCTGGTGATGCGGGTGTGGGAGCGGGGGGCAGGTCCCACCCTGGCCTGCGGCACGGGAGCCTGCGCCACCCTGGTGGTCTGCCATCAGCTGGGGCTGTGCGGGCGCTCCGCCCGGCTGGATCTGCCCGGCGGTTCCCTTTTGATCGACTGGGACGCCGAATCCGATCATCTGTTCATGAGCGGTCCGGCCGAGCCGGTCTTCGACGGGGTGCTTGCCCCTGAGCTGTTCGCTGAGCAGGCGTGTGTCAGCGACGGTTCAGGTGATGGCCTGCCCGCTGTCGCCGCCTGGGTTCCTGTCGATGCTGACGCCAGCCTTGAGGGAGCAGCCGCGATCGATTGCGCCACTGCCTGCGTCCACGGCTGTCAGCGCCCGGATGACTGCCCCAGTGCCGAAGTGCGTCGGCGGGTGGCGGCCTTGCTCGAGAGCCGTTCGCTCGACGAGCTGGTCTCCCTTGCCTCCAGCTCGCTGGAGGCCCGCAGCCGAGCCCGGTTCGCCGGGGAGACCGGCACGGCCGGCGGCCCACCCGAACGCAGCCCCGATGCTCCACCGGCCTGAGGCCCCGCTCTATCTCGATGCCTGCGCCACCACTCCGCCGGCAGGATCGGTGCGGCGTGTCATGGCCGAGGCCGAGACGGTGGCCTGGGCGAATCCCTCCAGCCTGCACGGCTTCGGGCTGCTGGCGGCCGAGTCTCTGGAACGCAGCCGTCAGGCCATCGCCGCCGGCCTCGGCGCCTCCCCTGAGCAGCTGACGTTCTGCTCAGGGGGCACCGAGGCGGCCCACCTTGCCCTGCTGGGTGCGGCCGCCGCCCAGCCGCCCGGACGGCTGCTGATCTCGGCGGTGGAGCATCCGGCCGTGACCGCGGCCGCCGCCCGCCTGGTGCGCGCCGGCTGGACGCTGGCCACCCTTCCGGTCGATCGATTCGGGCGAGTGCGGCTGGAGGTGCTGGAGACCCTGCTGGAGCCCCCCACCCGCCTCGTGTCCGTGATCTGGGGCCAGAGCGAGGTGGGCACACTGCAGCCGATCGAGGCGATCGGCTCCCTTTGCCGTGCCGCCGGCCTGCCCTTCCACACCGATGCCGTGCAGGTGGTGGGGCACCGGCCGATCGACTTCGCCGCGCTGCCGGTGGACCTGCTCAGCTTCACGGCCCACAAGCTGCAGGGGCCCCGGGGCATCGGCGTGCTGGTGGCGCGGTCGGGACTGGAGCTGTGCCCCCTGCTGGAGGGCGGGGGCCAGGAGGCGGGCCTGAGGGCCGGGACCGAGCCGGTCGTGCTGGCGGCGGGGCTGGCCGAGGCCCTGCGGCTGGCGACGGTCCGGCTGAAGCAGCATGGTGGTCGCGATCCGATCGAAGTCAGCCGCGATGCGCTCCTGGCGGAGCTCCTGGCCCTGCCCGGTCTGGAGCTCAGCGGCTGTCCCGGCCACCGCCTGCCGCATCACATCAGTCTGCTGGTCTCCAGCGCCGCTGGGCGCCCCCTGTCCGGTCGCCGACTGGTGCCGGCCCTCTGGCGCGAGGGCATCGCCGCCAGCAGCGGCACGGCTTGCCTCGCCGGCCAGAGCAGCGCCAGCCCCGTGCTGCTGGCGATGGGACTGGCGGAGGACCGAGCCGCCAGCGGTCTGCGACTGAGCCTGGGCCCCTGGCTGAATCCCACCGAGCTGGCCAGGGTGCCCGAGGCGTTCGAGCGCGCCCGCCGGGCCGTCACCGACGCCGACCCCTGAAGGCCAGGTGACGCTGGAGTCCCTGGTTAGGGTCGGACGGATCCGCGATGGGTCCCCGTGCTTCCTCCCGATCTGCGCAGTGCCGAACTGGACGCACTCGACGGCCTGTGCCGGGGGCTCGTCGAGGCACCCGCCGGGCGCTGGAGCGTCGAATTCCGCTTCGAGGGCCTGAAGGTGCTCCCCCTGGCGTTGCGCCTGCTCGCCGCGCTTGTGGCCGCCGGCAGACCGGCCCGGCTGCTCTTCCCCGATACCGGAGCCGCGGCACTGGCAAGACGCGATGCGCCCCAGCTGGCGACGTGGTTGGGCGACCTGGGCGATCAGCTGCGCCGGCAGGGCCGGGAGTCCGATCCCGGCGGAGACGAGCTGCTGATCGCTGTGGCTCCGGCGCAGGCGGAGTATGAGCAGATGGAATCGATCTGCCAGGCCCACCGGGGCGCCGTGGTGCTGCTCAATGGTCGGCTCGAGGATGCGGCGGTCGGCATCGGCAGTGTGGCCCGCGAGCGGCGCCGAGGGTTTCTGGCCACCTGGCGCACGGCCTATGCCCTGATCCCCCTCGACGCAGGAGCGCTTCGCTGCTCTTTCCCCGGCGCCTGGGAGCTCTACCGCCGGGATCCCGATGGCTACAGGGCGGCCGCCAGCTTCGAGCAGAGGCCTGACGCCGAACAGCTTGCCGTTGCGCTCAGCCCGGAGCAGGGGCCCGGTGTGGTGGCCGGTCTCCAGGCCCTGGATCGCTTCATCGGCAGCCTGAGCCACTGAGCCGCCGGAGCGGATCCAGGCGGATTCGGCCCTGATTTCGCTGCCTCCGCCTCTGGTGGGAGCCCGGGACCGTCTCTAAAGTTGCGCGTCTGCCGAACGTTCATGGCCGCTGAGCCCCACTCCTCCCCCCCCTCCGGTTCGACCGGAGCATCGCGTTGGAGCTTTGTCGATATCGGCGCCGCCGTGGCCGTCGTCCTTGCCGTCGGCGGGGTGATCTGGAGCCCCAAGCTCAGCGGTGCGGTGGACAGGGCAACCGGTGCACTCCAGCCGGTCACCGTCATGGTGGATGTGCGGGGTGTTCCTACCGCCGATCCGGCCGGTCTGGTCGCCTCCGCTCGGAAGGATGGAGAGGTGAGCATCGTGATCCGCAACCAGCCCCACGGCACGGTGAAGCTCAAGGATCTGCAGCCGATGCAGCGGCGTCTCGTGGCGGTTCAGCCCGATGGACGGGTCGTGACGGCCGTCGATCCCAACCAGGCCGTGTTCGGCTCCCTTGATGCCCGCTTCGTGCTTGAGGGACAGGGCCGCAAGACCGGCGGCGGTGTGGTGTTCGGCAACCAGAATCTCAAGATCGGTGCACCCGTGGAGCTGGAGGGCACCGATTACCGCATCGGCGGCACGGTCAGCGGCCTTCGCATCGGAGCTTCCTGAGATGTCTGGCCTGACCCTGCGACTGTCCATCCGGACCCGTCCGGCTTCGATTGCCTTCTCCTTCGCCCTGAGCCTGCTGCCATCGGGCCCGCTGCTTGCGGCTCCGGCCCAGCTGGCTCCCGGAGTGGTTCCCCTCGCCAGCCTGGCGCCTGCCCCACCTCCCCTGGCCTTGCCCAGGCTGCAGGGTCAGGTCAGTTGTCCTGCCCTGCAGGGCAGGGTTCTGGCCACCCTGGGAGGCCAGGTCGACGTCTGGAGCATATCGGTCGCCGATGCCAGCGGCCGGCTGCTGGCCGATGTCAACGGTCTCCGCCCGAGGCTGCCGGCGTCCAACCAGAAGCTGGTCAGCACCGCCTTCGCCCTCGATCGCCTCGGCCCCGACTACCGACTGTCCACCCGCCTCTGGCGATTACCCGACGGCACGCTGCGGCTCACCGGCGAGGGTGATCCCGACCTGGATCTGCCCCAGCTGCAACGGTTCGCCAAGCTGGCGCTCGGCTCGGGTGGTGGCGCAGGCACTCCCCCCAGCCTCGTGCGCCTGCAGCTGGCCGAGGAACCGCCTCAGGCCTGGTGGCCCCAGGGTTGGAATCCCGGCGACCGGGCCGAAGCCTATGGCGCTCCGATCACCCGGCTGGCCGTCACCAGTAACGCCCTCGAGATGGCAGTGGCCAACCCACCCGGTCGGCTGCAGCGGCTGCTGGATCGCGAGCTGGGCAGGCAGGGCGGCAAGGGCATCCAGATGAGCGTGGTTTCCTCCGAAGCCTCATTGCCGCAGGATGCCGTGCTGCTGCATGAGGAGTCCTCGGCTCCGATGCACAACCTGCTCAGCCTGGCGAACACGGAGAGCCACAATTTCACAGCCGAAGTGTTGCTGCGCCAGGCCAGCGGCAGCTGGGACCTGGCCCGCAGCCGCAGTGCGGAGATGCTCTGGCTGCGTCAGCAGGGCCTCCCCCTGGAGGGTGTCGTCGTGGCCGACGGAAGCGGTCTCGATCGCGCCAACCGTGTCACGAGCCGCTTTCTGGCCGCCCTGCTGCTTCGCATGGACCAGCATCCCTATGCCTCCTTCTATCAGTCCTCGATGGCGGTGGCTGGCCAGCGGGGAACACTCCGCCATCTCTACAAGGGGACCAGCCTGGAGGGTCGCTTTCGAGGCAAGACCGGAACGCTCACCGGGGTGCGCTCCATCAGCGGAGTCCTGGCCACAAGTGACGGACCCCGCTATGTCAGCCTTGTATCCAACGGAGCCAGCTCTCCCAACACCATGATCGGGCTGGTGCTGCGCCAGGTGCAGAACGTCAGCCTCTGCCAGCCACCTGCTTGAGCCGTGAGGCGGCCCGCCGTGCCCGGCTGATCGGAACGGCGGTCGTGTCTCCTGCAGCCGCAGCGGGGGCGACACCGGAACGCTCGGCGGCTGCCGTCATCTCGTTGGTGTGGATCCGGCCCAGTTCCCGCCGGCCGGCCAGCACCACCTTGCTCAGCTCGCCCAGCCGGGTTTCGAGCTCCCCCAGAACCTGCTCTGCATAGCGGTTCGAGCCGTCCTGCACGGCGGCAGCCTCCTGGCGGGTACGGCTGATCTGTGCCTCGCACTGCTGCTGGGTCTGCTGCCGGAACTGAAGGGACTCGTTGTGCAGCCGCTCTGCCTCTGCCTGGCTCTCGCGCTGGATCCGCAGCCCTTCCTGCCGGATCTGCTCCAGTTCCTGCAGGCTCTGCTGGCGCAGGCGCTCGTGCTGCTCGGTGAGCTGGCGCTTCATTTCGACGAAGTCCTGGTCGAGCTGCTGGAGGCGCTGCATCGCCTCCTGTTCGAGTTGCTGCCGGCGGCCGCCGAACTGCTGCTCCATCTGGGCCAGTCGCGTCTGGAGCTCCTGCTCGGTCTGAGCCACCTGCTGGCGGGCCGCCAGCAGCATCTGTTCGCACTGCTGCCGTGCCTGCTCCCGCAGTTCGGCCACCTGCCGTTCGGCCTCCTGCCGCACGGCTGCCGAGTTGATCAGCTGCTCACGCTCCTGGCGAGCTCGCACGAGGACCTCCTCGGCCTGCTGACGGGCCTGAGCGATGAAGGCCTCCCTCTGCCGCAGCAGTTCCTCGGCCTGCTCCAGCTGAGCCGGCAAGGCATCGCGCACGGCGTCCATCAGCTCGATGGCGTCCTGCTCGTTCACCAGTCGCCCTCCGCTGAACGGAATGCGGCTGCCCTCCAGCACGATTTCCTCGAGCTGGTCGATCTGATTCAGCACGCTGATCTGATTCTCGGCCATCTCAACTGGGCGGGGAAGCCTGATTAAAGAGCCTGGCGAGGTCCTCCGCCACTCCGGTCGGGACCATGTGACGAACGTCTCCGCCGAACCGGGCCACCTCCTTGACCACGCTGCTGCTCAAAAAGCTGTGGTGGGCGGCGGTGGCGAGGAACAGGGTCTCCACCTCCGGCGCCAGGCTGCGGTTGGTGTGGGCGATCTGGAGCTCGAACTCGAAGTCGCTCATCGCCCGCAGGCCCCGCAGGATCACGGCGGAACCGCAGCGGCGGGCGCAGTCGACGGTGAGTCCGTCGAAGCTGCTCACTTCCACCCCGCTGAGGTGGGCCGTGGCGCGGCGGATCTGGGCCAGCCGCTGGTCCAGCGGGAAGCTGGGCTGCTTGCCCGGATTCTGGAGCACCGCAACCAGCAGGCCCTCGAACAGCCGGTCGGCCCGCTCGATCAGATCCAGGTGGCCGAGGGTGAGCGGGTCGAAGCTGCCGGGGTAGAGGGCCTTCATGGGGGCGTTGCCGAGGGGCCGCCGGGGTGGGGCCGCTGGCGCGGATCCTATGGATGCGCAGCGTACGGATGCGAACGGTGGATCGGTCCCGCAGCAACGGCTGCCTAGAGTTCAACCAGCGCCCCACTCTCTGCCCATGGCCCCTGACGCCTCTTCCGCCACTGCTTCCGGATCCGCTTCCGGCCTCGATGCCGCAGCCAAGAAGACGCTGCTCCGCAAGATCCCCCACGGCGTGTTCATCTGCGGTGTGGCGGAGGGTGACGACGTGAACGGCTTCACCGCCAGCTGGGTCACCCAGGGCTCCTTTGAACCCCCCTTGGTGGTGTTGGCCGTGAGGGCCGACTCCACCAGCAATGGCATCATCCAGCGCACCGGTCGTTTCTCGCTCAACGTGCTCGCGTCTGAACAGAAAGAGCTGGCCGCGGTGTTCTTCAAGCCCCAGAAGGGCATCGGCGGTCGCTTCGACGCTGCCCCCTACAGCCTGGGCGCGCTCGGACTGCCCATTCTGAACGACGCCCTCGGCGCGCTGGAATGCGCGCTGGTGGGTCAGGTGGCCCACGGCGACCACACCGTGTTCGTGGCGGAGGTCAGGAGCGCCGTGCTGCATCGCGATGCCCCTGCCCTCGAGCTGACGGCCACCGGCTGGCAGTACGGCGGTTGATCCGGGCCCGGAGCCTGCTGCCGTGGGGAGCCTCGCCCAGCCGCTGCTGAAGGATGCGGAGCGGCTGAAGCAGCGGCTCAGGGAGCTTCCGGCAGAGCCGGGCTGCTACCTGATGCGCGACGGCGAGGACCGCATCCTCTACATCGGCAAGTCGAAGAGCCTGCGCAGCCGCGTCCGCAGCTACTTCCGCGACCCCCATGATCTCAGCCCCCGCATCAGCCTGATGGTGCGGCAGGTCTGGGAGATCGAGTTCATCGTCACCGACAGCGAGGCGGAGGCGCTGGCGCTCGAATCGAATCTGATCAAGGCCCACCAGCCGCACTTCAACGTGCTGCTGAAGGACGACAAGAAGTACCCCTACCTCTGCATCACCTGGAGCGAGCCCTACCCCCGCATCTTCATCACGCGGCGGCGGCGGCTGCGCAGCCCGCTCGATCGGTTCTACGGACCGTATGTGGACGTGGGCCTGCTGCGCCGCACCCTGTTCCTGGTGAAGCGGGTGTTCCCGCTGCGCCAGCGCCCCCAACCCCTCTACCGCGACCGCACCTGCCTGAACCATGCGATCGGCCGCTGCCCGGGGGTGTGTCAGGAGAAGATCAGTCCCGAGGAGTACCAGCGCATCCTGCGCAAGGTGGCGATGGTGTTCCAGGGCCGCAGCGACGAGCTCGTCGACCTGTTGCGGGCCCAGATGGAGCGCTATGCCGAACGACTCGACTTCGAGCAGGCAGCCCGGGTGCGGGACCAGCTCCAGGGCCTGGAGGAGCTAACCGCCGACCAGAAGATGACCCTGCCCGACGCCTCGGTGTCGCGCGACGTGCTCGCCCTGGCGGCGGATCAGCGGGTGGCGGCGGTGCAGTTGTTCCAGATGCGGGCAGGCAAGCTGGTGGGGCGGCTCGGCTACACCGCAGACGCCTCGATCGCCGCGCCCGCTGAGATCCTGCAGCGGGTGCTCGAGGAGCACTATGGCCAGGTGGAGCCGGTCGAGATTCCGCCGGAAGTGCTGGTCCAGCACCCACTGCCCGCCCAGGTGCTGGTGGAGGAGTGGCTGAGCGAGCGCCGGGGGCGCAAGGTGCGTCTTCTTCATCCCCAGCGCCAGGGGAAGGTCGACCTGATCGAGCTCGTGGAGCGCAACGCCGTCTTCGAGCTGACCCGGGCGCAGCGCAGCGCCGAGCAGCACCAGCTCGCCACCGAGGACCTGGCCCAGCTGCTGGAGCTGCCCCAGCCGCCGCGCCGCATCGAGGGCTACGACATCAGCCACATCCAGGGCAGCGATGCCGTCGCCTCCCAGGTGGTGTTCGTCGACGGTCTGCCGGCCAAGCAGCACTACCGCAAGTACCGCCTCCGCAGCAGCAGCATCTGTGCCGGCCACTCCGACGACTTCATGGCCATGGCCGAGATCATGCGCCGTCGTTTCCGCCGCTGGGCCCAGGCCAAGGCGGAAGGGGCCGATCTGGCCGAGCTGCGACGTGCAGGCGCCACCACCCTCCATACCGGCGGCCTCGGCGACTGGCCCGATGTTGTGATGATCGACGGCGGCAAGGGCCAGCTCTCCGCCGTGATGGAGGCCCTGCGAGAGCTGGACCTCCACGAGGATCTGGTGGTCTGCTCCCTGGCCAAGCAGCGGGAGGAAGTGTTCGTGCCGGGGGCGAGCCTGCCCCTGGAGAGTGAGCCCGATCAGCTGGGTCTGCTGCTGCTGCGTCGGCTGCGGGACGAGGCCCACCGCTTCGCCGTGAGTTTCCACCGTCAGCAGCGGGGCGAACGGATGAAACGATCCCGCCTCGGCGACATCCCCGGCCTGGGTCCTAAACGGGTGAAGGAACTGCTGGCCCACTTCCGCTCGATCGACGCCATCCAGATCGCCAGCCCCGAGCAGATCGCCGCGGCACCGGGTGTGGGCCCCGCGCTGGCGCGCCAGATCTGGACCTACTTCCATCCGCCTGATCAGGACCCGACCCCGGCTCCTGCAGACGCTGGTGCCGCTCTGGAGCAGAGATCCATGCCCAGTCCGGCTCTCTTACCTTGATGGGCCGTTCCTCCTCCCTGCCGATGTCGCTCCCGGCCCTGCCACCGGAGGCCTACCTCTGGTTCAAGACCCTCCACATCGTGGGTGTGGTGGTGTGGTTCGCGGGGCTCTTCTACCTGGTGCGCCTGTTCATCTATCACGTGGAGGTCGAGACGCTGGAGGAGCCGCTGCGCGCCGCCTTCCAGGAGCAGTACGCGGTGATGGAGAAGCGCCTGGCCAACATCATCACCACCCCTGGGATGGTGGTGGCCGTGACCATGGCCGTGGGCCTGTTGATCGCTCAGCCTCTCTGGCTGAAGCAGGGCTGGATGCACGCCAAGCTGGCAGTGGTGGCGGCGCTGCTCGCCTACCACTGGTTCTGCTATCGGCTGATGGGTCAGCTGCGGCAGGGGACCTGCCGCTGGAGCGGCCGCCAGCTCCGGGCCCTCAACGAGCTGCCCACCCTGATGCTCGTGCTGGTGGTGATGCTGGTGGTGTTCAAGGACCAGTTCCCCACCGGGGCCGCCACCTGGTTCCTGGTGGCCCTGGTGGTGGCCATGGCCGGCTCGATTCAGTTCTACGCCCGCTGGCGCCGGCGGCGGGCAGAAGGGGAGGTCCTGGCCGGTGGCAGCTGAGCTGCGCCATCCCCGGCCGGATCATCCTCTCAGGGCCGTGCTGGAGGAGGTGGAGCCCCTGAGCTGTCCCGAGCGGCTCAATTTTCACTGCCACACCCTCTGCAGCGACGGCAGCCTTCAGCCCGAGGCGCTCGCCGATCAGGCGATCGCCCTCGGACTGGAGCATTTCGCTGTCACCGATCACCACAGCGTCGGGGCGATCGCTCCGATCCGGCAGCGGCTGGAGCAGCGTCGGCGCGATGGCCTGGCGGTGCCCACCCTCTGGAGCGGGGTGGAGATCAGCTGCCTGCTGGAGGGCTGCCTGGTGCACGTGCTGGCGCTCGGCTTCGAGCCGGCTCATCCGGCCCTGGTTCCGTATCTGGGTGGCTCAGCCGTGGTGGGGCCGGCCCTGCGCGCCGGCGCGGTGGGGCAGGCGATCCATGCCGCGGCTGGACTGGCTCTGCTGGCCCACCCCGCCCGCTACCGCCTCCCCCACCGGGAGCTCATCGCTGCGGCGGCCGCCCTCGGCTTCGATGGGGCCGAAGCCTTCTACGACTACGAGCAGCGCAGACACTGGCAGCCCACTCCCCTGATCTGCGACACGATCTCTTCCCAGCTGATCGATCTCGGCCTCCTGCGCAGTTGCGGTACCGATACCCATGGGCTGGAACTCCGCGGCCGCTAGGGTTGGAATCAGGTTTCCGTTTCCTGACCATGGGCCTGTTCGATCGTCTGCTCGGCAACCGTGCCTCGTCCGGTGCCTTCTCCTCCAAACCTGCCAAGGCGGAGTCCACGGCCACCGGGAAGGAGGAAAAGGCCTTTTACCTTGATGCCGATGCCTCCAGCAGCCTGGGTGACGTGACCTTCATGCGTCGCTCCAACAAGATCCGCCATACCTTCCCGGGCAATGCCGACAACCCGGGCGACAAGGAGATGGTGCAGGAGGTGGCCTCGATGGAAGCCCGGCTGGAGAAGGCCTCCAGCGGTCTGCCCGGCACGGGCGGCCCGGTGACGACACCCAGCCTCACGGGCGGCGTGCCCAAGCCCGTCAAGAAGACCTTCGCCGAGAAGATCAGCTCCGCGCAGCTGAGCCAGCGCCTCAAGGGTTCCGCCGTGGGTGGTGTCAACGTGCCGGGCGCCCCGGCCGGTTCCCGCAAGGCCAGCGATGCCGCTGACCAGGGCCAGCCTCAGATCTCCCTGCAGAAGGCCAAGCCCGGTGCCATCGATGCGTTCAAGGACATGGCGAAGGATCTCAGTTCCTGATCCCGGGCCTGGCGGGCCTCGGAGCCGCGGGCCCCATCAACCTTCCACCAGGGCCTCGCTGCTGAGCACCAGCCGGCCCAGGTGGTCGAGTTGTTCAGTCGTGGCCCCTTCCCAGAGCCTGCGGTGGTGCGCCTCCAGCAGTCGCTCGGCCATGTCCCGCAGGGCCCAGGGATTGGCCTCACGCAGGAAGGCCAGCATCGTTTCCGGGCGCAGCCAGCTTTCGCAGATGGCGCCGTAGCTCCAGTCGGGAACCCGCCCCGTGCTGGCGTCATAGGCGAAGAGGTAGTCGAGGCTGGCGGCCAGCTCGAAGCCGCCCTTGTAGCCGTGGGCCCGCATCCCCTCGATCCAGCGGGGGTTGAGCACCCGCGAGCGCAGTACCTTGTCCAGTTCCTTCTCCAGCCGGTGCAGGCGCGGTCGCTGCGCGCGGGAGTGGTCTGCGAACCAGAGAGCCGGCGCGCTGCCCCGAACCCGTTCGGTGGCGGCGCTGAGCCCTCCCTGGAACTGGTAGTAGTCGTCGGAATCGAGCAGATCGTGCTCGCGGTTGTCCTGGTTGTGGAGCACCACCTGCACCTGGCGCAGTCGCTGCTCCAGCCCGCTGCGATCGGCCTTGGCCTCGCCCGATCCCTCATAGCGCCAGCCGCTCCAGTTCAGGAACGCCTCGCCAAGGTCGCTCCGCTCCTCCCACTGGCCGCTGTCGATCAGGCCCTGCAGGCCGGCGCCGTAGGCCCCCGGCGCGGAACCGTAGATCCGGGCGCAATGCCCCTCCGTCCGCGCTGTGGCGGCCAGGGGATTGTCGGCCTGATCCTCGCTCAGCGCGGCCACCATCGTCGTGGCCCGGTTCATCCAGCCCACCAACTGGGGGAAGGCATCGCGGAACAGTCCCGAGATCCGCAGGGTCACGTCCACCCTTGGCCTGCCCAGCAGTTCGAGCGGAATCACCTCCAGGTCCAGCAGACGCCGGGTCGGCCCGTCCCAGACGGGCCGCACCCCCATCAGGGCCAGGGTCTGGGCGATGTCCTCGCCGCCGTTGCGCATCGTCGCCGTGCCCCACACCGACAGGGCCAGGGTCCGAAGGTGCTCTCCCTCCTCCTGCAGATGGAGCTCCAGCAGGAGCTCGGCGCTGCGGCGTCCCAGGTCCCAGGCGGCCTCGCTGGGCAGCCCGCGCAGATCGACGCTGTAGAAGTTTCGCCCAGTCGGCAGCAGGTCGGGCCGCCCGCGGGTCGGGGCTCCCGAGGGTCCGGCGGCGATCCGATCTCCGGCCACACCAGCCAGAAACGCTTCCCGCTCGGCCTGGCCGCAGCGCAGCAGCCGGGGCAGCAGCGTGGTGGTGATGCGTTCCAGGACAGCCCCCGTTGCCGTTCCGACGGACCCAGCTGGGGACACCGGTTCCACGGCACCATCCAGGAGCAGAGGCTGCAGCAGCCGCAGCGCCCGCTCCTCCAGCAGTGCCACACCATCTCCGACCCGTCGCAGGCTCATCGCGTCGTCCCTGGCCGTCGAGCCCGTCCCCCCTCGCCCAAAGGCCGTCAGGAGGAGCAGACGGTCCGCCGGCACGAGAGCGGCCTCCTCCGGATCGGCCCAGGGATCCAGTTCCAGCCCCAGGTCCCGTGCCAGGGCCTGGGTCAGCCCGGGACCCTCGGCCAGGGGCGGTCGGGCCAGGCAGAGCAGCAGCTCCGCCAGGGGAGCTGCCTGTGGCAGGGCGCCGAAGGTGTGCAGGCCGGTTCGGATCTGGGCTTCCTTCAGTTCGCAGAGATAACCATCTGCGGCGTCCAGCCGGCTGTCCAGGTCAGGAGCGGCGTCCGTGACGGTTCCCGAAGGCAGCTGCAGGGCCTCGAGCCGCACGCCCAGCAGCCGGCGCAGCGGTCCGATCCGTTCGCTGCCCAGCTGGCGCGCCTCCCAGTACTCATCCAGCAGCGCCTCCAGCTCCTGCAGGGGACCATGCAGCCCGGCCCTCCCCAGGGGCGGTGTGAGGTGGTCGAGGATCACGGCCTGGGCACGGCGCTTGGCCTGTGACCCCTCTCCCGGATCGTTGACGATGAAGGGATAGAGGTGGGGCATGGGTCCCAGAGCCCATTCCGGAAAGCATCGCTCGGAAAGCCCCAGTCCCTTGCCGGGCAGCCACTCCAGGTTGCCGTGCTTGCCCACGTGCACCACCACCTGGCTGGCGGCCACCGTTCGCAGCCAGAGGTACTGGGCCAGGTAGGCGTGGGTGGGGGGCAGATCCGGGCTGTGGTAGCTGAGGCTGGGATCGCGGTCATAACCGCGCTCGGGCTGGATCAGCACCAGGACCGAACCGAAGCGCAGTCCCCGGATCGGGAATCCGGGTCCGCCGTCTGCCGTGGCCTCCAGGCCGGCATCGACGGCCGGCGGACCCCAGCGGGCCTCGAGCAAGTCCCGTCCTGCGGCGGGCAGGCCGGCGTACCAGCTCTGATAGGCCTTCAGGGGCAGATGGGCCAGAGGAGGGCGATGGCCGCTTTCCGGATCGTTGCTGCGTCCGCTCAGCAGCCGCCGGATCAGCTCCTGGCCATCGCCGGGCAGATCCCGCCGCGGTTCGTCAGCCTGGCCCAGGTCGTAGCCGGCTTCCGCGAGCCAGTGGAGCATGGCGGCGGCACTGGCGGGGGTGTCGAGCCCGACCCCGTTGGCCACCCGGCTGTTGCGGGTGGGGTAGTTGGCCAGCACCAGGGCCAGCCGACGCTGCGCCGGCGGCGTGCGGCGCAGGTCCACCCAGGCCCCCACCAGTCGGGCTATCCAGTCGAGCCGCTCCGGATCGGGCCGGTAGTGGTGCAGGGCAGTCGTGAGCTGCGGATCGGCGCTTTCCACCTCCTTGAAGGCTCCAACCCGGGTCGTGATGCGCCCGTCCAGTTCCGGCAGGGCCACCTGCAGGCTCAGGTCGAGCGGACCGAGGCCGATGCTGCTCGCCTGCCACTGCTCCCTGCTGCGGGTGCTGCAGAGGAGCTGCAGCACGGGCACGTTCAGCGCCTCCCAGAGCGGCGCCCCCAGCCCGGCCTCCTCGAACTGCACCGAGGCGAAGGAGGTGGTGCAGAGCACGGCCTGCACCCGCTCTCGGCCCAGCAGGTCGGCCACGCCGCGCTGGACCACCCCCTGGCGCAGGCCGCTGACCCACAGGGCCCTCGGGCAGAGCCCGTGGGCCCGCAGGGCGGCCATGGTGGCGTCCGCCAGGGCGGTGTCGCCCGCCTGCAGCAGGGCCCGGTACAGAATCAGGCCCACCCGGGGTCCCGGCTCGTCGCGCCAGTCGTGGGGTGTGGGGTCGGCCAGGGGTTCCGGGCTGGGCGGCTGGGGACGCTCCCCGGCCAGCAGAGCGCGCAGGGTCAGCAACACCTGGCGCAGGTTCCCTTCGCCCCCCTCCCGCAGGCAGCGGCCGATCCCCACGGCCAGGGCCGGTTCCACCGTGCCCAGGTCGGCCAGGGCCGCTTCCTCCTCGGCCGTGCCGGCCACCACGATCAGCTGGCGGTCCCGGCCGTCCGCCCAGGCGCGCAATCGCTCCAGTCCGTAGCTCCAGTGGCCCCGCCCCCCCAGCAGCCGCACCAGCACAAGCCGGGTCTGCGCCAGGCTGGTGGCCAGATAGTGGTCGATCACGGCCGGGTGCTGCAGGGCGGCCAGGTTCAGAGCGCGTACGGGCGAGCCCACCAGTCCGGGTTCGGCCGTCAGCAGCGCGGCGAGGGTCTGCAGATCCGTGTCGGCACTGCTGAGCACCAGCAGCGGCGCCGCTGGCTGCTCCACAAGGAGGGGACCTTCCGTTTCGCCGGAGGCGCCGGGGACTGCCGCGAGCCGATGCATCGACCCATCCTCGGTCCTGACGGTGAGAAGATCGGGGCGAGCGCACGTCCCGGCGCCGTTCGCACCGCCGCATCTCCACGCGTTTCCGCATGCAAAAGTTTCTCCCCTACGCCTGGTTCGGCGGCCGCTGCGTTCCGTTCGCCGAAGCCACCCTGTCGGTGGCCACCCACGCCCTCCACTACGGAACCGGAGCCTTCGGGGGTATGCGGGCCCTGCCCAATCCCGCCGACCCCTCGGAAATCCTGCTGTTCCGCGCCGATCGCCATGCCCGCCGGCTGAGCCAGAGCGCCCGGCTGCTGCTGGCCGAGCTGGAGGAGGAGACGATCCTGACGGCGATCCAGCAGTTCCTGCAGGCCAACCGCCCCACCACCCCGATCTATCTGCGGCCCTTCGTCTACACCAGCGATCTGGGCATCGCGCCACGACTGCACGACATCGAGACCGACTTTCTGATCTACGGCATCGAGCTCGGCGACTACCTCTCCCCCGATGGAGTCAGCTGCCGCATCAGCAGCTGGACCCGCCAGGAGGACCGCTCGCTGCCGCTGCGGGGCAAGATCAGCGGCGCCTACATCACCAGTTCCCTGGCCAAGACGGAGGCGGTGAAGAGCGGCTTCGACGAGGCCCTTCTGCTCAACAGCCGCGGCAAGGTGAGCGAGGCCAGCGGCATGAATCTGTTCATCGTGCGGGATGGGGTGCTGATCACTCCCGGGGTCGAGCAGGACATCCTCGAAGGCATCACCCGGGCCAGCATCCTGGAACTGGCCCGCTCGATGGACATCCCCGTGCTGGAGCGGGCCGTCGACAAGACCGAGCTGTTCGTGGCCGATGAGGTGTTCCTCAGCGGCACCGCCGCGCGGGTCACGCCGGTGCGCCGGGTCGAGACCACCGATCTGCCCACCGATCGCCCCGTGATGGTGCGGCTGCGCGATCGGCTCACCGCCATCACCGAGGGCCGCGATCCCGCCTATGAGCACTGGGTCAGTCGGATCCGTCTGCAGGACTGAGTCCCCGCCGCCGCCATTTCTAGAGTGGCGATCGGCAAGGGCAGGCGATGAAGGCAGCGGTGAGTCGAACGGTGGTGGCAGCAACCCGGCGGGTGGGCTTCCTGGAGAGGCTTCATGCCCCCGGAAGGCCCGTGCTGGTCTTCGACGGAGCCACCGGCACCTCCCTGCAGCAGATGGGGCTCAGCCCCGATGATTTCGGCGGACCGGTCCTGGAAGGCTGCAACGAGCATCTGGTCCTCACCCGGCCGGATGTGGTGCAGGAGGTGCACCGTCAGTTCCTGGAGGCGGGCTGCGATGTGATCGAGACCGACACCTTCGGTGCCGCCTCGATCGTGCTGGCCGAGTACGGCCTCGAGGATCAGGCCTACGCGCTCAACCGTCGCGCCGCCGAACTGGCGCGCGAGATGGCGGACCGCTTCAGCACCCCCGACAAGCCCCGCTTCGTGGCCGGCTCGATCGGCCCCACCACCAAGCTGCCCACCCTGGGCCACATCGACTTCGATGCGATGAAGGCCTCCTTCTGCGAGCAGGCGGAGGGTCTGCTGGCGGGCGATGTGGACCTGTTCATCATCGAGACCTGCCAGGACGTGCTGCAGATCAAGGCAGCGCTGCAGGGGATCGAGGCGGCATTCGCCGCCACGGGGAAACGTCGGCCGTTGATGGTGTCGGTGACGATGGAGGCCACCGGCACGATGCTGGTGGGCTCGGACATCGCCGCGGTGGTGTCGATCCTGGAGCCGTTCCCGATCGATGTGCTCGGCCTCAACTGCGCCACCGGCCCGGAGCAGATGAAGGAGCACATCCGCTACCTCAGCGAGCACAGCCCCTTCGTGGTGAGCTGCATTCCCAATGCCGGGCTGCCGGAGAACGTCGGCGGTGTGGCCCACTACCGGCTGACGCCGCTCGAGTTCAAGATGCAGCTGATGCACTTCGTCGAGGATCTCGGTGTGCAGGTGATCGGGGGCTGCTGTGGCACCACGCCGGCCCACATCGCTGCCCTGGCGGAGGTCGCCGCCGGCCTGCACCCCCTGCCGCGCCCGGTTCGCCTGCCCGATCAGCGGCTCAGCCGGCCGATGCTGCAGTGCGAACCTGCGGCCGCGTCGATCTACGGCGTCACCCCCTACCACCAGGACAATTCCTTCCTGATCATCGGCGAGCGTCTCAACGCCAGCGGCTCGAAGAAGGTGCGCGACCTGCTCAATGCCGAGGACTGGGATGGCCTCGTGGCCGTGGCCCGCGGCCAGGTGAAGGAGAATGCCCATGTGCTCGACGTCAACGTCGACTATGTCGGTCGCGATGGCGAGAGCGACATGCACGAACTGGTCAGTCGTCTGGTCACCAACGTCAACCTGCCGCTGATGCTCGATTCCACCGAGTGGCAGAAGATGGAGGCCGGCCTGAAGGTGGCCGGCGGCAAGTGCATCCTCAATTCCACCAACTACGAGGACGGCGACGAGCGTTTCTTCCAGGTCCTGGAACTGGCCCGCCGCTACGGCGCCGGCGTGGTGGTGGGCACCATCGACGAGGAGGGCATGGCCCGCACAGCCGATCGCAAATTCGCCATTGCCCAGCGGGCCTACCGCGATGCTCTCGGGTTCGGCATCCCCGCCCATGAACTCTTCTACGATCCCTTGGCGCTGCCGATCTCCACCGGCATCGAAGAGGACAGGCGGAACGCCGCCGCCACGATCGAGGCCATCCGCCGGATCCGGGAGGACCTGCCCGGCGTGCATGTGGTGCTGGGGGTGAGCAACGTCAGCTTCGGTCTCTCGCCGGCGGCCCGGATCGTGCTCAATTCGGTGTTTCTGCACGAGTGTTGCGAAGCCGGCCTGGATGCGGCAATCGTCAGCCCGGTCAAAATCCTGCCGCTGGCGAAGATCAGCGAGGAGCATCAGCAGGTCTGCCGCGACCTGATCCAGGACCGGCGTCGCTTCGACTCCGACGCTGACGGCGCCATCTGCACCTACGACCCCCTCACCGTTCTCACCACCCTGTTCGAGGGAGTCAGCGCCCGGGAGGCGCGCAGCTCAGGCCCCAGCCTGAGCGATCTGCCGGTGGAGGAGCGTCTCAGGCAGCACATCATCGACGGCGAGCGCATCGGGCTGGAGGCGGCGCTGGAGGAGGGGATGCGGACCTACCCGCCCCTGCAGATCATCAACACCTTCCTGCTCGATGGCATGAAGGTGGTGGGCGAACGGTTCGGCTCCGGCCAGATGCAGCTCCCTTTCGTGCTGCAGAGCGCCGAGACGATGAAGGCGGCGGTGGCTTTCCTCGAACCTCACATGGAGAAGACCGAGGGGGCCAGCAGTGCCAAGGCGAAGTTCCTGATCGCCACGGTGAAGGGCGATGTGCACGACATCGGCAAGAATCTGGTGGACATCATTCTCACCAATAACGGCTACGAGGTGATCAACCTTGGCATCAAGCAGAGTGTCGAAGCCATCATCGAGGCCCAGCGTACCCACCAGGCCGATTGCATCGCGATGAGCGGTCTGCTGGTCAAGTCCACCGCCTTCATGAAGGACAATCTGCAGGCCTTCAACGAGGCGGGAATCTCGGTGCCGGTGATTCTGGGAGGTGCGGCGCTCACGCCCCGTTTCGTCCACAGGGATTGCCGCGAGGTGTACAGGGGTCTGGTGATCTATGGCCGCGATGCCTTCGCCGACCTGCGCTTCATGGATGCCCTGGTGGCGGCCAAGCAGGCAGGCCAGTGGGATGACGTGAGCGGCTTTCTGGCCGATCCTCCCGAGGGCCTGGGTCTGGAGCCGACCCCGGCGGTGGGCGATGGCCCGGCGACCGGCGATGGCGGGACCGTTGGCGGTGAGGAGGCCGGCCCCGATGCCGTGTCGGCTGCTCCGGCCGCCGATCCCGGCGACCATCGCTCCGAGGCGGTGCCCGCGGAGCCGGCGATCCGCCCGCCCTTCCTGGGCAGCCGGGTGCTGCTCGAGGCCGACATTCCCCTGGATGAGATATTCGGATTTCTGGACCGTAACGCCCTGTTCGCCGGGCAGTGGCAGCTGCGCAAGAGCCAGCAGCAGAGCCGCGGAGACTACGAGGCGATGCTGGCGCAGAAGGCTGAACCGGTTCTCCTCCGCTGGATCGAGCGCTGTCGGGAGGAGCGTCTGCTGTCCCCACGGGTGGCCTATGGCTACTTCCCCTGCGGCCGTGCCGGGAACAGCCTCGTCGTCTTCGATCCCGCCGACTCCGGCAGGGAGCTGGGCCGCTTTCAGCTGCCGCGCCAACGCTCGGGCAACCGCTACTGCATCGCCGACTTCTACCGCGATCTCGACGGCGGCCGCCCCACCGATGTGCTGCCGATGCAGGCGGTGACCATGGGCGAAACGGCGACGGCGTTCGCCCGCGAGCTGTTCGCCGCCGATCGCTATACCGACTACCTCTACTTCCATGGGCTCGGGGTGCAGATGGCGGAGGCGCTGGCGGAGTGGGCCCACGCCCGGATCCGCCGGGAGCTGGGTTTCGGGGCCGAGGAGCCGACCATGTTGCGCGACGTGCTGGCCCAGCGCTACCGCGGCAGTCGCTATTCCTTCGGCTATCCCGCCTGTCCCAACGTGGCCGATTCCCGGCAGCAGATCGAGTGGCTGGGCGCCGAGCGCATCGGACTGCGCATGGATGAGAGCGATCAGCTCGAGCCGGAGCAGAGCACCACCGCCCTGGTGGCCCTGCACAGCCAGGCCCGCTACTTCAGCGCCTGAGGAAGCGGATTCCTCTGGTGCCAGGCTGGACCGGTTCTCGCTTCCCTCTCCCATGGCCATTGCCGGTCCCGATGCTGTCGATGCTGCGATCGCCGCCGGATTCGACCTCGACGGCACCCTCCTCCCCGCCGAGATGCTCGGGCTCTACAACGAGGTGATGGCGCTGGAGGCGCAGCGCGCCCGCAGCGGCGTCAGAAAATCGATGCGCAACCGGGTCGTCAGGACGGGATCGAAGCATTTCGACCAGGCCAGCCTCGATGCCCGCCTCAAGGCAGCCGGCTGGGAGGGACTGAAGCAGAAGGAGATCGCCTTCTTCTACGGCTGATCGTCGTCCGCCAGGCCAGCGGACCGGGCTCAGAGTGTTTCGAGACTCTCGATGACCTCCTGCTGGAACGCCTCCAGCTCGGTGGAGTCGCTCAGATCGATGCCCTCACCGGCAGCGTTCTGGGTGAGCTCCTGGAAGTGGAAGGCCCCTTCCCCGTGGGCCAGGAATTCCATGGCGGAGCTTTCACCGCTTTCCCTAAAGGCATCCAGCAGGGCCATGAAGGCAGCGTCTTCGGTGAAATCCCAGCTCATGAAGAGGTGTAGGCAAGTCGGAGGGGCGGCAGATCAGGAGCCTTCCAGCACCACTGCACAATGACCTTTAACGCCTGCCCCCCCGAATCCGTCAACCTCCCGGCTGCATTTCGTGCCGGTCTCTGGTCAGACTCGGCTCTCCGTTCCAGGAATCCGCGTGGATCAATCCCAGACCCTGGCCAGCGGCGCCGCGCGCAATGTGCTGGGTGAACCGCTCGAACTCTGCGGTTGTGAGCCGATGACGGGCTGGTACCGCGACGGCAGCTGTCGCACCGATGCAGCGGACAGCGGCCGCCATACGGTCTGCTGCGTGATCACCGATCTCTTCCTGCGTTACTCCCGCTCCCAGGGGAACGACCTCTCGACGCCGATGCCGGCCTATGGCTTTCCGGGCCTGAAGCCAGGCGACCACTGGTGTGTCTGCGCCTTCCGCTGGCTCGAGGCCTATGAGGACGGGGTGGCCCCGCCGGTGAGTCTGCAGGCCACGGAGGAGTCGACCCTGGCGGTGATCCCCCTGGAGTTGCTGCGCTCCGTCGGGGCGGTGGACTGAGGCAGCGAAGGAGCGCAGCGGCGATGCCGCTCACCAGGGAATCGGCGTGCCGTCCCAGGCGAGGAAACTGCCGCTGCTGTCGGCATCCTGACTCTCCAGCACGTCGAGCAGGTGGCCGGCGGCCTGTTCGGGGCTGAACAGCCGTTCGGGCGGCACAAAGCTGCGGAACGGGGCCGAGAGAGGCGTGGCGGTGGTGCCCGGATGCAGCAGGGTGACGCAGGCCAGCGGCAGCCGCCGCCGCCATTCCAGAGCCAGGCAGCGCAGCAGTTGGTTCTGGGCAGCCTTGGCGGCCCGATAGCCATACCATCCCCCCAGCTGGTTGTCACCGATGCTCCCCACCCGGGCTGAGAGGCTGGCGAACAGGACGGGCCGGTCCCGGCTCAGCAGGGGTTCCAAGGCCCGGGCCAGCAGCACCGGCCCGTAGGCATTGACGCTGAACAGCCGCTCCAGGGCGGCTCGGTTCACCTGCTGCAGCCTCTTCTCCGGTTGCAGGCCCTCCCCATGCAGCAGGCCGGCGGTGTTGATCACCAGTCGCAACGCCGCCGCCGCCTGACGCAACCGGTCCGCGCAGGCGGCCAGGCTGGCGTCATCGCTGAGGTCAAGCTGCAGCCTCTGCTCCGGCGGAGCGTGCGCCCCCACCCCGGGGAGCCGGACCCTGCGACCGGCGGCCCAGAGGCGGAGCCCCGGCGCCCGGCGCCCCAGCTCCTGGAGCAGGGCTCCACCGATCCCGCCGCAGCCCACCACGAGGGCGTCCCCCTGCCAGCGGGACAGCCTGTCCTCAGGCGGATTCCGGCTGGACGGATTCCGGCTGGACGGAGCGGGTAGCGCCATGGGAATCGAACGGGCCGGGATGGCGCATGATGGCCCCATGGCACTGCGGATCGGCGTTCTGGGCCAGGGGGCCTGGGGACGTACCCTCACCCTGCTGTTCGAGCAGCAGGGTCACCGGCTGTCCACCTGGTCGAGGCGCCAGGGCACCGACCCTGCCTCCCTGCTCCCCGACCAGGACCTGATCGTCTGCGCCGTCGCCATGGCCGGCGTACCGGAGCTGGCCCGCAGCCTGGCACCGCACTGGCCCGACGATCTGCCTCTGCTCAGCGGCAGCAAGGGCATCGATCTGGACCAACTCTGCACCGCCTCCCAGCTATGGGATCGCTCTGTCCCAGCTCTGCGCTGCGTGGTGCTCAGCGGACCGAACCTGGCCACCGAACTGCTGCAGGGCCTGCCCGCCGCCAGCGTGCTCGCCTCCGCCCACGGTGAGCTGGCCCGCTGTCTGCAGCGGGAGCTGAGTACGGATCGCCTGCGCCTGTACACCAACGCCGATCCGATCGGCACCGAGCTCTCCGGAGCCCTCAAGAACGTCATGGCAATCGCGGCGGGCGTCTGCGATGGGCTGGGCCTGGGGGCCAACGCCAAGGCATCGCTGCTCACCCGGGGCCTGGCGGAGATGGGTCGGCTCAGCCGCCAGCTCGGGGGGGATCCCGATACTCTCTACGGCCTCGCCGGCCTGGGGGATCTGCTCGCCACCGCCAACAGCCGGCTCAGTCGCAACTACCGCTTCGGCCTGCTGCTCGCCGAGGGGCTGCCCGCTGCCGAGGCGATCCGTCGCATCGACGCCACCGTGGAGGGAGCCACCACGGCGGCGGCTGCCCTGGCCCTGGCCAGGCAAGGGGGCTGGCATCTGCCGATCTGCGAGCAGGTGGTGGGCCTGATCGACGACCGTCTCACGCCTCAGCAGGCGGTGCGCGCACTGATGGAGCGGGATCTCAGGGAGGAAGCGCGTTGAGTGGGGCGCTCCCGGCGGTGCTGATCACCGCCTTCGCCGAGGTGCCTCTGCAAGGCAACGGTGCCGCGGTGGTGCGGCTCGAGCGCCCCGCATCCGTGGCCTGGATGCAGGCGGTCGCCTCCCAGCTGAAGCAATCGGAGACGGCCTTCCTGCTGCCCTGGCCCGGCCAGGGCAGCGATTCCGAATGGGCCCTGCGCTGGTTCACCCCCCGTTGCGAGGTGCCCCTCTGCGGCCACGCCACCCTGGCTGCCACCCTCGCCCTGGGTCACTGGGGTCTGCTGGCTCCGGGAGGCACTACCCGGCTGCACAGCCGCAGCGGCCCCCTGCAGGTGGGGTTGAGCCCCAGCTGCAGGGGGCGGGCCGATCTGCTCCTTCCCGGGGCCGCTCTGGAGCTGGCTCCTCTGCCCCAGGCCCTGGCCCTGCCGCTCGGCGCCACGCCGCTTCAGACCTGGCGATCGCCCCTGGGCTACTGGGTGGTGCTGCTGCCGGCCCGGCTCGATCTGGCCGCTCTTGATGGCGCGGCCCTGGCCGAAGGTCTCCAGGGTGCGCTCCGCGGCGGCCTGGTGCTGATGCAGGCTGCCTCCGCCGGCGCTGGGGACGGCAGTGTGCTGGGCGAGCCCGCCGACTACAGGCTGCGCTTCTTTGCACCCGGCCTGGGCATCGCCGAGGATCCCGTCACCGGTTCGGCCCATGCGCTGGTGGCTCCCTGGTGGTGCGACCGGCTCGGGCGGGAGCGGGTCGTGGGCTGGCAGGCCTCGCCCCAGGGGGGTGGAATGGTGTGCGAGAGGCTGTCTTCAGGCATGATCCGCCTGACGGGTTCGGGGCAACTGTTGTGGGATGGCCTCTTGAGCGCTGGTTGCGGCGATGTCGCGATCGGAGTCGTGCCTGGGGACTGGCGCTGCTGCCTCCCCGACGGCATCTGAGCACACTGCTGCTCACCGCTCCGCTGAGTGTGGTCGCCCTGGGCCTGGGCTTCGTGGCCCAGCAGTCGTTCAGCCCTACGTCCCCGGCCCTGGATTCCCGGGTGATGGATGCCCTGCTGCCTGCCACGGCCGAGGAGGATCCCGATCGACAGGCCGAGACCCGCCGCCTCGCCTCGATCCAGGCGCGGCGCGCCGAGGCGGCGGCCGCTGCCCCTGCGGCGGCCAGTGGTGGCGCCCTGGCGCTGGCCGAACCTGCCGCCGGGCGGCCGGTGCCGCTCGAGGTGCGTGTGGCGCTGCTGCGCCACGCCGGCAGGCCCTCCCTTTCGGCCACGGGCCCTTGGGTGCTGCGTGGCGCTGATGGGCAGCTGCTGGCGCAGGGACCGGCCCGCAGCCCCGTCGACCTGGCCGCCGTGGGTACCGCCGTCGATCTCTGGCTCGACACCGGCGCCGGCCAGGACCTGCTGGTGAACGGCGAGGCCTATGAGGGTCGCCTGCGGCTGGTACGGGAGGGCAGCGGATTCACACCGATCAACCACCTCCCTCTGGAGCGTTACATCGCTTCGGTGGTCGGTGCGGAGATGCCCAGTTTCTGGTCGATGGAGGCGCTCAAGGCGCAGGCGGTGGCCGCCCGTTCCTACGCCCTCGCCCAGATGGCCCGCCCCGCCAGCCGTTTCTGGCATCTGGGCGACACCACTCGCTGGCAGGCCTATCGGGGGCTTGGATCTCTCACGGTACGCACGGCCGAGGCGACCTCCCTCACCAACGGTCTGATCCTCAGCTATCAGGGAGGGATCGTCGAGAGCCTCTACGCCGCCAACAGCAAGATCACGCTGGAAGCCCATGGCCATCTGGGGGCGAGCATGAGCCAAGAGGGTGCCCAGCAGCTCGCCGCTCAGGGCCTCCGCTACAACCAGATCCTCGGCCACTACTACCCGGGAGCGTCTCTGGCGCGGTTGCAGATCGGTGGCGCGGGCTGAAGCGATCTGGCGCGAAGCGCTGGAGCGCAGCATCGCGGCCCGCCGTGAAGGTGCCCTGGTGCCGCTGGTCACGGAACCGATCCCTCCCGCCGGCTGGTCACCGTTCCAGCTGAGGCGGCTCCTTTCCTCCACCCCGAGGCACCTGGGTGGTGGCGGTCCCCGGCCCAACCCTTTCCGGCCCTGGGAGCGGCAGCTCCAGGTGCGGCTGCTGGGCAGGAGCCATCTGGTGCTGCTCAACAAGTACCCGGTGCAGACCGGTCACGTTCTGCTGATCACGCAGCAGTGGGCTGCCCAGAACGGCTGGCTGGAACCCGCCGACTGGGATGCCGTTGCCCGTGTCGATGCCGATACCGGTGGGCTGTGGTTCTTCAACAGCTGCGCGGAGGCCGGCGCCAGCCAGCCCCACCGCCATCTGCAGCTGCTGCCCCGGCACCACTGTGAACCCACCTGCCCCCTGGAGCCCGCGCTGCGCAGCCAGCTGGCCGGCAAGGCTCAGCCGTGGCCCTGGGCCTACCGGCTGAGCCGACGTGATCCCGGCGCCGGCGCCGCCGGCCTGTCCGGGCTCTACCGCTCTCAGGCTCTTGCGCTCGGGCTGGGAGATCCTGACCACGACCGGGAGCCCCTCCACCCTTACAACCTGCTCTTCTGCGATGACTGGTTCCTGACGATCCGGCGGCTGAGGGAGCATGAGGCGGGCTTCAGCGTCAACGCGCTCGGATTCGCGGGCTATCTGCTGCTCACCGAACGCTCCGAGCTCGGCTGGCTGAAGCGTCATGGACCCTGGGCTCTGCTGGCGGCGGTCGCCGCCCCTGCGGCCTGAGCGGCCTGTCTACTCAGCAGGTTCCGTGTTTTCACGGTTGACCCAGACCCGGGAATGGTCGCTTTCTGGAAAGGGGGGGTGCTGCGCCGTGTGGTCTCCCGCCAACTACAGCTTCTTGTCTCCGTTTCGATCATGTCCCGTTCCGCCGCCAGCCTCCCTACCTCACCTCGCCCCGATCTGAGCCGCCGGGTGCGGCAACGCAACGAACGGGTGGCCCACTACCGGGATCTCGTTCGACCGATCGCTCTGCACTATTCCGCTCTCTGCCGCGAGGCGGCCGACGATCTGATCCAGGTGGGTCTGCTGGGACTTATCCGGGCCGCCGAGTTGTTCCGGCCGGACCAGGGCACCCCGTTCTCCGCTTTCGCCCGCCATCACATCCGCGGCGCGATCCTGCACTATCTCCGCGATCAGGCGCCGGCCATTCGTCTGCCGCGTCGGCAGCAGGAGCTCGAAGTTCGGCTGCGGCACCTGCAGCGCAACGGCCGCAGCAGCGATGGACGCCCGCTCGAGGACAGGGACCTGTGCAGGCTTCTGGGCCTGAGTCCCACGCAGTGGCAGCGGTTCGAGCAACTGCGCCGGATCGGGCGGGTTCTGGCACTGGAGGAAGGCGGCAAGGAGATCGCCACGCCGGTCCCCGACGACGAGGACGACCAGCGGCAGGGCCAGGCCCTCGAGCTGCTCAGCCAGCTCGATCCACGCCAGAGGACTGTGCTGCAGGAGGTGGTCCTGGGGGGGCACAGCCTGCGCCACACAGCCCGGCTGATGGATCTCAGCCCCATGACCGTGCACCGTCTGCTGGCACGCGGTCTGGCCCAGCTCCGCCGGCAGCTGGATGGGGAGGCGGGCGGCCTCAACCCTGTGCCGCCCCCCCGTCGCGCGCCATCTGCTGCTCCAGTGTGCTGATCGCCGCGTTGAGCGCCGCCAGCTGCCGCTCCGCTCCGTCGCGCCAGAAGGTGAGCAGACGGAGTTTGCGCTCCTGGTGCTGACGGCGACTGGCTTCCGGGTCGCAACCCGTGCCGCCGCAACAGGAGAAGGGAGGAAACATGGGAAAATGAAACAGGAAGGGATGGTTCTAGCGAGCTGTCCCCCTCCGATGCGATCCCTGTTTGACACCCCGTGCGAACACCGGACCGCCTGCGAAAACCCAATCCAGTTCAGGGCCCTGTGCCCATGCCCGCTGGGAGGAAAACCGCAGACTTCCTTTCGTCTTCCCTGCCGAGACCCAGCGTGAGAATAGTTGGTCCCATTGGTCTCATGCGACCGATTCTTCTGACGCTGCTCGGCGCGGTGGCCGTCGAGGCGCCCGTCGCCCATGCCTATGTGGCCTTGATGGCTGGTCAGACGGCCAGCCCCCTGCAGGGCACCTTCAACAACGTTCCTGTTCTTCACTCGAACCAGCCGGAAGAAGTGTTCGGGCCCGGAATTCTGGTCAACACGGCCCCTGGCTCGGCCATGGCGAGGGAAACCGGTCAATCTCTTCCCAATGCCGTCTTCGCCTTCAACGGCGAATTCGGCCTGCACATGCACCACAAGTATTATCCGGAGGACGCCAAGCGCCTTGGCTACGGATTGGTGCGGGGCACGCTGACTCTCGCGACTATCGTGATCAATCCCGGTTCCAGGCCGGTCACCCTTGAGCTCGAATCGGGCGCTGTCCGCAACAGTTTCGAGGCCCCCTATCTTGCCAATCATCTGATGGGCGTCAAGCCCCTCGGACCTCGCCCCTGGAACACCGGTCCCGGCGACGCCACGGCCGTCACGATGCTGAGGCGCCAACGGGATCCGAAGCTTCCCGAGACCTTCACCATTCCTCCCTACAGCCGCGCTGTTCTGTTTCATACTCAGCTTCCGGCCCGGGGCATCGCCAACGGTCTGCTGCGGGGCCGCAGCGACGGACCCTTCCACATGGCTGTGGTGGCTGCGGAGGATCCAAACAGCGAGGCCGAGCTGATTGCGGTCCTCGATCAGGGACTGCTGGCCCCCGGACGGATCTACCTGAGCATGCTGCCCCAGATCGAGAACCGCCAGGTCTTCTCGCGGGTGGGGGGCGTGGCGATCGGGGATGCCTTCCAGTCCAGCATCAGCCACGACCTGAACCGATCCCCCCTTCACGTTCCCTTGACCAGCACCAACCGCCACAACTTCGGTACACGTGAGGTGCAGGTGAATCCGCTGGCCAGCCGCATGCTGGATTCCTCGCTCGACAATGTCGGTACCTATGGGGTTCGTTTCGATGTGGATCTCAACCTCACCGGCAGCGGTCCCTATGAACTTGTGCTGAGCCACCCCAGCGCCAACGGTCGACCCTTCACCGCCTTCCGTGGATCGATCGGCATCCAGACCAGCGAGGGCTACCGGGAAGTGCATGTGGGCATGCGCTCCGGCGAGAGTCTCTCGTTGACATCCCTCAACCTTGCCGCGGGTGTGAACAATCACGTGCGCGTCAGCCTCGTCTACCCGGCGGATTCCACCCCCGGGCATCTGCTCAGCGTGGTGCCTGGTTATCAGCTGGCGCGGTTGCGGGAGCAGGAGCGTCAGATCGAGATTGCCCGTGTCGCCGCTGCTGCCGCCGCCGCCGCTGCCCGGCGCCCCGCCGTGCCGGTCGCGCCGCCCGACCTGGCGGCCGGCACTGGCGAGCCGGGCCCTCTCCAGCCGAGGCCCCAGGCCCCTGCGGTGCTCAGACCCACGGCGGCATCGACGAAGCGGCCGAGGCCCGGCAATGCCGTTCCCAGAACGCCGTCGGCTCCAAGGCCACGTCCGCCGCTCGTGCCGGCCTGGCTGCCACCCTTGCCGCCGCTGCAGTTGCCGCTGCTGCTCAACCAGTCCACCCCTTCAGCCCCCGGCCCCCTGGCGGCAAACACGGCTGCGTTTTCCGCCGCAGCACCCAACGACACCCGCATCCTGCTCGACCGCTACCAGGAAGCCGCCGCCGCCCAGCAACGATTCCTTAGGGAGATGATGGGCCGATAAGGCCCGCATCGCCGGGGAGCCGTGGTGGCACAAGACGCGAAGCCAGGCCGACAGCGGATCTATCTGGAACTTTCCGTGGATCTGGTCGCCCAGATCGATGAGCTCAAGGGACAGTTCGGCCATCGCAGCCGCGGAGCCCTGCTCGAACAGCTGCTGCGGGATCTGTTTCCGGCCGGGGATGATCCCGATTCCGAGCAGCAGAACGCCGGGGTCGATCTCGAGGGCAGCCTGCATGAAAGCGGCGCCCTTGTCCTGGTGACCAGCCACCAGCAGGGGTTGCTGGTTCTTGACCGCGATCCCGAGGACCCCGCGCGACCTGAGGTGGTGTCGGGAACCGATCCCTGGGCTCGTACGCTCACTCCTCCAGGTCAGGGCGGACCGAGCCGGGCCGCCGGCGGTCGTCCCGCAGGTGGGAGCGGGATCGACCTGCCCGGCTTCGTGCGCCAGTCTTCGGCCCGCCTGCGTCAGAGTCTCCATCCCCCCCAGCCCGCCTCCCCGGAACCCCTTCCCGGGGTGGACACCATCGAACTCGATCAGGCATTGGCGGCCGTTCAGGATCACTGGCTCGGCCTCTACGGCACGGAGGCCAACGAGGCGGTCCTTGAAGCCAGCATGCTCTGGCTGGCCCAGGAGATCTGGCCTCAGTCCGATCAGGCGGAGGGAAGGCCGTTCACCTGGTCGCTGCTGGAGCAGTGGATCAGCGGCTTCGTGTCCGGCTGGCTTCCAGGACCTCCCGATTTCGCCCGCGTCGTCGTGGCGGCCGGGTTGCTGGAGGACCCGTTCAGCGCGGGCACTCTGACCCTGCGGATTCCGACCCTGATTCGTCGCTTCGTGCATCGGTTCCGCCGACGCCGGCATGGCACCTCCTTCCAGACCCTTGAGCACACCATGACTCTCCAGGGTGCCCTGCGTCTGCTGGATCTCCCCACCGCGCCCGGCCACAAGCTCAGCCTCAGCCAGATCCGGGAGGCCTACCGGGAACAGGCGATGAGTCACCACCCGGATTCGGGCGGCAGTGCCGATGCCATGCGCCGTCTCAACGAGGCGTACCAGTTGCTCAAGGAGCTCTATCGCCGCTCGGCCTGAGACCCCCTCTCCTGTTGCGCTGGTCTCGCCTGGGACCCCATACGGGTCCAGGAGCTGGTCCCATCTGTGTGAGTGTATGAACGACCTGGCCTCCTGCTGCGTGTCGTCCCGGGCGAGGGGAGTCGGGACCCTGGCCTGGGGATGGTGTTGTCCAGATTCGCCTGTTGAGCTTGTCCAGGCCGCTGCAGGGTCAGCAGATGCACTGCAAACAAATGCGTGCTCTCTGTGCGTACCTGCTGTTTACACAGGTACGCACAGTTTTGATGGCCTGCAGGCCTCCTGCTGCGCTCCGATCTTTACCTCGGTGGGGTTGGCGCCTCTCCCCAGGCCCGAGTGGCGACCCGGCTGGCTGGACGCATCACGCAGGTCTCGATGGGATCACCTCCATTGCCCTCGCCTTGATCCGCTCGGATTCGCCCTCTCAGGCTGGTCTCAGCAGGAGTCCAGAGCCGCGTCCGGAATGAGACAAGCGGACGTCGAGCAAGGCTGGGACTTGCCAGAGGGCTCGGGATGCTTCCGCTGTGGGCCAGGGGAGGGTGGAGTCGTGCCAGGCGTGAAAGGGCAGGCTGAAGGGGGGACGTGATGTGTGCAGCAGCCAGCACCTGCACACCACCAGCAAGGCAGTGGTTGCTCCCAGAAAATCGGGTTTCCGGGTTGTTGCATCAAAGCGCGCAGACTTGATCGCTTCGTTGTTCTTGAAGCAGGATCGATCGTGCGGCTTCGCTGGTAGCGACCCTCACCTCAGCTCCTGAGCAGCCCATGGCAGCATCTGCGCTGCGGGCCCCGTCCGGCCATGCGAGCCGTACCCACCCTCTCGCCGCTGGGGCCCTCTGCGTCCAGCCGTCTCAGCTGTTCCATCAGAGACTGGCTGATAGTCCTGCGGTGAGACGCATGCGAGACCTGAAGTACTGTTTATGGGGCAGCAAGCTGCTCCGTCACGGCGAGTCGGCCGGTACGACTGTTGAGCAAACCAAATCCAGCCCCAAGAAGGGGCACGGGCTCATCAGAGGGGCGAAGCAGGCAGCTCTGGTCCCGGGCTCTCAGCCGGGAGTCTGCATGCCCTGGATCAGGAAATCGAAGTAGGGGGCCGTCATGGCCGCATCCTCTGTGCCGAGCAGGGCAAGGGAGGCGGCTTTCAAGGTACGCATGCCCTCCACCATGCCGGCCATCGGCACGCCGAGGCTGTTGTACATCTCGCGGGCGCCGATCAGGCCGATCTCCTGGATTTTCTCTGTGCTGCCTGCCAGCACGCCGTAGGTGACCAGCCGCAGATACCAGCTGAAATCACGCAGGCACTGGGCTCTCTGCCTCTGGCCGTAGGCATTGCCACCCTGGGCCACGTACTCGGGCTTGAGGGAGAACAACTGCCGGGCCGCCTCGTCGACGATCTTCTTCTCGTTTTCGGTGAGGGCGCGGGCGACTCGGATGCGCTGCGTACCTCCGGATAGGAATTGCGCCATCGAGCGCAGCTCCCCGCCGCTGGGATACCGCAACTGATCATCGGCTTGGAGGATCAGATCCCGAACGACGCTCATCGAGGACACCAGGCGCCCGATCAGTGTATCGACGTCTTCAGCTCCGCACGGCCGGAGCGGATCAGATGTAACGGCCCTTTGCATCTAGGGTTCGGGTTCAGGCTTCTGCCGCACCCTCGCTCCTGATGGGATTTCCCCTGCCGCCCGCTGGCACGGACCTTCAGCTCCGCATCACCGGTCTCAACCATGGGGGGCAGGGGGTGGGGCGGATCGAGATCCCGGACACCCTGCCCGGCGGCCATGCCGATGCTTCCGCCGAGGCGCGGGCCGTGGTGGTGTTCGTGCCGGCGGCCCTGCCGGGTGAAGAGGTGCGGGTCCGGGTGGAGCACCGCGCTCAGCGGCATCTGGTAGCCCAGGTTCTGGAACGGCTCAACGATGCCCCGGAACGCAGGCATCCTCCCTGCATCCTGGCGTCCCGCTGTGGCGGCTGCAGTGTGCAGCACCTCGACGATCAGGCTCAGGCCGAGTGGAAGCAGGACCTGGTCCAGCAGGCACTGCGGCGCATCGGCGGCCAGACGCTGACGGTGGAACCGATCCTGGCTTCCGCCACACCGCTGGGCTATCGCAACCGCACCACCATTCCGCTGGAGCGCACCCCCGAGGGGGTGGTCCGCGCCGGCTTCTACCGCAGCGGCAGCCACCGGATCGTCAACATGAACCGCTGTCCGGTGCTGGATCCCCGCATCGACCGTCTGATCGCGCCACTCAAACGGGATCTCGAAGCCAGCGACTGGCCTGTGGATGTGGATCTCCGCGAGGGGGGAGGGCTGCGCCATCTCGCTCTGCGGGTCGGTCATCACAGCGGCGAGGTGCTGCTCACCCTGGTCAGCAGCCACGAAGACCTGCCGGATCTGCCCGAGATGGCCCGGATCTGGATGGACCGCTGGCCGGAGCTGGTCGGAGTCTGCCTCAACCTGCAGCCCCTGGCCACCAACAGCCTGATGGGCCCGCGCACGGTAGGCATCGCCGGCCGCCCCTGGCTGAGCGAGCGGTTCGCCGGCCTGGAGCTGCGGATCGGTCCCGATACTTTTTTTCAGGTGCATACTCTGCAGGCAGAACGGCTGGTGCCGCTGCTGATCGAGGCACTGGAGCCGGCCGCCGGCCGCACCATCGTCGACGCCTACTGCGGCATCGGCACCTTCAGCCTCCCCCTGGCGGCTGCCGGCGCCCGGGTGCTGGGTCTGGAACAGCACCCGGCCAGCGTGGAGCAGGCCCGGCTCAACGCTGGACTCAATGGCCTCAACGGCCTGACCGTGGAGCCCGCTGACGTGGCCCTGGCCCTGCCTGAGCTGCTGGAACGGGCGCATGGGCTGCTGCTGGATCCGCCCCGCAAGGGTCTGCCGGCAAGCGTCTGCGACGCGATCCTGGCCACACCACCCGCTCGGGTGGCCTATCTCAGCTGCAATCCCGCCAGTCTTGCCCGGGATCTGGCCCGTCTCACCGCGACTGGCTCCCTGCTGCTGCGACGTGTCCATCCCATCGATTTCTTCCCCCAGACCGCCCATGTGGAAGCGCTGGCGGTGCTGGAGCGGGCCTGAGTGCTCAGCGCAACTGGGCCCCGAACTGCTGCTCGAGGGCGGAGCGGATGGTGGCATGGGCCTGCTCCACCTCGGCGTCGGTGAGGGTGCGACGGGCATCCCGGTAGCGCAGGCGGAATGCCTGGCTGGCGCAGCCTTCGGCCACCTGGCTGCCCACGTAGCGGTCGATCAGCTCGGCCGTTTCCAGCAACGGCTTGCCCGCCTTGCGGATCGCGCCGAGCAGCTGGCCCGCCGTGATGGCGCTCGACACCACCAGGGCCAGATCCCGTTCCGAGGCCGGCACGGTGGGGAAGAGAGTGAAGCTCGGTTGCCAGCGATTGCGCCGGGTGGCCGCCGTGAGCAGGGGGGTGAGACCCAGCTGGAACAGGTAGGTGGCCTCGGGCAGGTCCAGGGCCTCGGCCCGGGCGGGATGCAGCTGACCGAACCAGCCGGCCGGCCTGCCCTCCACCACCAGCTCGGCGGCACGGCCGGGGTGCAGCAGCGGATGGCTGCTGAGGGCCCGGTCCACGCAGGGGATCGCCAGGCTGGCTAGGGCACGCTGCAGTACGCCGCGGGCCTCGAAGAAATCGGCAGCGCGGCTCTTGCCGCCGCTGCTCCAGAGCTCGGAGCGGCGCTCGCCGCCGATCACCCCGGCCAGCTCGGGCCGCTGCTGAGCCCCATCGCCATCGGGGGCGAATACGTTGCCGATCTCGAAGGCCCAGAAGCCACCGCTGGAGGACTGCAGGTTGCGGCGGGCCGCCAGCAGCAGTTCATCGATCAGGTTGTCGCGCAGGTGGCCGTAGTCGGCCAGCAGGGGGTTGATCAGCGGCACCCTGTGGCCGGAGACTGCGGTCCCGCTGCCGGTCTCCTCACCGGTCTCGACCTCTAACAGGCCGCGGGCCGGTACCAGGGAGAACGAGCAGGTTTCCTGCAGGCCCGCCTGGCAGAGTGCGCGCCGCAGCCGCCTTTCGGCCTGCTGGGACGGGCTGAGGCCACCCGGAGCGATCGGGTCGGGCAGGTGCGCGCCGAACTGGTCGTATCCCACCAGACGGGCCACTTCCTCGATCAGGTCCACCTCGCGCCGCAGGTCCATCGAGCGGGCCGGCGGCACCACGACCTGCCAGCCCACCCCGATCGGCTCGAGCCGACAGCCGAGGGCTTCGAGGGTCTGCTGGATGCGAGCGTCAGGCAGGTCAACGGCCTCCCCATCCACCAGCACCGGTCCCAGCAGGTTATGCAGGGCATCGCGGCGCAGCAGCAGTGGCTGGGGAGCCTCCAGTGGACGTTCATGCAGCCAGCGCCCCTCCAGCCGGGCACCGGCCAGCTCCTGCAGCAACTCGACGGCCCGGTCCGCCGCTACGAGGGTGGCCTCCCGCGGCAACCCTTTCTCGAAGCGGGCACTGGCATCGGTGCGCAGTCCCACGCTGCGGGCGCTGCGCCGCACCGCCTCGGGCGTGAACACGGCCGCCTCCAGCCAGAGGGCCGTGGTGCCGCTCTGCACCGAAGCGTTCGCGCCCCCGATCACCCCCGCCAGGGCCACCGGGGTATCGGCGTAGGTCACCAGCAGAGCCTCCGCTGCGAGGCTGTGTTCGATGCCGTCGAGAGCCGTGAACCGCTCATCCGGCCGTGCGCTGCGCAGGCCGATCGCTGCTGGGTCCGCCACGCCGCCGTGCAGGCCGGCCAGGCGATCGCGGTCGAAGGCATGCAGGGGCTGGCCGGTCTCGAGCATCACCAGATTGGTGATGTCCACCACATTGTTGATCGGGCGCAGGCCGGCCCGCGCCAGTCGTTGCTGCAGCCAGGTCGGTGAGGGCGCCACCGTGATGCCGCCCAGGGCCGTGAGGCTGAACAGTCCGCCGGTTTCGATCGCTGCCCGGCTGGCCGCGGAGGGAGACAGCGGTTCGGCAGGGATCTGCGGCGCCGCCGCCGGCAGGGTGAGGGCGGCGCCGGTGAGGGCAGCCACCTCGCGGGCGATGCCCCGCATCGAGAGGCCGTCCGGCCGATTGGCGGTGATCGCCAGCTCGATCACCTGGTCGTCCAGGCCGAGGGCAGGCCCCACCGGCAGCCCCACCGCGGGCACGGTGTCCAGCAGCTCGTCGAGCACGGCGATGCCGTCGGAGCCGTCGGCCAGCCCCAGTTCCCGCAAGGAGCAGATCATGCCGCTGCTGGCCACGCCCCGCAGTTCAGCCGGCTTGATCGTCAGGTCCACCGCCGGCAGGTGGGCCCCCACCAGGGCCACGGGCACATGAATGCCGCTTCGCACATTGGGTGCGCCGCAGACGATCTGAAGCACCCGGTCGGCGGATCCTGCTGCCGATACCCGCACCCGGCAGACGCTGAGTTTGTCGGCGTTGGGGTGCGGCTGGCGTTCCTCGACGAAACCCACCACAACCCCAGCGGCGCTGCTGGTCAGATCCTCGATTCCCTCCACCTCGAAGCCGGCGATCGAGAGCCGCTCGCCGAGCTCCTGAACCGCCACCTGGCAGGCAACCAGCTCCCGCAGCCATCGGAGCGAGACCCGCATCTGGCTTCATCGATCGGAGTGGAGAATCCTAAGGATCGGGAGGGTGGAGCACGGGGCGGTAAGGTATCTGATCGTCAGTACGCCTCGCACAAGCGGCGCACGTCCTTACCATGGCCAAGAACAAGGGCGTCCGGCTCGTGATCACTCTTGAGTGCACGGAATGCCGGTCCAATCCCGCCAAGCGGTCCCCGGGGGTGTCTCGTTACACCACCGAGAAGAACCGCCGCAACACCACAGAACGGCTGGAACTGAAGAAGTTCTGCCCTCACTGCAACAAGAGCACCGTCCACAAGGAGATCAAGTGAGGGTCGGGTCTCCGTGAGCGCGGAGGCCCCATCACGTCTTTCCGTCCCGTTTTCAGCCGTTATCCATGTCCAGTTCCTTTTTCAAGAAGCGTCTCTCACCGATCAAGCCCGGTGATCCGATCGACTACAAGGATGTCGATCTTCTCAAGAAGTTCATCACCGAGCGCGGCAAGATCCTGCCCCGCCGGCTCACCGGCCTCACTGCCAAGCAGCAGCGCGACCTCACCAATTCCGTCAAGCGAGCTCGCATCGTGGCTCTGCTGCCCTTCGTGAACCCCGAGGGCTGATCCCTCCGTTCCCCCCTCCCGCTGCGGAGCCTGTCACTTGCATCCGGGTGATCTGGTTGGCCTGAGCGGGCCCAGAGGCGCCGAACTGGGCCTGATCGACAGCCTCACAGGCAGCCGGGCCAGGCTGCGGGTGGGCTTTCAGGGGCGAGCCGAGCAGCTGCCTCTGCGACAGCTGGACCTGATCGCTGCCCTGCCACCGGGCCTGCCCGTGCCCACGCGGCTGGAGCAGCCGCCCTGGCAGCTCAGCGAGGCCGATCTCGATGCGGCAAACCCGAGTCGCCGTGACCTGGCGGCCGCCTGGCTGCTGCTGGTCAACGATGGGTCCGCTGACGCCGCAGGACTGCCGCTCGAGGAGCTGGTGGGTCTGCTGGCCAGCGCGGACACGCCGGCGGACCGGGCGGCCTGCTGGCTCCTGCTTCAGCAGCCGAATCAGCTCCTGTTCCGCTGGCGCCAGGGTCGCCTCCATCCTCGTGCGCTGCGGGATCTGCGCCAGCTGCGCCATGACCGGCGCCACAGTGCCCTGGAGGAGCAACGACAGGAGCACTGGTTCGAGCTGCTGCGCCAGCGCCGACCGATCGATCCCGGTGACCTGGCCGAGCCCCAGCGCCTGCAGCTCGAGCTGCTTCTGGCGCTCGCCTCCGGTGCCACGGACACGCCCCTCCCAGCGGAGCTGCGTCGCACCCTGCAGCAGGCCCATTGTGCCGCCGAGCCCGGCCCGATCCGCCGGCTGCTAGTGGATCTGGGGCAGTGGGAGCCCCACGGCCTGCCCTCCCTGCGCCGCTCCGTCTGGGAGGAGGGATTCACGCCGGCGTTGCTGGCGGAAGCCGAGCGTCTGGCCGGCAGCGCCGGGGAGGAGCAGCCCGGTGACGCAGAGCGCTGCGATCTCACCGCTCAGCGCTCCTACACCCTTGATGACGTCGACACCGAGGAGATCGACGACGCCCTCTCGCTCGAGACCCTGGCGGACGGCCGCCGCCGTCTGTGGGTCCATATCGCCGACCCCGGTCGCCTGGTGCCGCACGGCTCGCCTCTCGACCTGGAGGCGCGGCGGAGGGCCTCCAGCCTGTACCTTGCGTCAGCCATCGTGCCGATGTTCCCCCTCCCCCTTGCCGTAGGCCCGTTCAGCCTGCGCCAGGGGCAACGCTGCGCCGCCTGGAGCCTGGCCATCGAGCTCGCGGAGGATGGCGGCGTGGCCACCTATGAACTGATGCGCAGCTGGGTGCGCCCCACCTACCGGCTCACCTACGGCGACGGGGATGCCCTGATCGATCTTGCCCCTCCCCAGGAGCCCGATCTGGCCCTCCTGCACGGGCTGCTGGCACGGCGGCGGCAGTGGCGTGAGGGCAAGGGAGCCCTGCTGATGGAGCAACCCGAAGGACGGATCCGCTGCCGTGGTGAGCTGGCAGAGCTGGAGATCACCGATCCTTCGCCGGCCCGCTCCCTGGTGGCCGAGGCGATGATCCTTGCGGGTGCCGTGGTGGCCGAGCATGGCGTCCGCCACGGGCTGGCCCTGCCCTACCGCGGCCAGCCCCCCTGCGAGCTGCCACCAGCGGCGGAGCTCCAGGCCCTGCCGGAGGGACCGGTTCGCCTGGCGGCGCTCAGACGCTGCCTCAGCCGCGGCAGCACCGGTGTGACCCCATCGCCCCACTTCAGCCTCGGACTGGCCGCCTACGTGCAGGCCACCTCGCCCATCCGCCGGTACGGCGATCTGCTGGTGCAGCGTCAGCTGGGAGCCCAGCTCCAGGGCGGCACTCCCCTCGAGGCGGTGGCCCTCGGCGAGGTGCTGCAGGAGCTGGAGCCGGTGCTGCGGGAGGGGATCCAGATCAGCCGGGAGGATCAGCGTCACTGGCAGCAGGTCTGGTTCGAACAGCACCGCGGCGCGCGCTGGGCCGGGATCTTCCTGCGCTGGCTGCGCCCCCAGGACCGGCTTGGCCTGGTCCATCTCGAGGCCCTGGCGATGGACCAGCCGGTGCGCTGCCCGGAGGGTTGCCTGCCCGGCGATGCCCTCGGGGTGCACGTGCAGCTGGTGGATTCCCTTTCGGATCTGCTGCGGCTCGAGGCGCGTTAGTCCGCCAGTCGGGAGACCCTCAGCCAGGGGCCCCAGGGATTGGCCACGCCGATCAGGCTCACCTGGCAGTGGCGGTCCTGCCGGCGGAGCCACTGGTGCAGGGCTGGCTCCAGGGTGATCAGCGGCCAGATCCTGCCGGCTGTCTCGAGTCTGTAACCGCCACTCCCATCCGGCATCAGGCTGCCGGAGAAGCGGTCTTCGTGCGGTTCGACGGGAGCCTGGTACGGGCTGCAGGACCCTGTCTCCCGCAGCTGGCCGCCGCGGCTGAGCAGGTCGGGATCGCGCAGCGCCCGCCGCTGCCGTTCGCTCCAGTCCGGATGGTGCCAGGGGGTGTCCCAGAGGGGCACGGGCCCGGCCGGGGCCAGGCGATCGGCGATCAGCGCCTCCTGCAGGGCATCCACCGGCAGGGCGCCGGGCGGCACGGAACGTGCCACGCAGAGGGCTGCCGCAGCCCCGGCCGCCTGGCCGATGTTGAGGATCAGGGGCTGGAGGCGGGTGGCTCCGTTGGCCATGTGGCTGCAGCTGAAGCACTTCTCCGCCGCCAGCAGGTTCTCCACCTGAGCGCTCACCAGGGCGCCGTAGGGGATGGCGAAGGGCGTGCCGCTCCAGCGACCGCCCCAGCGGCAGCTCTTCGGGGCCAGGGGCCAGTCTTCGCCGGGATAGTGATGGTCGTTGGCGTAGTTGCCCACCGCCACCGCCGTGATCCGGCCCGCGTCGTCACATGGCAAGGGTCCGATCCAGGCCCCCGCTCCGCTGTCCTCTTCTCCGCCGACCTCAGCGCCCCCGGGTGGAAGGGGCAGCAGATCCTGCTCCAGCACGAGGGCCTGCCCGACCAGCCGCCTGCCCTCCCGCCAGTAGGGCATCAGGGCCAGCGGGGAGCCGCCCTTCAGGGCGGTGGCGCACCCGTCCGGGGCGGGAAACACACCGGCGGCTTCCAGCCAGCCGGCGCTGGCCTCTGCGAGGGCGCGGACGAAAGCGAGGCTGTGGGCCTGCATCTCCTGATAGAGCAGGGCTTCAGCGCCTGGATCGTTCCGGAAGGCGCGGCCCAGATCCCCGTGCCAGTCGTTGCCGTGCAGAGGCCAGTTCAGCATGACCAGACCGCCGGGCAGCCGCCCGTAGGTGAGGGTGCGCTCCAGGCCGAACCGCTCGGTGGCTCGCTCGAACGGCGCTGCCGGTACGACGCCCCTCGGGCAGACGCCGCTGCCCAGGCGCCCCAGCACCACCCAGGTGGGCGACTGCACCGGCTGGTTCCTGAAGAAGGGCTCCTGCTCCAGCCTCGTACGCGGCGGTGCGCTGGGTTCGTCCCACTCCTCCCGCGCCTCCCAGCCGAGCCGGAACGGCGCATCGGCGAGGGGAAACAGCTCGCCACGATCGCTGCCGTCGATCGCCAGATCCAGACCCACGCGCAGCGGCACTCCGCCCCTTTCGAGTTCGATCGCCGTCAGGCGGGCTCCGCTGCGGCGCACCCCCCTGAGGCTGCAGCCACTCCACCAGCGCAGCCGTGGCTCCGCGGCCACCCAGTCCTGCAGGATCCGCTCTGCGCTGGCCGGGCGCCAGCCGAAGCAGCTCACCCAATTCTGATCGAGTCCCTCGGGTTCCTGCCGCTGCAGGGCCCGCAACAGGCCCCCCCAGAGCCCGGTCTGCCAGGGGCTCAGTTCGTTGCCGTCGGGGGCGCAGACTCCAGCGGCACTCACCATCCCCCCCAGCCAGGGCCCCGGGGTCAGCAGCAGGGTGTCGGCCCCGCCGCGGGCAGCCTGCAGGGCCGCAGCCACACCGCCGCTGCCACCTCCCCACACCACCACGGCGGCGCGATCGTCGCTGCTGCTCATTCGGCTTCGTCCTCAATGTCGCTGAGAGCCGCCAGGCTGAGCGTGCTGCGGTTCGGCTCGGAAGGTGGCTGGCTGGCGGGGTCCGCTGGGGGCATCGCAGGGTCCGGTCGGGAAGGCAGAGAGCGCTGGGTAGGATCCGGCCCCGGCGCGGGGCCGCTTTGGCGGCGCAGCGGGCCCTTCACCATCGCCGATGACCTACACCCTCACCACCCCCCTCTACTACGTCAACGACAAGCCCCATCTCGGTAGCGCCTACACCACCCTGGCCTGCGACGCCCTGGCTCGCTTCCAGCGTCTGAAGGGGGAGCGGGTGCTCTTCATCACCGGCTGCGACGAGCACGGGCTCAAGATCCAGCGGACCGCCGAGGCGGCCGGGCTGTCGCCCCAGGCCCACTGCGATCAGGTCAGCGCCCTGTACCGCGACCTCTGGCGGCGCTGGCAGATCGGCAACGACCGGTTCATCCGCACCAGCGAAAGCCGTCATCACCTGATCGTCGAGCAGTTCTACCGGCGTGTCGAAGCCTCCGGCGACGTGGTGGAGGGCCGGCAGCGGGGTTGGTACTGCGTGGCCTGCGAGGAGTTCAAGGACGATTCCGCCGAGGCCAGCAAGCCTCAGTGCCCCATCCATCAGCGCCCACTCGAGTGGCGCGACGAGCTGAACCTCTTCTTCCGACTCTCCCGCTATCAGACGGCGATCGAGGCACTGATCGCCCGTCCTGATTTCATTGCCCCCGCCGGGCGTCGCCGCGAGGTGGAGAACTTCGTGGCCCAGGGTCTGCGTGATTTCTCGATCTCACGCCTCAACCTGCCCTGGGGCATCCCGGTGCCCGGCCATCCGGAGCACACATTTTACGTCTGGTTCGACGCCCTGGTGGGCTACCTCACGGCCCTGCTGGATCCTGCGGATCCCGCCGACCTCAACCTGGTGTCCCAGCGGGGCTGGCCGGCCCGGGTCCACGTGATCGGCAAGGACATCCTGCGTTTTCATGCCGTCTACTGGCCCGCCATGCTGCTTTCGGCCGGTCTGGACCTGCCGGCTCAGGTGTTCGGACACGGCTTCCTCACCCGGGAGGGCCAGAAGATGGGCAAGTCACTCGGCAACGTGCTCGATCCGGCCGAGCTGCTCGAACGCTGGGGGCGGGATGCGGTGCGCTGGTACCTGCTGCGCGACATTCCCTTCGGTGAGGACGGCGATGTGCAGCAGCAGCGCTTCATCGACCTCGTCAACAACGACCTGGCCAACACGATCGGCAACCTGCTGAACCGCACCTCCTCGATGGCGCGGCGCTGGTTCGACGGCGCCGTGCCGCCGGCCGCCGCGTCCGTGGACGGGACCCATCCGCTCGCCCTGGTGGCTGCCGGTGCCCGCGAGCAGGTGCTGGAAGGAATGGAGCGCCTCGACTTCCGCCAGGCGGCGGAAGCGGCGCTGCAGCTGGCCATCACCGCCAACGGCTATCTCAATGAGCAGGCGCCCTGGAGCCGCATGAAGCAGGAGGATCAACGCCAGCAAGTGGCCGACGACCTCTATGCGGTGCTGGAGGCGGCCCGGCATGTCGCCCTGCTGATCGCTTCGCTGCTGCCGGATCTCTCCGAACGGATGTTGCTGCAGCTGGGCCAGCGGCCCTTGCTGAGCGGTCCGCCCTCCACGGATGCGCCTGCCGCCGCCGCCAGGCCCTGGCTGGAACAGCTGCAGTGGGGCGGACTGGACGCCGGTGCGCTTCTGCCGGAGCCTGCGCCGGTGATGGCCCGGCTCGAACTGGGCGACGGACTGTGACGCTCCTCGTGAGACGTTCGCTGCCCCTGCTGCTCGCCCTCGTTCTGCCGCTGGGTACCCTGCTGGGCTGCTCCCGTGCACCGCAGCCGCAGCCGAAATCCCAGCCCTTCGTGTTCCGTTCCCTGAACCTGCGCCAGCAGGACGGCAAGGGCCTGCCGGCCTGGGAGCTGACCAGCCCGGAGGCCCGCTACGACCTGCAGCGACGGGTCGCCCAGGCCAGGCAGCCCCGGGGGGTGGTCTTCGCCGCAGGCAAGCCGCGCTATCGGATCCAGGCCATCAGCGGCACCGTCATCAATGATGGCGAGGTGATCCAGCTGGAAGGTGCCGTGCGCATCCAGCTGGTTGGGGGTGACACGCCGGTGCTGATCAGCGGTGATCGGGTGCGCTGGATCCCCAGTCGCTCGCTGATGGAAATCGATCGACGGCCGATGGTCACCGAGCGCTCCTCCCGCCTCACGGCCGGCACGGCCCGCTTCCTGCTGAACAAGGACAAGCTGGAGCTGCGCGGACCCACCCGGCTGCAGCAGCCGGAGATCGACCTGCGGGTCAGCCGGGCCGACTGGTTCCCCCGCAGCGGCGCGCTCAAGGCCGCGGGACCGGTGAAGGGGGAGCGGCGGCCGGCCGGCGAGAAGGGCCGCGTCCAGACGCTGACGGCCTCGTCTCTGGAGGGCAACACCCGCGAGGAAGTGGTGGATGCCCTGGCGCCGGTGCGGTTCGTCGATCCGGCTCAGAAGGCTGTCGTCGACGCCCAGCGCCTCCGCTGGAACGTGCGCGACAAGCGACTGAGCACGGAACTGCCGTTCACGGGAAGGGCCGACAAGCTCAGTGTGAGCGGTGGCTCCCTGGAGTTGCGCCTCGCGGAACGGACGGCGTTCATCCCATCGGAGTGTCACCTGCGTCAGCCCGGGGAGCGGCTGTGGGCTCAGCAGTGCCGCTGGAACTGGGTCACCCGGGCAATCGATGCCAGTGGAGGCGTTCGGCTCGAGCGCGATGCCAACCGACAGATCACGCGCAGCGAGCAACTCAGCGGCAGGGTCGGCGATAAGGGACTCGCGGAGTTCACGACGCCGGGGGGTCGGGTGCAGTCCCAGCTGCAGGTGCCTCCCCCATCGGATCGGCCCCGCTCCAGGCCTCCAGTGACGTTCTGAGCTTCAGGGCCCAGCCCTCCACCCAAACCTCGTCGCTGCGGCTGAAGCAGCGTGGCGACCAGCCCCCCAGCACCAGCCAGCCGTCCGCACCGATCGGCTGGACCAGCACGGCCGGGGTCCCCTCCGGCAGGCTGCTGAACTCCTCGCGCGCCGGGTACAGCCGCAGGTTCACCAGGGAGATGGCCCTGCCGCTGCTTCGCGCTCGCTCGCAGACCGATCCTGGCTGGAAGGGTGCAGCTCCGAGCACCCCGCGGCGGAGCAGGCAGCGGCCGCTCCAGTGCAGCAGCACGGTGGCCGCGGGCGTGGCGCTGAGCAGCATGTGGCTGCCCCAGGCCAGCTCCCGGGCCAGCTCCCCGGGCAGACCCGCTTGCAGCTCCAGCCCCTGATCCCCGGCCAGCTCCGCCCGGGTGGGAGCGGCTGGTGTGGCCCGTGTCCAGAGCACGGCCACCAGCATCAGGCCCACGGCCATCAGGCTGGCCAGCACGGCGGCCCGCTCCAGCGCCGGGGTGAGCTCGGCGGCGCTGCCTTGGTTGAACAGGCAGAGCAGCAGGCCGAGCAGCCCGGCCACCAGGCAGAAACGGGCCGGAGCGGGCATGGCGGGCAGGCAGCGCCGCGGGCTGATCGATTTCCCACAGTCTGCCGCGGCATACGACCAGGAACGAAGACATGAATCCCCACCCGGGGTGCCGCCCGGCGCCGCCCCTGCTGCAATGGGTTCAGTTGCCACGAGCCCTGATGGATGCCAGCAAGGCCTTTGCCGCGATCGCCCTGGCGGCTGTGGCCTGTGACGGGCAGCTGGGCAAGGAGGAGGCCCTTGCCTTGCGCGGCCAGCTGGAGCACCGCACCCCCTACGCCGATCAGTCGGAGGAGCAGATGGGCGATCTCTTCGACGCCCTGCTGAAGGAACTGCGGGAGCAGGGGACCGACGGGCTCGTGGCGGCGGCGGTGCCCGCTCTCAACCTCGCGCAACGCGAAACGGCTCTGGCCGTGGCCGCTCAGCTCGTGCACTCCGATCGGGTGATGGTGTCAAGCGAACGCGTCTTTCTGCAGGGACTGGCTGTCCGGCTCGATCTGCCCGGCGGCAAGGCCGGCCAGATCCTCGACGCGATTCAGGCCCTGCATCGCGACAGCCTGGCCCGCTGACGCCAAACGTGACAGCGGGCGCCAAACTGTGGCAACAACGCCCGTCCCGATACCCGTGCGTCTGCTGCCCCACCTGCTGGCCCTCCTCGCGGCGCTGCTCGTCCAGCTCGCTCCGGCGTCGGCCGCCTTTGCCGTCGGTGCCCGTGACCTGCCGACCCCCGGTCGGCAGCAGCACGTGATCGACACGGCCTCCCTGTTCAGCCGTGCCACAGCGTCCGAGCTGGAGCACCGGCTGGCGGACCTTGCAGCCGACCACATCGAGGCCCGCCTCGTGACCTTGCAGCGCCTCGACTATGGACTGGACCTCGACAGTCTCGGTCGTCAGCTGCTCGAACGCTGGAGCCTGGGCTCCGAAGCGGAGCCAGGATCCCTGCTGCTCCTGATCGACGCCCAGACGAACACGGCGGCCGTGGTCGTCTCCCCCGACCTGCTCGACCAGCTGCCGGAGCCCCTGTTGCGCAACACCGCCGACAGCACCATGGCGGTGCCCCTGCGCCTGGGTGCCCGCTACCGCCAGGCTTCCCTGGATGCCCTCAACCGCCTCGACACCGTGCTCCGGGGAGGCGATGATCCGGGTCCCCCCGTCCTGGAGGATGTGGCCCCGGTCGTGAGCAACATTCCCACAAAGGAGGAAACGGCCTCCGGCAACGGCTTCCTCTGGGTTGTGGTTCTGCTGGTGCTGGGGAGCGTCGTGCCGATGCTCACCTGGTGGGTGTTCTCCCGTTGATTCCCGATGGCCCTGCGTGACTGGATGGGGGCCTTCGGCAAGGCACGCTCGATCGATCTCGACAGTGATCTGGAGCGGGCCTACGAAGCCGCCCTGCTGATTCAGAGCCTGGAGCTCGAGTACTACAACGACAGGCCCGTGCGGGCCGACCTCGAACTCAGCCTGCCCCGGCCGGTACAGGCCCAGATGCTGCGGCGCTTCCGTGGGGCGCTTCAGATCTGCCGTGACGTGCTGGCGGATCTCCGGCCGCGCCGGCACGAACTCGATTCCCAGGAGCAGCGGCAGCTGCAACTGATCGAAGTGGTGGAGTCCCGCTACAACACCCGAACCGGCCAGCCGAGCCTCAGCCGTTCCCCGGAACTGCTGCCGCGCAGCCTGCTGGGGGCTGTGGAGAGGGTTCGCCGCCAGCTGGATCCGGAGGCCGAGGCCAGTGTGGTGGCAGGTTTCCGGCGTCGTCGCGACACCACCCTGGTGTCGCTGCGGATTCTGCTGCTGCTGGTGCTGGTACCCCTGCTGCTGCAGCAGGCGAGTCGCACCTTCCTGATCTCCCCCCTGGTCGACCGTCTGGCACCTGATGTTTCTTTCCTCAGTTACACCAAGCCCCAGCTGGAGGAGGCCGCAGTAGAGAAGCTGCGGATCTACAAGGCGGAAATCGAGTTCGATGCCCTGCTCAAGGGGGAGGAACTCCCGAACCCCGAAGCATTGCACAAGGCCCTGGCCACCCGTGCTGCCGTTCTGAAGAAGGAGGCCGACGGCAAGAGCACCCAGGCGATCAAGAACATCATCTCCGACCTGGTCGGACTGCTCGGTTTCTTCCTGGTCTGCCTGTTCGGCCGTGAGGAGATCCGCGTGCTGCGGAGCTTCGTGGACGAGCTCGTCTATGGCCTGAGCGACAGTGCCAAGGCGTTCGCCATCATCCTGTTCACCGACATCTTCGTGGGGTTTCACAGCCCGGAGGGATGGACCGTGCTGCTCGATGGCGTGGCCAACCATCTGGGGATCCCCCAACGCGAGAACTTCATCCTGTTGTTCATCGCCACGTTCCCGGTCATCCTCGCCACGATCTTCAAGTACTGGATCTTCCGTTATCTCAATCGCGTCTCGCCATCCTCGGTGGCGACCCTGCGCAACATGAACGGCGGTGGCTGAGCCTACCGGCCTGATCCTGGTGAGCGGTCCCAGCCGCAGCGGCAAGAGCCGCTGGGCGGAAAGGCTGGCCGCCGCGAGCGGCCTGCCCGTGGTCTATCTCGCCACCGGACCGTGTCTTCCCGACGACGATGCCTGGCAGGAACGGCTGCTCCTCCATCGCCGGCGGCGACCGGAGGGCTGGTCGACCTGGGAGGTGGAAGGCGAGCTGGCAGCGGCCCTGGATCGCGTCCCCAGCGGCCACCTGCTGCTGATCGATTCCCTCGGCACCTGGCTGGCCCATCACCTGGCCCTGGATCGGGATGACTGGGAGCTCTGCCAGAAGGCCTTGCTGGACGCTCTCGGGCGGTGCTCCTCGCCGCGTCTGATCGTCTGCGAGGAAGCCGGCTGGGGGGTGGTGCCCGCCACCGCCATCGGCGGTCGCTTCCGGGATCGTCTCGGCCGGCTGCAGCAGCTCCTCCACACCCGCTGCGAAGCCAGCTGGCTGGTGCTGCATGGCCGGGCCCTCGATCTGCTCGCCCTCAGCCAGCCGGTGCCCGATGGCTGAGATCCATGCCCCGCCTAGTGCTCTATCAGCCCCAGATCCCACCCAACACCGGCAATGTGGCCCGCACCTGCGCAGCCACAGGCACGGAGCTGCACCTGATCGAACCGCTCGGGTTCCGCATCGACGACCGTCAGCTCAGGCGAGCCGGACTTGACTACTGGCCCTGGGTGCAGCTGACCCGGCACAGCGGCTTCGGGGCGTTCCTGGAGGAGCGGGAACGCCGCGGCGGGCGCCTGCTCGCCCTGAGCAGCCGGTCTGAGCGTCCGTACCACGCCTGCGCCTTCCATGACGACGACTGGCTGCTGCTTGGAAGGGAGAGCGACGGGCTCCCCGAGGACGTGCTGGCGCAGGCCGATGGCTGCCTCACCATCCCGATGCCGGGGTCGGTGCGCTGCGGTGGCGGGGTCCGCAGCCTCAATCTCTCGGTGGCGGCCGCGGTGGTGCTTTTCGAGGCGCGGAGGCAGCTGGAGACAGGGATCTGAGCTCCTCCCCGACCGGGACTGGTCGATCTGCCGGTCAGACTGGTGACCCTGAAGACTTGTGAGGATTGGTTCCGGCCGCTACTGTCGGCGCGGCTCGCGGATGGTGGCTTCTCCAGCGAGTCTTGTCCGTTCGGTGAATTTCTGCATGAAGCCTTCGCATCTGTTATTGCCCCTGCTGGGAACCATGCCGGTTCTCTCTCTGATGGCCGCTGGCGCCATTCCCGGCATTGCCGATTCCCGTGGCCCCGGCCTTGACACGATGCCCGAGCGGCTGGTTGCTGAGCCCCCACCGGAGCCTGTGCTGCTCGCCGCTCTCCCCCGGGCCGACAGGCTCTGGGTGCGGATCCGCTCCGGCATCAGCCTCGAAGATCTGGCCAGCCAGCTGCGGGTGCAGGAAACCCCGCTGGCCCATCTGAACGACGTCGACGAGGACCATGAGTTCAGTCGCGGCGACTGGGTGGTGCTCCCCTCACAGAAGGCGGATCAGGCCAAGCAGCTTGCCTCCCTCGACACCACCGAACTGCGCCGTTCGGCTCCGGTGACAACCCCGCCGCCGCTTGAATCCACCGGCGTCGTTCGCTTCGGCGACAGCCTCGTCAAGATCGCTCAGCGCTACGGCGTAACCATCCAGGATCTGCTGAGGCTCAATCCTGGTCTGGAAGCCGCCCGTCTCGTGGCCGGCACCCAGATCCAGCTGGCCAATTCCTCGCCCGGCCGCTCCCGTATGGTTCTCGGCCTCAACCCTGTGGGCAGCGGTGGGCTGAGCTGGCCCGAACTCCCTAATTTCGGCCGCAAGCAGGAGCAGTGGAAAGAACCTGCACCTTCCATGGTGGGAAGCCGCTGGATCTGGCCGACCCGTGGGGTGTTCAGCTCCGGTTACGGCTGGCGCTGGGGAAGGATGCACAGGGGCATCGATGTCGCCAACAACGTGGGAACCCCCATCGTGGCGGCCCGTGAAGGTCGGGTGAGCGTCGCCGGCTGGAATGACGGCGGCTACGGCTACGTGGTCGAGATCCTCCATCCCGACGGCAGCATGACTCGTTACGGCCACAACAGTCGTCTGCTGGTGCGGGCCGGTCAGGAGGTCGCCCAGGGCACACCGATCGCCGAGATGGGCAGCACCGGCCAGAGCACCGGCCCACACCTCCACTTCGAGATCCATCCCGCCGGCCGCGGCGCTGTGAATCCTCTGCCGTTCCTCCCCGACAGGGCCTGAGCTGGCCCGCTCCCGCTGCCTGAGGCTGCGGAGTGAAATGGCTGGAATCCGGGGAGGCGATCGTCTAAAGTGCTTCCAACGCGGCTCGGTAGCTCAGCTGGTTAGAGCGTGGGATTCATAACCCCAAGGTCGGGAGTTCAAGTCTCCCCCGAGCCATTGGTATGGTCGCGTCCGCGTAGTCCAAGTTCCTTTCGCGAGATCAGCGCATCTCGATCGCATTGAGGCGATCGCGGAAGCTGGCTGCCGATCCGGCCCCTCCCGCACCTTCCGGGCTGGCTGGCGCCGGCGGCAGATTCGGTGCCGGGACAGTGCCTGCGTAGCGGCGCTGGCGCCCGTAGGCCTGGGGTCGCACCTCGACGGCCCTGACCAGGGGGCCGGTGCGGACTCGACCGCCATCCTGCTCCTCGCCCTGCTGGCGGTTGAGGGGATGGGCCTTCAACTCGCTGCGCAACTGGTTGAGCAGGCGGAAGTGACCGGTGTTGTTGTACTTGCGCAGCAGGACGGGGTCCCAGGGCATCGGGAGGCAGGATCGGAAGAGTGGGAGTGGGCAGCTGTACTGCCTTTGCTCCTGACCAAGCCTAGGCCCAGCAGGGCATCGGACTTCCGTGATAAATTGTTGCGGCCTCAAGTGGTAGTCGGTCCGAGTTCGGACTGCGCTCCCTGCACTCCACCTTGTCTCGTCCCACCGTCATGACCGTCAACGCTCCCCTGCGCGTTGGGCAGCAGGCCCCCGATTTCAGCGCCACCGCCGTGGTGGACCAGGAATTCCAGCAGGTCACTCTCTCCCAGTACCGCGGCAAGTACGTGGTGCTGTTCTTCTACCCACTGGACTTCACCTTCGTCTGCCCCACGGAGATCACGGCGTTCAGCGACAGCTACTCCGAGTTCACCAGCCGCAACACCGAAGTTCTCGGCGTCTCGGTCGACAGCCAGTTCAGCCATCTGGCCTGGATCCAGACCGACCGCAAGCATGGTGGACTCGGCGACATCGCCTACCCCCTCGTCGCCGACCTCAAGAAGGAGATCGCCGCTGCCTACAACGTGCTCGACGAGGACGCAGGCGTCGCCCTGCGCGGCCTGTTCCTGATCGATCCGGAGGGCGTGATCCAGCACGCCACGATCAACAACCTGGGCGTGGGCCGCAACGTCGAGGAGACCCTGCGCATCCTGCAGGCCTTCCAGTACGTCCATTCCCACCCCGATCAGGTCTGCCCCGCCAACTGGACCCCCGGTGAGAAGACCATGAAGCCCGACCCCGTCGGCAGCAAGGAATTCTTCGCCGCCGTCAACTGAGCATCGGCTCGATCGATCGGGGGAGCGAGATCCCGCGTCCTTAGGGCCCCTGGCCGGGGCCCTTCTTCATGGCGTTGCCCACCCCGCAGTTCGCCTGCCCAGCCCAGCAGTCAGCCCAGCAGGGAGGCGAACACCCGCTGGCCATCCACGCCACCGATGCGGCCGTCGCAGGCCCGTTCGGGATGGGGCATCAGACCGAGCACGTTCCCTGCCGCGTTGGTCAGGCCCGCCACGTCGCCCATCGATCCGTTCGGGTTGGCGGCGTAACGCAGCGCCACCTGCCCGTTCTGGTTCAGGTGTTCGAGGATGTCGGGGTCGCACTGGTAGCGGCCTTCGCCATGGGCGATCGGCAGGGTGATCAGCTCTCCCTCGCCGTAATCCGCCAGCCAGCGGCTGACGCCCGGGCTCACGCTCAGCTGGGTGGGTTCGCAGAGGAAGTGGAGATTCCGGTTGCGGGTGAGGGCGCCGGGCAGCAGACCCAGTTCCGTGAGCACCTGGAAGCCATTGCAGATCCCCAGCACCGGCCCACCCTGTTCGGCGAACGCCATCACCTCCTGCAGCACCGGCGCAAAGCGGGCGATCGCGCCGCAGCGGAGATAATCGCCGTAGCTGAAGCCACCGGGCAGGACCACGGCGTCGATGCCGTTCAGATCCCTCTCCTCGTGCCAGAGAAAACGGGTTGGAATGCCGAGGCAGCCTTCCGCCGCCCAGCGCACGTCCCGGTCGCAGTTCGAGCCGGGAAAGACCACCACGCCGATCGTCATGCCGGGGCGTCCTCAGCGCTGGTGATCGCGGCATCGGTGCTGACTTCCTGCAGTTCGAGCTGCCAGTTCTCGATGACAGGGTTGGCGAGCAGCCGGTCGCTGAGCCGCTCGACGCGGCTGCGAGCGGTGGCGGCATCGGGAGCGTCGAGCTCGAGTTCCACGACCTTGCCGATGCGGAGGCTGCTCACTCCCTCCACGCCCAGGCGGGTGGTGGCGGCCCGCGCGGCTTCTCCCGCCGGATCGAGAACCGAGGGCCTCAGGGAGACCAGCACACGGGCGTGAAAGCGGGGCACCAGGGCGGCAGCTCGTTTGTTAAATCTTGGCAGCCCATGTTCCCCCGCCTCACCTCGCAGCGTCAGGTTGAAGCTGTGAGACGCAGAAGACCCGCGCGATGACTTCCGATTCCCTGCGGCGGAGGGAACAGACCATGTTGCTGGCCGCAGGGCTGGCTCTGCTGGCGATGGTGGTCCTGCCGCCGCCCCCGCTTCAGGCCAGGCCGCAGACCTTTCCGGTCGAGTGCCGTCTCGGTCAGGGTTCCTGGGGTCCCTGTCTGATGACGGTGGAAGCGGTCGGAGAACGCTGGCAGATCGAGCAGAACGGCCAGCGACTCGACTTCCGCCATGACGGCAAGGGGAGCGTGCAGATGCAGCGGACCGCCGGTCCATGGCAGACGGTCACCGGCAGCTGGACCGATGACCAGGCCCTGTGCTGGGACGGTGTCTGTGCCAGGGGTCAGTTCCCCCTGGACTGAGCCAGGGCCGCTTCGAACCGTTCCCTGTCGAGCTGCAGACCCAACAGAACCAGTTCGAGGCAGGGCTCGAGGCCGTTGTCACCGCCCAGCTCGCCCCCCGTCCCCACTCCGGTCGGCTGGCCGTCGTACCAGCACTCCAGGCGAGGACCCACGGCCTGAATCTGCAGACGACGGCTTTTGCCGGGCTGCCGCAGCCAGCCCTTGAGACGCAGGATCCCCTGGTCGACGATCTGCTCCGCCAGCACCCGCTCCAGGCCCGCCCGTTCGAAGCGGCCCTCCAGCCGGATCGCCAGAGACTGGATGGGCACGTGGGTGTGGTCGTGAGGGTGGTCGTGCTCGGCATGGCCAGGGTCGCCCATGCCTTCGCTTTCCTGGCGGTCGAGGCCCAGCAGCAGTGCAGGCGAAACGGCACCCCGAACCATCGACAGCACCGCCGCCCCGGGCCGACAGCCCAGGCTCACCTGCTCACGCACGGTCGCCAGGGTGCCGTCGTCGAGGCGGTCGGCCCGGCTCACCAGCACCAGATCCGCGGCCTCCAGCTGGTCGCGGAACAGCTCCTCCAGCCCTGCGAGGTGGTCGAGGCTGGGATCGGAACGCCGTTGGCGTTCGAGCGCCTGCGGGTCCCCGACCACGCTCCCCCGTGCCAGGGCTTCCCCATCCACCACCGCCACCACCCCGTTCACCCGGGTGCGACTGCGGATCTCAGGCCACTGGAAGGCCTGCACCAAGGGCTCGGGCAGGGCGAGCCCGCTGGTCTCCACCACGATCCCGTCGAGCCGGTCGGCCCGCTCCAGCAGGGTCCGCATCGTGGGCAGGAATTCGTCCTGCACGGTGCAGCAGAGGCAGCCGTTGGCCAGCTCCACCAGCCGCCCCTCCATCTCCTCCTCCGGGCAGAAGCCGCAGCTGCGCAGCAGCTCGCCATCGATGCCCACTTCGCCGAATTCGTTGACCAGCACCGCCAGGCGCTGGCCGCTGTGCAGCAGCAGATGGCGGAGCAGGCTGGTCTTGCCGGCGCCGAGGAAGCCGGTCACCACGGTGACCGGCAGGCGCGTCAGGTTGGAGGTGACCATCTCAGGGCACCACCACAGTCCAGGCGAAGGTGGCGCCGATGCCGATCAACATGCCGGCCACGAGCCGCAGCCGCGCAGGCGTGAGCCCGCTGGCCCAGGAGCGCACCAGGGTTGAGGCGGCCAGCAGCAGGGCTCCCTGGCTGAGCAGCAGGCCGAGCAGGTAGAAAGCGATCGGAGTGGGCTCCCAGCCGATCACCGAGTCGCTGAGCACGTAGCCGTGCATGGCGATGGCGGGCAGCAGCACCCAGCGGGGCCAATGGCCGACCACCACCAGACCCATCGCCACCAGGGAGAGGGCCACCAGCAGCTCGGCCCCCGGCAACTGGGGGAGGAGCAGGCCGAGGCCACTGCCGCCCAGGCCGATCGCCAGCAGACCGAGTACCCAGCGCCGGGGTTGCTGCAGGCCCACCAGGCCCAGCGCCAGCAGGAAGAGGAGATGGTCGGGGCCGAGCAGGGGATGACCGAGACCGCTGAGGAGGCCAGCCAGCGGGCCCTCCTTGAGCTTGAACAGACCCATGAGATGGTGGGCCGAGGCCGGCTCCGCCGTCAACGGCAGCAGCGCCAGGGGAAGCAGGAGCAGCAGGGGCAGGCTCGCCCGGCCTGAGGCTCCGGAAGGGGATGTCATGGGAGGGAATCCGGTCCGCGCCGGCAGAGAGGGTGAACCCGGCGGGTGTTCTGACTGGCTCCCCTCCGGCGGCTCACCGGAGGAGGGCATCACAGCTGCGGGACAGCGCCGGATTCGCACCGGTCTTTCCCCCTTGCCTCCGGTGGCTGATCCCCACCGGAACCGGACCCTGATCGTACCGGCTGTTCCGTGGACGACCCCAGGCTCAGCGGCAGCCGAGGCTTTCGAAGGTGGCGACACCTGTGCTGGGGTTGATGCCGCCGGCCCTGGCACAGAGCGCTTTCTGCTGGTTGAGATCAAGCACGGCGTCGCTGAAATCGGCGCCCTCGATCACCGCTGCAGTGAAGCGGCTCTGCATGAGCATGGCGTTGCGGAGCACCGCTCCGCTCAGGTCGGCCTTGTCGAAGCGGGTGGCGAAGGCCACGACGTCCTCCAGGTCGGCGCCGCGGAGATTGGCCTCCTGCAGGTCACTGGCGTTGAACACTGCGCCGCGCAGGTCGGCTTCGCTGAGGTCATAGCCGCGCATGGAGGCCTTGAGGAACTCCTGCTGGCGCAGGTTGCGGCCGTGCATGTCGGGCTGGAGATCCTGCAAGGCCCTCTGCCCGCGCAGCTCCGGTGCCGTGATGGCCAGGGCGGGCCTCACGGCTCCGAGGCTCACCACCAGGCCGAGAAACAATGCCGCCGCCAGAGCGGCGAAACGCCGCCAGCGACCGACCCCAGCGGCGGGCCCGAACGGGAGGGAAGCTCTCAGCACCGCGCACCTAGCGTTACCGCTCAAGTTATGGCAGTGGGGACCCGGGTCGTGAGGCCATCGGGACCCTGGCCCTGCCGCCCCTCCCTCCGCTGCCGGCTTCATGAGCATGTCCCTGCGCGTGGTGGTGCCGCCCCACCCCCTGATCGGCCACTGGCTCACCCTGCTGCGCGATCGTTCCACCCCGTCGCCGCTGTTCGCCACCGCCATGGCCGAACTGGGTCGCTGGCTCACCTATGAGGCCCTCCGTGACTGGCTGCCCCACCAACGGGTGACGGTGCAGACTCCGCTGGCCAGCACGGAGGGCACGGTGGTGGACGGGTCGGTGCCGCTGCTGGCCGTGCCGATCCTGCGAGCCGGCCTGGGGCTCTGGCAGGGAGCCCAGGCCGTGCTGCCCACCGCCCGCGTGGCCCACATGGGCCTGGAGCGTGACGAGCGCAGCGGTGAGGCCCGTTGTTATCTGGACAGCCTCCCCGCCGCGATCGGCGAGCGGGTGGGGGTGCTGGTGTTCGATCCGATGCTGGCCACGGGCGGCAGCCTGATCCAGGTGCTCGAACGGCTGGAACGCAAAGGGGTGGCTGGGGATCGGCTGCGGGTGATCACGGCCCTGGCGGCCAGTCCCGGCCTGAAGCTGCTCGGGGAGCGTTTCCCCAGCCTCACGATCTACACCGGCTGCATCGATCCCGAACTGGACGCCGCCTTCCGCATCGTGCCTGGTCTGGGGGATGCGGGCGATCGGCTCTGCGGCTCGGAATCGACGGGGTTTCCCGCCGAAGTCGAGCCCTAGGCTCGGCCGATCCGTCCCTGTCGCATGGCCGTCGCCTCCGCCCCCGGCAGTCCCCTGACCCTGGGCGGCGCTCCCGGTGAAGCCGGCAGTCAGGCTCTGGTCGGCACGGTCCGGGTACCCGGCGACAAGTCGATCTCCCACCGGGCGCTGCTGTTCGGGGCGATCGCGGAAGGGGAGACCCGGATCGAGGGTCTGCTGCCTGCCGAGGACCCCCTCAGCACCGCCGCCTGCCTGCGGGCCATGGGGGTGGTGATCACGCCGATCGAGCCCGGCCTGCCCGTGCTGGTGCAGGGGGTGGGTCTGGATGGGCTGCAGGAGCCTGAGGATGTGCTCGACTGCGGCAACTCCGGCACGACCATGCGGTTGATGCTGGGGCTGCTGGCCGGCCGGGTCGGCCGCCATTTCGTGCTCAATGGCGATGCGTCGCTGCGGCGCCGTCCGATGCGCCGGGTGGGTCAGCCCCTCACCGCCATGGGGGCCCGTGTCCGAGGCCGGGCCGGAGGGGAGCTGGCGCCGCTGGCGATCGAGGGCACCGCGCTGCACGGGGCTGTGCTCGGCACGCCGATCGCCTCGGCGCAGGTGAAGTCGGCGATCCTGCTGGCGGCTCTGACGGCCGAGGGCCCCACCACCGTGATCGAGCCTGTCCGCTCCCGCGACCACAGCGAGCGGATGCTGCAGGCATTCGGAGCCGATCTGGAGATCGGCGGCGATGCTGGCCGCCACGTGACCCTGAGGCCCGGCGGGGTTCTGCGCGGCCAGACGGTGGTGGTGCCGGGCGACATCAGCTCCGCCGCCTTCTGGCTGGTGGCCGCTGCCATCAGCCCGGGGGCCGATCTCAGCGTGGAGAACGTGGGCCTCAACCCCACACGCACCGGCGTTCTCGACGTGCTCGAGGCGATGGGAGCCCGGATCGAGATCCTCAATCGCCGCGATGTGGCGGGCGAACCGGTGGGAGATCTGCGGGTCCGCCATGGCCCGCTGCGGGCCTTCGAGCTCGGTGGCGAGCTGATCCCCCGCCTCGTCGACGAGATTCCGATCCTGGCGGTGGCGGCCTGCTGCGCCGAAGGCGTCAGCCGCATCCGCGACGCAGCCGAGCTCCGGGTCAAGGAAACCGACCGACTCGCCGTGATCAGCCGCCAGCTCGGAGCCATGGGGGCCCGGATCGAGGAAACCCCCGACGGGCTGGTGATCGGCGGTGGCGAGACCCTGCGAGGCGCGGAGGTGGACAGCGAAACGGACCACCGGGTGGCCATGAGCCTCGGCGTGGCGGCCCTGGTGGCCGAAGGGCCGACCTTGCTGCACCGCTTCGAGGCGGCGGCGGTCTCCTACCCGGGGTTCTGGGCTGACCTGCGGCGTCTCCAGGGCTGAAGCCGACGAACCGGCGGAAGAGGCCCGGTAGATTCCCGCCCAGACGCCTCCCTCCACCGATGCTCGCCGTTGCCGTGCTGGCCGCCGGGAAGGGGACCCGTATGAAGAGCGATCTGCCGAAGGTGCTGCAGCCCCTGGCCGGAGCGACCCTGGTGGAGCGGGTGCTGGCCAGCTGCCGTCACCTGCAGCCGGAGCGCCAGCTGCTGATCGTGGGTCACCAGGCTGAGCGGGTCCGCGACTCCCTTGCGGCGCTGCCGGGCCTGGAATACGTGCTGCAGCAACCCCAGAACGGCACCGGCCATGCCGTGCAGCAACTGCTGCAGCCCCTGGCCGGCTTCGCCGGTGAACTGCTGGTGCTCAACGGTGATGTTCCCCTGCTGCGGCCCGACACCCTGGAGCGCCTGCTGGAGCGCCACCGCAGCAGCGGCGCCGCTGTCACCCTGCTGAGCGCCCGCCTTGCCGACCCCAGTGGCTACGGCCGCCTCGTCACCGCCGCAGACGGTGAGGTGATGGCGATCGTGGAGCATCGGGACTGCAACCCGGAGCAGCGCGGCATCGAGCTGATCAATGCCGGCATCTACTGCTTCGACTGGGGAAAGCTGGCGGAGGTGCTGCCCCGGCTCAGCAGCGACAACGACCAGGGAGAGATCTACCTCACCGACACGGTCGCCCTGCTCAGCCCGGCCCTGCACCTGGAGGTGGCCGATGCCGATGAGATCAACGGCATCAATGATCGGCTGCAGCTGTCGCAGTGCGAGGCGGTCCTGCAGGACCGGCTGCGGCGGCACTGGATGGCAGAGGGCGTCACCTTCGTGGACCCGGCCAGCTGCACCCTCAGCGACCGTACCCGCTTCGGTCGGGATGTCGTGGTGGAGCCCCAGTGCCACTTCCGTGGCAGCAACGTGATCGGCAACGGCTGCCGCATCGGTCCCGGCTGTCTGCTCGAGGAGAGCGTGCTGGCCGGCGACGTGGAGGTGCTGCATTCGGTCCTGCGCGGTGCCCGTGTGGCGGAGGGTTGCGTGATCGGCCCCTTCGCCCAGCTGCGGAACGGAGCCGATCTGGGCGCGGGTTGCCGGGCCGGGAACTTCGTGGAGATCAAGAACAGCAGCCTGGGCGCGGGCTGCAAGGTGAACCATCTCAGCTACATCGGCGATGCCGATCTCGGCGCCGAGGTGAACGTGGGTGCGGGAACGATCACCGCCAACTTCGACGGTGTACGCAAGCACCGCACCGTGATCGGCCCCGGCAGCAAGACCGGAGCCAATTCGGTGCTGGTCGCGCCCATCACCCTCGGCGCCAACGTGACCGTGGCCGCGGGGTCCACCCTCACCCGGGACGTCCCCGCCGGCGCCCTCGCCCTCGGTCGGGCCCGCCAGCTGGTCAAGGAGAACTGGGCGCCGCCAGCGACCTGAAGCCGGCCAGGCCATCGGCCAGCAGCGGGATCAGCCGTTCGAGCGCCACACCCCGACTGGCCTTGAGCAGCAGATGATCGCCGGGGGCCAGCCACTCGAGCAGCGGCAGCGTCGCTTCCTCCGGCGAGTCCACCCGTGCGATCCGGCCGATGCCGGCGGCGGCGGCCAGCATCGCTTCCCCTTCCGGGCCGCTGCTGACGATCACCAGACCATCGAGACCCAGCCGTGCGGCTCGCTCGGCCACGTTTCGATGCAGCTCCAGGCTCTGTTCACCGAGTTCCAGCATCGTGCCGAGGGCTGCGAACCGTCTGCCCGGCTGGGCGGCCAGCAGGTCCAGGGCGGCCAGCATCGCCTCCGGCGAGGCGTTGTAGGTCTCATCGAGCACCTCCACCGCGCCGAGAGCCAGCCGGCGGCTGCGGCCCCCCGGCACCTCCACCCTCAACGGGCCGAGCTGCCTGAGCTCGACCCCCAGCTCCCTGGCCACGGCGAGGGCCAGCAGCAGGTTGCGGGCGTTGTGCCTTCCGGCCAGGGGCAGTGGGATCCGCTCCCCTGCCCCATGGCCCACCAGCTCCAGCCAGGACCCGACTCCGGCCCCCGCCGCCGGGATCCGCCCCACGAGGTCCGCGTCGCCGCCGTTCTCATCCTCCAGGGCCACCCGAACCACTCGGCCGCTCCAGCGGCTGCCGAGGGCCTCCTCCAGCAGGGGATCCCCCGCCGGTACCACCACCAGGCCATCGGGGCTCAGGGCGGCGGTGATCTCGCACTTGGCCCTGGCGATGGCCTCGCGGCTGCCGAGCCGACCGATATGGGCGGTGCCGATGTTGGTGATCACGCTGACATCGGGCTCGGCGCAGCGGCAGAGCCGCTCGATCTCGCCCAGACCCCGCATCCCCATCTCCACGACCAGCGCCCGGTGTTCCGCCGTGGCCTTCAGCAGGGTGAGCGGCACGCCCACGTCGTTGTTCTCGTTGCCCACACTGGCCAGCACCGGTCCGAGCGGGGCCAGCACGGCCCGGATCAGCTCGCGGGTGGTGGTCTTGCCGGCCGAGCCGGTCACGGCCACCACCGGTACGGGCAGCAGGCGCCGCCAGCAGCGGGCCAGTTCCTGATAGGCCAGCAGGCTGTCGTCCACCAGCCAGAGCGCCGCGCCTTCGGCGCGCGCCAGGGACTCGGCCTCGGCGGGATCGACGCGATTCCGTTGCACCACAGCTGCCGCCGCACCCTGCTCCAGGGCGGCAGCCAGGAAGCGGTGGCCATCGAACCGCTCCCCCACCAGCGGCACGAACAGGCTGCCGGCCTGAAGGACCCGGCTGTCGGTGCAGACCGCAGCGACCGGCTGGTCAGGGTCCGATGCTGTCCCCGTCAGCGGCTCTCCCCACAGCTCCACCAGGTGCCCCAGCCGCATCCGTTCAGCCTGCTTCGGATCGATCGAGCAGAATCATGCCGCTTCCCACGAGGGCGCTCCGAGCCAGGCAGCGTCCCTGCCGATCGCGGAGCACCAGCGCCTCGTAGCCGAGGCTGTCGGCCAGCTGGCGCCAGAGCTCCGCCTGCTTCTCCCGGCTCTGGCCCTCCAGTGCCGTGAACCCAGCACTGATCTCGAGTTCCAGCAGCGCCTCGGCCGGGCGGGGGCGGCTCGCCACGATCAACCCCAGGGGATCGCCTGCCGCCAGCTGCGCTCGCAACGGATCGCCGCCCTGGCCATCGTCCAGGGCGCCTTCCCGTGCGTTGGCGGGCTCCATAACCGGCGGGACCCTGGTGTTCCCCTCCTGCCCTTCCGGCTTCAACCCGTCCGGGGGGTGGCTGCTCGCTTCCGGGCCGGACGGAGCTGCTGCCTCCGGGGCAGACGGAGCTCCCGCCTCCGGGCCGACGGGGCCGGCCGCGCGCCATTGCGCGACAACCATGGGCAGGCTCAGCAGGGCTACCAGCAGCCCCAGCAGCAGGGGCCAGAACAGCCGGGTCAGGCGGCGGGGCCAGCCTCTGGGCACGGGCAGATCGCCCTGCCACTGCCGCCGCCACAGTTCGCGCAGACGCAGACCCAGACTGGCGCCGACCGCACGCAGATCCCTTCCCAGCGAAATCCAGGGGCTTTCATAGGGAGCCGGCAGTTCCGAACCGGTGGACTCGCTGTCGGGACCCCGCCGACCGTTCATCGGCGCTCAGGTTTCAGCCGTTGCCGCGGCGCAGCAGTGCGGAGAGGGGATTGCGCACGGCCGTAACCGTGCTGGTGCCCTCCTCCTCCCGGCCGGCGCCCCTGGCCTGGGTCGCCAGGCTCGGATCTGCGTCCTGCCCCAGGGAGAACTGCTCCACGTCCGCCGCCGACGGGGTTGGTTCCTTCACACCCCGCACTTCCCGGTACATCGCGTCGTATTCGATCGCGGAGCGGGACCAGCTGTGGTCCACGCTCATGGCGCGCCGCTGCAGCTCCCGCCAGCTGTCGACATGGCGATAGGCCTCCCAGGAGCGCACGATCGTGGTGTAGAAGTCGATCGCCTCGTAGCGATCGAAGCAGAAGCCCGTGCCGCTGTGGCTGGCGGGTACATGGGGGGGCACCGTGTCCACCAGGCCCCCCACCTTCCGCACCACCGGGATGCTGCCGTAGCGCATCGCCAGCATCTGACTGATGCCGCAGGGTTCGAAGCGGCTCGGCATCAGGAAGGCATCGGTCCCGGCGTAGATCAGGCGCGCCAGCGCATCGTCGTAGGTGAGGAAGACGGCGAAGCGGCCTGGATGGTTGGCCGCCATCTGCCACAGGCCTGATTCATAGTTGCGGTCACCCGTGCCGAGCACCACGATCTGGCTGTCCGTGTAGGCCAGCACCCGATCGGCCACCTGCAGCAGCAGGTCCACACCCTTCTGGTCCACGAGACGACTCACCATCCCCATCAGGTAGGTATCCGGGTTGACCGACAGCCCCATCCGCTCCTGCAGCGCACGCTTGTTGGTGGCTCGCGGGGCCAGATCCGCCGCATCGAAGCGGGCCGGCAGGCTGGGGTCAGCGGCGGGATTCCAGTCCTCGGTGTCGATGCCGTTGAGGATGCCGCGCAGTTTGCCGCTGATGAAGTTCAGCAGTCCGTCGAGTCGTTCGCCATACTCCGGCGTTCTGATCTCCTGGGCATAGGTGGGAGAGACGGCGTTCACCCGATCGGCGTAGAGCAGTGCCGCTGCCATGGTGTGATCCCCCTGCATGTACCAGGGGCACCAGGTGATGCGATCGAGTTTCCAGCGCCAGGGACCCTGGTACTTCAGGTTGTGGATGGTGAACACCGTGCTGATCTCCGGGTCCTGATGCATCCAGACCGGGATCATGCCCGTATGCCAGTCATGGCAATGGAGCACTTCCGGCTTCCAGTGATTCCAGGCGAATTCGGCGGTGGCGTTGGCGAAGAAGGTGAAGCGCCAGTCCTCGTCCTCGCCGCCGTAGATGCGCTCCGGGTCGAAGACGGGATGGCCCACGAGGTAGAGGGGCAGGTCGTTGCCGGGGTGGCGGGTTTCGTAGACGGCGAATTCGGTGCCCATCGCCCGGCCTCGCCAGATCGGTTCGGTGGGGATCGGCAGGCGGCTCCAGAGTTTTCCGTAGCCTGGCAGCATGATCCGCACGTCATGGCCGAGGGCGGCCAGGGCAGACGGCAGGGATCCCACCACGTCTCCCATACCACCCACCTTGATCATCGGGGCGCACTCGGCGGCGGCGAACAGCACGCGCATGGGGAGATCGCTCGGGAGGGCCGAACTCTACGGGCGGCCACAGGATCGACGGCCCCTGATGCTCAGGGCAGCACGGTCACCACGGTGCCCATCCGCACCAGGTCGAACAGGTCGCGCACATTCTCGTCGAACATCCGCACACAGCCATGGGACACCGCCCGGCCGATGCTGGCGCGGTTGGGGGTGCCATGGAAGCCCGAGCTGACGCAGCCCTTCACCTCCAACTGCTCCTGGCCGTTGAAGCCGCGCCGCCCCTGGCAGTCGCTGTGGAAGCCGATCCAGCGGCTGCCCAGCGGGTTGCCTGGTCCGGGTGGAAACAGCTGGCCGGTGACGGGATGCTTCCAGGTGGGATCGGCGGTCATCTGGATCACCTCGAAGCGTCCGAGCGGTGTCTCCCAGCCCGGCATGCCCACCGCGACGGGGAATCGACGCAGGACCTGACCGTTCTCCTCCACCAGGAGCTGGCGGCGACCGCGATAGAGCACCAGGCTGCGCGCGGGGGCCGGCGCAGCGCTCTCCGCCGCAGTGGCCCCGGAGGGCACCGGAGCCGCGAGGGCCATGCGGCTCCAGGCCGCAGCGGCGGCGATCAGGCCGCCGGCCATCAAGATCGCGAGGCGGTGGGCCACGGCCGGCTTGGGGATCCTTCTGCTCTTGACACCCAAGGTAACGACTGTTCGGCAGACCCGAGCAGGTCCGTGGCGCTCTCGCCTCAGGGCAACCAGGGCGCATCGGAGAAATCCGGGTCCCTCTTCTCCAGGAAGGCATTGCGGCCTTCCTGGCCCTCGGCCGTCCGGTAGAAGAGATGGGTGGCCTGGCCCGCCAGCTCCTGCAGGCCGGCCATACCGTCGGTTTCGGCGTTGAAGGCGGCCTTGAGGCAACGGATCGCGGTTGGGCTGTGGCGAAGCACCTCGCGGGCCCAGCGCACGCCCTCCGCCTCCAGGGCTTCGAGGGGCACCACCGCGTTCACCAGGCCCATGGCGAGGGCCTGAGCGGCGTCGTACTGGCGGCAGAGGAACCAGATCTCCCGCGCCTTCCGCTGGCCCACCAGCCGGGCCAGGTAACTGGCGCCGAAGCCGCCGTCGAAGCTGCCGACCCGTGGGCCGGTCTGGCCGAAGACAGCATTCTCCGCCGCCAGGCTGAGGTCGCAGAGCAGGTGCAGCACCTGACCGCCACCGACGGCATAGCCCGCCACCAGGGCGATCACCACCTTGGGCAGGGAGCGGATCAGCCGCTGCAGGTCGAGCACATTCAGGCGGGGCATACCCGTCTCGTCGAGGTAGCCGCCGTCGCCCCGCACGCTCTGGTCGCCGCCGGCGCAGAAGGCGTATCCCCCGTCCGCCGCCGGCCCGACGCCCGTGAACAAGACCACGCCGATCCTGGGGTTGTCCCGCACCCGGGAGAAGGCATCGCAGAGTTCGCAGACGGTGCGCGGCCGGAAGGCGTTCCGCCTGGCCGTCCGGTCGATCGCGATCCGGGCGATGCCTTCCTCGCAGAGATCGAAGCGGATGTCCTCGTAGTGCCCGGCCGCTGACCAGCGCACCAGGGACTCACCCGGCAGGACGGGGGCGGATGCGGCGGACCCGGATGGGGCCGGCGGAGGATCGGCGCTCATCGGGGCTGGGGAAGCGGCGCGGCCATTCTGCGGTCCTGTTCGCCCAGGGCACTCCGCAGCCGCTGGCGCAGCGCCGCATCGGCCCGGCGATCGGTGCGCAGCTCCAGCAGGGCCACGGGCTGTGCCAGTGCCCAGCGCAGGGCCTCTTCGAGTTGCGCGAGCCGCTCCAGCCGCCGGCTGGGCACGCCGTGGACCGTCGCCAGGCGGCAGTGATCCAGCTCCTGGGGCATGGCGAACAGGCGCTCGAAGTCAAGGATGTCATCGCTGGTTGTGCCGGATTCCGCTCGGATCGGCAACTGCTCGAAGATCCCGCCTCCCCCGTTGTCGATCAGCACCACGGTGAGCCGGCCGCCGAGCTGCCGCCGCCAGAGCCAGCCGTTGGCGTCGTGCAGCAGGGCCAGATCGCCGGTGAGCAGCACCAGCCTGCCCAGGCTCTCCGCCAGCCCCGCCGCGAGCGACAGGGTGCCGTCGATACCGGAGGCGCCACGGAAGCCGAGCACGGCTCGGGCCGGTCCAGCCGGATCGGCGAAGCTCTCCCAGTCGCGCACCGGGCTGCTGCTGGCCAGCATCAGCGGCAGATCCCCCGGCAGCAGGCGGCTCAACGCCCGGGCCAGAGCGGGTTCACTCGTGCTGGCGGCGGAGTGCGCCTCGTCGTCCGGTTGGAGTGCCGTCGTGAGCTGCTCCTGTACCCGTGCCTCGGCGGCCCGCCAGCGCCGCTTCAGGGCCAGGCTCGCCTGCGAAGGGCCTCCTTCCCACAGCCCGTCCGGGAGGGAGGCGCACCAGGCCGCCAGACCGGCACCCTGTCGGATGGCGGCGGTGCCGAGCGGGTCCTGGTTGCGGGGATCGGCCTCACTGATCAGCACCTGATGGCCCGTCTGGCTGCCCAGCCAGCGTTGCAGGCGTCGGCTGGCCGGCATCGGGCCGAGACGCAGCACCTGGGTGACGGCGAGATCCGCTGGTGCTGCCTCCAGGATCAGGTCGTAACCGGCCACGAGTTCAAGACCTGCTCGCCCGCGCAGACCGGAGAGCCCATCGGCCAGCAGGGGCCAGCCGCAGCGTCCCTGCCAGCGCTGCAGAGCGGCGGCGCAGTGGGGCAGCGCCTCCAGGCGACCGCGCCAGGGACCGGCCACGATCACGCCCGGGCGGTCCGGCTCCAGGCCGAGCAAGGGATCGTCGCAGGGCGGCTCGGCTGGCGACGGCGTACCGGATGCCAGAGCCACCGCTGCGGCCGGAGCCACCCCTGGCCCTGGCCGTGCCGGAGCGGAGCTGCCGGCATGCAGCGGCTCCTCGAACGGCAGGTTCAGATGCACCGGTCCGGCCGGGCTGCCACCGGCCGCCTGCCAGGCACGCCGAGCCAGGGCTTCCAGCTCGCCAGCCTGCATCGCCGCCAGGCCCCGGCCGTCTCCCTGGCCGAACCAGCGGCAGCAGGGTGCCAGGAAGGCTTCCTGGTTCACGGTCTGGTTGGCACCACAGCCCTTCAGCCGCGCCGGCCGATCCGCCGTGAGCAGCAGCAGGGGGATCGCGCCGCTGTCGGCCTCCACCACCGCCGGCAGCAGGTTGGCCACGGCGGTACCCGATGTGGTGATCACCACCGCCGGCACACCGTCGCCGCGCGAGAGCCCCAGGGCGAAGAAGGCGGCGGAGCGTTCGTCGATCGCCGTGTGCAGGCTCAGCCCGCGCCGGGCCAGCAGCCCGGCCGCTGCCGCCAGCGGCCCGGAGCGGCTGCCCGGGCAGAGCACCAGGCGCATGACCCCCTGCCCGACGAGGGCATCCAGCAGCCGCCGGGCCGCCTCCAGGTTCGCCCCGGCTCCGTTCTCGGCCGCCGTCTCACTCACCCCAGCCCATGCCTGTTCAGGATGGGCCGATCATGCCCAACCAGGCGACCTCCGCAGCGGAGCGACAGGGCCCAGATGCGCCACACCCCATGACCCAGCCTGCCGCTCCCGCCCGTTCCGGCCCCGTTCGCCAGCTGCTGCGACAGGCGGTCCCCCTGCTGCTATGGGTGGGTCTGGCTCTGCTGCTGCGCTGGGCCGTGATCGAGCCACGCTGGATTCCCTCCGGCTCCATGCTCCCCACCCTTGATCTCGAGGACCGGATCCTGGTGGAGAAACTGCGGCCTCGCCTGGGGTCCGCTCTGCCCGTGGGTGCCATCGTGGTGTTCCGGCCCCCCGATGCGCTGCTGGCCGCCGGCTACGACCCCTCGGCTGCTCTGATCAAACGGGTGATCGGCGTGCCCGGCGACCAGATCTCCGTCAGCGGTGGGGTGCTCTGGCGCAACGGCTCCGCCGTGAGCGAGCCCTGGCGAGCGGCACCTATGGAGTACCGGATGGCGCCCCTGAGAGTGCCGCCGGGGCATCTGCTGGTGCTGGGGGACAACCGCAATGCCAGCCTCGACTCCCACATCTGGGGTCCGTTGCCGGCCGACCACGTGATCGGCACGGCCGTGTTCCGCTACTGGCCGCTCGACCACCTCGGCCCGATTCGGGTCTCTCCCATCGCCGGTAGGGGCTGAGCCGAATGCCTGGGGTATGGTGCAGGCCGTGACGTGGATCACACCGGAGGGGCATGTTCAACCCGGAGTTCCTGACGACCGACAGCGAATCGATCAGCGGCAACTCGCTGATTCAGTACCTGCAGGAACAATCGCCGGATGTCCTCCAGCGGGTCGCCCGCTCCGCGAGCGGCGACATCCAGGACATCATTCGCCACAACGTGCAGGGCCTGCTGGGCATGCTGCCCGGCGAACAGTTCGAGGTGAAGATCCAGACCAACCGCGAAAACCTGGCCGGCCTGCTCGCTTCGGCCATGATGACCGGCTACTTCCTGCGCCAGATGGAGCAGCGCATGGAACTGGAAACCACCCTCTTCGGCGAAGGCGGACTGGACGCCGACCCAGGCGAACTCAAGCTCTGAGCCTTCAGGGCTCCCTGGCCGAGCCGGGTTGTTCCGGCACCAGCCCCCAGCGCAGCAGCCTGCTGTCCAGGCCTGCGAGCAGTTCCCAAGATCCCTGCGAGGGCGCCCAGGGCCGGGCCTCCAGCTCGTCGGCCAGGGCCAGCAGATCGGCCGGGGTGCAGACGACCGGTGCCGCGTAGTGGGCCGGAACCAGATGGGCGATGCCCTCGATGGCGGCCAGTCGCCGCAGCCAGTGCAGCAAGGCGGAGCGAGCCCGGGGGAAGACCAGTCGCTCCAGCACCGGGGCCACCTGCAGCCGCGGCTTCCCCTCGGCGAGCAGGGCCTCGAAGCCGGCTTCCCAGCCAGGCGCCCAGCGGAAGGGGTAGAGGCCGAAGTAGGTGCAGGGCCGCCGCAGGCCGGGCCTGAAAGCCTCAGCCAGCACCTCGCTCCAGGCCGCCACCCGCACGGCCTCCGGCTGGAGATAGGTGGCGAACAGCACCAGCCGCCACCAGCCTCTGCGCCGCTGCTCCGGCGTGTCCTGGAGAGGTTCAGCGCCCCGCTCACGGGCATGGAAGAGCAGGGGGGTGGGATCGGCGTCGAACAGGGCCGGCGGTTCGGGCGGAATCGCCACCAGCGCATCGGTGACCAGCAGCGTGCCGCTTTCTCTTTGGAAGCAGGCCACGTCCATGAAGGTGCCCACCCCAAGCTCCAGTGGTCCCAGGGGATGCCAGGAGAGCTCGTCGGCGTGGGGTACCCCCTGCTCGAACAGCACCCGTGTGCGTGCGGCTGGAAACCCCAGCCAGGGCAGCGGCAGGGAGAGCGGAAAACTCCACTGCCTCGGGCTCACCCACACCGCGGCGCCGGGGAAGGCCCGGGCCATGGCCGGCACCGGCAGCTTGTGTTCCAGGCCGGAACTGGTGGGCAGCACGATCGTGAGCACAGGGCCGTGGCGGCTCTCGAGCTGCCGGAGCTCGCGAATCAGCTCAGCGGTGGGCGCCACCGGGGCATACAGCAGCAGGCCCTCGCGCAGGCGCAGCACCGTCATGCGGATCGGTACGGCCACGTAGAGGATCCCCTGCAACTGCTCGAAACTCCAGAGCAGGCCAGGGATCAGTTCCCGCACCAGGGTGCGCCGCCGGCCGTAGGGGTAGAGCGGCAGCAGGGGCCACCAGGGCCAGCGCTGGGCGGCGGCAGCAGCAGCTGTTCCGCTCACCGGCGCCGCTGGGCCAGGAGGCCATGGCGGGGCGCGAACAGGAAGCTGAGCAGAAACAGCCCGGTCTGCACGAGCACGATGCAACCTGCGGTGGAGGCATCCATCCAGTAGCTCCAGTAGATGCCCACCAGGGAGGAGAGCGTGGCGGACGCCATCGCGATCCAGGTCATGCGGTCGAACCGGTCGGTGAGCAGGTAGGCCGTGGCCCCCGGCGTGACGAGCATCGCCACCACCAGGATGATCCCCACCGTCTGCAGACCGGCCACCGCCGCCAGGGACAGCACCGTGAGGAGCAGGTAGTGCAGGGCTCCGGTCTGGATCCCGATCGAGCGCGCGTGGGTGGGATCGAAGCAGAACAGGATCAGATCCCGCCGGAACAGCAGCAGCAGCACCAGCACCGCCGCACTGATCAGCGACGTCTGCAGGATGTCGGCGTCACTGATGCCCAGCACGTTGCCGAACAGGATGTGGGTGAGATCGATCGAGCTGCGCACCTTCGAGACCAGCACGAGGCCGAAGGCGAAGAAACCGGTGAACACCAGGCCGATCACGGTGTCCTCCTTGATCCGGGTCATCTGCTTGACGTAGCCGATCACCGCCACCGATCCCACCCCGAACACGAAGGCCCCGACGGCGAAGGGCAGGTTGAGCGCATAGGCGATCACCACCCCCGGCATGACGGCATGGGACACCGCGTCCCCCATCAGGGCCCAGCCCTTGAGGGTCATGAAGCAGGAGAGCAGACCGCAGACGGCGGCCACCAGGGCACTGACCAGCAGGGCCCGCACCATGAAGTCGTGACGGAGGGGTTCGAGCAGCCAGTCGAAGAGCTCGTTCATGGTTCACCGCTGACCAGGCGCTGTGGCGCGCCGAAGGTGCGGGCCAGGTTCTCCTCGGTGAACACCTCGGAGGTGTCGCCGTAGGCCAGCACGGTCTTGTTGATCAGCACTACCTGATCGCAGAACCCCCGGACGTGGGAGAGGTCGTGGGTGGAGATCAGCAGGCTGCGCCCCTCCTGGCGGAACTGCTCGAAGAGATCGATCATCAGCCGCTCGGTGCGGATGTCCACGCCGGCAAAGGGCTCGTCCAGCAGCAGCACAGAGGCTCCCTGGGCCAGGGCGCGCGCCAGGAAGGCTCGCTTGCGCTGCCCACCGGAGAGTTCACCGATCTGGCGGCGCCGCAGGGGCCAGAGCTCGACCCGCTCCAGGCTCTGCCGCACCGCCGCATGGTCGGCGGGTCCGGGAATCCGCAGCAGATTCATGCCGCCGTAGCGGCCCATCATCACCACATTGCCCACATTGATCGGGAAGTTCCAGTCGACGCTCTCCATCTGCGGCACGTAGGCCACCGCCTGGCGTCGCCGGGCCTGCCGCAGCGGCAGGCCATCGATGGCAATGCTGCCGCGGCAGGGCCGCACGAAGCCCATCAGGGCCTTGAACAGCGTGGATTTGCCAGCTCCGTTCATGCCCACCAGACCGCAGATGCTGCCGGCGTTCACCTGAAGCGAGACATCGTGGAGGGCGACCGTGCCGTGGTAATCGACGCAAAGATGGCGGACGCGGATGCGCTCGGCGGGCACAGCGGTGGCGACGGGGGGCGGCAGGGACGGCATCATCGGCTCAGCTCCCCTGCAGGCCGCGCACGAGCGTGCGCAGATTGTGACGCTGCAGGTCCAGCAGGGTCGGGGCCGGGCCGGTCGGGGCGGAGAGGGAGTCCACGTAGAAGACACCGCCGAAGCGGGCCCCACTCTCCTTCGCCACCTGGCGCTGGGGCTCGGCACTCACCGTGCTTTCACAGAACACCGCCGGCACCTGGCGCTGACGAACCAGATCGATCAGCCGGGCCATCCGCTGGGGGGTCACCTGGGATTCGGCGTTCACCGGCCAGAGGTAGGCCTCCTGGAGGCCGTAGTCACGGGCCAGGTAGGAGAAGGCTCCCTCGCAGGTGGCCAGGACGCGCCGGGAGGGCGGAATGGCATCGAGGCCGAGGCGCAGTTCGGTGTCGAGGGCGCGCAGCCGTTCGCGATAGGCCCCGGCGTTGCGGCGATAGTCGTCCGCATGGGCTGGATCGAGCTGGCTGAAGGCGATCCGCATGTTCTCCACGTAGATCTCGGCCAGGCGAGGGGACATCCAGGCGTGGGGGTTGGGCTTGCCCTGGTAAGCATCCTCGGCGATCGGCAGGGGGTCGATGCCTTCCGTGAGGGTGACCCGGCTGGCCGGCGGCAGGCGGGAGGTGAAGCGACGGGCCCAGCGTTCGAGGTCGAAGCCGTTCTCCAGCAGCAGATCGGCACCGTCGGCCCGCTCGAGATCGCTCGGTGTGGGCTCGTAAGCGTGGATCTCGGCGCCGAGCCTGGTGATCGATTCCACCCGCAGATGATCTCCCGCCACCTGACGTGCCATATCGGCCAGAACGGTGAAGGTGGTGAGCACCAGCGGCCGCTCCTGCTGCCGCTCCTGGGGGGCGGAACCGCGCTCCGCCGGACCACGGCAACTGCTCAGCGCGATCAGGACCGAGCCAAGAGCGGCGGCGACGATCAGGGAAGCCGGTCGTATCCGCCGCGGCAGCTCGGCAGACCGGGGCGAAGCACCCACCTCGGAACAGGCCCTCAACGTCTGCGCCATCAGGACACGGGCGACTCTAGGAATGCCCCACTGCCGAACCGAAACACAAAAGCCCCCACCCGAAGGTGGAGGCTTGTTCGTCGATCGCCCGGAGGACGGAGAGGCTGAGGCTCACTCCCGGCCAACTCAGCCGATCGCCGGAGCGCTCAGCGCCACCGGAACGGCCTCGCTCGAAGCCAGATCCAGCGGGAAGTTGTGGGCATTGCGCTCGTGCATCACCTCGAAGCCGAGGTTGGCTCGGTTGAGTATGTCGGCCCAGGTGTTGATCACCCTGCCCTGGCCATCGAGGATCGACTGGTTGAAGTTGAAGCCGTTGAGGTTGAAGGCC
>CAYHCE010000017.1:0-75355 GCA_964355015.1 uncultured bacterium | reverse complement strand
TGATCAGCCTGCTGCCGCCTGAGGATCAATCGGCAAGCTGGAGGGGATTCCCCGGTGTTATCAGTGAGGCACCGCCTACGTTTCTCAGGAGGCCCTAATTCAACCATCCTCGTCTTGTCAATTCACTGGCCATATATCTTGTATTCATCTAGTCCGCTACCTTATGCCTCCCGCTCCCAAGCCCGACCCAATCGAGCAACGCCTCGCCACCATCGAGCAGCAGCTCCAGGCCCTCCAGCGCTCCCACAAACACACCGCTCTCACCATCACCCGCCAGCTGGAGGCCTTCATCCAGCTCCATAGTCTGATCGGCCCCATCCCCGGCCTGCTCCACAGCTGGCCGGTGAGTGCCGATTTCGCCCTGCACATGTTGCAGCTGCTGCTCGGCCAGCCCCCCGAGCTGGTGATCGAATTCGGCAGCGGCACCAGTACCTTTCTGCTGCTCCAGGGCCTGGCCCTGGCCTATCCCCGCGCCACAGGCAGCGCCCAGGGGCCCCGCGGCGCTCCCCAGCTGCTCAGCTTCGAGCACCTGGCCAGCTATCACCAGCTCACCGCCGAGCTGATCGCCCCCTGCCGCCTGCGCCGCCACGCCCAGTTGCTGCTCGCCCCCCTCGAGCCCTGGAGCGATGCCAGCGGCTCCTTCAGCTACTACAGCCAGCTCGAGCGGATCACCACGGCCGCCGCCGCCCTGCGGCGCAAGCGCCAACGCCCCCTGCGCCGCCTGCTGGTGATCGTGGATGGCCCGCCGGGTGCGACCAATCGCTGGGCCCGCTATCCCGCCCTTCCCGCGCTGCTCCACGCCATCCCCGCCAACTCCGGCCAGCCCCTGCAGGTCACCCTCCTGCTCGACGATCTGGACCGCCCCGATGAACAGGCCACCGCCACCGCCTGGCAGGCCCTGCTCGCTGAGCTCAGCATCACCACCAGCCGTCGCGATCATCCCTTCGAGAAGGGCGCCCTCGAGCTGCGCTTCACGCTGTAGGGCCAGCCCGGCCATGCACCTCACCCCATCACACAAACAGCCGGCCAGCGCCCTGCTCCAGCAGCTCCAGGCAGAACGGATCCAGCGGCAGCGGTTCGCCCGGGTTCAGGGGTGCCCGGACCCAGTCCGGCCGGTGCCGCAGCCAGGGCCGGCCGCCGGCCGCCCGCACCCCCTCCAGCCACTGCCGATCGCCGCAGTCCCCCTCCAACACGGTCTCAGCCTCCGTCCCCTCGCGCCCGTAGCACTGCGGCGGCAGCAGCCGCCAGCGACCCAGCTGGCTGGATCGCTCCAGGCCCCCCGGCCGCTGCTGCCACAGCCGTGTGAGCTCCCCGTAGCAGTGGCGCAAGCCATGCTGCGTGCTGCTCACATGGGTGGCCCGCGCCAGGGTGAGCGTGCCGGGCCCCAGCCGGCCCAGGCTCAGCGGTGTGTCGGGCTCCACCGTGGCCACCGCCCCGGCCCCCCACAGCGCCATGATCCGGCGGCGGTATTCGCCATCGGCGCCCACCAGCACCGGATCCCAGCCCCCCAGCCGCTCCACCACCTGCCGGCGCAGCAGCAGCGAGGAGAGGTTGTCATGCAGAAGCTGGGGCCACACCCGCCAGCCCGGGCTGAACTCCAGCCCAGCGCTGCAGCGTGCCCAGCGGCTCAGCACCGCCAGCCGCTGCGGCCGCCCCTGGAGCGCCCGCAGCTGCCGCTCCAGCTTCTGCGGATGCGACCAGTCGTCGCCGTCGTGGCAGGTGATCGTGTCGCCCCGGCAGGCGGCCAGCCCCCGGTTGCGCGCCCGATAGGCCCCACCCCGCCGTCGCTGGCGCAGCAGCCGCACCCGCCCATCCCGCTGCGCCCACGCCGCGGCGATCGCCGCCGTGCCGTCCTCGCTGGCGTCATCCACCACCAGCACCTCCAGCTGCCGGTAGCTCTGGTTGCACAGCGAGGCCAGGGCCGTGGCCAGCGTGCCCTCGGCATTGCGCACCGGCACGATCACACTCACCAGCCCCCAGTCATGGCTGCAGGGCGCTGCCGTGGCCGCCAGGTTGTCGAGCGTCAGCCCGGCCGCCGCCGTATGCAGCCCTACCGGCACCAGCCCGCGCCGCCGCAGCAGCCCGTTCAGCACCGCCAGCCGCTCCGCATCGCCGCAGCCATTCGCCCAGGCCAGCCGCAGCTGGCCATCGGCCCAGCCCCGATCCGCTCCCAACCCCCGCAGCAGTGGCTCGGCCTCCGCCAGGCGCCCCTGCTGCAGCAGCAGCAGGGCCAGCCCCAGGCTGCGGGCCCGGCCGGGGGGCAGCGCCCGCCAGGCTGCCTCCGCCTCCGGCCAGCGGCCCCACCAGCCCAGGGCCGCCGCCAGCTGCTGGCCGCCCACGATGCGGCTCTCCAGCGGCGTTTTCGGATCGGCCAGCAGTGCCCTCAGCTCGGCCTCTGCAAGCTCTTGGTGGGGGCCCCACAGGTGGCTGGTGCTGCGCCGCAGCCCCGCGCTGAACGCCTCCGGGGTGGCCGCCAGGCCCTGAGCTCGGCCCTCCTGCAGGTAGTGCAGCAGCGGATTGATCTCCTGCTGCTCCACCACCCCGTGCAACTCTGCGTAGAAGCGGCTGTCGAACTGGCCGCTCGGGTTCCAGCCCAGGGCGATGCCGCAGCGCAACCAGTGCTCCGCCGGCTCCTGCTCCAGCAGCTCCAGCTCCGGATGCTGCTGCCGATACCAGCGGCCATCAAGCAGCGGGCTGGCCTCCAGCGTCGCCACCTGCCCGGCCAGGGCGCTGCTGCCCGGTGCCGCCCGGCTCACCAGCCGCCGCAGCCGCGGATCGGCCCCCTCCAGGGCGTCGGCCAGCGCCAGCAGGGCCTCCCCCGGCGGCCCCAGCAGCCAGGCCAGGTTGCGATAGGGCACCAGAAACAGCGGCCGTGCCCGGATCGCCCGCCGGAAGGCCGCCATCGCCCCCGCCAGATCCCCCTGCCGCCAGCAGCGGTTGCCCCATGCCAGCGCACTGTGCTCCTGCACCATCCCCCGCCGCTCGGCCTGGTGTCCTGCCGCCCAGCTTGGCCCCCTTCGCCACCCGGTGCCTCGCCAGCGAACCAGGCCTCGCCAGACAGGGATCTCTCCTCTTGTGGTGCTCAACGCCAATCGTGATGCACGTTTGTGCAAGGCCGAATTCCTTCTCTCCGAATCTCTCCCTCCACCGGCTGCCATTACGGGCAGTTGGAGCGCATCGCCACCGCCTGGCAGGCCCTGCTCGCCGAGCGCGACATCGCCCATGGTACTGGCGTACCATGGGCTGTTGGGGTCAAGCTGGCGTCGCTACGGTATGGAAGAACAAAAAGCAGGAATTGAGCAGGCGACAGCTGCCTCATCCCGATACGACAGCCAGGCCATCACCGCTCTCGTGGGCGGCATCCTGTTGATCCTGATCTCGTTCTTTACCCATTACGGCTATGACGACCTCCCAGGCTTCCTCTCCCTCCAAGCGAATAAGCAGATCGGAGTATCTCTCCACATTGCCGCCCTGGCGGCGCTTGCTGGCGAGATTGAACTGGCATCCCGTGTACGAGCTCGATCAAGAAATCAAGAGGCTCGACGAGCTCAACTCCAAGCTCGATGCACTATTGCTCAGTTCCGATTCCTCCTCGCAGACACCGCCCGCAACCGGCTCCAGTTGAGTGCGGTGCTGGCCCTGTTGTTGGAAGACCTCAAGCCTGCCAGTTGATGCCGTGGATGCGGATCGCACCGATCAGGATCGCAGCGGCGGGCAGTTCTGCCTCAGCGGCCCCCTTCAGCCTCTGCCCATCGATGCCCCCACCCTCGTTGCCGCCGGCTGCTGAGCCGCCCCTGGCTGACGCCGCCATCCTGCTGATGCAGCGTGATGAGAGCGAGCTGCTGCCGATCTGGCTGGCCTACCACGCCGCCCTGGTGGGCTACCCGGCCATCACCATCCTCGACCACGGCTCCAGCGAGCCTGCCTGCCTCCAGGCCCTGCGCCAGGCGGAGCTCCAGGGCGTGCGCGTGCTGCGGCTCGATCCCGCCGTCGTGCCCCTGGCCGCCAAGGGCGAGCAGATCGCCGCCCTCATCCGCGACCTCGATCCCCCTCCATCGCTGGTGCTGCCCCTCGATGCCGATGAGTTCCTCGGCCTGCGCCTCGAGAACGGCACCTACACCTGCACGCCGGAGGCCATCGCCGCCTGGCGGCGCCAGCTCCCCGGCGGCTGCGCCTTCCACACCGCCGAGCGCCTCAACAACTGCCCCTGGGATCCACACACCTTCTGGCCCCTGCCCGCCGATCGCAGCCCCAAGCTCTGCTTCTCCACCACCGCCGTGATGGGCCTCGATCTCGGCTTCCACCGCTGCGATCAGCCCGGCCCGCCCTTGCCCAGCAACTGGGTGCTTTTTCATTACCACAACAAACCCCACCCGCTGCTGCGCGAGCACACCCTGCGTAAGCTGCTGCCCCGCCTGCCGCTGACCACCAGCGCCTGCCTGGAGGCCTACAGCGGCCCCGGCGACCATCTCCTGCCCGGGCTGCTCCAGGGAGAGCGCCGCTGGCTGCAACAGCTGCGCCGCCAGCCCAGCTGTTACACCCCGGCCCTGGCCCAGCGCCTCGCCCAGCTCGGCCTGCCGCTGCCCTATGCCGTTCACCAGGCCCGCCTGCGGGCCCTGCTCAGCCCCCCCTCGCCATGACCAGCCCCAGCCACCACCTGCAGGCCGAGCTGGAGCAGCAGCTGCGCAGCAACCTCGAGCTGCGCGCCGCCCTCGACGACTGCCGCCTGGCCGCCGCCTCCCCGCTGCCCCTGGCCGCCTGGCAGCTGCCCCTGCTCCAGCTCGCCCTGGCGCTGGACAGCTCCGCCGCCGCCCCCAGTCCCGAGGCCCTGCAGCTGCCGCCAGCCGCCACCCCCGCCGGCTGGAAGGCCCGCCTGCAGCTGGCCTGGGTGCAGCTCGGTCAGGGCCACGCCGAGGCTGCCGCCGCCCTCCAGGCCGAGCTACAGGCCCAGCTCGGCGCCGTGGAGGGGGCAGCGGTTGAGGGCGTCACCAATGCGCCGCTTGCCGTAGGTCTCGATCTGCTCAACCGCGTACTCTCCAGCCAGGCCTGGCTGGCCGAGAACGCCACTCCGCCATCGGCCAAGCACAGCACCCTGCTCAGCGCCGGCCTGCGCATGGCCCTCGATGAGCTCACCCTCACCCCCGGCGGCCAGGCCCTCTGCATCAAGGGCTGGTGCATCGATCCGGCCTCCCAGCTCGCCGCCCTGGTGCTGCTGCGCGGCCGCCAGGCCCTGCCCCTGCCCCTGGCCGCCCTGCAGCGCAGCCCCCGCCCCGATCTGGGTCCCCTGCTGGAGCAGCAGGGCCTGTCAGATCGCTGGCCGGCCGGCTTCCGCCTTGCCCTGCCCCTGCCCCCCGGTGCCGAAGCCGGCGCGCTGCCCGTGCTGTTCGTGCTGCTGCACAACGGTGAGCAATTCTGCCTCACCCGGCCGGCCCATCCCAGCCCGATGAGCTGGTCTGACCTGCTGGCACTGTCGCCGCCCTGGCCATCGCCGTAACCTGTTGATCACAATTGCTGGTTGCGCCCCCTCCATGGCTGGATCCACCACTGCCGGCGCTGAGTCCTCCACGCTCGAGCGCCAGCTGCAGGAGGCCCGCGAGGAGGCCCAACTCACCCTCGAGCAGCTGCACCTGGTGCAGGAGGAGCTGGAGGTGTATTTCCTGCGCTGCGAGGAGCTCGAATCCCAGCTCCAGGCTGGCTCCGGCACTGCCAGCACCGCTGACCCCGCAACGAACCCGGCGGCCCTGCCGATCGAGTCGATGGGTCGGTTGATGTCGCTGCTGATCGAGCAACTCACGGCGGCCGAGCTCACCGACCTCGCCCACTCCTGCCACCGCCAGCACCGCCATCACCTGGCCCTGCCCCTGCTCGATGCGGCCGTGAGCAAGCTGGCCAAGTCCAACCCTGCCAAGGCCTCCTGGACCCAGCTGCAGGCCGTGCGCACCCGCCTGGCCCTCGGCCGCCGTGACGCGGCCCTGCGCCAGCTGGAAACGATGGCACATCAGCAGCTCGCGGCCCTGCCGCTGCGCCACCAGATCCACCTCCAGATCGCCTGGCTGGCCCTGCAGAAGGCCGATCTCAGCACCGCCCAGAGCCACCTGGCCCAGCTTGAAGCCCTGGCCGCCGCTGCCGACGATCTCACCCAGCTGCGCCTAGCCCTCCAGCTCGTCGCCAGCCCGGTCGATCCCCCCAGCTCCCGCCAGTCGCGAGACGAGCACTGGGGCGCCTCCCTCGATCTGGCCGCCATCAGCGGCGATGGCCGCCTGCTCCAACTCGAGGGCTGGCAGCTCGACCCCCACCACAGCCTCAGCGGGCTGCTGCTGGTCCGCCCTCACCAGGTGTTGCGGATCGCCCCTGAGCAGCTCGATCGCCGCGTGCGCAACGACCTGGCCTCTCTGCAGAGCGAGCATGGCCTGCCTGCCACCGATCCGGTCGGCTTCACGATCCGCCTCGCCCTCGGCCTGGAGGAGGCGGTGCCCCTCAACGAGGGGGAGCCGCTGCGTCTGGCCCTGCTGCGCACCGGCGCCGATCCGATCATCCTCGGCCGCCCTGCCGAGTCCCTGCAGATCGACTCCGGCACCCTCTATTCCCTCGTGGCCCCGGTGCTCAACCTCACCGCTGCCGATCCGGAAGACCTCAGCACCTGGTCTTATCCTGCTCGGTACTGAGCGCATCTATGACCAAGCAGCTCCGCGTTCATATCGGCACCGGCAAGGCGGGGTCAAGTGCGATCCAGAGTTTTGGCACCTCCCATACCGCCCAACTGCGTGAACTTGGCGTGCACTACTGGGGCCTTAATCTTGAGGGCTCCGATGCCTCCGATTCCTTTCCCTGGCAGTGCCCCACCGGCACCGGCCTGCTCCAGAAGCTGCCCAACGCGGAGGCCGGCGAGCAGTTGCAGCAGGCCCTTTTCAGCGCGATTGAACACCTGCCCGATGGCGCTACGGCGCTTTGGAGCAATGAGTCGATCTACGAGCGACCCAACGTCTACATCCCCCTGCTCAAGACCATTGCCGCCCGGGAGGATATAGAGCTACTGGTGATTGCCTACGCCCGCAACCACACCAGTTATGTGGCCTCGGCCTACAAGCAATGGGGCATCAAGCACAAAACCTACCGGGGCAGTCTGCTCGGGTTCCGCGATTGGCTCACCACCCGCCAGGACTTCCTCTCCTTCGGCAAACGCCTGACGCTCTGGGACTCCGCCTTCACTGATCGCTTCCGCCTCGTGAACTACGACACCACTGGCGACGTGGTGACCCACTTCAGCCAGTTTCTGCCCACTGCCGCCGGCGCCCTGCATGAAGCGGTCAATCTCAAGGTCAACGCCTCACCGCCCGACAAGCTCCTGGCCCTTTACGCCCTCTACAACAGCCAGTTCGAAGACCCCGTGAGCCCCCAGGCTTTCCAGACCCTGCGCAAGCGGGTGCCCCTGCTGCAGCAGTTCAGAGCCCGCCCCTTCCCAGCCCTCCAACAGCTGTTCCCAACCGCTGATGATCTGCGCGAGGCCCAGGATCTGCTCGCAGAAGATGCTGCCCTGGTGAACACCATGCTGCGGCGCCATGGCCAGTCGCCCCTGCCGGACGCCAGCAAGCTGCCGGCTCGGCCTGATGTCGATCAACTCTCCGCCTCCTTGCTGCTGCAGCTGATGGCGGTGGTGGTGCAGCAGGACAGCCGCATCAGCGAGCTTGAACAGCAGCTCGCCAGCCAGACCTGAGCCTCAGCTGATCGCCTTTGCCGGTTGCCACTGCCACAGCCGCTCGTCTGCCTGATCAAGCAGGGCCAGCTGCTGTAAGTTCCCCCTGTACTAGTACTCAATGGTCATGCTGATCCTTGTACAGGTTGTCAGCAGCAGTTGGCGGCGGGCCAAGAAAAGGTTGGACAGTGCGGCCAGCACTTTGGTGTTGCAGCGGTTCTCAGAATCGATGCTGCCATAGCCCCTGCGTTTGGCGTGTTCTGTGCTAGGCAGCAGGCAGGTCAGGGCAGCCGGTGAGCTCGATTGTTCGGGGCGTCATTGTATTGAGTCGAGCCTTGAGATCTGCAAGCCTTTTTTGTATTACTTGACCGGCAGGATTGATTGCCCGAGCGACTTCTAGAATCTCGGTAGCATCATTCAGATCAAGCGCCTCCTGTCTCTCTATTTTTAATGCAATATCCCTTAACTTGATAGCAGATGAAACGGGCGCTGCCGCTGACTTATCCTGCCAAATGGAAACGATGGCATTAACTAATTCCTGCTCTGGGATTGTCAGCTCAGTGCAAAAATACTGATCTTCAGCTGAACGTGTTGTAGGGGTGCTATCCCACAAGGATTCGCGGTCAGGAAAATACCGAGACCGAACCCATTCGGTCGAAGATGCAAAGAAGTTGGTGTAGTCAGTAGCCTCTGATTCGGAGGGCATGTACCTGGGCATGCCAACACCTATGTCTTTGATGAATCGCAGAATATCACCTCTCTTTTTATTACGGGAGCCATCCTCAAGAAATCGAGGAAAATGAATGTTGATCGTAGCCATTACTTTCATCGCCAGCCAACTCAGGGATTCATTAAAGTTATCTGGAATAGAATATGAGTCGTCTAGTTGAATACCGACAGAAGAGCAGAAGTCTGACAAGAGATCTTGGTCGACAAAGCTGCTCTTCTGAAACAATCGAGGCTGCACCCTGCCAGGAAAGATGCTCTCCCATAGAGATAACATTTTCTTGTGATTGCAGATTGACACATTGGCTGAAGCCGCAGGACTGAACAACAAGTTTGTGTTGCCGGCTTGGATCGCGGTAGAAAACAAGCTTAATGCTGCTGCCAGAGGCTGACGAAGATAGACAATTACCACAATGTCGCCAAAAAGGGGTTCTAAGACTTCCTTGAGCCTTGTTAAATGGGCTTTTGTCTTTAGGCGGGAGCTGAGATACTCGGAACTAAAGATGAAGGACTTGCAGCTCGATCCAGCAACCAGCTTAGAGAGAGCTAAGTGAGTCTGCTCTTTAAACAACTTTACTTCAGTCGGTGCTGTGAGGTTATAGGATAAAACCATGTTATCTACGTTACTGTCGTCATAGGCAAGCAGTGGCAGCCAGAACTGGCTCTTGTCCTTATGAAGATTAGGGATATCAAAGCCTTGCTTGGCTAAAAGCAGACGGTTGGCATGGAGAAAGTGCTGGATCGTAGTTGTGCCAGTCTTCTCCGTACCAATGTGAAGGAATGCCGTTTTTGTCATGACAGGCGTGCCCGATGCATCTGGACCTTAACCTATCATACTGAAGCTCTACGCATCCCAATGTCGCATCTGATTCAAGCCGCTAAGTGTCTGAGGATTCGGGTCTTTCTAGGCTAGAAGGCTCATTAACCTATAAGGTGAGTACCTTAAAGTGGGGTAACAGCCGAGGCCCGATTTCACTGATTCAAGGGTGAACGGGCTGGAGTAACGTGATGTCATTTACAAGGTGATGTATCACCTCTGTCCCACGTAAACCCCCCATGGGCGACCGCCGTAGTAGTTGACAGCAGGCAGGGATCAGCTCGCCGGCGCTGCTGCCATCCAGTAGCGGCGCCAAAGCTGAGGCGCCAGAATCTGTTTTGGGCATGGTTCGCTGGTTGAGGTGGTTCTCACACCAGGGTTACGGGCCTGCCCACCCCTTGCAACGCCAGGCGTTCCAGAAGCGCGCACTCAGCCCCGGCTTAGCCGGGGCTGAGGCCTCAGGGAATTTCCACCACTCGGAGGGACTCAGGCTCCTTGAGTCGTTTCGCCTCCATGGCTTTCATGCCGCCGTAGAGCTGCTGCCAGCGGTGATACGTCGCTGCCGACACCTCCAGTGCTCGGCCCACATCGGCAACGGTCTGTCCTTGGTTCAGTAGCTGGTCTGCCGCGTCCGCAGCTTACGGATGATCTGCTCGGCGTTGTGGCGTTTGCGTTTCATGGGGCTTCTCCTGGCCAAGTCTGGCCGGTAGGGAGGCTCTCATAAGGACTGGATCAGTTCTTGGGGGTCCACGTCACACCCACCTACGCCTCCTGGCTGAACCAGGTGGAGCGCTGGTTTGGGATCATCACCCAGCGGGCCATCCGGCGCGGCAGCTTCTCCAGCGTCAAAGAGCTGATCGCCAGGATCGAGCAGTTCGTGGCGGCCTACAACAAGACCAAGGCCCCGTTCAACTGGACCGCCACAGCGGATTCAATCCTGGAGAAGCTCCAGCGACTTTGCTCGCAAATCTCCGGGACAGTACACTAGGTGCCCTCAAGGCTTCGGATTCATTAGCAGGTTCGAGTTCCAGGCGAGCTGTCCATCCCACGTGCATAGGCTTGGTCTATTTAGGCGCTGTCAAAATGGATAGTGGAGACAATTTGCTCAAAGTCAGTTCCCTGAAAAAGAGTTCGAAGTTTCTTTAAGCTTAAGCCAGTGCGATCCTCAACCTCGCGCTGGGATCCTGTAAGCAGTTCCAGTAAAATATCAAGCCGAGAAATGAGATGCTTGCGTATTTCTTCTAATTCAGAGGAGAGTTCAAGACGAGAGATGAATTGGTCAAGGGACTGATGGTAATCGGATAACTTCTGAGCATTGATGGAAAAACTATTAGGTACGGTTGACTTATAGCCACCCCGATTGTCCTTAAGCTTATTCGGTGACTTAGGCCGGCCCTTTAAAAGAGATACACAGTACTCCTGCTTTGAACGTTGTATCCGGTGTAGAATAAATGCTTGATGGTGATCAAAACTCTGACCGCCATACCTTGAAGGGTGACCAGGTAAACCCTGAAATGGATCACCAGCAGAGTCAATATGCCGGCTAGGGGACCATGGAAAAGCATGGTGCGCTGTTATGAAACCTTTGTATTCTGCGTCTACACGATGAATTGATTTAACAGATCTTGCATATATTACATTTCGTGATACAAATGGAGGCTGGAAGGGATCTTCCTCAGTAAAGGTATTCAGCCAGCAAAATGATACTGTTCTAAAATCTGGAAGACTTGAAAGATACTGGCCGATTGATTGATCAAACCCAGTTGGGAACCAGAATTCGTCGGCATCACAAAACAATGAGTACTTACAATTATGAAAATTTCGAAGTAGGTACATCGCCAGGGTAAGGCCAAGTCTTTGCATGCTATTGCTGCAATCTGGGCCAAGTGCATCTATCCAATCAATCTCGTGGCAAAAAACATGGTCATATTCTGAGCAGATTTTTGAAAGTATACGCCTGCTATTATCAGTGGTGCGATTAAGCATTACCAAGATTGGCGAAAAACCAAAGTATGTGTAATGGTGAATAAACTCAGGTAAATATGCCGCTTCATCCTTGACGACACACACACATGCGCAATCATTTGAAGGCGCTTCTGAGGCACGTAATATATTGAGGCTCTCTGTAGCAGTCGCTTTATGAAAGCAGTTTGCTAGGTCTTTAGGATTCACGCTTGGCATGGCCATGCTAATACTCCGACTGGCTAGGACTGAGGTTGGTGCAGTATATTTGACACCGTGGCCCCTGACATCCTTAAATCCGGACTCGAGGAACAGGATGCAGTTCCATCGTAGCAGGCAGTTGCACGAATCCACTCGGCCTTGCAGGCTCATCCAGTCTGGGCAGCCTCTGGTCGGCTGATGATTCGCCTACGCCCGGACTTCGCGGCCTGAGCAGTGCTGATTTCAGGGCCAGATGCAGGAATCTGGGCCCCCTGAGCCCTCAGGCCAGCGTTGTGGTGGCCCTGAACAGCTTGAGCAGGTTGTGGCCGGTGCACATCAGCGACCATTCAGCGTTCACCTTCTCCAGGCTCCGCAACAGGAACCGCCGCAGGCCCCGGGCTTCTTTCGTCCGGCTAAACAGCGGCTCCAAGATGGCTAAGGGCGCCACTCTCACAGGCGTTGGCGTTGTCCTCGCTCCAGTAGCCTGCGCATCCGCACTGGCCATCTCGAGCAACACTCCGGTGTTGGCCTGGATGTGCTCCAGCATCGGCATGGGGGTTCCACGTCCGGAGCCTGATGGCTCACTCCAATCGCCACGATGATCTGTTGCTCGGCATCGAGGGCAGCCTGGGCTTTGTAGCCTTGGAAGCAGCCATCAGGGCCTTTCATGCTGGGGCTGTCGGGTTCCGTGAAATTCCGCTGGGCCTTCTGCTTCGCAGAAGCCTGCGGCTAGGGCTTTCGGATTGCCGTCGGCGGCGGGCGGTGGGTAAGCCACGCGATGGCAGATCCATCGGTCTCCTGGGTCCCAGCTACGGTTCACTCAGACCGGCGGCCTCGGCTTTGCCAGTGGGCTGATCATTTGCAGCATCAACCTTCTGCTGCACCCGCCCGGGGCAGCGGCTGTTGCGCTCCTTTTCCTCGTCATCTGCCCCTGCTCCGGCCTTGGCTGCCTCCGCTTCCAGTCCCGCTGTGGCTTGGCGGATCTAGGCCCGCACGGCCTGATCGTATATCGCTTTCATACTCATCGGATAGGCCCCCTGGTGGATGGGTCAGACCGAGTGGACAACTTTTCTGTTACAGGGGGGGATGCTGATCCCATCAGTCTTTGCCATTCGTACGGCGTCGACATTGATGCATAGTAAAGACTCAATCCACGGTGGTATGTGCCTGCCTTTTTGTCATCTCGCTTGTTCTTTAGTAAGTAGCTCTGAATTCCGGTTGAACCAGTCTCTTGCCTGTCCCAAGGCAAGAACAACTTTCTTCCTGGCCTTGAGGCTATCCTTGAACCACGATTTTTGTTTCCGGCTTCTGTGATTGGATGAGATTGTAATTGCCGTGCTGTACGGTGAGTAAATTATTGTATAAGCTCTGGTGCCTTGCCTTGCAGATTGCCGATGCAAAGGGTGCATCAATATCTGCCTTAAGCTTATTGTGGAGATCCGTGTTACCTGCAGTGTTCTTGATCAGGCTTGCCAGGCCTGATGGGTTGGAGACGGAAAATGTTATTCCTCCCCGACCCTCAATCTTTTCGGCAGTCCCGCCAATGTTGCTCCCGAGAATAGGCCGCCCGTAGAAAAGCGCCTCCTGAATCACCACCGGTGAATTCTCCCACCAGATAGACGGGATCACCATCCAGTCATTATCGAGCATCAGCGCTTCAATGTCCTGCTGGCGGTAGCTGCCACGCAGGATCACCCGATCTTTCACCTTTTCATACAGGCTGTTAAACTCATCCTGGAAGTCCTGGGGCTGGTGCTCCAGGTTGGCACCGTTGATGTTCACGATGAAGTTCGTCACCCCCTGTTCCTGCAGCAGGGCCACCGCCTGCAGCAGAACCAGCACTCCCTTATAGCGGTTCAGCTGCCCGAAATAGCCGAAACGGTTCAGCTCTGCTGAATAGCTCTGGAAGTAGACTTCACGTTTTCCTTCATCGAAGCTGGCGGGCAGGCCGTTTTCGATCATCACAAAATTGGGGTGTTCGATGCCGCAGGCCCGGTAACGGTCGATCAGGAACTGGCTCGGGCTCACCAGGGCGTCGCAGCTCTCCAGGATCGTGCGGATGTAGTGGTGGCGCAGGAACATGTCCTGGGGCGTGTGCTGCGGGAAGCACAGGGAACAGGCCAGCGGTGTGGCCTTGTGGCACAGCTTCAACTTGCCTGTGGTCACCATCTGGCCGTTGTGCATGCACAGCGCCAGATACTCGTGTAGCGTCACCACAATCCTGCTCTTCGGGCTCAGGGTCTGCAGCAGGGGGATCACGTCAATCCCGAAGTGGCTGTAGTGCTGCAGATGGATCACATCGGGCCGGATGTGATCCAGAAGTCGTTGCAGGCTGCGCTTCATTGCCGGGATGTGGCTGTTCTGGAACCGGAACGACTCGCAGCTGGTGCCGATCAGATATTCCCGGTCGCTTCCCTCCACATTGCGCAACTCCCCGTGGGACAGCACACCCTGGCTGGTGTGCATCGCCGCCAGGATCCAGCACTCCACTTCTTCCTGCTCCAGCATGGCCCGGAACAGTGAGAAGGCCGCGTTCTCGGCGCCCCCCACGGAGAACTGTTCATGGGCATGGATCAGATAGAGAATTCTCATGCTCATCCCACCGCTTCCAGACGGCTGCGCTGCAGCAGCTCGATCGAGCCGCCCCATTTCTCCTGCTGCGTGCAGGCGTTCATCGCAACTACCTTCGTCTTCAGCAGATCACCGCTCTCGCCATGGCCCACGCTCTGCCGCTCCAGGTGGTAGAAGCTGGCCTCCAAGTCCACGAGCACGGGGAGGCCCCGCTGCCGCACCCGCAGGCATAGGTCGCTGTCTTCGAAATCGCCGATCACAAAATCGGTGCTCAGTCCGCCAATCTCCCGGAATAGCGCGGTATCCAGCATGAGGCAGGCCGCCGTGGCGGCCTCCACCTCCTGCAGCGCCAGGCGTTCCTCGGCGGCGAACTCAAGCTTCAGCCCCTTCATCGGGTGCTCGTTCAGCCACACCTCGCTCAGCCGTCCCGGCAGATCGTTCTGCCGCACGAATTCCATGCCCGCGTGCTGCAATCCGCCGTTATCAAACAACAACCGTGCCCCCAGCGCGCCGATTCGTCCTTCATGCTGGCGCCAGGCCCGCAGCATCAGGGCCAGGCTGTGCTGGTTCGCTGGCAGAACGTCGGAATTGAGCAGCAGCAGCACCTCGCTGCGCGCCTGCTCCGCCCCCACGTTGTTGGCTCCGGCAAAGCCCAGATTCGAGGCGTTGAGCACCGTTTCGAACGGCATCCCATAGAGCGCCTGACAGCGCCGGCTCAGAGCCTCGAAGGCATCCTTGAGCCTGGGATCATCCAGCACGTAGATCAGCTGATAACGCAGTGCCTCCTCTCCACCGCGGCGCAGCCAGGCGTTGAACCAGTTCAGCTGGTAGTCCATGAAGTCGATGCGGCCGTAGAGCGGCACCACCACGCTGAGATCCGGCCGCTCCGGCACCGGCCCCCAGCGCCTTACCTGGGGGCGTACCTTCATGCGCTGGCGCACCAGCGCGCTCCAGGCGTGCCGTAGCTTCACCGCGGCCTCAGGCGCCAACAGCTCACAGCTGTTGCTGAACACCGAGTCCACCGCTTGCTTCAGCTCGGCGCTGCTCAACTCGCTCACCACCGCTACCCGCCGCACCAGGAACTGCTCGCCGTTACGCAGCACCACGAGCAGCTCCATGCTCTCGCCGGCATGGCTGCGCAGTCTCTCCTCCGGACCCAGGACCAGAGCCAACGAGAAACCGGCCTCATAGCCCGGTGCACATCCGCAGCGGGCCATCACCTCGCCCAGATCCGGCCGCGCCCAGTAGTGGGCTCGCGTGATCTGCAACCGATGCACCCGCGAACCCCGGATCAGGCAGAGATGCTCGATCTGGTTACCCGGATCGAGCATCCAGCCCTTCAGCCGCAGCAGCGTGCCGCAGTTGCTCAGCTGAATGGTGTCCACCGCCATGGCAAAGCCGATGCGATCGGCTCCATGGCTGAGCTGATCACGCGGGTATTCCTCCAGCCAAGCCAGGGTGGAGATCACCCGGCCCAGCAGGTCCACCTCTGCGGTGTTCTCCGCCACCAGCGCCGAGGCGCGCAGCAGCTCCAGGCTCTGCTGGGCAGCGGCGGCATCGCCCTCGACCAGCTGCAGCCAGGCCTGACTGAGAGTGGCGTGAAAGGCGACCTGCCGCCGTGCCTCGGCCATCGTGCCGGCAGCTTCCTCGTTGTCCAACAGTTCACCGGCCACCAGCGCCGGCAGCGGCTCCTTTGCCTCGCTCAGCCGGCCGAGCAGCAGCAGGCTGCGCAGCGCCGCCAGCTGGCCCCACAGACCCAGTTCGGCGGCATCCCCGCGGGCCACAAGATGATCAAGCACCAGCACCGCCTGCTCATGCGCCCCCTGCTCGTGGCACCAGTGCCCGAAGCGGTACTGGGCCAGCGGCTCCAGGTCGCCGCACCAGGCCTTCACGCGTCCCGGATCGAACAGCCGTGTGGCCTCCTCGAAGCGCTCCCCACGCACCCGCTCCAGCCACTCGCCCCGCAGTTCACGCTCGGCGGCCTCCCAGCGGCTGCTGCCTGGTGCTGCAAAGCGTGGGTTCAGAGGGCGGCGCTGGTTCAGATCCACCAACGGCGCGGGCTCCCTGGCCGCTGGGGCTTCCCTAGGGGCTGGCGGCTGTACCTGCGGCACTTTGGCCACGGCTGCCCTTTGAGGGGATGAACCAGCGGCTGGCGCATCCTGCTGGCGCCGGCGCAGCTCCTGCCAGGCTTGGCGGTCGCCAGGGTGGTGGAGAAGACGGATCTGCAGGTCCGTCAGATTGCCGCTGACGTTTGGGCCTCCCATCAGCGTTGTCCCTCCAGTACCAGCACGCCCGGGATTTCATGCCCCAGCACCCCATGCTTCCAGCTGCACACCAGATGGAAGGCGGCGTCCGTGAAGCCCGCCTGCTGCAGTTGATCAAGCAGATCCCATCCGGGGATCTGGAACACCAGCGACCCTTCTTCAGGCCGCACCGGGTCGCCGTGATAATCGGGCTCGCCGTGAAACTCGATCGTTCCCGTTTCCGGGTTTCGCCTGGCCTTGGTGATCGAGGCTTCCTGCCCCAGCGCCAGAGGGCAGGTGGCCACCAGCCTGCCGCCCGGCTTGAGTACGCGCGCGATCTCCGCCAGCGCCAGCGGCAGGTGCTCCACATGCTCAAACACCTCATTGGTGATCACCACATCGAAGCTGCCATCCTCGAAATCGAGAGCCTCCAGGTTTTGATGCACCACCTGGCTGCCGAGATGCTCCCGGCTGGCTCCCTCGAGATACTCGCTCAGCGTGAGCTTGGGAAGCAGCTCCGCCAGCCTGTCGGCAAAGCCGCTGATCGCCTCCGCCAGATACACCCGTTTGCCGCTCAGCTGCTTCAGCGAGCCGTAACAGTGCTCCAGCACCATCAGCACGGCCCGGTTGCGAGAGAGGCAGCCGCGGGCCTCCAACGATTCGCGGTAGTTGGGGGCCTCGATGGCTATAGCCTCGGGCGCGATGTGATCACCGCTCAACGGCTCGATGATCCCGAGAGCCTGAATGATCGAGATGCAATCGCTGAGCCGGCTGACCTCCCGCAGCAACTCAGCCAGCACCGGGTTGAACTGCGCGAAGTTGCTGTAGCGCTCGTGGCGAAGATGAAGGGCCAGGCAATCTGCGCTTGGAACAGCATCACCAGGCACCGCATTCACTGGCGACTTCTGAGGGTCTGCGGTCACCGTGGCTTGGGCGGTGGGGCTCAATGCAGCCACGACGAAGCAACTATGGCCCGCAATGTAACCCCCTTGTCCGGATTCAGAACCGGTGTGTGGTCGAATGCCTATCCCTCATCCGCCAGCCGCCGCCACTGGCTGGGATCGCGGCCCTGGGCGCCCCACACCGGCTCGTCCCCCGGCCGCTCCACCCCATAGAGCTGGGGCAGCTCCGCCCCGAAGCCCAGGCAGCGCAGCCCGTGGCGATCCCGCAGGGCATGGCACAGCGGCAGCCGGTAGGTGCCCGCTCCGATCAGCGCCAGAGTGGCGGGCTGTTGCTCCAGCAACCGCTCCACCGCCTCCAGGCTGTGCGCCAGGCTCGCTTCAAAGCCGCCATGGGGCCGGCGCGGATGGCGCGATTCCGGCGGCGCCAGGCAGCGCAGCCCATGGGGGGCGCACTCCCGGCCCTGCCACAGCCGCCAGCAGCGGCCCTGTCGCCACTGGTCCTCCACCGCCTCAGCCAGCGGCCCGACATACAGCACCTCCTGGCCCGCCAGCAGCGTCTGCAGCTCCGCCGGCTCGGGCCGCCCCCGCACCCGGGCGAAGCGGCCCGAGCCGCGGCTGAGCTCCTGATGCAGCGGCAGCAGCAGCCACTCGGGCGCTTCCGCCGCGCTCCATAGCCCCACCTGCTCCAGCAGCGTCGCCTCAGCCAGCAGGCTCAGGCCGTCGCGGCACCAGGCCCGCAGGCTGGCCAGGGGATCCTCCCGGGCCGGGTAGAAGCCCAGCTCGCGCGCAAAGCGGCGCAGCACGTCCACCGCCACCAGCTCGCCGCGCCACCACTGCCGCTGCCGCTCCCCCTGGCGCCAGAAGCCGGGGTCGCACTCGCCCTGCTCCAACGTGCTCAAGGCTGCAGCCAGCTCGTCGTCAGACCGCTGGGCACCCAGCTGCAGCACCGCAAGCTCGATAGCATCCAGTTCCAGCAGCAGCTCCCGCCCCTCCAGCCGCTGCGGCGGACGCTCCAGCGCCTGCACGGCCAGGCCTGGGCTGAGGCCAGCCGACTGCTCGATCCAGGTCGCCGCCGCCCGCTGCAGTGCAGGCAGCCGCTCCGGCGGCAGCTCTTCCCCCAGCAGGGCCAGCACCGCCAGATCCGTGCCCAAACTATGAAGCGGGTGGCAGATCGACACGGAGGGCGGCAAGCCCGGCGCGGCCCTGGCCTGTTCCCTCAGGAAGGCGCCCAGCCGCTCAGGCAGCGGCTCCTGGCCGCTCTCCTCCAGGGCCGGAGCCAGGTTGAACAGCCGCCGATCCTCAATGGCCATCAGCTCCGCCTGGCCTGGCCGCAGCACCAGCTCCAACCGCAACGGCTGGGCCGCTGCCGCAACAGGTCTGTTCCGCTCCAGCTCCTGCAGGCTTGTGCTCACCCAGGTCGGGCAGGGATCCAGCAGTTGCGCCAGGCGCTGAAACATCGCCAGCGCCCGCGCCTCCGCCTGCTCCCGCACGCCGATGGCCTCGCGCCAGAGCAGCGCCCCGTGCCGCACCAGCTGCTCCTCCGCCACCGGCAACCAGTCAGGCCGCTCCAACGGCAGGCTGCCATGGCTTTCCAGCAGCGTCCCCAACCGCCAGCACAGCTCAGCCCGTTCCTCGGCAGCGAGGCCGCCCTCCTCAGCGGCCACGATGCGTGTGTGAACGGCACCGAGCAGCGCATGCACCAGCTTGGCGTGCGCCTCCAGGGGAACCTCGCCGCTCCCCTGGCCGGCGCTGAGGGCTTCCTGCACCAGCGCCTGGCCCCGCTCCACCTGCTCCAGCGCCTGCTGCCACTCCCCCGCCAGGAGCGCCGCCCGGGCCTCAAGATCACAGTGCTGGTGCTGGTGCTGGTGCTGGGAGGCGGGCGAGCGGCTCATGCCGTCGCCAATGGCAGATTCACCCACTCGGTCTGAGGTTTGAGCTGCACGGGCGGCGGCGCGCTGCCCAGGGCGGTGCGCCGCCGCTGCAGATCAGCCCGTCTGTGGTCCAGCTCGCTCACCCCAGCCAGTCGCTCCTCCAGCCGCTGTTCAGCACGGCGGTGGAGGCTCAGATCCAGCTCCGTCACCGCCAGGCCCAAGGGCGTGTGCGCCAACCGCGCTTCCGGCGCCATCTGCTCCTCGGCCCCACCGACCTGACGGGTGGTGTTGACCGGCCTGGCATAGGCTAGGTCCATCCCCATGCCCATCCGCTCCAGCTGGTCTTCCAGCGCCACGATCGAGTCGTCGTAGCGCTCCACCAGCCCCACGAACAGATCCTCCCGGCCGAGATCGATCAGCTCCGGCCGGGCCGCCCAGCCCCGGCGCAGCACCCAGTCGCCCGGCTCCTGGGGCGAGAGGTGCCGGGTCTGGAAATTGGCCAGGGTTCCCCCTTGCAAGCTCTCCAGATACTGGCGGAACGGCACCGGTTGCATCGTTTTCTGCACCTTGGTCTGGAAGCGGTAGGCCGAGGCGATGCGCTCGATCGGCTCCCTCAGGAAGGCCACCTTCAGAGCGGCGATCGCCCCTGGAGGCGGCAGGCAGATCAGATGGGAGGTGATCGCCAGGGGCTGGCGCTCCAGGGTGGCCAGGTAGTCGCGCGCCAGCCGCCAGTCGAGCCGATCACCCGGCCCCGGTGATTCCAGGTACAGCACATCCCCCTTCGTGGCTCGCTCCAGCGACCAGATGAAGGTGCTGCCAGCGCATTTGAACCCATGCAGGTGGAGAAGGTTGGCGAGCACCCATCAAGCCTCCGAGTGCATCACTTTACGGAAGAGTTGGCTCAGGGCTGAAACCAGGCCTCACCCACGTCCATCAGCCCTCGGATGCGGTCGGGAGCCACCTTCACCAGATCGAGCAGCGGAGCCCACCGGGCAAGGTCGTCCTCGAGGGCAGATCGCTCCGGGCAGTTCGGGTAGGTGTCGAAGCCGGGCAAGGCGAAGGCACCGAACAGCTGCTCCATCGTCTGGTTCCAGTCGCAGCGCTCTCTCACGAGCCTTGCACTGGCCTCCGTGATCGGAAACGGCCTTCGGTACGCCGGATCCAGCGCCGCCTGTTCCCCCAACCATGCATACAGGGAAGGGTGGCTGACCCCGAGCCGATTCAGCGCGCACTTCATGAACAGAAGGTTCCCTCCGATCGAGGGGTTCCGCTCGCCCCGCGGGGCGCCATGATGAAGATCAAGGCCTGCATGCAGGCAAAAATCAGCGACTACATCACCCTTCAGCAGGGCCTCGCGCGCAAACCGACGGCACACCAGGGTTCCCACCGAGCGCCACGCTTCCAGCCAGAACTCCAGCGAATAGCGGCGGCTGCGCAGCAGTGGATAGTCACTCAAGGCCACCAGATCGTGGCTATTCTGAACCCGCTGCCTGTAGCCGGAAACGATGTAATCGAGGTACTCCCGCACATAGGCGAACACCGTGATTCGCTCCGGCTCCAGGGCTTCCAGAAACGTGCGAACAGCCAGAATCTGTTGCGGTTGATGGAAGTTGCCGAAGGTTTCCGAAGACAGAATCATCCGGTCATGTCCGGCTATTTCTTCTCGCAGCTCTTCCAGCCATTGCCGTTGTTGTGGCTCAACGGCATGACGGTTGACATCGTTAAAACTCAGGGCGAGGGGATGATGAGCCAATTGGGTGACGCAACGGCCACCGCGCTGCACGCTACGACCTGCCAGCGGATAAAGAATGCCCTGCGCCCGGTAGCTGGCAGCCTGCTGGTGGAGATAGGCCTGGAGTGAACTAGTGCCGCTCTTGTGACGGCCAATGTGGAGAATAATCTCAAGCCCCATGGGCGCTCAGGCTTCCGGAAGTCATTGTACTGAGGTAAGCGGTGTCAACTAACTGTGCCACCCTATAGATCCTCGATGGCCAGCCTTGCTTCGGGATAGCTGCACATCATACTTCTCTGTGTGCAGGTGTTCTGCCATCCTTGGAGTATGCTGTTCACATAATCACCATCCATATCAACTGCATTAAAGCATCTTGTCCCGGCTGGAGCAGCCAGCCGCAGGTTCTGATGAACGGAAGCGCTGGTTTCCTCACAGAACGTGTAGAGCGTCTCCAGTTGATCGCAGAAGCACAGCACACCTCTGGCAAAGGACCCACGCCCGATCACCAGCGCCCTCGCAGAGATCAGCACGCGGATGTCGTCGCGAAGATTAAGTGACGAATGAGTCGAGAAAGGAATCCCCTCACCGGAGAGGAAGCGCTGCAGTTTCTGGATCACAGGATTCAAAGTGTCCTCGTAGACGAGACTCACCGAGGCAGGCCTGAAGTGCCTGATCACGAGTGTGTAGTAAGCCAAAGGTGGCTGCCCATAGCTTTGTGGAGGGTTGCAGTTGCGAAAGATGTCACCGGAGCGCAGATGGATGCAGAGTGTTCTTGGATCGGTAGATTCAACGGGCCGTTCGGCAATGCCTGTGGACGATCTGAATGTTTTTACTAATTCCCTCATGGAAGGAGCCTGGGCATAGAACTTTCGCTGGTGCTCTCGCAAAAAATAAAAGGTGCCCGACAGGGTGATCTGATCGGCAGGCGGCTCTCCGATAAGGATGTCCACATTGCAGCCTTGGCAGCGGATGGCATGCTTGTCAGGAAAGATACTACGAACGGTTGGATTATCAGGGAGATAGAGATGAGCCAACCCAGTTCTTGACGCAAAGAAAAGAGCATTGGTGAGCTGGATGAGCAGGTTGGAGAATCGGCCATAGGGCTGAATTGAAACAGACTTGATCTGCGGTTCAGCTGTGCAGGTATTGCCGATCCGCGTAGCGACTGGTTGAACCCAGTGCACGACTTGGGAGTCGTCACCCGCGTAGGCATTGTCGACCCTCGGATCCCAGGGAAACTCATGCTGGGCGCAGAACTGCTTGTAGGTAGGATACGCCCGATACTCAAACAGGAGGCGCATCAGTTGCCTGTTACTTCCAGCGGTCGCAATTCCTTGCTGGAGTACATCAATTGTGCGCGAGAACTGCTTCAACCCAAAGTGCTCCTGTGCCGCCAGGATATATCCGCCAGGATCGCGGGGATTCTGGCTCATCAACATCTGCGCGTAGCGGAGCGCTCGCTCACGCTCACCAGCAGAGTGGCAGAGCAGATGGGCGATACGCAGGTGATCCGAGCTCGCCAGCCACTCCTGGCCACGTTCAACCACCATCGCCAGGCTCTCGTCGAGGTTGCCGCGTTGGCCCAGTGCCTTGATCGAAGGGACGAACTGCCTAAAGCTCTCGGGGTGATGCTGGATCAGAGCCTTGACGAAGTCTGACCCGTTACAAAGCCTGCTGGAATCACGGCACACCTCATCGCCAGCACGAAGCAGGTCAAAGTCATTGGGAAGCCTTCGCAAACCTTGTTGAATGACTGACACGGCCTCTTCATCCTTATCAAGACTCACCAGATGGCGGGCTGTGCGGAGGTACCCCGTGCGCCGTTCCGGGTGTTCTTCCGTCAGTCTCCTGGCATAGATCAGAGCTGCTTCACGCTCTCCAGCTGCATGGCACACATCGTCCCCAGCACAGAGAAGATTGAATTGACTGGGAAACCTCTTGAGACCTAACCGAACTGTGAACTGTGCCTGTTCATAATCTCTTGCGATGATCAAACTCTGGGCAGTGTACACATAGCCATTGAATCTGTCCGGGTGCTCGCGCATGAGTTTGGACGCATGGTCCAGTGCGGCATCATGATTCCCAGCTGCGCGACAGGTATCGGCGGCCACGCAGAGAAGATGAAACTGCTCAGCACATCTGCGCAACCCCTCCTCGGCGATGGCTTTCGCCTCCTCAGGCCTCACCAGGCGCAGCAGGCTACGGGCTCCGCGTTCGTAGCCATTCCATCGCTCAGGATGATGCTCGATCAGCTTCTGCGCATAGTGGAGAGCCATCTCATCGGCTCCCGCTCGGCGGCAGGCATCATGGGCGCTGCAGAGGAGGCTGAAATCGCCAGGGTTATTCCGCAATGCATCTGATTCGATCTGCAGCCAACCCTGAGCCGTAGCGGTTTGTTCCATTCCAGGAGAGTGAGTGTTCTGGGTTCAGCTTTCGCCGGCCATCCTCAGCAGATCACGGGCAATGGCGTGTACACCGAGATGCGCCAGTTGGTCCAGCGCCACGCCCCAGTACGACAAGTTAAACGATTCACAGATCACCTGATAGTGCGTTCTTGGCATGGGCAGAAGTTCCACCACCCTGCATTGGGGTGAGGCGAACAAGAGATTGGTGAGGGCCGCACCATGGGGGGCAATGATCAGGGATGCCGAGTGAAACAGCTGGATCTGATCAAAGGGTGAGAGAGTTTCCATGCTGACGTTCCGAACACCCGAAGCTTCCAGTGCCGCCGCCAGACGTGGTTCTCTCTGAATCTTCCGATTCGGACTGCTGAGACGATTGATATAGAGCCTCACAGGCTGCAATGGCTGCTTTGGAGGCAACAGCTCGATCCTGTCGAGAATGACCTTTCTCAGATGATCGACATAACCGGGATCCCGAATGCAGCCAGGGCTTTTAACCCGGGCCAGGTTGGAGAAATAGATCAGCTCTTCACACTGATAGATCGCTTCTGGCTCTAGGAACTCCACGGCATGATGGATGATCTGTCCGATCAGGTAGCGGCTGTAGCTCCAGGCTGTGCCGGCGAAGGCGATCCGGTGTTCATGATCCCGCCGATCGCTCCCCTCGCCCTCTTCCCAGTCCAGCTGCTGACGATAGGCACGCAGCAGGTGGTCACACACCTCGTGATACATGTTGCCGCGCACGAACCTGTCGATCGCCAGGCATGTGCAGCCGGGCAACCGGCGCCACGCGCAGGCAGTTCCGTCGCCGGGCACTAGATCGGCCAGGCGTGAAGGGAGCGCCGTGGTCTGGGGATCGAACTGAACAGCACCGTTCACGACCCGGAACAGGCAGATGCCGCTGTTGCGTTCTCCTGTGAAGGCCACGCAGACATCGCTGGCCACCAGCTTTTCCATGCCGCTTGGTGCCGCTCCCTGGCTGGTGCCGAACCCATGCCTACCCGGCGCGACGGCAATGGGATATCCGAGGGTTGTCTCCAACAACGCCCGCGAACGGTCGTCCAGATCCTGCAGAGAGGTCACCTGAGGCTGCTTATCCAGGCCGGCGCGATGAGTTGCCCATGGCCACAGGAACCGCAGGGGCAGCAGCCTGGAATGCTCCGGCAACCCCTTCAGGGAGTCCTTGGTACCCATCAGATCACGACCCAGTTCTCCGGCTTACGCGATGTCAGGCGCCAATGGGCGGTGCAGTCTTGCTGGACCCCGAAATAGGCATGCACCCGATCCCCGCTGGAGATGCAGCTGACGCCATAGCGTTGCCGCAGCGCATCACAGAGCGGCAGGGAATAGGCACCACAGGCTGCCACGACCATCGAGAACGGGCGTTGGTTGTAGAGAGCCTCGATCTGCTCGAGGCACTGATCGAGGCTCTCCGTAAAGCCACTGGCAGGGCGATTCGGATAGACCGACTGGGGTGCTTCCAGGCAGCGCAGACCGTAGGGAAGGATGGACACATCATCGAAGAGATCGAAGGCCTTACCAGAGTGGTGTTGGGCTTCAACCACTTCCGAAAGGGGCGTCACGGCGAGGATCTCCTTGCCGGCAAAGATGTCATAAATCTGCTGCTCCCCAGGCCAATGCAGCAGTGGCTTCACCCGTCCTGTCTGCTCGAAAATCATCTGGGCCACCGGGAAAAAGGCGGGGCTCAGCTCTGCGCCTGCCACCTGCATGCTCATCAACGCCGACAGGGCTCCTGCACTCCAGCGTTCCAGGCAATCAAGGGGGGCATAGCTGTTAGCATAAAATCCCTCCTGGGTATGCAGCCAACGCAGGTTTTCATCAATTTCGCTGGCGGCGTAAAAGCTTGGATCACCCTGGCGATGCATCCAGGCGTGATCATGATGATGGCGGCGGATCAGCGCCATGGCAGGCTCCAGGGCCCCATGGTTGTAGAGCACCGACTGGAGGACAGCCAGTTCACCGCGACTCGGGCGCACCAGGCTCTGCCCACCGGCGAATGTGGCCTGCGGGAAACGCGACGGCAGCATCCGAGCCCCCAGGGCACCGGGCCCACCGCAGCGATTCCAGATCGCGATGCCATCATTCAACTGTGACAGCTCTTCCTCACTCAACGTGCCGCCATGGCGCCAGAACAAACCCAGCGACTCATAAAGACTTGAGGCCGGCTCCTGCAGGCCAAGGTTCAGAGCGTAGGGTGACTCCTGGATGGGGGCAAAGAAAGCCTGGATCAAGGCATCCAGCTGCTCCGGAGACCCAAGACTGAGCAAGGGCGCAAGATTGAGCTGCAATCGCGTGCGGTCATGGGGGACCACCCGGGCTCCAGGGACGTACACCAGCCCGAGCTCTCCCGTCGTGCTGGGCGAGAAGGACTCCAGCCAGTGGGCAACACTGGCTGGAATGTCGCGAGCCAGGGACTCCGCAGAACAAGGTGCCTGCTGCATCGAGGCCCCCAGCAGTTCGGCCACAACCGCGACCGGTTCCTCCTGACTGACCTCAACGGCCTGTGACTCCAGCTCTGCGTCGGGGTGCGGATCTTCAGGAGCTTTCGGGGCTCTTGGAGCGCTGCCAAGGGCCTGAATCAGCGCTTCGAGGCTGGCATCAGGGTCAGTGAAACGGCAATAGCAATTGATCCAATGATGCAGCTTCTGCACTTGCACGTCCTGCAGGGGACCGGCTGCGATGGAGGCTTTGATCCGTTCGCTCAGCAGCTCTGAGGCTTCGTGCCGTACCCAGCGAGGGAGGGGTTCACGCAGTTCGCCGATGCGTAGAAGCAGGATCAACTCGCGCTCCTGCATGGAGGCCTCTCCCCCTGGCTCTTGAGCTCCGAGCTCACGCAACAGCGCAAGGGCTTGCTGGGCCATTCCCCTTTCATAGCCGTCGAGCCATCGCGGCAGTTCCTCACAGCTCGATCGCAGCCGCGAAACGATCAACATCGCCAGGGAGGCCAGCTCGGCACGGACCGCCACCGATCCGGCAGCCGAACTCTCGGCTGTGACCCGACCATTGAGGGCAGGGAGCAGGCCGCGAAGTGCTCGTAGGCCGTTGCTGAAGAGGGTGCGGTCGAACTCCGGGAAGGCGGTTGGCAACACGGCAAGTACCTGAATCAGACCAGGCAGTCGCTCCAGAACCTGTTGATCGTCTCCGCGTTCGAGCGCGGTCTTGACGATCTCGAAGGTATCTGGTGCCAGCTTCAGCAGCTCCTCTCTGGCGAGGGGTGCCTCAACCTGTTGTGGACGCACTCCCTCACTGCGATCAGGATTCAGATTCTCGGCGGCCCATGGAATTGATGATTTCATTGAAGCTACTGGGTCTTGATTGGCCCCGCTGGCCTCAAGCCATGCCCCATTCTGTACCCCGCTGCTCTCGACCCAGAGCTTTCCCATCCAGTTGTTGAACCCCCACTGAACCAGCCGCAACCGGGATTGACAGCTTAGTTTCGGATCCACATTGACCTCACGCTTCGTGCCGAACCAGCTGCGGTCGGCCCTCCAGCCCATGGCCAGCGGCGCTTGGATCGGGGCCTTTGAAGGCTTCGCCGGAGATGGTTCACTCCAGGGCTGGGCTTGTCCTCTGCCGGGATCAGAGCCCGAGTCGGAGCACCCACGGGTGCGGCTGTTGATCGAAGATCTGCTCAGCCCAGGCCGCAGCTGGCCCGTGGCTGAGCTGAGCGCGTCCCTGTCGCGCCCTGATCTCGACCGCCAGGGACTCAGCCACCAGTGCGGCTTTTCATTTTTCGGACGCAACGGCTTCGAGCTGCCCGCCCGCTCCACCGGCCTGGTGATGCGAGCGCTTCTGGCAACGGATCCTCCCGTGGAACTCTCCGGCAGCCCTCTCCGGCTCGACGACCAGCGCTACCGGCTGCTGGAGCAACTCTGCCGCCGCTCAGGCGCCGAGGTGCGATTGGATCCCCTGCATGGGCCCTTTCTGGTGGGCTGGGCTCCACCCGGGCGCGAGCTGGAGGCTCGGCTCGATGGTGAGAGCCTGGGCTTTCTGAGCGCCAACAGCTACGGACAACTCCAGGCCCCGCTGCCCCCCGAGAGCTGCGATGGCCAGCCTCACCACTTCTCCCTCCACGACAGCGACGGCAACCTGCGAGCCGAAAGTCTCGAGATCACACCCTTTCAGCTCACCCCCTGGGCCTCGCTGCATGCCCACGGCCAGGCCCCCTTCCCCGACCAGCTCAGCCCCCTGGCCCGGGAACACCACCGCAGTCTCACCACCTGGCTCCACTGGTCCGACAGTGACGGCACCCCTCTGCCGGCCGACCTTCCCCTTCTGCAGCGGCTGCTGAGCGGCCCGATCGACCCGCCCGCCAATGCCGGCGCTGGCGAGGAGGCTGGCCCCCACGGCTCGCCGATCTGCCGCCAGCCGATCCAGCTGCCACTCAGCGCCGACCCCCATGTCTCGGTGGTGGTACCTGTGCACAACAAGTATTCGGTCACGCGCCGTTGCCTGGCGGCTCTCGCCTACGCCCCCACCCGCGTGCCGTTCGAGCTGATCGTGGTCGACGACGGTTCGAGCGACGGCACCGCCGAGGCCCTGGCCCAGGAGGCTCCGGGCGTGCAGGTGATCCGCCACGACTACGCCCGTGGCTTCAACCAGGCCTGCCACAGCGGCGTGGCGGCGGCCCGCGCCGAGTTCGTCGTACTGCTCAACAACGACACCGAGCCCTGCTGCCGCTGGCTCGAGGAGCTGCTCGAACCGTTCCGGCGCTGGAGCGATACCGGCATGACGGGCTCCCAGCTGATCTACCCTGATGGTCGGCTCCAGGAGGCCGGCGGGATCGTCTGGGGCAACGGCGAACCGTGGAACTACGGCCGTGGCCGCAATCCGCACCATCCGGGCGTGGCCTACACCCGTCAGGTGGATTACGTCAGTGGTGCAGCCCTGGCGATCCGCCGCGAGTTCTGGAACCAGCTCGGCGGTTTCAGCCCCGAGTTCTCCCCCGCCTACTACGAAGACACCGATCTGGCCTTCAAAGTGCGCCAGGCCGGGCTTGTGGTGCGCTACGCCCCGCTCTCCCGCGTGATTCACCATGAGGGTCTCAGCTGCGGCACCGACACCGATCCCGCAACCAGCGAGGGGCTCAAGCGCTTCCAGACTCTCCACGCCCCCCAGTTCCAGCGCAAGTGGCAGCATGCCTTTCAGGGCGAACGGGAACCCGGCTTCGCAGCAGCCGAACGGATCAAAGACCGTGGCATCCTGGCCCGCGCCCTCTTCCTCGACCACGGCACCCCCCGCCCCGACCGTGACGCCGGCAGCCATGCCGCCCTGGCGGAGATGGATCTGATCCAGTCCCTCGGCTACAAGATCACCTTCCTGCCCTCGAACCTCGCCTGGCTGGCTTCCTACACCGAGGAGCTGCAGCGCCGTGGCATCGAAGCTGTGCATGCTCCCTTCGTGCTCTCGCTGGAGCGATTCCTGCAGGAGCGGGGCGGGGAGTTCGATCTGATTTACCTCACCCGCTACACCACCGTGCGCGACAGCCTGCCCCTGCTGCGCGAGCACGCCCCCCAGGCGAAGCTGATCTTCTGCAACGCCGATCTCCACTACCTGCGCGAGCTGCGCCAGGCCCAGAACGCCGGCCACAGCGGCGAGCGGGCCGAACAGGCCCTGGCCGCCGTGCGCGAAACCCGTCGCCAGGAACTCGAGGCCATCAACGCTGTGGATCTCACCCTCACCTACAGCGAGATCGAGCAGGCCGTGATCGCCGCCGAGAGCCTCGGCCAGGCCACCACCGCCCTCTGCCCCTGGGTGGTGGACACAGTGGCGGAATCCGCCCCGCTGTCGAGCCGCCAGGGCATCACCTTTCTCGGTAGCTACCAGCACCCTCCCAACCGTGATGCCGTGGAATCGTTCCTCAACGATGTCTGGCCACGGTTGCGGGAGCAGTTACCCGATCTCGAGTTCCATCTCTACGGCAGCGGCCTTGGCCCCGAGCTGCACGAGGCCTGGCAGGGGATTTCCGGTGTGCGCGTGCATGGCTGGGTCAACGACGCCAGCGTGGTCTACGAGCGCCATCGGGTCTTCGTGGCGCCCCTGCGGGCCGGCGCCGGCATCAAGGGCAAGGTGATCGCCGCCCTTTCTCACGGCATCCCCCAGGTGCTCAGCCCCGTGGCGGTCGAGGCCACCGGCCTGCGCCATGGCGTGGAGGTGTTCATCGCCCGCGACCCCGAGGCCTGGTGCACGGCCGTGGCCAACCTGATGCAGGACGACGAGCTCTGGACCCGCACCAGTGGCGCCGCCCTCGAGCACGCCCGCGCCAACTACTCCCGCGCCCACGGCCTCGAGCTGATGGCCACGGCGCTTGAGCGCCTCGCCCTGCCCTGCCGCCGATGAGCACCACCCACCTCTCCGGGGTGATCCCCCCAGCGGTGATCGCCATCGCCCCCCACCGCCCCCTGCTCTCGGTGGAGGAAACCAACCGTCTGCTGCGTCAGCAGGGCGTGGCCCTGGCCCTGGCCCAGGGCGTCGTGCTCGATCGGGTGGCCCGCAGCGTCAGCCTCACGGCCGACGAGGAGAACGCCCTGATGCGCGCCTACCTCGAAGGCGAAGGCGTAGACAGCAACGAGGCCATGGCCGACTGGCTGGCCCGCAAGGGCTGGTCGCCCGCCGATCTGCGCTACTTCGCCACCAAGGCCGAGCGTGTGCGGCGCTACAGCCAGAACCGCTACGGCTCCGAGGCCGAGATCCGCTTCCTCGATCGCAAGCTCGATCTCGATCAGGTCACCTACTCGCTGCTGCGCCTGTCTGACCGAGAGCAGGCCGAGGAGCTCCATTGCCAGCTGCGGGAGGGGGAAGCCGAGTTCGCCAGCCTGGTGGCCGCACACTCCGAAGGCAAAGAACGGATCACCCGCGGCCTGATCGGCCCGATCGCCCTCAGCGCCGGCCACCCGGCCCTCACCGAACGGCTGCGGGTGGGCACCCCCGGGCAGCTCTGGCCACCGTTCGAACTGGGCGGAGTGTGGCTGTTGGTGCGGCTCGAAGATCGTTTCCCTGCTCAACTCGACGAGGCCATGCGCGCCCGGATGGTGGACGAACTCTTCCAGATCTGGTTCAAGGAACAGGTGGGCCTGCTGATGGCTGGAGAGGAGCTGCTGGCCCTGCCCCGCGATCCCAACGCCGCCGCCGTATGACCGCCCCCCCTTCCAGCCCCCCCGACGGCAGGGAGCGGAGCCTGCTCGGCAGCTTCCGGCCGTTCGACCGCCTGCCTGCCGAGGTGGCCGCCGGCCTCGAACCCCTGCTGGAGCTGCAGCGTTTCCGCCTCGGCCAGACCCTGCTGCGTCCGGAACGGATGCCTGAGGGTGTATTTCTGCTGCGTTCTGGCAGCCTGCGGGTGCTGGCGCCCGACCCCTTCGGCGCCGAGCTGCGCACGATCGACCGGCTCGAGAGCGGTGCCTGTGTGGGCTGGTGCTCGCTGCTGCGCGGCGAACCGAGCGAACACATCCGCGTCTCGGCGGAGGCGGAGCTGCTGCTCGTGCCCGCCACCCTCTTTCTCGACCTCCTCGCCAACCACGAAGCCTTCCGGCTCTGGTTCCAGAACAGCCTGCCCGCCGCCGAGCTCCATCTCCTGCTCGCCGACCTCGCCGCCCAGAACCCACTCTGGGCCGAGTCCCTGCGCAGCTGGCCGGCGATCCGCTCCTCCGCCCGGGTGCGCAGCCTGCCACCGGGTCCGGAGGCGCCCCTGGGCCTGGCGGCGGAGCTGAGCTGGTTCATCAGCAGCGGTGGCCCCCGCGGCCAGGCCTGGCGTGCCGACGCCCCAGCCCAGCCACCGCGGCCGGGCGCGGCCTGGCTGCGGCTGGTGGGCCTCCCTTCCCTGCAGGCCGGCGTCGCGCCGCCCCCCGCCGCCGATCCCTCGCCCAGCCTGCAGGTGGGCTCCGGGGCCGTCGCAACCACCGCCCCTGCCGGCCCGCTGGCTGCCGCCTCCACCAGCAGCTACGCCCTCTCCCCGCCTGCCCCGCAGCCCAGCAGCGAGGCCCATGGCGAGGCCGAGCTGCGCCTGCAGCGAGCCACCGGCCCGCGTGACGGCCCGATCGCCATCTGCCTGGCCCTGGCAAGCTACTTCGGCATCCCGGTGAACCGGGATGCCCTGCTCGATCAGGTGCAGGCCGTGCTGGAACGCCAGGGAGGCCTCAACCTGATCAACCTCGGCCAGATCCTCGATGCCCTGGGCCTGAAGGTGGTGCTCACCAAGCTGCCCGCCGATCGGCTGCGGCGGGCCGCCACGCCCGCGGTGCTTCACGCCCAGGGGCATTTCGCCATCCTCGAAGGCGTGGAGGAAAACGGGCAGCTGCGCCTGCTCGAACCCGAGCTGGGCCCTCTTCTGCTGCCCCCGGCCCAGCTCGCCGCCGCCGGAGACGACCAGGTGGAGCTGCTGCTGCTGCAACGCAAGCCCGACGCCAAGGAACGGAACTTCAGCTGGAGCTGGTTCCTGCCCTTCCTGCGCGAGCATCGCCGCCAGCTGGTGGAGGTGCTGGCCCTCTCCTTCGTGATCAACCTGCTGGCCCTGGCCCAACCCCTGGGCATGAGGGTTCTTCTGGATGGGGTGGTGCGCACAGGCAACCTCAACGTGCTGCTCAGCATCTGCTTCGTGTTGCTGGTGGCGGCCCTGGTGCGCTCGATCCTCAAGACCCTGCGCAGCTACATCTTCATCGATACCGCCAACCGGGTGGATCAGGCCACCAAGAGCACGATCCTCGATCAGCTGGTGCGGCTGCCCCAGGGCTTCTTCGACAGCCGGCCCGTGGGCCAGGTGATGTTCTATTTCAGCCAGCTCGATCGCCTGCGCGATTTCCTGCTCGGCAACAGCCTCACCACCGTGGTGGATCTTTCCTTCAGCTTTCTCTATCTGTTCATCCTGCTCGCGATCAGCCTGCCGCTCACCTTCGCCACCCTCGCCACCCTGCCCCTGATGCTGGCCCTCACCCTGGTGAGCAACCCGCTGGTGCGCTCCCAGATCCAGCGCAGCATGGCGGCCTCGGTGAAAACCTATTCCTATCTGAACGAATCGATCACCGGCATCCAGACGATAAAATCCCAGAACGCCGAACTCAAGACCCGCTGGGAGTTCCAGAATCGCTATGCACGCTATATCGGTGAGGATTTCAAGCTCAAGATCACCAGGGAATCGATCACCAATCTTGCCAGCTTCATCCAAGCGCTGAATCACCTGATCGTGATCGCGGTGGGGATCTACCTGATTATTAAGAGCGAGCTCACCATCGGTAGCTTCATCGCCTTCCGCATCCTCAGCGGCTACATCACCAAGCCACTGGTGCAGCTCACCACCAACTGGCAGCAGTTCCAGCAGTGCACCGCCTCGATTCAGCTGGTGGGCGATCTCGTGGACCGCACCACGGAGCAGACCGAGGCCGAATCCCTCAACATTCCGATGCCGCCCGTGATCGGCAGAGTGGAGTTCCAGAACGTGAGCTTCCGCTTCGCCGATCAGGGGCCCCTGATTCTTCAGGGCGTCAATCTCGAAGTTCCAGCCGGCTCCTTCGTGGGCATGGTGGGGGCATCCGGCAGTGGCAAGAGCACCCTCCTCAAGCTGCTGCCCCGCTTCTACCGCCCCCAGGAGGGCAAGGTGCTGATCGACGGCCTCGACATCAACAAGATCGAGCTCTATTCGCTGCGTCGCCAGATCGGCGTGGTCCCCCAGGACAGCGTTCTGTTCGATGGCACCGTGCGCGAAAACCTGCTGCTCGTGAAGCCCGATGCCAGCGCCGAGGAGATGATCCGCGCCACCCGGATCGCCTGCGCCCACGATTTCATCATGGACCTCCCCAAGGGCTACAACTCCGATGTGGGCGAGCGCGGCGCCGGCCTCTCCGGCGGCCAGCGCCAGCGCCTCGCCCTGGCCCGTGCCGTGCTGCAGAACCCCCGCCTGCTGATTCTCGATGAAGCCACCAGTGCCCTCGATGCCCGCACGGAACGCCAGCTGTGCATCAACCTGTTCGAAGCCTTCCGCGGCCGCACCGTGTTCTTCATCACCCACCGCCTCACCTCCGTGCAGCCGGCCGATTGCATCGTGCTGATGGACCGTGGAGCGGTCATGGAAACCGGCACCCACCGTGAACTGATGCAGCGCCAGGGCTGGTATTACGCCCTGCACGCCAGCCAGAGCCAGGAAGGGGTTATCTGATGGCCAACTCCGAACCCTCCCTGGTGGGAATCTACGAACGGGCCCTCGGCTGGCTGCGTTCGCCCCGGGGTCGAACCCGCCGCGATCAGCGGGTGATGCCGGTGAGCGTCGATCTGGTCGGTGCAAGATCAGAGCCGCCCCCCGCTGCCCTGGCCGAAACGCAGGCGGCGTCTGCGTCCCCTCAACCGTTCCAGGCCCCGGCTGCCAATGGCTCGGCCAACGGCTCGGCCAGTGGCAGCGCCCTCGCCCCCCGGCCCGACTGGCAGTTCAACCAGCCCGCCCTGCTGCGCAAGAGTGGGCGAGCCTCCGGCCTGATCGTCTGGACGGCCCTGGGCGCCATCGGCGCGTTCGGCCTCTGGGCTGTGTTCGCGCCGCTGGGCGAAACGATCGCCGTGCAGGGCAAGCTGCAGCCCGGCAGCAAGGTGAAGACGATCCAGGCGCCCGTGGCGGGGGTGATCGAAACCATTTTGGTCAAGGATGGCCAGGCCGTGACCCAGGGGCAGGTGCTGATCCGCTTCGATCTGCGCGAGGCCCGCAGCCGCCTCACCGCCGCCGAGGCGATCCGCGATCGGCTTGTCAACGAGAACCAGATCCTCTCGGCCTCGCTGGGCGACAGCCAGGCCAGCGGCCTCTCCGCCAACCAGCGCCTGCAGCTCAGCAACCAGGCGGAGGATCTGCGCACCAAGCGCCTGGTCGCCGAGGAGCAGCTGCGGGCCAGTGAAGCCAGGATCGAGGGGCTGCGCCTCTCCCTGGCCACGGCCAGCAACATCGCCGAGCGCTACAGCAGCCTCTCCAGCACCGGTGCCGTCAGCGAGGTGCAGGCGCTCCAGAGCCGCAACACCGCCGATGAGATCCGCACGAATCTGGCCACAGAGCTGCGCACCGCCGCCAGCCTGCAGGCTGCCCTGCAGAACGCCACAGCGGCGCCGGGTGCCGAACTGCGTGGCCGCATCGAGACCAACCTGCGCCAGATCGCCGATCTCGATGGCCAGATCCGCCTGGCCCGGGTGCAGCTTCAGTACAGCGTGCTCACTGCCCCGAGCGACGGCTCAGTCTTCGACATCAATGTGTCGCCCGGCTCGGTGGTGGAAGCCGCAAACCCGCTGATGAGCGTGGTGCCCGGTGATGCGCTCGAGGCCAAGGTCTACATCCCCAACAGCGCCATCGGCTACCTAACCCCGGGCCAGATCGCCGAGATCTCGATCGATACCTTCCCCTCCTCCGATTTCGGCAGGATCCCGGCCAGGGTCGAACGGATCGGCTCCGATGCCCTCACCACCGAAGAAATGGCTCAGACGCTCCAGAGCGAGGCCAAGGGCCTCTTCTATCCGGCCGTGCTGCGGCTGCAGCGCCAGAGCCTGCAGGGCAGCACCCGGCCGATTCCGCTCAAGCCCGGCATGGCCCTCACCGCTGACATCCAGTTGAGGCAGCGCACCTTCATGAGTATCTTCACCAGCTTCCTGAACGACAAACGCCGTGATCTCGAGCGGCTGCGCTGATGGCACGCCGGCCGCCGCCGCCACCTCCGGCCGACTGGTCGGCGTTCGTGCCGCCTGGGCAACGGTTCAGAGTTCTGTGCCACAGGGCCGTTCAACGTCTGCGCCAGACGCTCACCAGCCGTGCGGTTCTGCTCGGCGCGATACTGCTCCTCTATCTGGCCTTCTGCCTCGGACTGCTGCTCTGGGGGCCGCTGAGAGTTTCCTTGCTGGCCTTTCTGCCCCTCCTGCTCGGCCCACCGGTGGGCTATCTCGCCTACTGGCTGGTCTGGCAGGAATTCCACAAGTGAGCCTGGCACCGCCAGGCCCCGGCTGAGCGTTCAGTTCTGCAGGGCCCGATTGCGCAGCGTGTTGAGCTCCTGCACCAGCCAGGCCGGCAGGGTGCTGTCCGCCTCACTGAGGTTCACCTTGCCGGCCGGGTAATAGAGCAGGGCCGCCATCAGCGCGTTCAGGGCCCGTGGATGGCGCATCTTCGCCACGATCTCGCCGAGCCGGCGCCGGGCGGCATCTTCCTCCGGCGACAGGGGCTCGCGCGCGAATCCGGAGCCGATCAGGTTCTGGCTGAGCTGGCCGAAGGGGGCTCGGTACAGGGCCTGCAACTGTTCAGAGTCCACATCCAGCCAGATCTGCGCCACCTGGCGCCGCAGGCCGGAGAGCTCCCGCTTCAGTTCGCCGTCACTGGGATCGATCGCATACAGGTTGATCAGGCCGCTCATCCGGCCCAGGAATTCGTTGTCCTGAATCAGCGGCAGGCAGTCGGCCCCCCGGCGTTCGGCCAGCACCGGCAGGGCTGCATCGCCCTCCGCAGCGCCGGAGCCCTGAAACGTGCGCAGACCCGCCTGACCGGCGGGGCCCAGCAGGGCGGTGGGCGCTGGGGAGGGCGCGCCGCTGGCGGCCCCACCGCGCAGGGCATCGCGCTTGAGCAGCTTCGCCTTGAGCTGGGGATCGCAGCGATTGGCGTAGTCCGCCAGGAGCCATTCGGGGATCTGGCGCAGTGGATCGGCCACCCGCATGGCGTTCAGGTCGTAATAAGGCATCACCGCCAGCAGCAGGTTGGTGGTTTCGTGATGGCCGAAGGCCGCATGCAGCCGCTGGGTCAGCGCCATCTTGCAGCGCTCATCGGCTTCGCTCAGGGGGAGGGCCGGCAGCACACCCCCGAGCATCAACCGATAGGCCTGACCGATCGGCCCGTCGTAGAGCATCTCCAGGAAGTCGACCGGAGCGGTGAGCCAGAACTTCATGAAACAGGTTCGGGCCGCCTGGGCATCCTCCACGGACTGCTGATTCGGTGTCTGGTTGAGCTGCTGGAAGATCACCTGCAACCGCCGCACCGACCACGGCACCATCTCCACCGGCAGATCCGCCCGGCCATCGGGCAGGGTGTTGACCATGCGGTTCACCGGAGCAGGTGCCTTGGCAGCCCCAGCCCAGGAGGGTTCGGGTGCCTGATGCGGCTGGCTACTCGAACCCAGCCCAAACAGACGGCGCAAGGAAGGCATCGAAGTCCCGCGGAAATGGAAAAGTGGCTGAACTGTACCGATGCCGACCAGGCTCGCTTTGTCGCCGAGACAGCCACAGCCGATGCAGATCCTGTTCGTTCATCAGGCGTTCCCGGCCCAGTTTCTGCCCTTCGTGGTGGCTCTGCTCGCCCGAGGGCATCGGGTGCATGCCATCGGCGTCCAGGAAGGCCACCCCCTGCCGGCCGGCTGCCACTTCCATCCCTACCCGGCCCCCCGGCTCGAGGATCTGCCTGAGGGGCTGCGCGATCCGGCGCTCGAACTGGGCCTCCTGCGTGCGGAGCGGGTGGCGGAACAGGCCCGCGCCCTGCTGGCGGCAGGAGTGGAGCCACAGGTGGTTCTGTTCCACAGCGCCTGGGGTGAGGGTCTCTATCTGCGAGGGCTCTGGCCCCGGGCCGTGCTGATCGCCTATCCGGAACTGTTCGGCAGCCCCTCCCTGCTCGGCAGTGACGATCCGGATGCCCCTCCGATCACCACGGCAAGGCTGCAGTTGCTCGCCCGCAACAACCTCATGGCGCTGGCCGCGCTGGCGGATGCCGATCTCGCCCTGACGCCGACGCTGTTTCAGCGCAACACCTTCCCGGCACCCTGGCGTGGCCGGATTCAGGTGATCCACGAAGGAATCGACACCGAAACGATCCGGCCGGAACCGACGCGAAGGATCCGGCTGACGCCCGAGCTGGAACTCAGCCGCAACGACCTGGTGCTCACCTTCGTGAGCCGCAGCCTCGAACCCCTGCGGGGCTTCTGCCGCTTCCTGCGGGCCCTGCCGCCGCTGTTTCAACACCACCCCACCCTCCAGGTGGTGGTGGTCGGCGGGGAGGGCCACTCCTACAGCCCGCCCAGCCCCCATCCCGCTGGCTATCGCGGCGCCATGCTCGAGCAGCTGGGCGGCGCCATCGATCGGCAAAGGCTTCACCTGGTGGGGCTGCTGCCACGGGAGCGGCTCACCGCCCTGTTCCAGATCAGCACAGTTCACGCCTATCTTTCCTATCCCTATGTGCTCTCCTGGAGCCTGCTGGAGGCGATGGCCTGCGGGGCTGTGGTGGTGGCCTCCGACACGGCGCCCGTGAAGGAGGTGATCCGCGATCGGGTGAATGGCCTGCTGACCCCACTCGACGACCCGGCGGCCATCGCCGCCCGGATCGATGCGGTGCTGCGGGATCCGGAGGCCCACCGAAGCCTCGCTCTGGCGGCCCGCGCCACGGTGGTCGAGCGCTACGAGCGAAAGCGCTGCACCGAAGCCTTCACCAGCTGGATCGATGCTCTGGTGCTGCTGCGCTCCGCTCGGCGAAGCGCCTGAGCAGCTGATCGATCGTGCCGCGCCAGTCTCCACCCGCCGGCTGGCGAAGCAGCCGCAGGCTGGGATACCAGGGGCTGTCTTCGCGCTGACGCAGCCAGCGGGGATCGGCGCTCCAGGGCAACAGGATCCAGCCGGGAGCCCCCATCGCCCCGATCAGGTGGGCCATCGCGGTGTCCACGCTGATCACCAGATCCAGCTGCGCCACAACCCGGGCCACATGGGCGAAATCGCCCAGATCGAGCCGGGGCGCGGCCAGCTCGAAGCCGAGCGCCGCCGCCAGCTCCCCGTCATCGCCGTATTGCAGCGGAATCACGGCCGCGCCGGCCTGCTGCAACCCATCGATCAGCTGCCAGAGCGCCGCCGGCGGCAGGCTGCGTTTGCGGTATTCACGCTCGCTGAAGGGCCGCTCCTGCTTTCGACCGGAGGCCCAGACGATCCCCACCCGTGGGCCGGTCCCCAGGCTGCCGGGCAGCAGGCAAGGGCCGGCTTCGCTCCACAGGGGGGACGCCAGCGTGGGCCGCGCCAGGGGAACAGGCGCCCCACCGAGGGCGTGCGGCAGGCTCATCAGCGAGCCATGCACCACCAGAGGCTGGAACTCCAGCGTGTCCTTGGCCACCACGCGGGGGGGGCATCGCATCCAGGCCAGCCCTTCCTGAATGATCCGCACCAGATTCGCCTCCACCACGAGGTGCAGTTCCCCGCAGCGGCTGGCGGAGTTCCCGGCCTGCCGCTCGCGCCTATCGGCCAGGGCCGGGATCCAGCGCAGGAACTGAAAGGTGTCGCCGAAGCCCTGCTCGCTCCAGACCCAGAGGTCGGCGCCGGGATCCAGCTCGTCGATCGCTCCGCCGGCCCAGAACGCTCCGGGGCGAAACGGCTTCCACGCCTCCAGATCTCGGCGTGCTTCAGCCTCCGCGAAGGCTTCCTCATAGGACTCCAGCCCGATCAGCACCTGACTGCGACCCCAGCGCGCCTCGCCGCCGGCGCTCGAGGCGTAGGCGACGGCCGCCTCTTCGAACCGGTTCAGATCGCGCAGGCTGTTGGCCAGGCCGCACAGGGCGGTCGGCAGAGCGGGGGACAACCGCAACGCCTGCCGGTAACAGCGTTCGGCGGCGTGGGGAAGGTCCGCCATCCAGAGAGCGTGCCCCTGATTGATCCACAACCTCGGGTCTGAGGCGGACAGGGCTAGGGCCTGTCCGTAGGCCGCTGCGGCGGCCATCCAGTCGAAGCGCTGCTCACACCCCGCCGCGACCGCAAGCCACTCAACCAGTTGCCGGGACACGAAAGGAAGGCTGGACAGGGCTTACCAGCGGAGCACATGGACCCGCTACGGGCAGGAGCCGCCACTTCTGTTTGGGAATGCCCATCTCAGCCCCGCTCCAGCTGAGAATCCAGGTCATATAAGAAACACTGATCAGATCAGGGGCGGAGATGTTACAAAATGCACTTTCCGGGGAATGATGGTCGGATTCTGGTGATCTCTGCAACGTTTTGCTGCCGGTCTGTGAGTGTTTGCGGTTCTCGAGCCCAGTTGGGGTGCTCTCCGGGGGGCGAATGCGTGTTCCTCTACGGCTTTCATCCGTCTCAATCCCGTCTCCAGCAGAGTCACACCTGTGCAGCTCTGGAAATCACTGGTAACGTCTGCGCATTCGGGGATCCGTTTGGATTTCCTCTTCGCCTGAGTAGCAACTCACTCTGAAGCCATGTCAGCAACAACCCTCGAAATCGCTGGTGGATTCACCAGCCTGCTAGAAAAGCTTGAAAATGGTTTAGACAACAATTCTGATCTTTTCCCCGGCAAGTCCGAAGGTAAGTTTGGGGCAGCGATTAATTTTCTGGAAACCAAGGTCAATGACGATGATGAGCTCGTCTTTGGCTTCAACAAGCTTGATGAAAAGTTAGTCAATCTGGCTTCTGAAGCCATTGACAAGCTTCCTTCGGATTCGATTTCTCTGGGCGTCGACTACCTGACGGGCGACACGGCCGCCAGTGACTTCGAGGCCCTGAACGATGCTTCCGTTCCTGTGATCTTCGGTGGTACCGAGGGTATTTCTGAGGGTGGTCTTAACGTCTCCGATCTGCTCGGGGTCCTGCCGGATGCCTTCCCTGGCGCCCTGCCCGATGGAATCTTCGGCAACCTCCCCGAGAAGGGCTTGTTCGACGACCTCGACGATCTCTTCCCCGGCGGCAAGGCCTGATCCAACGCCTCCCGGCTGCCCCGGCAGCCGTACCAAGCACCAAGTCAACCCCTGCAGGAGTACCTCCTGCAGGGGTTTTTCAGCTCAGCCGGCCCGTCAGCCCACCAGCGCCAGCTCATGGCTGCGTCCCGGCTGGAAGCGCAGCCGGGGGGTTTCGCCCACCTGCTGCACATCCACCGCGATGGCGCTGCCCTCGGGGAAGGTGCCGGCCAGGATCCCCTTCGCGATCGGGGTTTCCAGCTCCCGCTGAATCGCGCGCTTCAGCGGCCTGGCGCCATACACCGGGTCGTAGCCCGCAGCTGCCAGCCAGTCAAGCGCCTCACCATCGAGCTCGAGCCCGAGCTTGCGGTCTTCCAGCCGCTGGCGTAGCCGCGCCACCTGCAGATCCACGATCCGGCGCAGCTCATCGGCCCGCAGGCTGTGGAAGATGATCGATTCATCCAGCCGGTTGAGGAATTCCGGCCGGAAGTGGCCGCGCAGGGCGTCGTTCACCCGTTTCTCCATCTCGCTGTGGCGCCCCGGATCGCCGGCCAGATCCAGGATCGACTGGCTGCCGATGTTGCTGGTGAGGATCAGCACCGTGTTGGTGAAATCCACGGTGCGCCCCTGGCCGTCGGTGACGCGGCCGTCATCGAGGATCTGCAGCATCACATTGAACACGTCGGGGTGGGCCTTCTCCACCTCGTCGAACAGGATCACGGCATAGGGGCGGCGCCGCACCGCCTCGGTGAGCTGTCCGCCCTCCTCGTAGCCCACGTAGCCGGGAGGGGCCCCGATCAGGCGGGACACGGCGTGCTTCTCCATGTACTCGCTCATGTCGATGCGCACCATCGCGTCGTCGCTGTCGAACAGCAGCGAGGCCAGGGCCTTGGAGAGCTCCGTCTTGCCGACGCCGGTGGGGCCGAGGAACAGGAAGGAAGCGATCGGGCGGTCGGGATCCGAGAGGCCGGCGCGGGAGCGCTGGATCGCATCGGCCACCGCCGTGACCGCCTGCTCCTGGCCGATCACCCGCTGGTGCAGCTCCTCCTCCAGATGCAGCAGCTTCTCCATCTCGCTCTGCACCAGCCGGGCCACCGGAATGCCGGTCCACTTGGCGATCACCTCGGCGATGTCCTCCTCGGTGACCTCCTCCCGCAGCAGGCTCTTCTCGCCGTCGGCGCTGGTGAGTTCGGCCTCCTTCGCCGCCAGCTTCTTGTGCAGCTCCGCCAGGGTGCCGTACTCCAGCTCCGCCGCCTTGTTCAGGTCGTACTGGCGCTTGGCCTGCTCCACCTGCAGCTGCACCTGCTCGATCTCCTCCTTGATGGCGCCGAGCTCGTCGATCGCGCCCTTCTCCTGCTGCCACTGGGCATTGAGGGCACTCTGCTGCTCGCTCAGATCGGCCAGCTCCTTCTCCAGCCTCTCCAGCCGCTCCTTGCTGGCCGTATCGGATTCACGGCCGAGCGAGAGCTTCTCCATCTCCAGCTGCAGGATCTTGCGATCGATCTCATCGATCTCCTCCGGCTTGGAGGTGATCTCCATCTTGAGCCGCGCCGCCGATTCATCCATCAGGTCGATCGCTTTGTCAGGCAGGAAGCGGTCGGCGATGTAGCGGCTGCTCAGCACGGCCGCAGCCACCAGGGCGTTGTCGGCGATGCGCACGCCGTGGTGCACTTCGTAGCGCTCCTTGAGACCCCGCAGGATCGAGATCGTGTCCTCCACCGTGGGCTGATCCACGAACACCTGCTGGAAACGGCGCTCCAGGGCCGGATCCTTCTCGATGTGCTGACGGTGCTCATCGAGGGTGGTGGCGCCGATGCAGCGCAGTTCGCCCCGGGCCAGCATCGGCTTGAGCAGGTTGCTGGCATCCATCGCACCGCCGGTGGCGCCGGCCCCCACCACGGTGTGGATCTCGTCGATGAACAGCACGATCTGGCCTTCGCTGGAGGTCACCTCCTTGAGCACGGCCTTGAGCCGTTCCTCGAACTCGCCGCGGTACTTGGCCCCGGCGATCAGCGAGCCCATGTCGAGAGCGATCAGCTGGCGGTTCTGCAGCGCCTGAGGAACGTCGCCGTTGACGATGCGCTGGGCCAGGCCCTCCACGATCGCCGTCTTGCCCACGCCCGGTTCGCCGATCAGCACCGGATTGTTCTTGGTGCGGCGCGAGAGGATCTGGATCGTGCGGCGGATCTCCTCGTCACGCCCGATCACCGGATCGAGCTTGCCCTCGCGCGCGGCGGCCGTGAGGTCACGGCCGTACTTCTCCAGCGATTCGTAGGTGCCCTCGGGGTTCTGGTCCGTCACTTTCTGGCTGCCGCGCACGGCCTCGATCGCCTGACGCAGTTTGGCCCGGTCGACGCCGGCCTGCGAGAGCAGCTGGCGGCCGCAGCGGGGATCGCCGCCAAGGGCCAGCAGCAGGTGCTCGATCGAGAGGAAGCTGTCGCCGAACTCCTTCTTCAGAACTTCGGCCTGCTCGAACAGCGCCTGGAGAGCCTTGCCCAGATACACGCTCTCGGCCGGTGTGGCGAGGCTGGCCTGGGCGGCGATGAACGCCTCCACCCGCTCGGCCAGAACGGACGGATCGACTCCCGCCTTCTCCACGATCCGGCTGGCCAGCCCCTGCTGCGCCAGCAGGCTGGCGAACAGGTGCTCCGTTTCCAGCTGGGGCTGGCGCCGCTGCTGGGCCAGCTGCTGAGCCGCCACGACCGCGGCCCAGGCCTTCTCGGTGAACTGCTCGGCGGTGGGATGCATCGTGACTCTCCTGGCTGGGGGCTGTGGAAAGACGGTATGAAAGCCAGGCCTCTGCCCACAGGATGGGGTCGCCGAAACAATTGGCGAATCAACCGAACGAAACGTTCACCCTGTCCTTACCTTCGGTGGGCGCTTCTTCCGCGGCTGACCCGTTCGATGCACCCTCTCCCACGCACCACCGGCCGAACGCTGCGCCACCTGGCCGCTCTGGCTGCCCTTTCCCTGCTGGCGCCGGGCCTCACGCCCGCCGCCAGGGCCGTCAGCTGCAGCTATCTGTCGGCTGTGGGCGGCGGCACCAGCGTCAGCAAGTCGATCCAGCTCGACGGGCCGCTGGTGTTCCCCTTCGGGCGCACCAACTTCAACACCGATTTCACCGTTGCCAGGCCTTACACCAGCTACAAGGTGAACTTCAGATCCACCTCCAGCCAGGCCGGCCCCTATCCGATCCAGGCCTTCCTCAAGTTCAGCGATGGCAGCAACCTGCAGGTGGTGAACGAAACGCTCAACGCCCAGCCCGGCCAGTTCCGCCAGTTCGGGCCCTTCATGGCGCCGGCCGGCAAGCTTGTCACCCAGGTGAACGTGAAGGTGGGCTCCGGCTACAACGCCAACGCGACCGGCTTCAGCTACACGATCTCGGTGTTCGGCTGCCGCTGAGCCTTCAGAGTTCCAGGCCCGGTCTTGCCTTCGGGCAGAGCTTCTCGGGGCAGCCATCAGCCCGGTACACCGCATCGGCGGCGGAGAGGCAGCCGGCTGCGTTCTTGCGTGGCACCTGAGCCGGCGTCAGCCGCAGGGGCTGCAGGAACGACTCCCGCGGCGGCACGAGCAAGGGGCAGCTGGGGTGAGGCCCTGCCGCCCTGGTGGGGTCCAGAGGTGCCACGGCATCCGGCGTCTGCCCCCAGGCGCCAGGCACAACCGCGAGGCTCAGCCACGTGAACGCCACCAGGGCCGTGCGGCTTGCCATGATCAATCGGTTGCTGGCACAGCCTCAAGATAAGGATGGCGATCGAAAGCCGTGAAGCGCTGGTGGAGCGCCTCGCCGAGGAATCGCGGGGCTTCGAGGCCAGCAGCAAGGATCCGGAGCGCAATTGCTGGCTGGTGGTGCATCGCCACGCCCATGGCGTTCTCCCCAGCGAGTACGACATTCGGGATGTTCCCGAAGACCTCTATCTCGCCGTGCTGGCCAGGCGCCGCCAGCTGAGCTGAGCGTGGCGTCCGGGAACGGAGCCGAGCAGATCGCGCACCGGTTCGATCCGGGCCTGCTCCAGAAACCGGCCCGCCGCATCCTCCTGGTTGGCCTGGGACAGATCGGCCCGGCTGACGGCATAACCGAGGGCCGAGGCCCTGAGGCTCAGTTCCCCCCAGTCGCAGACGCCACGCAACTGGGCCCTCAGCAACGGCTGCGCCTCTGCATCGCGCACCAGGCGCTGCAGTTGTTCGCGGGACATGGGGTCTGCTCCGGTGGATGGGCTCACCATCGCTTGCCGAACAGCCACCGGGAAGAGGGGCGAGACAAAATCCCACCGGGCAGCGCAGACTAAAGCCCGCCCCTGAAAGGGAGCGGGCGGAACGGCGAACCGACATCGCAAGCCTGGCTCAGGCTCGCAGGCCGGGCTCAGGCCCAGCCTTTGCCGGCCATTTCCTCGACGTAGGCCGACACATCAGCAATATCGGCATCGGTGAGCTTGCCCAGGAACGCGGGCATGGCGTTCTTGCCCTTTGTGACCTGGGTGGCGATCGCGGCTTCATGGCCGCCCTCATAATTGGCCAGATAGGCCTGAAGAGCCTCCTGCTTGAGGGTGCGCTCGGCGTTGACCACGTTGCCGCCACCCATGTGGCAGGCCGCACAGTTGGCGGAGAAGATCTGAGCGCCGTGGGCAGCGTCAGCGGCGAAGCTGGGTGCGGCGCCCAGCAGAAGCGCAAGGCAGACAGCGAAGAGGGAAAGCAGGCGGCGCATCGAGGAGCGTGCAACCCGTCAAAAATAGAGGTCCGCCCACGGCGAAGCGCTGGCAGGGGCAGACGATCGAAACAATCCTGTTACCGGCAACCGGGCCGGGCTCACTGCACGATCACCGTGCCGACCATGCCGGCGCCGCGGTGCGGCTCGCACCAGTAGGGGTAGGTGCCGGCAGCGGTGAAGGTTTCCTCCCACTCCTCGCCTGCAGCGAAGGCCAGCGGGCTGTGGCTCAGTTCCTCGTGACCGCCGAAGACGGCATTGTGCGGCGCCAGATTGTTGTTGACGAAGCGCACCGTGTCGCCCCGGGCGATCGTGACCGTGCTGGGCTCGAACGCCAGCATGCCGCCATCGGTGCCGAGCATCACTTCGACGGTGGCGGCGCTGGCCGGGGGAGCGGCAGCCAGGCCCACCAGCAGCAGCAGAGCTCCCGCCACCAAGGATCCCAGCAGGTGCCGGGCGAGGCGGGCCAGGGAAGGGAGGGAGCGGGGAGGCATCGGCCGGCAGCGACGGTTGCGAACGAGTATGGCCAGGCCTCAGGGCAGCTGACCGCGATGGGGCAGGCCCGCCATGGCGAACACGGCCTCGAGGCTGGGGGCATGGCTCACCAGGCCGAAGCGCTCCGGCGGGCTGATCGGATCGTGAACGAAGTGGCGCTGGCGGATGCTGAAGCGGTCCCAGGCGTTGACCTCGATGCGCAGCAGCTTGATCAGCGCCTCGATCAGCCAGCCGCTCACCGTGACCCCGAAGGGGGGAACCCAGGTCTGGCGCCAGCGGCAGAGGCGCGCCACCGTTTCGTCCACCGTGACGGCGGGCTGGCCCAGCACAAGCCGCCGCAGCGGTCCCTGGCCGCGCTCCGGATTGGGGCCATGGGGCCGCAGGGCCAGATGGGCGCAGACCAGGGCGATGTCGGCGGCATGGATGTAATGGAAGCTGGCATCGGCCCGCAGCCAGCGGGCCAGCCAGAGCCAGCGCACAGCCTCCTTGAGGCCGGCCGTCAGATAGCTGGTGGGATGGGGATCGCCGGGGCCCACCGAACCGCCGAACACCAGGGTGGGAAACACCGCCACGATCCGGTCGGCCAGGGGATGGGCCTCCAGCTGCTGCAGGCAGAGGGCCTTGGTCTGGATGTATTCGGTGCCGTCGCTGGCGGCTTCGCTGAGCAGCTCCAGATTGCGGTTGAGGATGCTGGCGGTGGAGAAGTAGAGGATCTGCTCCAGCCGCTCCGGATCGATCCGCCCCAGCAGCTCCTTGACGGCCACCACGTTCACCTGATGGGCCCGCTGCGGATCCCCCCAGGCGGTGGCGGTGTGGATGATCCGGGTGGCCGAGGCGATCGCGGCGGCGTGGGGTTCCTGCTCGCGCAGATCGCCCACCAGCAGGGTGATGCGGGGATCATGGGCCGGCACCGCCGTGAGCTTGGCCGGATCCCGCAGCCACAGCAGCAGCTCCGCGTCGGAGTTGGTGTAGAGCTGCTCGGCGATCGTCTGGCCGACGCAGCCGCTGGCGCCGGTGATCAGAATCCTGGCGGGCCGCCTGGACCCGCTCAAACGGCTGCTCCCAGCAGCTCGTTCACCGCCTTGCCGGCCTCGAAGAAGACACGGGCGTTCTCCTCGGGCGTACCGGGCAGGATGCCGTGCCCCAGGTTGAGGATGTGGCGGCGTCCCCGGGCCTTGCGCACCGTGTCGACGATCCGCTCGCGGATGGCCTCCGGCGTGCCGAACAGCAGGCCGGGGTCCACGTTGCCCTGCACCCCCAGGTGCTTGGGCAGGCGGGCGCAGCCATCGGCCATGTCCACCGTCCAGTCGAGCGAGATGAAATCGACACCGGTGCTGGCCATCCGCTCCAGCACGCCGGCGCTGCCGGAGATGTAGAGGATCAGAGGGGTGTCGGGGTGCTTCGCCTTCACCTGATCCACCACCCGCTTCTGGTAGGGAGCCGCGAACACGTCATAATCGATCGGGCTGAGCTGGCCCGCCCAGGAATCGAACAGCTGCACCACCTGGGCGCCGCTCTCGATCTGGTAGCTCACATAGGTGGCGATCGAATCAGCCAGATGCGCCAGCAGCTGGTGCAGCAGTGCCGGCTCACGGAAGGCCATCGCCTTGATCACGGCGTAGCTCCTGGAACTCCGGCCCTCCACGGCGTAGGCGGCCAGGGTCCAGGGGGCACCCACGAAGCCGAGCACGGCCGCCTGATGGCCGACGCTCTCGCGCAGCCTCCCCAGCACCTCAGCCACGAACGGCAGGGAGGCGGCGGGATCGAGCGGCCGCAGGGCGTCCACCTGCTCCTGGCTGCGGATCGGCGGATCGATGATCGGTCCCTGACTCTCGATGATGTCGAAATCGATCCCCAGGCCCGGTAGCGGCGTGAGGATGTCGGAGAAGAGAATCACCCCATCGGGCGCGAAGGCCCGGAAGGGTTGCATCGAGATCTCGTAGGAGAGATCGGGCTGCTCCGACCGTTCGCGGAAGCCGGGGTGGCGCTCGCGCAGATCCCGGTAGACCTTCATGTAGCGGCCGGCCTGCCGCATCATCCACACCGGCGGACGCTCCACCTGCTCACCTCGGGCGGCGCGCAGCAGCAGGGGGAGAGTTTCGGCCATGGAGGAAGGGAATGCCAGCGGCGAACCTACCCGACGGCACCACCCGTTCCGGAGGATTCGTCACAGAGGGCCTGGCTGCGCAACGGGTCGCGCTGCAACACCAGCACGCCCAGGGGCGGCAGGCAGAGGTCGAGGGAATGGCTGTAGCCGTGGGCGCCCCACTCCTCGGTGAACTTGCCGCCCAGATTGCCGAGATTGCTGCCGCCGTAGCGGCTGCTGTCGGTATTGAACATTTCGGCGTAGTAGCCCTCCAGCGGCACGCCCACCCGGTAGTGCGCATGGCTCTGCGGGGTGAAGTTCGCCACCACCACCACCCAGCTGCCGGTGGTGCTTTCGCGCCGCATGAAGCTGATCACCGAGTGCCGGTTGTCGCTGCAGTCGATCCACTGGAAGCCGTACTGATCAAAGTCATCACGCCAGAGGGCGGGCTGCGAGCGGTAGTAACGGTTGAGGTCGTCCACCAGATTGCGCAGGCCCTGGTGCGGTTCGAACTGGAGCAGATTCCACTGCAGATCGCCCCAGACGTTCCATTCGGCCCGCTGCCCGAACTCCATCCCCATGAAGATGGTCTTCTTGCCGGGGTGTGTCCACATGTAGGCCAGCAGGGCGCGCACGTTGGCGAACTTCTGCCAGTCGTCGCCAGGCATCTTGTGGAGCAGATGGCTCTTGCCGTGCACCACTTCATCGTGGCTGAGGGCCAGCATGAAGTTCTCGGTGTAGTGGTACCAGATCGAAAAGCTGATGTTGTTCTGGTGGAACTGGCGGAACCAGGGATCCAGCTCGAAGTAATCGAGCATGTCGTGCATCCAGCCCATGTTCCATTTGAGGTTGAAGCCCAGGCCGCCCATGTGGGTGGGCTGGGTCACCATCGGCCAGGTCGTCGACTCCTCCGCGATCGATAGGGCGCCGGGGAAGTGGTGGAACAGCACGGAATTGGCCTGCTGCAGAAAGCGCACCGCCTCCAGGTTCTCGCGGCCGCCGCGTTCGTTCGGCACCCACTCCCCATCGGGACGCAGGTAGTCGCGGTAGAGCATCGACGCCACGGCATCGACGCGGATGCCGTCGATGTGGAACTCCTCGAACCAGAACACCAGGTTCGCCACGAGGAAGTTGCGCACCTCGTTGCGGCTGTAGTTGAAGATCAGCGTGCCCCATTCCTTGTGCTCGCCGATGCGGGGATCGGCATGCTCGTAGAGATGGCAGCCATCGAAGAAGGCCAGCCCGTGGCTGTCCTTGGGAAAATGGCCCGGCACCCAGTCGAGGATCACACCGATGCCTTCGGCGTGGCAGCGGTCCACGAAGGCGCGGAACTCGTCCGGGCTGCCGAAGCGGCTGGTGGGGGCGTAGAAGCCGGTCACCTGATAGCCCCAGGATCCGTCGAACGGATGCTCGGCGATCGGCATCAGCTCCAGGTGGGTGAAGCCCCGCTCCTTGACGTAGGGAACCAGCCGATCCGCCAGCTCCGGATAGGTGAGCAGCCGCGCCCCGGGCTTGAGATCGGCGGCGGCCACCGGCGGCCTCGCCGTGCCGTCCGCCTCACGGTAGGGATCATCGGCGGAGGCGTGCATCCAGCTGCCGAGGTGCAGCTCGTAGACGCTGATCGGCTGGTCGAGTGGGTCGCGGTTGTCCCGCTCCTCCAGCCAGGCTTGATCGCTCCAGCGGTACTGACCCAGACGGGTCACCACCGAACCGGTCTGCGGGCGGATCTCGTGCTGGAAGCCGTAGGGATCGGCCTTCTGGTAGCAGTGCCCCGCCTGGGACCGCACTTCGTACTTGTAGATCGTGCCGGGCGCCAGACCGGGCACGAACAGTTCCCAGATGCCGCCGGTCCGCAGCTGCATCGGCAGATGGCGGCCGTCCCAGTCGTTGAAGTCGCCCAGCACCGCCACACTGCGGGCGTTCGGGGCCCAGAGGGCGAACTGCACGCCGGCGATGCCCTCCCGCTCGCAGGGATGGGCCCCGAGCCGTCGCCAGATGTGGTGGTGATTGCCTTCGGCGAAGAGATGGCGGTCGAGTTCCCCCATCCACTCCTCACGGAAGGCCCAGGGGTCGTGCTGCACGTGCTCGATGCCGCCGCGACGCACCCGGAACTGGTAGCGACGCCCGGGATCGGTCGCCAGCTCGACCTCGAACACCCAGGGATGGTGCGGGCTGGTCATCGGCAGGACCTGACCATCGACCAGCAGGTCCACCTGCTGCGCCTCCGGCATCCAGGCCCTCACCACCCACTCGCCCTGCTGAGGCTGGGGGCCCAGCACGGCGAAAGGATGATCGTGCCGGCACTCGGCAAGCCGCAGGCCATCTTGAACCATCCAGTCGAGGCTGGTAGGAGGCATGGAGGGCGTTCGGTCGAATCTGGAGCTTAGGCCGCTCGATCCGCCCTACTGGCCGGCGCCGGCAGCGCCGCGGCGAGCCTCCTCCGGAAAGTCGACGCCGATGATATGGCCGACCTGATCGAAGATCACGAACAGGTTGTCGGTGAGGCGGTCGAACTGGGTCGTCACCAGCACCAGTTGCTGCGGGCCTCCCTCGCTGGCCACCACCGTTCCCCGCAGCCGCTGGAAACTGCCGGTGAGCTTTTCGAGATCCTTCCAGCGGTTGAGCAGATCCTGGGGACTGACCTGCTCCTGCAGATCACGCTCCAGCAGGCTGCGGGCCTCCACCACCCGTCCCTGGCTGATGGCGGTGATGAAGTTCGTGGCGATCTGGCGGATCGGGGTGTCCTTCTGATCCAGCTCCCAGCCAAGCAGGCGGCCGCGGGAATCGAGCACCAGCACCAGCGGCTGGGTGCCCCTGGCGCTGCGCAGCTCCCCCTGCACCGTGCTGTCATCCACGCCACTGCTCACGTCCGTGACCCTGCCGCCGAGGATCCTTCCCTGCTGCTGCAGCCGCAGCTTCACCTTCTCCACCGAGGTGGCGCTCTGCAGTTCGGGGGCCAGCAGGTTGAACACCGCCTGGCTGTCATCGCGGCGCAGGGCATCCAGGAGCACCTCGGCGGCGCTGCGGGCCTGATCCGGCGACAGAACCGTGGTGGCGAGAGCCTGGCCCCCCTGCAGGCTGCAGGCGAGGGCCACGGCCAGGAGCGGAGCGCGCAGATTCACGGAACACCACGATCAGGGTGGAGCCAGTTTGCTCGACCGGAACGGAACGAGCTGCAACATGGCTTCACGGAGAACCAACTGAAGGGTGATCACGTGGTGGGCCGGACCGGCGGGGCCTGAGGGGATCGCGCCGCTGCCTGGATTCACCGCGATCTGGGGCCAGGCCGAGGCCGCCAGCGAGAGCCGCAGCCGTTCGCCGGCCCGCAGGGTCGCCGCCAGGGGCTGCAGAGCCAGTCGCCGCCGTTCCAGCCGCCGGCAGGATTCGCCGAGCCAGCGTGCCACTCCGGTGCTGAGCTGCCGCACCTCCCCCTCCCTGACCACGGAGAGGGCGCCACAGAGATCGAAGCCGGGCCGGTCGGCCGCCAGCTCCAGCTCGAGCTCGGGGGAACCCACGAGCAGCAGGTCCGCCGGCAGCGGCGCCGTGGTGAAGCAGGCCACGTCGCCGCGCTGGTCGAGATCGCCGCGCGACACCAGCCCGGCCTCCAGCCCCAGGTGCCCGCCCCGCCCCGGCACGGGCCGCCAGGGATCGTGCACGAGCCACACCTCTCCTCCCCCTGCCCCCTGCGGCAGCAGCCGGCCCTCCTCGGCATCGATCGCCGCCCCTCCGGCGCTGCGCAGGGCCCAGCCCAGCGGGCCGGCGTCGGGGAGCGCGTCCTCCAGCCAGGGGCCGCCACTGAGGTCGGCCCAGGCCCGGGCGGGATGGCTCTCCAGTCCGGGGCGGTCGCGCAGGTGCCGATCGAAGAAGGCCAGTTGCAGCCGGTCGATCCCCCCGGCCCAGTTCAGGTGGCTCCAGGCTCCGATCCGCAGCAGGGGATCGGAGCCGGCGGCACGAGCCCGCTCCAGCAGATCCAGCACCCCGCTGAGGCAGGGGTCGAGCCAGCCGCCGATCAGCAGCAGGGGTTGCCGCAGCAGGCCAGCGGCAGGCTCGTGCCGGGTCCAGCCTTCGGCCCGGGCGGGGTCCTGCCGCAACCAGGCCAGGCCCATGCCGTCGGGATCGTGGCGCTCCAGCAGGGCCGGCCCCTCGCTCAGGAAGGCTGCGCTCTCCAGGCTGCGGCGGATCTCCTCCCAGGCACGGCCGTCGGCGGCACGGCGCACGGTTTCGGCCGCCAGCTGCAGAGCCCAGGCCAGACCGAGTGCCCAGCGGTGGGCGCCGGCCTCACTGGCCCAGTGCAGGCGTTCGTCCAGCCCGGTCATGGCGGGAGCCAGAGCATCGGGCAGAGGCGCTTCCGGCGACAGGAGCAGCTGGGTCAGTCCCTGGTAGGAGAAGCCGTAGGTGCCCAGCCGGCCGTTCGCGAAAGGAAGGCTGCGCGCCCAGGCCAGGGCCGTGGCGCCGTCGCGGGCCTCCTGGGCGAAGCCACCGAAGCGTCCGTCCGAGTCACCGCGGCCGCGCACGTCCTGCACGGCCACGGCATAGCCGCGGCTGGCGTACCAGTGGGGATGGGCATAGGTCACGGTGGAGGCGATCCGCCGCCCGTAGGGCTGGCGCATCAGCAGCAGGGGCCACCGGCCTGGCTGGCTGGGCTTCCAGATCCGGGTGGCGAGCCTCGCCCCGTCGGGGCAGGGCATCGGGGCCTCGACGACCTCCACCTCCCACTCGGGATCCGGCGCCACGGGGGCCGGCTTCACTCAGCGCACATCCGGGCAGTGGAGGCCGACCACATAGGTGGTGAGGATCTCGGCGTCGGTGGAGCTCAGGCCCTGGCGCTGCGCCACCATCCCGATCGCCTCCGGAGAGGTGGAAGCGACCCCCCTGGCATTGAGCTGGCGCAGCGAGGCGCAGATACTCCTGGCGAGCTGCGGGTTCTGCTTCACCGATTCCAGCAGCGGCGAGGCCGCCAGGGCCCGGATCGGCGCCAAGGCAGCCAGCAGCGCGGCCAGCAGGCTGAAGCAGACCGGAAGCCCGGCGTGAGGGCGGCGGTGGCGGTGGAGGGACACGAAGCGTCCAACCCTTCGGGGTGAAGCTCCATTCCAGTGGTGGAGTGAGGCCACAGGCCCGGCAGCGGGTCAGTTTGGGGAGCGACCGGTGGCGCGGCGAGCCGTGGCGATCCAGGCGCGCACCGTGCTGGACGCCACCATCGGCAGGGCCGTGCCGGTCAGCGACCGTTGGAGCCGGCCCAGCTGCCGCAGCAGTTGCTGCGGCGAGGCCTCCGCCAGACCCGTCGCCGTGGCGATCCCGGCGTAGAGCAGCAGGGCGGCCTCCTGGGGCAGCAGCCCCAGTTCGGTGATCAGCCGTGCCTGCCCCCGCAGCTTCAGCAGCCGCTGCTCGCTGGCTCCCTGCCCGGCCAGTCGGCGCAGTTCCTGATCCTCCAGCGCCGCCAGGGCGGACCAGTCGCTGATCCCGGCGGCCTCGAGCCGGCGCTGCTCAGAGCGGAAGTGGGCCGCCAGGGGGAACAGGCCCGGGCCGGCGCTGGGTGGATTCCCGTTCAGGGGAGTACCCGCACGCTGCCGTCCCGCAGGCTGCGGGTGGCCTCGGCCAGCACCACCGGGCGGCTCACCCCCGGTTCGGCGGCCTCCACCCGGCGGAGCCGCACGTGCACATAGCCATCGGCGCTGCTGCGGCCACTGCCCCGCAGGTTGCGGGCCACCTGCTCCACCGTGGGCGCGAAGGCCTGCGACGGCAGATCCGCGGCGGCCGTGGCCACCACCAGATCCGTGCCGTTGTCGAACACCAGCGGCGCGTTGACCGCGCCCACCACCCGCTCCCGAGGGGTGTAGCTGATCGCGAAGGCCAGGCAGGAAAGGGAGAGCAGGGCGGTGAAGCTGGTCACGCCCACCAGACGGAAGCGGAACCCCCAGCGGGCCAGGAATCCCACCACCATCAGCACCGCCAGCACCCCACTGGCGGCCCCCAGCCAGAGGCCGGCCTTGAGCAGCAGGGGATCGGCGGGCATGGCGGGCTGGGCGTCTTCGGCAGTCCCTTTATATTGCGGCGACCTCAGGCGGTGACAGCAGCAAGCCGATGGGGTCGCCGCCTTCGGGAGAACCGGGAGCCCGTGCCCGGGACCTCCACCGTCGAACCGTCCTGCAGCGGCGCACCGTCCTTGCCGTCGTTCTGGCCGGGGCCGGAGTTCTGGCCGGGGCCTGGTGGGGAGCCGATCAGCTGGCCCGTCGGGCCTACGACAGCTGGCGCCCCGAGCTGGAGACCCGTATCGGCAGGGGATTGGGACACCCGTTGCAGCTGGGCCCCTACCGGGGGCTGCGCCCCTGGGGTCTGGCGATCGGCCCCAGCCGCGTCCTGCCCGGCCGGGCCGACGACTCCAGCCTGGCGGTGCAGGGCCTCGTGGCCCAGCTCGATCCGCTGGCGAGCCTGGCGCTGTGGGCCCCGGTGCTCCAGTTGCGCGTCCAGGGAGCCGAGCTGCAGCTGCGCCGCAATGCCGAGGGTCGTTTCTGGGTGTTCGGCTTCCAGGCCGGTCAGCGTCCGCCGAGGCTGGGCCTGCGGATCGACCTGGCCGATCCGGGGCGGCTGCGGGTCCGTCCCACCGACCTGGAACTGGAGCTCCGCGGTCAGCTGGGGCTGACCCTGCACGAGCGCCGCGCCGACTGGAACGCCACGGCGAAACGAGTCGGCCAGGCTGGCTCCACCACCGCCGCCGCGGAGCGGAACCGGCTGCACCTGCGGGGAGAGGCTCACTGGGGCACTGGTGATCTGCGGCTCGGGCTCGATCTGCGGCGCTGGGACCTGGCCCCCTTCGCGGTGCTGCTGCCCCGCCGCCCGTCGCCCCGGCCCGATCCCGTGCGAGGGGAAGTGAGCGGCAGGCTGGAACTCAGCCGCCGCCACGGGCGCAGCGCCTGCCGCGGTGCCGTGCGCATCGACGGCCTGCAGCTGCAGGACCCGTTGCTGCCGGCGCCTCTGCAGGCGGACCCCCTGGCCCTGCGCTGCCGCGGTTCCGAGCTGCGGCTGAGCGGCAGCCGCTGGCGCATGGCCAACTGGCGCGGCGGCCTGGAGGGCAGCCTGGCGCTCGAGCGCTGGTTCGACCTCCGGCTCACCGCCCGGGATCCCCAGCGCGGCGACCGACTGGACCTGGCTGTGCGCGGACCCTGGCGCCAGCCCCGCCTCAGGCTGGTGGGCAGGATCCCCCTGGGGCGGGGCCTCCCCTCCAGCCCGGCTCCGCTCGAACTCGAGGCCGACCTGCAGGCCGACTGGCGGCGGGCGCCGAGCCTCGCCCTGAGCCGCCTGGGGCTGCGGTCGGAGCGCTCCGAACTGGTGGCCCGCGGGCCGCTCTGGCCCCGCCTCGACATCCGCAGCGACCGCCTCACGCTCCATCCCTCGCTCTGGCGGCCTGCCGGTGGGCTGGCCCTTGCCCTGCTGGGGCGAACCCAGCCGCTGCAGGGGTCGCTCCAGGCCGTGGGCACGCTGGGGCAACCGCGGCTGCAGGCCACCTGGCAACGCCAGGGACGGCCGCTGATGGAACTGGCGGCCTCCGGCGCCGCCAGCCCCACTCGAGCGGGGCCGCTGGGGCGGATCGATCTGCGGCTGCGGGCACCGACGGGGGTGTCGCTGGACGGTACGTCGGTGCTGGGGGCCAGCACGGCTGATCTGCTCTGGAGCGACGACCGGCTGCGACTCACCGCCTTCCGCAGTCCGGAACTGGACGCCAGCGGCAGCCTGCCGCTGCGCTGGCAGAAACGTCGGGGTCTGGTGGCAGGCGATCTGGCCCTCGATCTCGAGCTGCGCCCCTACCGGCTGGCGCGGATCGGCCCCCTGCTCGGCGTGACCCTGTTCGGAGAGCTCAGCGCCCGGGGTCGCCTGAGCGGGCCGCTGGCCTCCCTGCGCCCCGACCTGTCCCTGAACGTGAGCGACCCCGGCAGCGGGCCGCTGCAGCTGCGGGAGCGCTGGGAAGGCCGGCTAGCCTCGCGGGGCGCGGGCGGCGGGGACCTGCGCCTCACCTCCCGAGCACCTGGAGTACCGGGCACGCTCCAGGCGCGGCTGGCTCCGAACTGGCTGCCCCTGCAGGCGGAACTGCGCCGCCGCCGGGGCGTGCTCGCCTTCGACGGCACCGCCCGGCGCTACCGCTGGCAGGCACGTCAGTTGCCCCTGGAGGGCCTGCAGCTGACCCTCGGGCAACCCCCCCGTCCCCAGCCGCTGGGGGGGAGCCTGAGCGGTCGGGGCCTCCTGGAGCTGCAGCCCCTGGCGATGCAGGGCGAGGTGGCCGTGAGCCAGCCGGTGTGGCTGGGGGTGCGTGGACGCGCTCTGACGGCGTCGGGCCGCTATCGCGGTGGGGTCTACCAGCTCAGGGGCAGGCTGCGCCCCCTCGCGGGCGGCAGCGTGGCGCTCAGCGCCGATGGGCGCCGTGGTGGTCCCCTGCGCAGCCGGATCGAGGGCCGCAACCTGCCCCTCGAACTGTTCCAGCAGCTCGCCGAGGCGGTGCCGCTCTGGCGGGGGCAACCCCCAGAGCCTTCCGGACGCGCCAGCGATCTGGGCGAGCTGTTCATCGACACCCTCGGCGGCAGCCTCGACGGCCAGCTGCAGGCCCTCGCCGCCGCCCGCCGGCGGGTGGAGCAGTTCGGTGTGGCGGCCGCACCAGCGGCCCGCTTCCGTCCCCAGGACCTGCGGGGCCTGGTGGACATCGATCTGGGCCTGAACGGGCCGCGGCTGGCGGCCCTGAACCTGGATCTGGCGGCCAGGGGACACCTCTGGCTCAAGCAGGACGACCGCGACCGGGCCCTGCAGCTCGATCCGTTCACGCTGCGGCTGGAGGGACCGCTGCAGGGCGGGCGCGGCAGCTTCAGCCTGGGGAACCTGCCGCTGGCCCTGCTGGCCCTGCTCACGCCCGTGCCCGACAGCCTGCGGGGCGGCCTCGACCTGGAGGGAAGCTACCGGCTCGGCGCCGCGGGCCGCAAGGTTCGCGACACCGCCTTCCGCACCCGCCTCAGCCTGCGGCAGGCCAGCCTCAACGGCACGCCCCTGCGGATGGAGGAGGCGCTGGTGCGTCTGGAGGGGGAGACCCTGGCCGTGAAGGCGTCGCTGCAGAGCGAAGGGGCGAGCGGCAGCGTCGATCTCAATGGCGAAGTCCCCCTCGACCCGTCCAGAGAAGGGTTGAAGCTGCGCCTCTCCAGCCGGGGCGACGGCCTCCGCTTCCTCGCCAACCTGGTGCGCGGCGGGCTGAAGTGGAACAAAGGCAGCACCGACCTGGAGCTGCTGATGCGCGGCAGCCTGCTGAGCCCGGAGGCCAACGGCTTTCTGCGCTTCCGCGACGCGGAACTGGTGCTGGCGGGCCAGGAGGTGCGCCAGCTCAATGCCACGGTTCTGTTCGATTTCCAGGAACTTCTGGTGCAGGAGTTCAGCGCCCGCATGGGCGAGAAGGGGGAGCTCACGGCCAGCGGGGGCCTGGGCCTGTTCCGACCAACGCCGCAGACGAAACCCCTGCGGATGGAGGTGCGCCAGGCCCGGATCACCGTGCCAAGGCTCAACGCCCTCACCGACGGCAAGCTGGAGCTGCAGGGCAGCCTGCTCAGCCCCCGGCTGACGGGCCAGCTGAAGATCAGCAAGGGCACGATCAACGGCCAGCCCGGCACCCTGGCCCGCACCGACGGCGAGGGCGTTCCGCAGCCGGTTCCGGTGCAGCGGCTGGTGGAGGAGAAATGGGATTTCCGCCAGCCCCTGGTGCTGCTCGGGCCGGAGGTGGAGAGCTCCACCGGCCTGGCCCTGCGCCAGGCCGTGCCGAACTTCCCCTACCTGCAGCTCAGCGACCTGCGCCTCAGCCTCGGGCCCGACCTGCAGGTGGTGGTGCCGCCGGTGGCGAGCTTCAGCACCGGCGGCAATCTCACCCTCAACGGCCGCATCGACCCTTCCCTGCGGGCCAGCGGGGTGGTGCGGCTGCGGGGAGGGCGGCTGAGCCTGTTCACCACCACGTTCACCCTCGACCCGGACGCCCCGAACGTGGCGGTGTTCACCCCCTCGCTCGGTCTGGTTCCCTACGTGGACATCGCCCTGCGCACCCGCGTGTCCGACAGCCTCAACGTGGGGCAGGACCGCGGCCCCATCAACGACCTCGACCTGCGCGGCGGCTACACGCCCCTCGACCAGCTGAACCTGATCAAGGTGGTGGTCACCGTCAGCGGTCCGGCGGACCGGATCGCCGAATCGATCCAGATCCGCAGCACCCCTCCCCTCCCTCAGGACCGGCTGGTGGCCCTGATCGGCGGCAACTCCCTGGCCGGTCTGAGCGGTGGCAGCGCCACCGCCGCCCTGGCCACCGTCGTGGGCCAGTCGCTGCTCTCCCCTCTGGTGAGCACCCTCAGCAATGCCTTCGGCCAGCGGGTCAGCTTCGCCCTCTATCCCACCTTCTTCGCCCCGGCGCAAAGCCAGACCCCTCAGAACCTCTCCCGGCGGATCCCGGCGCAGCTGGTGCTGGGCTCCGAACTGGGCCTGGACATCACCGAGCGCTTCAACTTCTCGGTGCTGGCTGCCCCGAACCGCAGCGACATCCCCCCCCAGCTCACCCTCCGCTACCAGGCGAGCGACACCCTGGGGCTGCAGGGGTCCTTCGACACCGAGGGCCGCTGGCAGACCCAGCTGCAGCTGTTCTTCCGGTTCTGATCCGCCATGACCCCACCGACCGACACCGGCCCCTCCCCAGCCGCGCCGAATGGCGGGCCCTCTGGAGAAGTGATCGGCGTGGACCTGGGCGGCACAGCGATCAAGGCCGGCCGCTTCGATGCCGAGGGCCACTGCCTGGCGGAACGGGAACGGCCCACGCCCCGGCCGGCGATGCCCGGTGCCGTGAGCCTGGCTCTGATGGAGGTGATCGAGGCGGTCGATCCGCAGCGGCGGGCCCTGCGGGTGGGCATCGGTCTGCCCGGACCGGTGGACGCGGCCGGCCGGGTGGCGCGCCTCTCGATCAACCTGCCGGGCTGGCGGGACGTGCCCCTGGCCGACTGGCTCGAACCCCAGCTGGGCAGGCGGGTCACCCTCGGCAACGATGCCAACTGCGCCCTGCTCGGCGAAGCCTGGGCCGGCGGGGCCCGGGGCTGCCGCGATGTGCTGCTGCTCACCCTGGGAACGGGGGTGGGCGGAGGCGTGCTGCTCGGGGGAACGCTGTTCACCGGCCACGGCGGAGCCGCGGCCGAGCCGGGTCTGATCTGCGTCGACCCGGAGGGTCCGCCCTGCCGCAGCGGCAATCGGGGATCCCTCGAACAGTTCTGCAGCATCGGCGGTCTCGGGCGCCTCAGTCCGCTGGAGCCGGCCGAACTCTGCCGGCGGGCCGACGCCGGTGACCCGCAGGCCCTGGCGGTGTGGCAGGCGTACGGACGCTGGCTCGGCATCGGGCTCAGTTCCCTGCTCTACGTGCTCACGCCGGAACGGGTGCTGATCGGCGGCGGACTGAGCGGCGCCTGCCACCACTTCCTGCCGGCGGTGTGGCAGGAAGTGGAGCAGCGGGTGCTGGCGGTGAGCCGGGAAGGCCTGGAGATCCAGCGCTGCACGCTGGGCAACGGCGCCGGCCGGCTGGGAGCCTGCCGGCTCGCCCTGGATCGGCTGGGATGATGGGCGGCATGGCATCCACCCTTCCCGATCCCAGCCCGGAGCTGCTGCAGCGGGCCGCCGGCGTGCGCCGGGCGGCCATGGCGCTGGCTCAGTGCAGCGATGCCGAACGCCGGGCGGCCGTCGAAGCGATGGCCACTGCCCTGGCGGCCGACGCCGAGGCGATCCTGACGGCGAACCGCCGCGATCTGGAGGCGGCACTGGAGCAGCAGCTGGCTCCGGCCCTGCTGGCACGGCTCAAGCTCGACGCGGCCAAGCTGGCGGCGGCGATCGAAGGGGTGCGCCAGGTGGCCCGGCTGCCCGATCCGCTCGGACGCCGCCAGCTCCACACCGAACTCGACACGGGGCTGGTGCTGGAGCGGGTCACCGTGCCGCTCGGCGTGCTGGGCGTGATCTTCGAGGCACGGCCCGACGCCGTGATGCAGATCGCCTCCCTGGCGATCCGCTCCGGCAACGGCGCCCTGCTCAAGGGGGGCCGGGAAGCCAGCCACAGCTGCGCGGCGATCCTGGCGGCCCTGCAGCAGGGACTGGCCGGCAGCGCCGTGGACCCACAGGCCCTGGCCCTGCTCAGCTCCCGCCAGGAGAGCCTGGCCCTGCTCAGGCTCGACGGACTGGTGGACCTGATCATTCCGCGGGGCTCCAACGAGCTGGTGCGCTTCATCCAGGACAACACCCGCATTCCGGTGCTGGGCCATGCCGACGGCATCTGCCATCTGGTCGTGGACCGGGAGGTGGACGCGGAGCTCGCGCTGCGGGTGGCGATCGACAGCAAGACTCAGTATCCGGCGGCCTGCAACGCCATCGAGACCCTGCTGGTGCACCGGGAGATCGCCCCTGCCTTCCTGCCGGCCGCGATCGCGGCCTTCCGGGCCGCCGGGGTCGAGCTGCGCGGCGATCCGGAAGCGTGCGCCCTGGGCGTGGCCAGCGCCGCCAGCGAGGCCGACTGGAGCACCGAGTACTCCGACCTGATCCTGGCGGTGAAGGTGGTGGGCAGCCTGGAGGAGGCCCTGGCGCACATCGCCCGCTATGGCTCCCGCCACACCGACGCCCTCTGCAGCACGAATCCCGACACGGGGGAGCGTTTTCTGCGGGCCGTGGACAGCGCCGGCGTGTACCTCAACTGCTCCACCCGCTTCGCCGACGGCTTCCGCTACGGCTTCGGCGCCGAAGTGGGCATCAGCACCCAGACCCTGCCGCCCCGGGGGCCGGTGGGGTTGGAAGGTCTGGTCACCTATCGCTATCGCCTGCGAGGCGAGGGCCACATCGCCGCCGACTATGCCGCGGGTACGCGTCGGTTCAGCCACCGCTCGCTGCCGCTGTGAGCGGGGATGCGATCCATGTCAGGGGGCTGCGGCTCTGGGCCCATGTGGGCGTGCTGGAGCGGGAGCGGCAGCTGGGCCAGTGGTTCGAGCTCGACCTCAGCCTCTGGCACGACCTCGGCCCCGCCGGCCGCAGCGACGACCTGGGCCTGAGCCTCGACTACGGCTGCGCCATCACCGCCCTGCAGGCCCTCTCCCGCGAGCTGCGCTGCCTCACGCTCGAGCACTACGCCGAACGGCTGATGGACCGGCTCGAGCAGCTCTACGGGCCCGTGCCGCAGCGGATCGAGCTCACCAAGTGCGCGGCGCCGCTGCCGGGCTTCGGCGGCAGGGTGAGCGTCGAACGCTGGCGCCATCGCGGCCCCGCGGCGGAACCGCGATGACCATGCTGACGACCACGGTCACCTACCCGCCGCTGGTGCTGGTGCATGGGTTGTGGGACAGCCCCCGCCTGTTCAACCGGCTGCGCCAGACCCTGGCGGGAGCCCGCGATCCCCTGCTGATCCCCCATCTGCCCCACCGGCTCGGCGCCACGCGGATGCTGCCCCTGGCCGAACGGCTGGGGGAGGCGATCGAGGCCGCCTTCGGGCCCGATCAGGCGATCGATCTGCTGGGGTTCTCGATGGGCGGTGTGATCGCTCGCTGCTGGATCCAGCTGCTGGGGGGGCACCGGCGCACCCGGCGCTTCATCAGCGTGGCCAGTCCGCAGCGGGGCACGATCACGGCCCAGCCCTGGCCCGGCTGGCTGCTGGGCGGCATCGCCGACCTCAAACTGGGCAGCCCTCTGCTCCGGCGCCTGAACGGCGACCTGAGCACCCTGGAGACGGTGGACTGCCACAGCTACTACTGCCCCACCGACCAGGTGGTTGTGCCGGGCTGGAAGGCGGTGCTGCCGCTGGGCCCCTGCCGGCCCCTGCCGGTCTGGCAGCACCAGAACGTGTTCAGCGAGCCCCGCTCCCTGACGATCCTGCAGCGGGAGCTGCTGCGGCCCTGACCCCTGCCAGCGGCTCCAGGCCGGAGTGGCGGATCAGCGCCTCCGGCGAGGGCTGTCGGCCCCGGAAGGCCTCGAACACCTCGGCCGGACTGCGGCTGCCGCCGAGAGCGAGCACGGTGTCGCGGAAGCGGCGACCGGTGAGCCGCACCTGCTCCTCGTCCTCCAGTCCCACCTCCTCAAAGGCGCTGAAGGCGTCGGCGCTGAGCACCTGGGCCCATTTGTAGGAGTAGTACCCAGCCGCGTAGCCGCCGGCGAAGATATGGCCGAAGGCGCAGAGGAAGGCGTCCTCCGGGATCGGCGGCAGGACCGTGGTGGTGGCGGCGATCTGCCGCCGCAGCTGTTCGGGGCTCAGGCCGGCGCCCGATTCCCACTGGCTGTGCAGCCGCAGATCCACCAGGGCGAAGTGCACCTGGCGCAGGGTGGCGCTGCCGCCCATGAAGGTGCGGGCCGCCAGCAGCTTGCGGAACTCGGCCTCCGGCAGCGGCACGCCGCTCTGCCAGTGATGGGCCATGCCCAGCAGGGTGGCACGGTCGTAGCACCAGTTCTCCATGAACTGGCTCGGCAACTCCACCGCATCCCACTCCACGTGGTTGATGCCGGCCGCCTGGGGCCGCTCCACCGTGGTGAGCATGTGCTGGAGGCCATGGCCGAACTCGTGGAAGAGGGTCTCCACCTCCTCGAAGGTCATCAGGCTGGGGGTGTCGCCGACCGGCGGGCTCTGGTTGCAGACGAGGTAGGCCACCGGCAGCACGGGACGGCCATGGGCGTCGATCGAACGGCCGAGGCAGTCGTCCATCCAGGCCCCGCCGCGCTTGCTGCCCGGACGGCTGTAGGGGTCGAGGTAGAAGGCGGCGATCGGGGCGCCGCTGGCCCCGTCGAGCACCCGGAAGAAGCGCACGTCCGGATGCCAGATCGGCGCCTGGCCGTCGGCGGCCTCGATGCGGATGCCGAACAGGCGGCCACAGAGGGCGAACAGGCCATCGAGCACGCGGGGCAGGGGAAACCAGGGGCGCAGCGCCTCGCTGTCGAGATCGAAGCTCTCCCGGCGCAGAACCTCAGCCCAGAAGCTCACGTCCCAGGGGCGCAGATCGGCGGCCTCCTCCGCCCCATGGCGGGCGGCGCAGTCGCGCAGGGCCTGCAGCTCCCGCTCGGCTGCCGGATAGGCGGCCTGGCGCAGATCCTCGAGCAGCCGCTCCACCGCCGCCACGGAGTCGGCCATCTTCGTGGCCAGGCTGACCTCGGCCCAGCTGGCGTAACCCAGCCGCCGGGCCTGCTCCCGTTTCAGGGTGAGGATGCGCTCGATCAGGGGTGCGTTGTCGTGCTCACCGCCCGAGGCCCGGCTGACGTGAGCCTTGTAGGCCCGCTCGCGCAGATCGCGGCGGCGGCTGTACTTCAGGAAGGGAAAGTAGCGGGGCATGTCCAGGCCCAGCAGCCAGGGGCCCCGCTCGGCGCTGGCCTCGCTGCCGTCCGCCGCGGTGAGGCCTCCGGCGCGGGCGGCCTGGGCCAGCAGCTCCCGCAGGCTGGCCGGCAGACCGTCCACCTCCTCTGGGTTGCGAAGGGTCAGGGTCCAGCCGTTGGTGGCATCCAGCACGTGGTTGCCGAAGCGGGTGGAGAGTTCGGCCAGTTCCTGGCTGGCGGTGTTGAAGTCCGTCTGGGTCGTGCCCTCGAGGGCCACGCCGCGAAGCTGCATGTCACGCAGCTCGGCGGTGAGGATGCGCTCCTGGGCGGCATCGAGCCGCAGAGTGCTGCCGGGGGCGGCGGTGGTGTGCTGCTGCCGCAGGCGCTCGAGGGCCCGGTAGAGGCTGCGGCTCTGGCCGGCCCGGTTGCCGAAGGCCACCACGGCCGCCTGCTGGCTCTGGTGGGCCTCCCGCAGCTCGGGGCTGTTGCAGACGCCGTTGAGATGGCTCACCACCCCCCAGCTCCAGTGCAGCCGTTCCCCCAGCCGCTGCAGTGGGTCCATCACCTGCTCCCAGCGCAGGGGGTCGGAGCCGGCCAGGGCGGCCTCGAGCTGCTGCTCCAGCCCGGTGAGGCCGCCGTTGAGCTCCTCGAGCAGCAGGGGAATCTGGCAGCGCACCTGCTCGGGGCCGATGGCCGGGAATTCCGGCAGGCCTTCTCCCGCCAGCAGCGGCCCCGGACCGGGAGGAGCGAGGCTGGCGGTGCTGGCGGAGACGACGCTGACTGGGGCGCTCATGGACAGGACCAGCGGGGTGTGGTCCCATTCCAGCCGATCGAAGCGGAGGCCGCGGTTCAGCCGAGAGCGGGAAGCCGACCGAACGCCAGCGCAGTGTGGCTGGCCAGCTGCTGGGCGAGCGCCGTGGTGGTGGCGCCGTAGAAATCGATCGCCAGGCGGGGCCAGAAGCCGATCGCCAGTGTGGGCACCAGCAGGCAGAGGCCGATCACCAGTTCCCTGGGCTTCATGTCACCCACCACGGCCAGGGCCGGGATACGGGGACCGAAGAACACCCGCCGGCAGAGCGAGAGCAGATAGACGGGCGTCAGCACGAGGCCGATGGCGGCCAGGACAACGGTGATCACACGGAAGCCGGTGGTGAAGCCTTCGTTGGCGGTGATGCCCAGGAAGACCGTGATCTCGCTGACGAAACCGCTCATGCCCGGCAGGGCCAGCGAAGCGAGCGAGCTGGCCAGGAAGAAGGCGAAGGTGATCGGCAGCACCTTGGCCAGGCCGCCCATGTTGGGAATCGAGAGGGTCTTGGTGCGTTCGTAGAACACCCCGGTGACGAAGAACATCGAGGCGGCGATCAGGCCGTGGCTGATCATCTGCAGCATCGCCCCGCTCATGCCGAGCGCATCGATGGCGCCGATGCCCAGCAGCACGAAGCCCATGTGACTCACGGAGCTGCAGGCGATCCGGCGCTTGACGTTGTCCTGGGCAAAGGCATTCAAGGCCCCGTAGATGATGTTGACGATGCCCAGCACCACCAGGGCCGGCGCCAGCTGCAGATGGGCCTCCGGCAACATCTGAACGTTGAAGCGCAGCAAGGCATAGCCGCCCATCTTGAGCAGCACGCCCGCCAGCAGCATCGACACCGGCGCGTTGGCCTCGCCGTGGGCATCGGGCAGCCAGGTGTGCAGGGGGAACATCGGCAGCTTCACGCCGAAGCCGATCAGGAAGCCCAGATAGCAGAGCAGGCCGAAGCTGCCGCCGTAGGAACGCTGGCTCAGCTCCTGCAGATTGAGGGTGAAGCCTTCGCCACCGAGGGCCAGAGCCAGGCCACTGATCAGGATCAGCAGCGAGGCGGTGGCGGTGTAGAGGATGAACTTGGTGGCGGCGTACTGGCGCTGGGTGCCGCCCCAGATGGCGATCAGCAGATACACCGGCACCAGTTCCAGTTCCCAGGCCAGGAAGAACAGCAGAAAATCCTGGGAGAGGAACACCAGCGACTGGGCCGAGGCCTGCACCAGCAGCAGGCCGAAGTAGAGTTGCGTCTTGCGGTTCACGTTCCAGCTGGCCGCCACCGCCAGCAGGGTGACCAGGCCACTGAGCACCACCAGCGGCGCCGAGAGGCCATCGGCCCCCAGGGACCATTCCAGCCCCAGGAACGGCACCCAGGGCAGGCGCTCCACCAGCTGCAGGCCGCTGAGACCTCCGTCGAACCGCTGGCTGAACACCCACAGCATCAGCAGCAGGTCGGCCAGCAGCACCACGAGGGCGATGCTGCGGGGGGCGCGGGGATCGGTGCCGTCTCCAGGCAGCAGCGGCATCAGCAGGGCGCCGGCCGCCGGCAGCAGGGCGATCAGGCTCAGCCAGGGAAAGGACGCAGGAAGCGTGAACGCGGCCGTGAGGGGCAGATTGGCGTCCATTGCGGCCTGCGGAAGGATCGGTTGTAGCCGGGACTCCCGGCCTCAGCGCACAAAATGTATCAGCTGAGTAGTTCTACTCAGGGCCGATCCGGCAGCGCCTGCCAGCGGCTGCCGGCCAACTGCACGTCGAGAACCTCCGCCCGCGAGGCCACGCCCTCCCGCTCCCAGGCCTGCACCATCGCCCGGCTCACGGCGCCGGCCCGGTCGGCACTGACCAGGGCCAGCAGGCTCGGACCGGCGCCGCTGATCACGCAACCCCAGGCGCCGGCCTGGAGAGCCGCCTCCCGCACCTGTCTTCCACCCTGGATCAGGCCCCAGCGGTAGGGCTCGTGCAGCCGGTCGTGCATGCCGTCGGCGATCAGATCACCATTGCCGGTGCGCAGACCCTGCAGCAGCAGGGTGAGCGAGCCCAGGTTCACCACGGCATCGGGAATCGGGATCAGCTTCGGCATCACCCGCCGCGCCTCGCTGGTGGAGAGGCGGATGGCCGGGATCGCCACCACCGCCTTCACCGCCTCGTTCCACTCGCAGCGCACCACCCGCCAGCGGTGGGAGGCCGCCTTGGCGGTCATGCACAGTCCACCCAGCAGGGAGGGCACGACGTTGTCGGGATGGCCCTCGATATCGATGGCCAGCTCCAGCAGCTTCTCCTTGCTGAGCGGCTCCCCCACAAGCGCATTGGCACCGATCAGGCCCGCCACGATCGCCGTGGCGCTGCTGCCCAGGCCGCGAGCCGGCGGTACGGCCAGCCTCACCCGCGCCTCCAGGGCCACGGGCTGCTCGCCCGCCTCCTTCCACACCCGCTGGGCGGAGCGGTAGACGAGGTTGTCGGGGCCGCCGCGCAGGTGGGCTCCCTCGCTGCCCTCGATCAACAGATCGAAGCGCTCCCCATCGCCCTCGATGCAACGCAGCTCGAAGCTGTTGTTGAGCTCCAGGGCCGCCCCGAGACAATCGAACCCAGGGCCCAGGTTGGCAGTGGTCGCAGGGACGTCCACCATCACGCCCTGCCCGATGCGGGGCCTCACCATCACGTCCGTTCTGCTCGGGCCAGTGTCCCACCCACCTGGACCGGGTTCAGTCGAGCAGCATCCGGGCCCGGCAGGCGGCACTGAACAGTCCCGCCTCGGGGTCGGTCAGGGCCCGCAGCGGGATCGCCTCCAGCACCGGCGAGAGGCGGCCCTTGGCGCCGAACGGTCCGAGGAAGGCGGCTGAGCGCAGCTGCGGCAGCAGCTTGCCCGCCGTGCCCCCCCCCAGCCAGAGCCCGCCGCGACAGAGGCTCTGCAGCGCCACGTCGCCGGCCGCGCTGCCGTAGGCCCCCAACCAGAGCTCCAGGGCGGCGGTCGCCAGCGGATCGGCGGCAGCGGCCCAGCGGGAGACGAGCGCCGGCAGGTCCGGGCGGTCGGCCAGACCATCGCGCTCCGCCTCGGCCCAGCGGCGGGCCGGCTCGCCCAGGGGGTGGGAGCCATCAGGATCATGGTCACGCAGCAACCAGCGGGCCACATGGCCCAGGCCGGTTCCGCTCACGACCCGTTCGATCGAGACCCGCTCCAGCTCCAGATCGGCGAGCAGCCATTGCTTCAGCCGCCATTCCTGCTCATGGCGCGGCGCGAACTCTCCATGGGCGGCCTCGCTGGCCAGGGCGATCAGGCGGCCGTCGGGCCCCGGCACACCGATCGCCACCCCCAGGCCGGTGCCGGCCCCCAGGATCGCCAGGGGTCCGCACTGATCGAGCCCTTCCCGCACGGCTTCCTGCTGATGGGCCCCCAGATGGGGCAGCCCGTAGATCAGCACGGCGAAGTCGTTGACCAGCTCCACCCGGGCCAGGCCGCAGGAGGCGGCCAGAGCGGTCTGCTCGATCTCCCAGGGCAGGTTCGTCAACCGGACCCGGCCCGCCTGCACCGGTCCGGCGATGGCGAAACAGGCACGGCAGGGCCGGGGGGCCAGCGATTCGCCGCCGTCGAGGAAGTGCGCCACGAGGGCCGCGAAGTCGTGCCATTCGGCGGAGGAGTAGCGGCTGCAACGCTCCTGCACCAGCCGGGCGCCCTCGACCCGGTAGGTGGCCAGCAGGGTCTTGGTGCCGCCGATGTCGCCGGCCAGCAGGGTGGTCATGCCGCTCAGAAGGCGAGCGTGGCAGCGCGCGCCTGGTTGGCCCGGCCGGCGGCTGCCACCAGGTCCGCGGCGGCAACCGAGCCCAGATCCCCCTCGCGGCGCGAACGCAGGCTGACGCTGCCTTGCTCCGCCTCCTTGGCCCCGATCACCCCGAGCAGAGGAATCTTCCGCTGCTCCCCGTTGCGGATCAGCTTGCCCAGCCGCTCGCCGCTGCGGTCGAGGGCCGCCCGTACCCCCGCAGCGCCGAGCTGGGCGAGCAGGCCCTCGGCATAGGGCAGCACCTCGTCGGTGACGGGCAGCAGCCGGATCTGCTCGGGCGCCAGCCAGAAGGGGAAATCGCCGGCATAGTTCTCCACCATGATTGCGAAGAAGCGCTCCAGCGAACCGAAGATGGCGCGGTGAATCATGATCGGGCGCTGGCGGCTGCCGTCGGCGGCCACATACTGAAGATCGAAGCGCTCGGGCAGGTTGAAATCGAGCTGGATCGTGGAGCACTGCCACATCCGCCCGATCGCGTCCTCGATCTTGATGTCGATCTTGGGGCCGTAGAAGGCGCCGCCGCCCTCATCCAGCTTGTAGGGCCAGCCCTTGCGCTCCAGCGCCTCGATCAGGCCCCTGGTGGCCAGCTCCCAGACGGTGTCATCACCGATCGACTTCTCAGGCCGGGTGGAGAGGTGAACTTCGTAGGTGTGGAAGTCGAAGCTGGAAAGGATCGTCTCGGTGAGATCCAGAACGCCGAGGATCTCGTCACCGATCTGCTCGGGCAGGCAGAAGATGTGGGCATCGTCCTGGGTGAAGCCGCGGACCCGCATCAGCCCGTGCATCACTCCGGGCCGCTCGTAGCGATACACGGTGCCCAGCTCAGCCCAGCGGATCGGCAGCTCCCGGTAGGAGCGCAGGGTGCTGGCGTAGGTGAGCACATGGAACGGGCAGTTCATCGGCTTGAGCTGGAACTGCCGATCGTCCACGTCCATCGGGCCGAACATGCTCTCCTTGTAGAAGTCGAGGTGGCCCGAAGTCTTCCAGAGGCTCAGGTCCGCCACATGGGGGGTGTAGAGCAGTTCGTAGCCTGCGGCGAAATGGGCCTGACGCCAGAAATCCTCGATCAGGAGCCGCATCCGCGCCCCGCGGGGGTGCCAGAACACCAGTCCTGCACCGGCCTCGTCCTCGATCGAGAACAGCTCCAGGTCCGTACCGAGGCGGCGGTGGTCGCGGCGCAGGGCTTCCTGCTTGCGGCGCTTGTACTCCGCCAGTTGCTCGGGGGTCTCCCAGGCCGTGCCGTAGATGCGCTGCAGCTGGGCGTTGTTCTCATCGCCCCGCCAGTAGGCGCCGGCCACGCTCTCCAGCTCGAAGGCCCTGGGGTTGAGTTCGGCGGTGCTGGCCACGTGCGGACCGGCACAGAGGTCCCACCACTCCTGGCCGAGGGTGTAGAGGGTGATCGGCTCCTTCAGGCCGGCCAGGATCTCCAGCTTGTAGGGCTCGTTCTGGGCTCTGATCCTGGCCTCTGCCTCTGCGCGGCTCAGCTCGATCCGCTCCAGAGGCAACCGACGGCCGATGATCTTGCCCATCTCCTTTCTGATGGCCTTCAGATCCGCCTCGGTGAAGGGCTCAGGGTTGTCGAAGTCGTAGTAGAAGCCGGTCTCGGTCCAGGGACCGATCGTGACCTGGGCCTGAGGGAACAGCTTCTGCACCGCCATCGCGAGCACATGGCTCATCGAGTGGCGGATCTTCAGCAGCTGGGGGCTTTCGCTGGTCTTCGGCAGCGGGATCGATGTCACCGGCCGGGCGGCCGAGTCCCCCACGCCGGCGCCGGCGGCCGTCGTGCCGGCCCGCACGGGGCTGCTGGGGGCATCGGCGGCCGTCGGGGGTGCGGGCACGGGCTTCGCAGGGCGGAGCAGGGATCCTACGCACCTTGAACCGGGCCAACGGAGCCGCGGATTCCTAGGGTTGGGGTGTGAGTGGCGTTCCTCCCACACCCGAATCCCTCTCGGCACCGGAGCCGGCCGGCCGGCTGCTGGATCAGCTGCTTGGATCCCTGCTGGTGGATTTCGAGTTCTGGTTCGAGCGGGGGCTGGTGCTGCTGGAGCACTGCCCGGCCGATCTGATCCCCCGGGTCGAGCAGATCGCGTTGGCGGAACGGCTGGAGGGCGCCCGCAAGGAACTGCTGGCAGCCCGCAGCCTGCGGGCCGCCGCTCCGGTCACCATGGCCCTGGACATGCAGGCGATGGCGCCCTGGCACCGGCTGGTGCTGAGCGTCTGGAATCTGTCGGCGGAACTGCGGCAGGCTGGGGTCGTGGTGCCGGAGCTCCCCCCACCCCCTCGCCCTTGACCTCCCGTTCCCCGGTCCCAACCCCTCTGCGATCGCCACTGCCGGAGCGGCGCAGCATCGCTCTGAGTTATCTGTTCTGGGCCCTCGCCATGGTGGGCGTCTGCGGTCTGCAGCGCTTCTACAACCGCAGGCCTCTGAGCGGCACGTTGTGGTTGCTCACCCTGGGGCTGTGCGGAGTGGGTCAGCTGGTGGATCTGTTCCTGATCCCCGAGCTGGTGGAGCAGGCCAACCAGCCGTTACTGCTGGAGCAGGCCCTGGCGGCCGTTGAGGCAGCCGGATCCGGCGAGCGCCTTCCTCCCCTCGATCGCCAGCTGCTGAGCCTGGCGCGGCGGGCCGGTTCCGCCGGCTTCACCTACAACGACGCCCTGCTGGAGTGCCACCTGCCGCTGAACACCCCCCGTGAACAGGTGCGGCAGGAGATCGAGCGGCTGCTGCACGACGACCTGCTCGATGTGGGCAACGACGAGCGGGGCAGGGTCGTGTACCGCGAACCGTGAGCGGAGCTCACGCCAGGTTGTCGTCCCCCTTGGCCAGGGGCCGTCTGCTGGCGGCCTCCCTTGCTCTGCTCGCGGCCAGAAGCTGGGGACTGCCCCTGCCGCTCTGGGGCTGTCCACTGCGCCATCTCACCGGCGTGCCCTGCCCCACCTGCTTCCTGACCCGCTCGGTGCTGGCCTCCTTCCGCGGCGATCTGGCCGGGGCCATCGAGTGGCACGCCATGGGGCCGCCACTGCTGGGGGCCGGGCTGTGGCTCGTGTGGGAGCAGGGAATCCGTGGGAGGGAGCTGCGCCGAGGGACCACGGTCCGCTGGGGTGTCGCTGGCCTGGCCCTGCTGCTTGGGTACTGGCTGTGGCGGCTGGGGCGGTGGGGAGTCAGCGGCCAGCTGGGGGCCTGGGTCGCCGCGGCTCCGCTCGGCCGCTGGTGGTCGGGCCTCTGGCTCTCGGGCCTCAGCTGAGGTGGCTGCCCGCCACAAGCTCCCGGTGGCGGTCCAACGCCTGTGCGTAGAACTGCCGCAGCTGCTCGGCGCTCTTCACCGGCTGTCCGTAGGCACTGTTGCCGCAGGGCAGCGGGAAGGAGGCCCACTCGTGAGCCAGCCGGGCCATGGCCGCATCACTGAGACCGCCGCGGTCGACGGCAGCGAGAGCTCCCCTCTGATCGGCCAGGTAGAGCGCCACCTGGTCCTGGTTGGCGGGGCCGAAGCCTCGCAGGCCCAGGCGCCGGGAGGCGGCGTTCCAGGTGTCGGGCAGAAACTGATAGGCCCCGGCGGCGGCGCTGGCGTAGCGCTTCACCACCACGATGTCGGGATGGGCCTCGAGGCTGGTGAAGCGGCCGCCGCCGTACAGGGTCCTGTACCCCTCGCTGCCCCCACCCGCCCATGTGCCCTCGGCGAAGCGGATGGTGGCCAGCAGGGCCCGGCGCTGGGGGGTGAGGGCATAGGTGGCAGCTGCCCGGGACTGGACGGAAGCGACCGGAGCGGGTGGCGGCTCGGCTCGGGCGGCGTCGGGGACCGGCTCGTAACTGCCGGAGATCAGCAGCGGCAGGGCGATCAGCAGAGCCGTGGAGCAGAAGCGCTCGCCGCTGCGGTCCGTGCGTCCCAACCAACCCATGCCGTGCGTCCACCGAAAAAGCTGGGGAGACTGTGACCGTTGACACGGTGTCGGCGCTTGATCCCCATAACCGAACTGGACAAACGCAAGAAGATGTGCGTGGACCGGCACAGTCCAACCGCGTCACAGGCGAGACCACAGCGAGACACTGGCGGGGAAGGGTCGCTGCCGCCGCCTTTCCTCCTGGCTGTCACAGCGGGTCAGCCGTGGGCAATCGCATCAGCACCGCTGATGCTTTCAGATCCAATAATCAGTTTGCCGCCAGAAAACCCATGGCGTTACGCACACGCTCCAGGGTGAGGTCGGCCACCGCCGCGGCCCGCTCGCGCCCATCCCGCAGCACCCGATCCAGATAGCCCGGCTCGGCGACGATCGCCGCATAGTGCTCCTGCAGCGGGCGCAGGGCCTCCACCGCGGCCTCGGCCAGCAGCGGTTTGAAGCGGCCCCAGCCCATGGCAGCGCACTCCCGACTCACCGCCTCACGGCTTCTGCCGCTGAGCAGGGCGTACAGCCCCAGCAGGTTATCCGCTTCAGGCCGCTCAGGGTTGCCGAATTCCAGTCCCATCACCGGATCGGTCTTGGCCCGCCTGATCTTCCTGGTGATCAGCTCGGGCGGGTCGAGCAGGTTGACGCGGGAAGACTCGTTCGGCTCGCTCTTGCTCATCTTGCTGCGCCCGTCGATCAGGCTCATCACCCTGGCTCCCTCGCCGAGAATCAGGGGTTCGGGCACCTTCAGCAGGGGGCGGTCCTCCGGAGCGAACCGGGCGTTGATCCGCTGCTGGGCGATGTCGCGGGCCAGCTCCAGGTGCTGCTTCTGGTCCTCCCCCACCGGCACCAGATCGGCGTCATACAGAAGGATGTCCGCCGCCATCAGCACGGGATAGTCGAGCAGACCCACCGAGACGTTCTCGCCCTGCTTGCGGGCCTTCTCCTTGAACTGGATCATCCGCTCCAGCCAGTTCAGCGGTGTGACGCAGTTCAGCAGCCAGGTGAGTTCGGTGTGGGCGCTCACCTGGCTCTGCACGAACACGCTGGAGCGCTCGGGATCGATGCCGCTGGCCAGATAGAGGGCCGCGGTGCGGCGGGTGCTCTCCGCCAGCAGCGCCGGGTCGTGAGGCACGGTGATGGCGTGCAGGTCCACCACGCAGAAGAAGGTGTCGTGGCTGTCCTGCAGGGCCACCCAGTTGCGGATGGCCCCGAGCCAGTTGCCGAGGTGGAGGGAGCCGGTGGGCTGAACACCGGAGAGGACCCGGGGCCGTGCACTCACGGCTGAAGCTCGGCGTTCTCCTCGACCGCCACCGCGACCTCCGGAGCGGCGGGGGCCTGGGTCGTCTCGAACTCGGAGATCACCACTTCCGGCAGGGACGCCTCCGGCAGCTCGGCGGCGGCGGCGGCGCTTTCAGTTGTCTCCCCTGCAGGGGCCTGAGGCCGGCTCGGGCGGGCGAAGGGATCCGGGCGGCTTGGACGCCGGTCGCCGCGGGGCTCCCCCCGGCCCTCCCCGCGACCTTCGGGCCGCCCTTCGCCGCGGTGGCCGCGGCCGCCCTCCCGAGGAACGTCGGGACGGGCCCCGGCCTGTGTCCGCTGCTGCGCCACCAGCTGGTCGAGCTGCCCCTGCTCCAGCAGCTGGGCGACGGTGCGGATCGAAAACCCCAGGGCAGCCACCGTGGAGCGCAGCTGGAAGGCGTCCTGCACGGCGCGGGCCGCTCGCAGTTCGTTGTCGCTCAGACGGATGCGGAACCCACCCGCCTCACGGTCGCGGCCGGCACCGCTGCGGCCGGCCTCACCGCGCCCGCCCCCATCGCTGCGCCCGGCCCCACCGGTCCGCCCACCACGAGCCTCGCTTTCCTGGGAGGTCTCGGGAGCTGCTGCGCTGTTCTCGTCGGCCATGGCCGGAGCCCTTCAATCAGGGGGCAAGTGTGCCGCATCAGCCGCTGCGGAGGCGACCAGCCAGTACAGGCGATGGCGCTCGCCGCTGCCGCCACGGCCGAGCACGAACAGCGGCAGCGGCCGGGGGCCGGATGGGGTGAAACGCTCTCGGAAGCAGTGCAGAAAGTGCAGGTAGGCCTCGAGGGTCCAGCCATGCTGACCTCGGTCCTGGGCCTCCCAGTGACGGCGCTGGGCCGCCCGGCAGGCCTGTTGCCCGAACTCCTCCCAGCAGCGCGCCTCCGCCAGCGTGGGGCTGAGACCGGCCTCGCGCCACTGCCGGAATCGTTCCAGCTCGGGGGCCGACGCCGTGCTGTCGGGCGGCAGTCGCACCGCCAGCCTCTCCAACGCCACGATCTCCAGCCGCAGCCAGCAGCGGTTCAGCAGCAGCACGGGCAACTGCCCGTGCCAGTCGCCCTGCCGCTGCTGGGCGAGCAGAAGCCGTTCCACCTCCCGACGCTGGCGTGGGGTGAAGGAGAGATGGGCCAGGTCCCCCAGCTTGTGCATCTCGATCACCACCTGCGGCCCCGGAACGCCACGGCTGGCGCTGTGGTGGCAGTTGAGCACGCACGTCGCGTCCATGCCGTGGGGTGGGCCGGGCCTTCGGCAAGGAAACAGGGAGGGGGAGGGTCGTGGGCGATGTCCCTGGAACGCTCCTGACGCTCGCTTCCACCAGTCTGGGCAGGAGGGAGCGTCTGAGCTAGAGAGGCAGTGCTTCGGCAGCCCCCAGCCCTTGACCTCCCCCGCCGACCCCTCCGCCCCATCGCTGCTGCCGAAGCTGCGGGCCCGCCTGCCCTGGATTCCCGCAGCCGTTGTGCTGGGGGGAGGCTGGGTCCTGGCCGACAGCCTGCACGGTCCCTGGTCCGGTGCCCTGACCGTGGCGGCGGCCGCCGGCGGCTGGTGGTGGCTGGGTCGTGGCAGGCGAACGATCACCCCCCGCCTGCCCGCCACCTGGACGGGCTGGATCGAACGCTGCGAAGGGCTGCTGGATCAGTTCGAGCGTCTGGAAGGGAGCGCGGCGACGGCCCCGACCCCACCGGCCCCAACCACGCAGGCCCAGCTGGAACGCCGGTTGCGGCTGGATCAGTTGCGCCAACGGCAGCAGCGCCGCGAGCTGCAGGTGGGGCTGGCCGGCGTGACCCTGCCCGACCCGAGCCTGCAGCCCGATCTTGTGGCGGCCCTGCGGGCTCCGCTGCCGCTGGCCCTCCACTGGGGCCACCCGCTGCCGGCCCACAGCACCGATTGGCGCTGGCCCCGTCTGTTCGAGCAGTGCGACCTTCTGCTGGTCTGGCTGGAGACACCCCTGCGCGCCGCCGACCTCCGCTGGTTGGAGACCCTGCCGCAGCAGCAGCCCGTGGGGTTGCTGGTGCGGTTCGACCCGGCCAGCCCAGGGGAGATCCTCGAGAAGGAACTGCGCGCGCAGCTGCCGGTGGCCCTGGCTGATCGCCTGATCGTCTGGAGCGGCAGGCCGGAGGATCTGGGAGAGGCCCTCGACCCCGTCGGCCGGACACTGCGCTCCGCTGGCCGCCAGCAACTGCTCCAGACTGAGCTGCGCTGCCTGGAGAGCCTCCACGCCGACTGGCAGGGGATTCTGGAGGGGTTGCGCCGCCAGCGGTTGCGAGGGCTGCTGCAGCGCACCCAGTGGCTGGTGGCGGCCGGTGTGTTCGCCGCTCCCCTGCCCAGCCTGGATCTGCTGGTGCTCGCCGTGGCGAACGGACTGATGCTGCAGGAGATGGCACGACTGTGGGATTGCCCCTGGGGGCTGGAGCCGCTGCGGGAAGCGGCCACGGAGCTGGCCCGGGCGGCCCTGGCCCTGGGGGTGACCGAATGGACCAGCCAGTCCCTGCTGGCCCTGATGCGACTGGAGGGGAGTACCTGGCTGATCGGTGGCTCCCTGCAGGCCCTCAGCGCCGCCTACCTGACCCGGGTGGTGGGTCAGGCGATGGCGGATGTGCTGGCGCTCTCGAGCGGTGTTCCCGCCGCAGACCTGGCTGAGGTCCGCCGCCAGGCACCCCTGCTGGTGGCGAGGGCGGCGGCGGCGGAGAAACTGGACTGGGCCGGATTCATCACCCAGGGAAAGCAGTGGCTGCAGGGCCGCCAGCCCCCCGGCGGGGTGACCCTTTCGTCCCCCTGCTGAGCGTGCTTCAAACTGTTTCATTAAGATTTCAGCAAGCACTTCATGAAGGGATGAAACGGCCGGTAACGATTCGCCTCCGCGGCCGATCGCCCCGCTCGGCTTCCCTAGCCTGATTCGATCGATACGTGTCGGTCGGTGAATCTCCACCGCTCAGCAGGGATCGATTCCATCCCGTCCTCTTACCACCAATGACCACGGCTGTTCGCAGCGGACGTGCTGGCTCCTGGGAAAGCTTCTGTCAGTGGGTCACCTCCACCGACAACCGCATCTATGTCGGTTGGTTCGGTGTGCTGATGATTCCCTGCCTCCTGGCAGCCACCATCTGCTTCATCATCGCCTTCATCGCGGCCCCTCCCGTCGACATCGACGGCATCCGCGAGCCCGTCGCAGGATCCTTCCTGTACGGCAACAACATCATCTCCGGTGCCGTCGTTCCTTCCAGCAACGCCATCGGCC